>NZ_CP045343.1:0-53318 GCF_009363355.1 Vibrio sp. THAF190c | reverse complement strand
GGGGTATGAAGCCCAACGGTACGAAAACGTACGCTAAGCAAAATCCTCTTGGTCAGTTGGCTGTTTTAATGGCCTAAGTTCCCCGTTTATCACTTGTTCGGCCAACGTAAATGAGTAATGACCTAACATGTTCACGTGTTTATAGCTGAGGGGAGATAGACGCGCCATATCTTCATCTTTCAGATCTGCTCCCTGAATTTCTAAATGGGTTATAGCTGCTTGCATGTAAATTGTATTCCATAACACGACGGCATTGGTTACCAGTCCTAGTGATCCTAATTGATCTTCTTGCCCTTCACGGTAACGTTTCCGTATCTCACCTCTTTGACCGTGACAAATTGCTCTCGCAACGGCATGGCGACTTTCGCCGCGATTAAGCTGTGTCAGTATCCGTCTGCGATAATCTTCGTCATCAATGTAATTGAGCAGATATAACGTTTTGTTGATGCGACCAGCCTCTATGATGGCTTGAGCTAAGCTAGATGGACGGTCACTTTTGAGCAGAGAACGAATAAGCTCTGATGCTTGTACTGTCCCCAGTTTAAGAGAGCCAGCTATACGCATCATATCGTCCCAGTGTTGTTCTATTTTGTGGGTATTAACACAGCTTCTGGCAAGCTCTTCAAGAGCGCCATAATTTGCTTCTTTGTCCACTCGCCAGAATACGGATTCTCCTGCATCAGCTAATCTTGGTGAAAACTGATACCCCAACAACCAAAAAAGCCCAAACACCAGATCGCTTGATCCTGCGGTATCTGTCATAATTTCTACTGGATTGAGACCCGTCTGTTGTTCCAATAGACCTTCAAGAACAAAAATGGAATCACGTAAGGTCCCGGGAATGACTATTCCGTGAAAGCCTGAAAACTGATCCGAGACAAAGTTATACCAAGTTATTCCGCGACTAGAGCCGAAGTATTTTCTGTTCGCACCGGAATTGATTGTGCGGGTTGGAGTGACAAACCTCATTCCATCTGCTGAAGCCACTTCTCCGCCTCCCCATTGATGGGCGAGTGAGAGTGACGATTGATAGTCAACCAACTTAGCGTTAGCTTTAACGAGAGTTTCAGCTCGAAGATAATTTTGTTTAACCCAACTGAGTCTATGTCTTGTCAAAGCGGGAACGTGAGATTTTATTAGCGGTTCCAAACCGATATTACACGCTTCGGCCAGTAGCACTGCGCAAATGCTGACTGTAATGTCGTTGGCTCGAGCGTTGGATTCACTTATATGTGTGAACTCATCGGCAAACCCTGTGTGAGCATTAATCTCAAGTAATAGCTCCGTCAAATCAACACGGGGAAGCAATGCTTCAATTTGCTTCGAAAGATGCTGTAAACTCGGTGGGTTATCCAGCTTGTCTATGTGTGTAATAGTTAACGTTGGGCGTTTACCCGAATCATCGATTTTTACAGCTTGGTTGTCATCAAAGTGTTCCGAGACTTGTCGATAGGTTGCATCAAGTTGTTGAGTTAAAGCGGTAATAGCTTCTTTGGGATTAATGGGATGCCCTAATGAGCGGCACACCTGAATGCGATTTATTTGCCACTCGTGACCTTGCAGTAGCTTAGCTCTTGGATCTCCCCAGCGATCGCTATTTGCTACAAAAATGTCACGACGACGCAAGCTATCTTGTAACTTATCTAAAAAGCATAGGGTATAACCACGTTTATTAACTCGCCCCTCTTTGTCCATTACAAGGCGCTTCCAAGGATTAGACACAATATCCATGGGTGCACCGTCGAGAATTTGTTTACGAGAGTCGAGTAATTGACTCAAATAATCATGAGCCTCTAATGTCATAACGCCAGCAGGTGCAGCTTCAAAGTCGATATCTTTGAATAACGAAGGTAAAAATCGTCTTACACGACCATACTGTTCAACCATTTCTTCGTGAAAGTTATCATCGTAGGGGCGAGCCAACTCTTTGATGGTGGTGATGGACTTTTCTAAGCTTTCACGGGAAAGTTTCTGGAAAATAGCAGATCGTAGATCCTCATCTTCCACGGTATCATTGAGTAACAGGACACAAACATTGGCCAGTGTAAGTGCGGATTTGTCCAGGTCTTTAAGCGTTCGTAATCGCTTTTTCTGACCTAACTTTTTTGCCTCACCTGCGATTTGAGTGATGAGCATATCCAATACGTCTAGCGCTTCATCGAGTGCAATGATTTCATACGCTTTGACGAACGCCACTAAGATAGCTTTCCGCTTATTGGTTGGCATACGCGCGATTTTATAAGCCGAAATCATCCCAGCGTAACGGGCAATATGCTTAAATCGAATCGGAGGGATCCCTGTGAAATCGAGGGACTGTATCCCAAAGGATTTAAGCGCTTTATAACGACCTACCGACTCGTTAAACGCAGGACTACTTATGTTGACTGGCCCTTTTCGATATCGGTCAAAATGTGTCGTTCTTGATGTATCTGAGAGCTGGAGTAAGCAGTCTAACTGCTCACCTTGCTCACAGTCAGGTAATGCTGCTAAGCGCTCCCATAGACGGTTTTCGGAACGCTCTCTTATTTGGGAGATTAGCCGAGTTAAGGTAGACGCTCCAGGTAAAAGAATTTTGTGTTGGATTAACCATCCCGTTGCCAGGTCAAAAAGCAAACTAGGACGTTCATTACTTATCCAGCTCCGCGTGTACAAAAGACGGATAAGCCTAAATGACCAAGGCCAAGAAAACTCGCGATAGTGATATTGGGTGCGAATAAGGCTAGCATGCTCCCTTCGGGTCGTTTCCCGATGAGCATAATCATTGAGGATCGCAATATTCGTGATACCAAGTTGTCTTGCTACAAACCGTTGCGTATTTTTCGGTACTTGCGTTAAGTCGGTCAAAAAAGTGCCAAGAAAACGTGCACAACCTAATTGTAGGGCAACCCCAAAGCGATTATGTTCACCACGCCGCATTCTGATAAATACTAAATCTGCTTCATCTAAGTGGAAATATCTAGCGAGTTGGACATCATTCGGTTCACCTTGAAACTGCCCGTAACTACTTTTTTGTTCATTGGTTAAGAAATCTACGGGCATTTCAATCCTTATCTGTATAGGCCAAACGAAAAGTACAAACCTTCGTCAGCCAAATCACTAAAATTTCCGTATAAATAATAACCGTGTCTTAGCCTGCACAACAAGAGAGTGATTTCACATCCTTGCTAAAGGTCTGAGCACATAATTTTAACCCTTCAACCATAGTGAGATAAGGGAACAACTGTTCAGCCAAGTCTTTAACCGTCATTTGATTGCGAATGGCTAACGCGGCGCTCTGGATGATCTCTCCTCCTTCGTGGGCGAGAAGCTGTGCACCAATGAGTCGCTCTGTATCGGCATCGATGACTAGCTTGATAAAACCGTCCGTTTCAAAATTTGCCAATGCCCTTGGAACGTTTTCCATCTCCAAAACTCGAAAATCGGTAATGATCCCTTGAGCTGTGGCTTGTGCCTCAGTCAGTCCTACGATTGCCACTTGCGGATCGGTAAATATCACTGACGGCATGGCGGATAAATCCAGGTTAACATTACCGCCTGTCATATTAATGCCTGCACGGCTGCCAGCCGCGGCGGCTACATAAACAAATTGCGGCATGTTACTGCAATCACCCGCTGCATAAATGTGGGAGACAGAAGTTTCCATTCGCGAATTCACTTTAATGCAGCCATTCTTATCTGTTTCAACACCTGCTAAATCAAGGTTGAGTTTGGCAGTATTAGCGTGACGTCCAGTGCTCACCAGTAATTTATCACTGCTTAATTGACCATTGTTGGTTTTCAGCTTGAACTGTTTTCCATCGAAACGTATCTCACTAGCCTGGGTATGAGTCAGCACACGGATACCTTCTTTTTCAAATGACTTAGCTAACTGTTCACCCAATAAGGGATCTTCTTTGTATAGCAGGGTATGTCTTGCCAATAGAGTCACTTCAGCACCCAACCGTCGGTATGCTTGGGCAACTTCTAGTGCCACTACTGATGAGCCGATGACAATTAAATGCTCAGGTGTTTGCTCTGCGAACAGAGCTTCGTTTGATGTCCAGAAAGGTGTATCTGCCAACCCGTCGATTGGAGGAATAGTAGGTGTAGAGCCTGTTGCTATAAGGAATCGGTCAGCAATCACTTCCACCTCTTGACCATCAGGTTTGCTTACCACCAATGTCCGTGCATCTTTAAAGCTTGCATACCCCTTTATGAGGCTCAGTGCGGGGTTGTTATCCAAAATATTCTGGTATTTAGCAGCCCTTAACTCATTAACACGAGACGTTTGTTGTTTTGCCAACAAGGAACGACTAAGTAATGGAGCATGATCTTCCAACCCAGCAAAAGGGTTGCTGCGTTGTTGTTGGGCTAATTGTGCCGCTCGAATCAGTATTTTTGATGGCACACACCCTACGTTCACGCAGCAGCCGCCAATAACCTCATTGGCCTCTATAATCGTCACCCTAGCACCGCCTTCAGCAGCTTTAATTGCGCAGGCAAAAGCGGCCGAGCCACTACCAATAATGGCAACGTGAAGTTGATCACTTCCACTACACTTAGCTTCACCACCACTGCAACAGGATGATTTGGCTTGATTTACTGTCACTTCTTCAGCGTCAAAGGCAGATTGCTCATTATTCATTTATTCTATCCTGTTGGTTAGGAGGGCAACAATCGGACTTCTGTTGTTCCCCTTTATTTCGGTATAAGGCGTAAGCGGTCAGGCCAACAAAGAATGCCAACGCAGGAAGCAACGCATAATCCAGATAACCCAGTAACCCAGATAAACCAATCGCTCCCAGCAATATGACCAGTACAGGGGTAAAACAGCACAATGCGGCAATAACCGTTCCTGCTATACTCAACCTCAATGACTTGCGCTGTCTATTCATGGCAATCTACTCTTTCACTAGCGAGGGATAACCTGCATTAGTAGTGGCGTCGATTAAGGCTTTTGTATTGGTCATCTCATCGTCAAAGGTGACTTTTGCCAGTCGTTCCTCGAACTTCACCTCAACATCGATGACGCCATTCACCTTCTCCAGTGACTTAGTCACTGTGATGGGGCAAACAGGGCAATTCATGGTTGGCACTTCCAGGGTGATAGTCTGTGGTTTGGCAATGACACCGAAAGTAGTCAGGAGCAGTCCTGTCGTAAGTAACAGCTTTTTCATTTTAATCACCTTTTCCTTTTCTATTTAAACTATCCATAAGACCCAGTAATTACTGGTCACTAAAATCAGCGCCACTAGTGCTGCCAGCCAAAACATTACTTTTCGGCGCTTTTGCACCTGGGGGACAGCACAAGCTTCCCCTGGCTGGCATTCTGATTGAGGACGATAGAGCTTCCAGCCTGCCCAGCCAAATAAGCTAACGACAGCCAGAATAAAGAAGGGGCGATAAGGTTCAAATAAAGTTAGGTTTCCGACCCAGGAGCCACTGATACCGAGCAATAGTAATACCAAGGGGCCTGCGCAGCATAAACCTGCGCCGATAGAGGCTACCACGCCCCCGATGAGGGGAAGGTTACTCGCCTTATTTTCCATGACTTACTCCATATTTTCTCTATCTATGAAGTAAGTCTAATCTCCGTACCTACATACGGAGTCAAATTTATTTTTTATCTTTTGGTAGAAGTGTTTCGACAATGGGGCAAGATGATTCAGAGGGATTGCACTTACATTGTGTTACTAGGTTATCAAGTACGCTTTCAAGACGGCATAGATCCGCTATCTTTCCCCTGACACTGACCAGTTTATTTTCAGCTATTTCTTGTACCGATATACAATTGTCATCTCCTAACTTAAGCAGGTTGGCAATTTCCTCCAGTGTGAAACCCAGCTCTTGTGCACGTTTGATGAACAGAACTCGTTCTAAGGTTGTCTCAGGATAGTCCCGATATCCTTGTTCAGGTTTTAACGGCTGTGTGATCAACCCCCGACGCTCGTAATAGCGAATGGTTTCAACATTGACATTTGCACTTGTGGCTAAGTCACTAATCTTCATACTAGCTCCGGCGAACTTCATTTATACGCCCTTTGAGTATACCCTACGATCACAGATAAAAGGTGGCAGTTTTTATATATTTGTCATAACCTATATGACACACCAAATAAGATCATAACTTAAATGTCACTTAGGGCAGATTATGTACATCTTTGGCTATCTTAGAGCATCAACAAGCGACCAAAATGCAAAACGCGCACAGAGCACCTTACAGAAATTTGTGCAGGATAAAGGATTTCGTATAGCTGGATGGTACATTGAAAATGAATCAGGTGCTTCGTTACAAAGACCCGAGCTTCTTCGTTTACTTGATGATGCAGCGAAAGGCGATGCAATCATCATTGAACAGATAGACAGGCTTTCTCGTCTGGATGAGAAAAGCTGGTTCACATTAAAAGAAATGCTGCACGAGAAAGAACTCAAAGTGATTAGCTTGGATCTGCCAACCAGTCATATCGCGTTCTCTCCCCAAATTACCGATGAATTTACCGGATCGATGATCAAAGCAATAAATAGCATGATGATGGATATGCTAGCTGCTATCGCAAGAAAAGATTACCAAGATCGCCGCCGCCGTCAGGCTGAAGGAATAAAGAAAGCCAAACAGGAAGGGAAATATCGAGGACGGCAAGCCGATTCGGAGCTGCACGAAAAAATCTATCAGCTACGAGTTATCAATAAGCTGAGTATCAGTGATACCGCGAAACTCACCAATGTTTCAGATCGTACAGTCATTCGCGTTGCTAAGAAGTTGGCAAGTGAGCGTTCTGCGGAATAAGAAGCTTAGCGTACGTTTTCGTTCCATTGGGCTTCATACCCGAATAAGTTCAATATTGGATTCGAGCATGGTGGATTTACCCGTGCCGGCTAAACCTTGAATGGCCACAAAACTGTCTTTTGTGGTCGAAATGAGCGTGACGCTGCTTTTTTGTCCCTCTGTGTGTCTGGGCTTTTCAGCAAGATACTGCGCCACCTGTTTTGCTGATGCAAAAGGCGTATGCTGATGCTTACCCTGATCAATGTTCCTTAGGATGTGTTTTTCTGTGTCTAGTGCGGTCTGGGTTGTCCATCTCGTGCCGTCGCTATAGTGCGCGGATAAGGTATCGCTGCGTTTGGCCAACTCTGCCTCAATATGGGATTTACTGACCGATGTGCCGGCTTCTTCAAATGCGTAACGCACGGCCTCGATCACCAGCGATTTTTGACTAAAGGCGGCTTCTCGCTCTGAGAGATGGTTAAGCGCAAAGCTTACGGCCTTTTCTATGAGGGGAGTGCTTTGTTCCCGAGAGAGGGCGGACAGTGCCGCGTTGACGTCCTGCTTGAGTTCGTTTGCAGTACGACCATTTAAATAACGGTCGTTGACCGGGTTTGGTGTCATGACGCGTTCGATAGCTGACGGAGTGACCTGGGTTTTACCGAGAGCATGATGCGCTTTCTCCATATTGTCGGTAAAGATATCGATGCGCCCGCTCTTTTCTGTCAGCTCTGTGAGCAGTGGTTTTGATAAAGTGAACGCTTTGGCTGATAGCAAAGTATGCGATTTTGATTGGATATGACTGGCCGTATGGACGTAGTCGTAGTTCAGGTTGGCATCCTTGAGGGCTGTGAGGGGGAGGGTTTTTGTTTGGCCCTGATGGTCTAATGTGATGGTATCTTTATCGAGTGCTTTGACACGATAGCTTTGGTGTGCGGTTAGGCCGGCGGCCTTATGATGGCTAGCGGCTTTGATGCGTTCACCCACTGCAATATTCAAACTCTCAGGCTTAGACAGTTGCATGTTTCTATTTTTAAACTCAGAGGTGGATGGATCAAAGTGAATGCTCTGCCCATCTTTTTGGCGAAGTGCGGTCATGGTATTGCTCTCTTTATCGATGCTGGCGATGACAAAGCGGTGGGGCTGCTTGTTATCCCATTGGGTGAGTATCATGCCTGGCTTGTAATGTTGAACGAGTGGTTGTTGCGCTTTAGAGAGAAAGTGAGGAACTTGAGTGAAGAGGGTGGTCTCGATGCGAGAAAGGGCGTGGGTGTTTTTTAGCTGCGTCCTTATCGCTTCGGTCAGACGCCGTTGTTCAACGCCAGAGGTGGCTAATACTTGAGTCTGATCTTTGTCTGTCAGGTCAGCATACACGCGAGCCAGTCGTTGCGTATCATTGTCGTGAAGATTCACTTGGCTGTCTTGGCTTTTCCCATTTATCCAGGTGTGACTCTCAACATGGCCCTTACGGTATAGCTCGATGGCATTGTGCGTTTTAAAGCCTTGTCGGTTCGTGACGCGATTGAGCATCACCACTTTGCTGTTCGATTGCTTGGCCTTTTCGGTGAGTGCCAGCAATTCATTGGCACTCAGTTTATTCGCTTCATCGATGAGCAATACGTCTTTGTTGGTTAGGGGTAAGTCACTGTTCAAAAAGCTGTGCGTGGTATGACGATGCTCCGAGCTAAACAGTTGGCTGACCCAGGCACTTAAAGTGTGGCTTTTTCGTTGAATGTTTTCCATGCTGTTTTGTTTCTCCCTGGCGTTGGGTGAAACCAAATGAACCCTTTTGTGACTATGGTTGCCGAGATTCAGTAAGTGCTGGGCCATCGGTTTTGAGTCGCCGTGAACGTTCACGATGTGAAATTGTTTGGTTGACTGGTACACGTCGGTAAGAATTTGTTGTTGCTTATGAGAAGCCTTGAGTTGATTGAGTACACTCGGATTCACGTGGGTTCTCATGTGGTGCGCACGGCCTAGAGTGGCATCCATGAGTGCGCGCTCATTATCGAGCAGGGTTTTTGATGTGTATTGACCTTTGTCTTGGAGCGCAATTAACTGGCCGCTTTTGATAAGCTCATCGGAGGCTTGCTTTAAATCTAGAGCATTTAATTGCGTTGTACCTAAAGTGAAATCAGCGGCCGCGATCTCGATGATTTTTTCAATGTGCAAGGTGGTTTTATATTGTCCCAAATGTTCAACGGCGCGATGGATTGCTGCCTTAGCTTCTTGTGTTGATGGGCCGACACGTTCAGTCGAAGCACGCTTTGCCAGAGAAACTAACTGAGCAGGATCATGCCCGTGCTCTTGGATCTTGGTTTGCCATTGGTGGTTGAGTGTTTCATGGCTGTGATAGGTTTTGGATTTGCGTGTATCGAGTGCGGCCGTATCCCTTGCTGTTTGAGTATTACCGAAATCCAATGCTTTTTGGTCGATCTGCTTTTTTCTCGTGGAAAACTCATCAATAAGAGATTCTGGTACGCCAACAACTTCAAACTGGCCATTTCCGACCCCACGCATGCTGAAGCCGAGGTTTTCAGCACTTTTTGCAAGGTGGCTTTGGTACAGTGAGGTGTAATATTTTTGAAAATTATAGATGCGTTCACCCGATCCGTTTATCACCCCTCCTTTTTGCTTGAGGCACGTTGATAACGCGCGTAATTCTCCTGCTTGATCACGCGTCATATTGGCGGCGAGGGCGTGAGAGTGGAGCTGCATATCATTTTCACGGCTGGTTTTATGCCGGATCACAGCAAACATCATAGCGTCCGTGTTTTCGTACTCCTGGACGCCTTTCTCATGGGTAACTTTCACTTGAGCAACGTCTTTTTCTATCTCTGTGAGCGCAAACTTTACTGCTGCGTTGTGAGCGTCAATCAATTGAGTATCACCGCCCGCCAAAGCCAAGAGGCTGATGGACTTTGGTGCTGAAAAAGTTAGGTCGAACCCCGACTTATGATTGGCCCTCTTGCCTTTAATCGTTTCTTGGCCAAGATGGCCAGAAAGGACTGACTCTAAGATCTCTTTTTCTACCGGCTTTCCCGCCAAATTGACTTCTTCTGCCAATTTCCCATGCCAAAAAGTGGTTTCAGGCTGGTCTGCTTCTTTTAGGTAATAATTATCTCCTTCTCCTTTCTCAAGGGTGACGTCAGGAAGGTCTTTAGGGTTTTCTTCGGCAAGGTAGTATTTTGTTGCGCCAGAGGCGGACTTGAGTGCGCTGATTGAAAGCATGAGATTTTCCTTAAGGAATGCCAAATACCGCAGGCAATAAGATTGAGCGGTATCTGGTCGTTAGTATTTTTTTTGATTGAGGTTGTATTTGAGTAGTTCGGCGATGTGGGTTTTGAAAGACTAATTAAATTTAGTCTTAATGCACTATAACTAAATTTGCTGTTCTTAATGGAACTCTATCAACATGCAGCTATGAGAGCAGTAATATGAAACCTCAAAAATAAGTTGAGTCATTAATCTGCAATGCCTCCAATGTCAACTTCGGGAGAGATGGCTTGCTCTTCAATGACACGTTGAGCTTGCTCTTGGTACTCAAGATTGTCTCGATCCTTTGACTCAACCATCGCCTGCACGGTGTCACTTTGCATCGCTTCTCTCATTTGGCTTGTTTCATTCAACATTTCTTCTTTGGAATCAAACTTAGTTTGTTGTATATCCAGCAACGGTTGTTGCTCTTCTTTTGAGAGATGAATACTAGGCGCGACGATTTCATAATAGGTCGCCTGTGCGTAGGCTTCTTGCATTTGCTGTGACAATGTCACGCTCCTTTTGTTGAATGATGGGCAGATGTCTTTCATAACATCGAACTCCAAGTCCAGTTTGGTGATGAAGTCAACGCCTGGTGTGCGTAAGTAACACTGCAAATCGTCCAGGGCTTGTATCTCACTCGGCGATACCACAGGTCTTGTGACCGTTTGATGGCCCAGAGATACGCCATCGCGTAACGTGTTTGCGCCGTAAGAGACGTTTTCCTTGGAGATATCGACGTCTTGCTCACCCAAATCCTTGGAAGAAACCTGTGCCATTTGTGCAGAGGGGGCGCGGAAGAAAAAGCGCGTGTTCAACAAGTCAAACATCTCATCGGCGGCGTTCTTACCGTAGGTCTTCACCAATTGCGCGTACGACTGGATACCAATCAAATAGCAGCCCCCGAATTTTCTAACTTCAGCAATGATGGAACCCAGCTCAGGGAGTTTATGAAGACTCGGCATTTCGTCCATTAGCACCCAAATACGTCGGTCTTCATTCGGTTCGAGCCCCAATATGGCGTTTGAGGCAATCGCCAACCACATCGAGATAAGTGGTCTCAGCGAGGCATGCTGTTGGGCGTTGCTCGATAGGAACAGAAAGCCACTTTGGTCATCATCTTGCACCCAATCGGTAATGGAAAATGGCTTCTGTAGTGCGACATCGCGATCCTTATCATCCAGCCCATCCAGAAATCGCATACTTTTCATGTAAGTGGCCAACACTGACTTTATGGAAATAGCGGTTTTCTTGATGTCCTTTGAGGCTAAAGCGGCAGCTTCTGTCCCTTCCAAGAAGTTACCAAGCGTTTCCAACTCACTGGTTAGAATCAAGCTCAGCAATCGCGCGGTGGTCGCGGGCTTGTTGTCCTGACTCATACGAAAAGCTGTAGAAGAGAAAATGGTACGCGCTGAGTCCACCCAAAACGGATCACCATCACCATGTTGAGGAATAAGGGCCGCAGCCATGTTTTCAAAATCTGGTGCGTCTTTGGCGTCGCACCAGACGTTCCAGTTAGCGCAACGCGCATCAAACGGATTCAAGATCACGTCCGTATCTGGGCGGTAAAATTTACTGGTAAACACACACCCTTTGTCATAGATGATGGCCTTATCGCCGCGGTCACGTATCCAACGCAACAATTTACGGATCATAACCGATTTGCCCGCACCTGTGGTGCCGTCTATGAGTAAGTGCTGTACCTCAAATGACTGCTTAAGCAGGGCATGGCCATCAATCTTAAATTGTGAAATTGAACCATCGCCATAGCCCCGCTTACGGTTCACTTTCGCGCGCTTGATTTGTGCCTTGGTAAGTACGTCAGGGGCTACTAAACGAAAACCACGAACATGGAAATCTTCACTCTGTTTTTCCCCTTGAACTTTAAAAAATCGTTGCAAGAGATAAAAGATGAAAAAGCCGATGGCCATAGAGAGCAAATAGTAAATTTGAAAGTTGTGCCATAGTCGTTCGTGGATATCGAGCAGCACGGGGTTCTCAAGTTGAGAGGCTAGAGTAGATTGATAGCGCTCTCCCTCCCAAATGGTGCTAATCATACTATCCATGGGCTTATCTAGCTTCGCGTAAAAAAAGTTTCGCCAGTAATAGAACTCACCCCAAAGCGCATTTGGTGGAGCTTGCAAGAGTGTCAATCCCACAGTTGAGATAAGCATACCCCACCCAATATACTTAATCAGGGCATTATTAACTTGAAAAAACATTCGTATTGAATGAAAGGTGACTTGGCCACCACGGGTAAAGTGGTTACTTTTTTTTCTGGTACGCATCCGCGCTCCTTATTCAAGAGTTTTCATTGAGGCAAAGGGGTAATGGCATAACATTCTTTGTAGGGAAATCAGCGAACTATTAAGTTAATAAATCGCATAACTGGTTTATTAATTAGCCTGGCAGATTCTAGGTGAGAACCTTGAAAGGCTTGTGCATATTGTCTTCTACATGTGAAATATGGATAAAAAGGATGACGTTCTTCGTTTGTCGGGTTCACTTAACCTCTACATGCAAGCATATAGCAGGTAAAGCAAACCATAATTTATTAAGTAAGGCTAAATTTGGGGGGGTAGAGTCGTCCTGTGTTGGGAAAGTGAATCCATTGAATATCTTGTTTATTTAATTCTCTCACGACTGTAGTGGACAGCTCTAGCTTACCCATGAGAGGAAATGTGCAGTGGATATACTTACGTTTTGATATAGTCGTCTTCAAAAAATCATCAATAGAAGAAGGGCCAGACGCGATAAAAAGTTCGTCTTCATTTATAAAGGTATCTTGCATAGGTTTTCTCCAAACTTGCTTGCCAATGTTAGGGAGAGGTTGATCATATTGTTATCTGCACGAAAAAGGCACGCCTATTGGCGTGCCTTTCATGAAGTAGCGAGTTTTAACTTAGTAGTTAAAACCGATTAAGCGGTGAGCCTCCGGTACTTGTTCATAACATGGGTATTTAGTCTGTAGACCATACATTATTAGAGATGTTGACGATATAAATGGGGCATTACGATTAGGGCTGCGTTGCAGATCATGCTCTAAACCGTACCAAATTATATTTTCAATGAATTCAGTCGGGTTTTTGGCATTGTGGCTGATAGTTTCTAAACTTCCCCCTGGAGGACAAAACCAAGGTACAACATTGGTCTGGATTTGTTGATTGATACTACCAATGTGTGCCGACTGTACCCCCCACAAAAACGCCTTTAGTTGCAAATATTCAGGTGTATCAGGCTGATCAATATAGCGGATGAAATAAGATAGGTTGTCCACTTGATTCATCATTTTGACGTCGAGATAGTGTAGTTCTTCTGACTCATACCGTTCGTTCAGTTTATCTACCAATGCTTCTAAATCAGCGCTTTTTTGCCATTGCTGCGCCATTGCGGGTAAGCACACTAAAACACTCAATAATCCACTTATCATCCATTTCATTTTTGATGCTCCACCTTGAATAATATACCTACCATATTAACATAGTTTTCTATGTGTTTATATATACAGCACTGTTTTTTTAAACACTATTTTTAGGTGGTTGGTTTAATGGATAACTCATGTTTGTATGACTTCCCACATGATTAGGCTTAACACTCTCTACTTCTTGTTCGACGTCAGTCTTAACTGAAACTTCAGGCGAAGTAGGTGATTGAGGAGCTGGTTTAACCTCATTTTGTAGATGCCCCGCATATAACAACGTGTTGCCTTTGACGTTATCGTAAGTTTGTTGAACATATAATTGCCCGCTCTCATTGAGTTGAAACATCTCTGCAGATACTTCATTGGTTTGTGTGAGCGCTTTTTCGGCCTCTGTGTTAATAACCTTGGTCTGGACAGGTGAAAGTGACAGTGGGGTGTTCATGTCAATAGATTTATATTGACCTTTAAGCTCCTCCAAAGAAGCATTTGATGTATCCACACCATAATGCTTTTGAAATTCATCGCTATTTGTGTACTTATCAAACCATTCGCGCACCTCTTGGACATCTTCAGGTTTGTAAGCGGTCATCAATCGAGAGACGCTATCAGGTGATTTCTCTTCTAAATATTGCTGGAAACCTGTGATAGCACTAGCACTGAAGTTTATCGTGTCGTTTTTCAGTCTTGACTGCATGTGACTGAGACTGTCAACTTCAGCATTAGACTCGTTAACCGCTGCAGCTGTTTGTTGAGTGCGTTGGAAATTCAAAGCAAAGTCGTGAGCGTATTGTTCCACTTCACTACGGTTTTCCTTCGCATCGAGAGTTCGACCGGCACGAGTCATGTCTGTAGCCCCTTCGTTATATTGCTCTGTAGCTTGAGACAAAGCCTGTCTTTGCTCTGCACTCATTTTACTGAACGACTCGCGATCATCTTTACTCCAATTAACACCCGATTTAGCGCTCATACCAAAGAGCATCTTTGCGCCCGCTGGTGTCCCCACTTCTATGCCACCACTTACTGCTGTTACATAAGCCTTAGCTTGATCATGAGTCCACCCCGTAGTTTCCGAAATACTTTGAATAGCCGATTCCATCTTAGAGTGAGACTGACTAATTTGTCCTTCGGTAGACATTGATTGCCCATCTCCATATGAACTATTTTTGCTCCAATTGTCATTCCATCGGTCACTTTGAGAAAAACCTTTTGAGAAACTGTCATTGAAGCTATTCATACGCTGCGTTTGAGCGGTCTTTGCGTCTGTGTACTGATCATTGATGCTATTTTGAAGCATAGAAGACGCTTGCGCTTGCCATAATGGCTTAGATTCAGCTTCTTGGGCATTATACGTTCTACGGCCACCATCGTTTTGAAAACGAGTTACACTAGAGCCATTAGCTTGTTGTACGGTACTCATTCCTGTTCTCATTAACAAATTATCGTCTAGTTTGTTTGCGGAAGTGTTATTGAAGCTGTGGTTTTGCATCTGCAAGTTACCAAAATCCAAGTTACCGGTCGAAGAGGCCGCCGACACGCGCGCATTGGTGCTGTTAATCATGCTGGCCAGTTGGTAGTTCATGGCTTGAGCAGCTGCAACTCCTCCTTGTAGAATTTTTCCAGCTAAAACTGGAATTGACATCATTAAGAATCCCGCCATATATCCGTAGCGCATGTGCAACTCATCTAACGCATTACCATTAGAAAGTGACAATCCTCTCATCGGATTAGCCGTAGCACTTGAGTGAGATTCTAGCGTCCAGGTCATCAGCGCATTAAGTATTGCAAATAAACTCGGCCATGTGGCTAGATAAGCAAACGTCTTAATATAGTTACTCAGTACCATTTTGGTGAATGATGGGATCATTGCCACTGCAGCGATCATAAACCCCAAACAACTAAATAAGGTAAAAAGCATGGTATGCATCATTGGAATAAACTCGCGTGCTTGCATGCCTAATGTAGCCCACATAGATGTTTGCTGCATTTTATTCGAAGTATACGCATAGTTCATAGCAGAAGCCGACGGGTCGAGAGTATTAATACTATGACGCATCGCATTCATCGCCATGTTTTGCTGAAGTACATTAACTGCATTATTACTAATCCCGATGTACTTTTGGTAACTATTAGACATCGCGTTTTGAACGTGAGTTTTATAAACACTCGCTTTGCTACCATGAAGATATGTCCCTATTAGATCGAGTTCATCGGCAGCAGAAGCGATGAATTTACTCTTAATAACGGGAAAGGCCGTTTCACAGGTTTGGAAGGTCTGGTTTATATCATTAAGGATAATACCTCGCAGCGGGCTCATCTTTTTCCCATCTAAAAAGGTGAAAATATCTGGTGCATTCAGTAACTCTGTCCAGGTATATTTCTTATTGATTTGGATGTCGCCAACGATACAGTTCTTGAAAAAGTCGTCCCAAAGACGTCGAGTTTCAGTATCTTTCAAATCAGCTTGGCGCGACAATCGAAAGAGTTCAGAACCAAACATCATTCCTGTTCGTCCATAACGCTCATCGTCTACAGTCGTAAAAATCGACTCTATCGCTTCCGCGCTACCGACCATTAAGGTTGAAAAAAACCACGTTGGTAAAGCAACTAAATAAGGTACATTGCCAACCGAATAAGCAGAGCTTGGTTCTGTTTTATCAATAACTTGCATAGTTACGGTTTGTTTGATTAGCATCGAAGGTACTAAAGTAAAAACAATAGCCCAAATGTAAATATGCTTCGGATTACGAGATGCCACAAAATAAGCATAAGTCATTGCGGCGCCAATCATAATGCTAATAGACATCATGGATGAAAATGATTGGCTGGCAAAAAACGTAGCAATGGCGTTCAGTGCTTTTTGCGTCGCAGCGCCTTGGGTATAAGTATAATATTCCAGTGTCACGTTACCCTCCAAAAGACAAATTCTGTAAGAGTTGCTTGTTGACCTTACTCATTGCATCTTGATCAGTTTCTTTATATGCCTGGTTAAGTTGTTCTTGCGTTAAAATAAGTCGCTTTGCTTTGTCAGATAGACCATCGATAAAACGCCTCGCTCGGTCAATGTCAGTCATAATCAGTTCTATATCTTGACTGTCTACTTGCGTCTGGTTAAGTGATGTGGAGACAACCGTAAGCATGTTATTTAAATAATGGGTCAACAGCTCTACAGCAATGATGCGAGAATAAGCAGAAAAGTTAGGGTATTGATTGCTTCTTACCGCCCCAACAAACACCGCTAAGACAGGAGTTTCAGTGTATTCTAAAAAGCTTTTTTGTTTCGTGGTAAGTTTAGTGTCGTTCGCCACGCTCACATAAAGCTCTTCTAAGGTTTTACGAATTCTCGACTCAAGCCCTTTGTCTTGAGCCAAAGTAAGATCTTTTTTACTTGGAGAAAGGCACGCTTTGGGGGCTTGATCATCGCACTTGTAATACTCCACTTTGCCACCTTTAAGCAAAGCTTCTACCAAGTTGTTATTGTCAGCCAACAGCGACGAATAATACTTCGGTATCCCGTTAGCATCGTAAATATAAGTCCCTGACAAACTCATCAAAAACTCGGCTAGTGACTTATCGTTTGATAGCCAAGCGTTTTTTATAGCAGCAGACCAAACAATATTGTGGCTAGTCTTGGTTATGTCATCGAGCCCTGATGTATCGTCTGCACGAGCCCTGGCTAATTGCGCCTTTGCTTGCCCACCGACACCACACTCCGTTTGAGAGGCTACCCAGTCGTCAAACACATTGTCTTTTGTTCCCAGTGTCTTACAGACGTGTTTTTTAGCATCTGGCCCACCGAATTTCGCAGCTAATCCTCTGACTCCAGCCTGTGCAGCTTCACACGAGTTTAACGATTGGTTGAGAAACTCATCAGCAATAGACTGTAGATTATCGCGAATTTGTTTGATTTGTGGTGCCCAAATTTGTAGCGCTAAATCGACCGCAAAAGGCGGTGCATTTTGCACCACCGCTTTACCAAACTGCACTAGGCCATCAGCACTAATGTGAGAAAAGCTACCCATAAAAAGGTCGATACCGCCACACCCTGCAGAAAGATCCGGCAATTGCACATCCACTAATTGAACGTTCATTATAGGTGAACGTAACGACAGCGAGCCTCCGTTGTAATAACTCGCTGCTTGCCCCTTGTAGGAATTTGGATTAGTAACGTTAGTGTTATAACCCAACCCATTAAAAAATCCGTCTAATGATGACTTTACGCCACCTGCATGCGCGTTGCTTATTAAGGCACAGCTAAACATCAGAGCTAAGGTACTTCGACGTAGTATTATTGACCGTTTAATATTATTCATTGCAACATCTCCAAGGTTTTCGGATCGCTTAGAATGCGTGTGACGCTTCGATCCAATACTTCCTCTGATACGTCCCCAATCGATAAGCGAACAAATTTCCGCGAATGTACATTAATGAGAAACGTTGCGGGCACTGTGATACTGCGTGGGTTTTCAAAAAACATCTCGCCAATTTCGGGAGTCGCAGGGATTGGTACCGGATAATGTGGAATAGAGTGGCCATCGAGCGAAAATGCATAAGTGCCTAATTGATGCCGTTTAGTCACACTTTTTAACTTAGGGGCAAAACGGTGACAATAAGGACAATCGCTACGAAAAAAGAAAACCATCGCATAATCATCATTAGGAGCTGCTTGTGCAAAAGGCAATGATGATAGGGCAAAGGTACAAAGAATTAAGAATCGGATTAACATAATTAGAATCTCTTGGTCAGGGTTAACGTTCGTTGCCTTAAAAGTCGGGCGCTTGGTAGTCGTTAGAAACGTTATAAAAACGGCCTAGTAACGCCGTTTGAGAAATAAAGCCGTACGCGAGCGGTTTCATCTCACCAGTATTTGGGTTAACTAGAATCAAAGCTGGTGCATAAGGCACTTCAACTTTGTTGTTATTCACCCTGTTCTCTCGGATACCCGAAACAAATGTGCTATCACGAGACAAGCCCAAAATCTCAATATCATGAGTATCCGCGAAGCTCTGCATTGATGGCGCCAATTGTTGACTGAGTGAATCTTTCCCGTCATACACAAAAAAAAAGCCCCAGCCTTCATCACGCATTTTGGCTACAGCTGCTAACTTTTTTTCTCTTTCAAGTTTGTGATAGGTTCCTCGCGCAGCAAACTCAGAAGGGCGATCTTTTAGGTAAGAAAGTTCAGGGTTTTTAAGCAACACCTTTTTAAACGTCATCCCCGTTTCGCTAGTACGTTCGCCAATAAATTGGTGAAGCTGCATTACTGTTTTGAGTTTGTCTTCATCTTTTGAATTGATTGTTGCATCGTTCAGCGCTTCCTTATAAGTCTGGTGAAACCAATCCATTTGCTCTGTGGCGCTCATCACTCGTGTTGTTTTATTAGGTGGGAGAGGTTTTGGGGGAGGTGAGGGTTTTGGTGTTGGTTTCGCTACTGGTTCGTTATACCATTTCCAACCTTGAGGAGTCGGACTAGCTTGTACACTGACACAATATAGTAACGTCAGTACAATCAAAGAGCGCACTGTGTATCTCATTATTTAGCCTCCCATCGCACTCGAAATGCGTTCTTGAATCTCCCTAGCTGAAGGCAAATCAGTATTGCTATTCATTTCGGAGAAAAAATCAGAAAAGTCGATATCTTCAAAGTTAATTTGCTGCATTTGTTCTGGGGTAATTGCCCCACAAACTGGCGATTTTGGACTCCCTAGACTTAAGCCAAGTTGCCCTTGGACGCCTTGCTGCTGAATAATTCGAGCCAATAAGCTGTCGAAAAGACAGTAAGTCTGCTTTCTACGAATGCACTTACCTAGAATCTTTTCCGCACAATAGCTACCTAAGTAAATCGTCAATTTATCTTCCTTTGCTTTGCCCAATGCCTTTTCTTGTTCGCTGCAACTAGCAAGCCCCAAATCTGTACCCCAGCCACCGTCTTTACAACAGTTAGCGATACCCGCGATCTTCTTGCTACAGCTTTGGCCTTGACCAGTGAATATTTTAGGCGGATCACCCAATCCTTCGGCGGCTTTAGCCAATGCCGCGAGTGCAGCCGCAGATTCATTAAATTCGTTAGACGGAGTAGGCATTTCTCCATAACAATCACCATCAAGGCAAAAGCTATCCTCACCGCACATCAAATTGGTGCTACTACAACGCTTTTCAGGGCAAGACTTCTTTAGTTCTTCTTCGATACAAACCCCATTTTGTTTTGCGCTACAGTAGGTAGCCTCAGTAGTGCAGTCATCAGGTAGCTCACTGCATGTATCAAGGCGCTCGCATTGATGATCAACCTGATACTTCCAACAATCGAGCGTGACTGGCACACCATCAATCATTCGAGTTTCTTTACCTTCTACGCAAAGTTCCGACACGATTTTACATTCACTGAGCAACGTACAATCAGTCTGCCAAGTAATGGTATGTCTGATACAGTTTCCGCCTGAAAGTGAATAACCTGGTTGACAAGTCAAATCCGCCCGTTTAGTTTCTGGTACCGGTCCGCAAATCCCATAAATTTGCCTGAATCTATCCCTACGCCCACATGAGCGCTGAGTTTCAGCTTTATATGGCCCTAAGTAGTAACCGGAAGAAGGGTGTACACTTTTTCCATCCCAACGCCATAAGTCGCTATCCCAAGCGCAACCCCCTTTTCTGATTTGGTTATAAGCATCATAACGACACTCCGTCACTGTACGGCTGCACATGTAACCATCTAATGACCACCCTGATGAACAGGTATAAATCACAGGTGATGTCACAACAGTAAAAATGGGGGTTTTCGTACAAGGGACAGGAACATTCGTTGGTTGACGGCATAGCTTAGGGATATAATCTATAGCGCACTGAGTCGCATTGTCGCAATCCACATATTGATTAGAAATACCATGGGTAATTTCATAGGCATTGTCTTGTGCGATAAGAGCAAACTCATACGCAGGGTCATTCTTTACCTCTGGTCTCCCATTATTAAAGCCAGCCTTCACTGCTTGGGCCTCTGAGTTACTGCTCATCGCGTTTTGTTTTTTTGATTTCATCGTATCTGCAGTAAGGTTGGCTTGTTCGGGACGAGCTATATCACTCTCACAACCTGGCTCGGCGCAATAGTCCCCTGCATTTAATTTTCCCTTAGCCCTCGCTGGAATATGTTTTTGCGCACTTTTTACCCAATCGACATTCTCATAATATTTATTTTCTTGAACATCGGCATAAGCTCTCGACGATAGCCATATTATGGTCAATAGGACGACCAAGTTCGTAAAACGCGCCTTATTCATATCATTTCCTTAATAACGGAAGAACAACTTCGGGGTTATCACCCTGTGCTAGTAGGTTGAGCGCGTCAGGTAATGATACATTACCAGTCACACGATCATAATCAGTTGCTACACATGGCTGCTTAGGTAAACAATGTCCTGGTTTGACAGCGACGAACGTAGGAACTTGAGTTACATCGAAAGTACGAAACCATTCGGGGTTAATGGCAAAACCACTTTGAATTGGGGCATCTTGTTTTTGGGTATTTAATAAAGATTGAATTCTTTTGGCTGTAGCTGGAAAACCACTAGGTAATACACCTCTTATAACTAAAGGTACCTGCCATTGTGCACTTTGTTTAAGAAGCGCCCGCAATGTCGCGTCGGGCATGGTTAAGGAAACAAACACCATCACACCTGTTGGCGCTGCGTTTGGGTTTTGTCTAGGCGCTGGAATATCAATCGCCCTTTCAAGGTGCTTAGGTTTCAACTTTTCCTTCCAAAAAAGTGCCATATCTTTCGCATCAGAAGAATGCTGACCACTCACTCGCTGTCGAGACTGAATAGTATTAGCAATCTCGTTTGGTACGGGTTGTTTTAACATGGACGCTTCAAGCTTACTAAACGCCTGCAGCTCTTCTTGAGTGTATGCATTACATAACACCGGCAACAACAGAGCCGCCGCAAAAATGATGGAGTAAAAGGGAGACATAAAGACCTCAACTGAATAAAAAGCTCCACGCAAGCGTGGTACTCCTTTTGACAGAGCAGGCAAGCCTACTCCGCCAAAAGCGAGCTCGGATTAAAGAAAAACGCAATTACGTTTGCGCCATTGGACAAAACCGAAATTATCTCCTGTTGTCGGATTGTCATGTCCCATCTCCCAGATAGTCGTTGTCGTCGTATAAGGGTGACACCATGCTGCATCTGTAATCGGCGCACTCATTTGATAACGGTATCGAGACTTAGGTAAAATTGGGGTTGGATATTGATAACAGATAGCACCATCTTCACCTCGCGTTTCCCACACCATGCCTTGCCTATGCAATTTATAGTTAAGCCGCTCCATTATGAGTGTACCGGCCTGGATCGGTGTATCGCGATAGTTGGTATTGCCCGTTAAAGGATACGCACTTCCTTGTGAACCTAAGCACCAAAATAAAAAATCAAACGGCAATGCGAGATTCGTGGTAGTAACAATAGATTCAGGTATACAAGCTAGCTGCGCGATGGGATTTCCAAACAAAATAGCTTCTGGATTAAGAATAAATGCGAGCTCATCGTCGTTCCACAATGGGTCGACTTCTGTCAAGTAAGCCACATCAAAATTGTCTGTAGCCATACATGCTGCCGATTGCATCAGTTGCAGCCAATAGATAAGTGGATATTTGTACCAATGCGCATGATAGAAGCCACCATCGCTAGATGCTGAGTCACGCGAAGTACTACGACCACCTAACCTTTGTTGATTGGCACCGGCCAACTGCATTCCCATATTCACCATGCAATAAGGTACTCGCGTAACATCAGTCAAAGCATAAGGTTCCCAATAGCCAATATTCAGACCAATTTGCATGAAAATGGGCGGTGGTTTGGGACAAAAAGAAATTGGGGAGGCGGGGTTGTTAGTATCTGGATACGCCGATGGTATAAGGGGTACTGAACCAAGCGTCATTGGGAATAAGCAGTTCCAACAAACATCGGTAATAGGATTGATGAAGCGACTCACACATGCCGCTCCTGCAGCGTTAGCGTTAGATGGGCCAACCAAAATAAAAAAAAGCGCGAGAACGCGCCAATAAGAGAACGGGCTCATATTCACTCCTCTCGAGGAAATAGATGTTGAACATCAAACTCCTGCACTCGCCACGCTTTACCAGATTGCTCAGCAAGACTCGGTACTGCTCGAATACGTAACTTTTCACTCAATGTTCCTTGTTGATCAAAATAGATACGTTGGTTAAGTCGCTTGGCTACTTGATTAGGACTACCACCAGTCAACACATATAAAAGGGGTTTTTCGTGTTTGAACTCTTCGACAAACGTCAGCTGCCGCGCGTCTCGCGCATCAAAAAAGACCAATGCCTTCCGGTACTCAAATTTGGGCAAACGAGCTTCAGTTGGCCAGGTTTCAGTATCAAAAGGGTTAACACGAGTTCCTGCCTTGGCAAAAACTCGCCCTTGCGCATCCGTTAAATCTTTTGGAACAACAATACTAGGGTCAACTAAATAAGTCTTAGGGTTAGTGGTGGGCATCAAAGGAAGCGGTGGGGGTGTTTCCACACTTTTCTTAACTTGTTCAGAAAATTCGTGCTGCATTTGAGCCAATTTACCATTTTTCTCAAATTGTTTGAGACGAGTTTCAATCCAGCTGAGCATATCAACCTCCCCGATAGGAAAAGTAGGCCCTACACGGCCAATATCTTTCGCGGCCAAGGAACTCGACAGTAAAGCTGTGAATAAACATAGGGCTAGGCGAGAATGATGTCGCATCGTGCCTCCTATTTTTGGTAGCGTTCAACAATGGCTTGTTGTATGTGTGCAGTGATGTCCGGTGTACCATCAACCACAGCAGCACTGACAAGCACCACTTGGCCATGTTCCTTAGCATATTGAGCTACTTCTTCATTCATCACCGTAGCAAAATCTGCCAGTCTTTCTGTTTGTTCGGACACTGGTAGCGAAGATGCCAATAAGGTTTTGTGGTACTGATCTATAGTGCTTTTTACATTGAAACTGACTAAAGGAGGCGGCGCTTCTAAAGCCCAAGTAGTGACCACAGAGGCAGCGATGCTCACGCATATAACGCTAAACAAGCGTTGTAAATCATGCATTATTTGATGCTCCTTGCATTTGTTGAGATAGGGCGTGTTGGTAATCGGCAATTTCCTGGCCATAGAAGTGTTGAGCAGTAGCTTCAATAGCCTCTAAGGTATTCATCCCTTGCTTAACTAAATTGTCACAGTATTCGAATTCGTTTGCTTCGGTACTATAACAAGCTCTAGTAAAAGGATCGGAAAAGACTCGATGATAGGTAGTATGACCGCCAGCTTTGATACGGACACAGCTATATCCAGCATCCGATGCGCGCGGGAAGTTCTTTATGATATCTTGCTCCATTGGATTAAAGGTTTTGGGGTTCTCTTGCAAAAACTTTTCAAAGCCCTCCCCTTGACGCAACGTAATGTGAATATCCGAATTGTCGTATGATGCCCTCGCTTCTTCATTCACAAAGAAGTCGCCTATACCTTGAGTTACAGTACAGAATGAACCACCAAATTTACGAGCAGTTCTGTAGCCGGTATTAATAAAGGTACGTGTTTGAGCATTAGTACCAGACATTAAACTCCATGCCTCCTCGATAATGCACATTTTAGGTGTTGATCGAGAGCCAGATAGGTACATTTGTTGATTAATAGACACTATCAATGCAAACACAACAGGGCGTAGAACATCGTCAGGAAAGCCTTCTAACTCCAACGTCGTAATATCTACATTTGGATCTAACATAGATGGCTTATTGAACGTATCGCCATACACACCATCTGCACAATATTTATTAAGCTGTACCGCAATATCACGAATACGACGATCATTTCCATGTTCTTCAGATAAGATGAACAACTGCTCCCGAACATCATCAACTTGCGTTGCCGTCTTTTTCTCTTCCCATGCCCTTAAGATCGCGTCACCTAAGACAGCTGTTTGATACCCTTCAAGCTCCGCATGAGGAGATGCAATGGTAGCAAACAAGGCGGTAATGTTACTTAGCGCTTCTTTCATAGGGTCGACCGGTTCATTGTCATCCCATTCTTTAGGTGTATGGCTTTGCAGCTGTTCTAAGTGAGTAAAAGGGTTTAAGAAAATATTACTGTGATTGAGATATGACCCCCCAAGCATCAAAGTTAACTTCTTGTAACTATCACCTTTGTCTAGAATCCAACATTTCCCTCCCTTTGCGTATACACTACGCACTAAACCTTGAGTAAAGAAACTTTTTCCTGCACCAGATCCCCCCGTTAAAGCAATGTTTTTATTATCACTACCACAATGAAACGGATCGAAAAACGATACTTGTCCACGCATGGTAGGCAGCAACATCCCACTGACTAAACGTTTAAAATCGAGCACCATGGGAAAAAAGTTAACCACGTTGGTACTTTTCATGGTGCGAACTCGCCCCGCGCGGCCGCAATCTTCCCACAACCCCTCACTCATCAAGAATGGCAACGCGCTGAGTAGGCTCTGACTCTGCATCATAATTTGCTCTTTAATATCTAAACCAGTTGCAGAAAATGCTTCTTTAGCAGACTGAACATCTCTCCGTTGCTGTTCCTTTGTCGTAAATAAAGTCAAATTTAAAACCATCGAGCAAACAGTCGTTGCCTTATCAGCCAACGCTTTTTGAAGAGCTGTTCGCTCCTCTAGTTCGTCCCCTGCAGTCGGTGAGAGAATGGCCATAGGCGATTTCAAAGTTTTGGTCAAATCGCTAATTTTTTTGTTGTTCTCATGCTCAAAGTTACCCGTGACATTGTGACGAAAGCTTAAGGTCAACACATGGGGACAGGTCAACATCTTCGCTATATTGCGAAGCGAAGCAAATGCTTCTGGAATTGCGTAAAGACGAAAGTCGGTTGGTGCACGAGCGAGACCTAGACACACAGTCCGGCCGCGTGTCTCTTGGCCTGCCGTATTAGTAAATCGTGTCGCTATATGATCGCGTTTGATGAGCATTTCTGTATCGGGAGACAGTACTTGACGATTAATCGGATCGAAGGGGTTGTACTCATGTTCTTTGGGTCTGTCTTGCGCAGCATCAAAGTTTAAAATATCACCAGTAAATGTTATCAACATTGCGGGAGTGACCCGTTTGGTTTCTACACCCAATTGAAGCAATACCGTTTCCATAGCAGCGCGTATGTCATCAAGCTTTTCGTCTTTTTTCTCTTTCGTCGAAACAAAAAAATATGCCTCGTAATCCCGTAAATCAAATCGGTGTCGTTGGAGATGGAAGAAACCGTTAGCAGCGGAAAAACCTGCGTAGCGCACTTCTTCTTCTGCTAAACGACGACAAATTCCACCACGTTGAGCCATCGCTTCACCGTTCGCTTCTAAATAATGCGCCACACGGTGATGACCAAACATTGATAACTGATAATCCCATTTATCTCCTTGCGGAAAATCCATCACCATTTTATTGAGTGATGCGACTAGTTCATCATTAGCACCACCTAGAACTGATAACCTAAGCGCAAAGCCGCGCGAATGACGATTGTGAAAGATCTCGCGCTCACCGTCATATTCGCGGTAAGGTAACTCATGATGTAAATGGTTTTGATGACGATTAGCGTCCTCTATCAACCCTGAAAGACCAAAAGAAGACTTTCGTTTTAAACGTTTTTTTAACATAATTAGTCCTCCCAAATGTATTTGGCCGGTCGCCCTGTCCAACGACTCTCATCAAGTATTACGTAGATGTCTGTTGTATCGACGTAGTGTCCTAATGTGTCAACAAACGGGAATATCGTGACTTTTCTGACCACATCGTCAGTACGAGCAGGCACCCCTTCCCTGTCTCGCCTTGGTAGGGTTAAAAATACATTATCGGGAGTTACAGAAGACGTTTTAGTTATTGTGCCTAAAGGCTGGCGGCGTATCTCATCCATCGTGGTACAACCGGATACTCCACCCACTTGATTGCAACTAAAATCTTCACCAAGACCTGCGGCGCAGCCGCCTAATATTAAGGGCAATATCACCCAAAGTACGCGCATAACGCCTCCTTATTGATGACCAAACGGCGATGAAGGCACTTGAATACCTTGTGCACTAATTTGGTTAGCTAATGGATTTTGAGTGACATGATTGATCACTTCCATCACTTGATTTGATTGAGATTCTTCAGTTTCAGCCTGAGCTTTTTCATACTCTTCAGCTGCCATAGGGTCGAGCGGAAAACCTTCCAAGAACACTATGTTCACGATAGCTCCTGGGTTTATTTCAACTATAGGATGGTACATTTCCGCCAAACCAATATAATAGTCAGCCAATTTAGCGCCCACTGAAGCAGTTGCATTACCGAGTAGATTCAACCCGATATCTTCACCAGAGACGCTACTGGTAGACCCCAACGCAGACGTCGAGGTTGTTTCTGATAGACCTTTACCAGCCTCACCTAATCCAGTTAAAATCCCCGACAAACCAGCCATTTGTACTACTTGACCATTTTTCAAAATGGTCGTTCCTCGTATACCATTACGGCCAAAGTTGAACACTGTACCTTTGACTGCAACGTCTAGGACTTCATCGTTGTCGAGTATGCAGCTCATGCGATTAGTGCGAACAATGCCGCGCGACGAAGATATCTCTCCGTAAGTGGCACCTGTAACGGTACAATCCTTAAGCTTGGATTTTTTACCATTAGGTAAAATACCCTCATTAATAGTTTGCAAGACCACAGGGGTAGTGTCCCCTTGTCCAAGCACGCCAGCATTTGCGTCAGCTCCCCCTGTCACTATTGCAGTTACGAAAGTACCAGTCGGAACATAATTGTCTGTAGTACGTTTCATAGAAGCTATATCTTGAGTCCAAACAAAATCAGTACTGTCGAACTGAGATGGCGTAAAAGATCTCTCTTGACTATCAGAGTAAGACATAGTGTCAATGTTAGGATTATCATGTGATGTGGGAATCGGGCGTGGTGGTAATTTGGCTTGGCCAAGGATTTCAGGTTCACCCTGCCAATGCAAAGCATTCCCTCTTCCTTCCTGGCTCTTGTCTATTTGAGTTGGTGGCTTATTCGATTGAAGTTGTTCTACTTTAGCTGTTAGGTTTTCAATTTTGTCTTGCGTTTCACGACGTACCTTGTTTTCCACTAATGTGGCAGTTTCATCTTTAGCTCTAGCGATACGCTCGTCAGTATCTTTTTCTAGACGCTCCATAGAATCTGTAAGACCACGCATTTCTTGCCTTAACTTTGCTATCAACTGTTGTTGTTGCACTAACGCCGATTGGTTGTCCTTCTCCGTAAACTCCTTATCAACAATAACCCCAAACGTCACTGGATTTTCTGGCGCAGCAGTAACAGCTTTAGGGCGAGTATATTGATATACCCCAAGCACAGCTACAACGAGCACCGTCATAAGTAAAGTTGTAAGGTTTTTGTTACGTTTGGTGGTTTCAGTATTGATGTCCCCACCTTGCTCAAAATCTCCATCTTTATCTTCAAAGAAACGGGCTCTGAATTTATCGAACATCGCTCACACCTCCACCGGTCACTAGATACAAGTGGGTATGCTCATCAGGCCCTAAAGTCAGCTGGTCTAGTGCCGCGCTACGAGCTGCATAACTATAAAACTGCGCAGTTGTTAACGTGACGGCGTCACCAGAAAGGTTGTGAACGTCATAAATAATGCCTGAGTAATCACGCCCAACAAACACAACTCGCGGGGTCAAAGGTAAATCCCCTTGCTTTTCCGGCAACGAATCAGGGTCAACTGGATGAACTGAAAAACCATCAATTGGAGTACCGTCCCGCTGCCAAAGCATCATTTTTTTTGTGAATTGAGCGAGAGCACTAGGATAGTCAAACCCACGCTCAAATACTGAAGGGCGAAGCTGCTCTTCGTCGCTTGGTGCGAACTCCGTGACTACTGAGGGTGTGGACTTAGGGCTAACGAACAAGGAAAAAACCCGACCCTTTTGAGTCGTCACATGTACGTTAAACGGTAACCTAATGTTGATTTTGAGTGAAACGGAACCAGTCTTATCTTTTTGATTGGCAGTGGTGGTACAGAAACCACTTGGGCAGGTAATATTGACTATCTTGTCGCCTTTGACCATCAATCGGTTGATATTGAGCGATGACAGAGATACGGGAATGGTGTCACCATCGGTAAAATCAATCACCCTCTTGGCCACATTGTCGGCCAATGACCAGGGACTAATCAGTGCCGCAAGTAACGGCACCATAACTCTAAAACTGATCATATCAATCTCCTTGCTTTGTAATGCCCATCAACTCCAAAACGCCATTGGGGTAAGACATTTGTACTCGATATGTAACTTTCTCAGGGTCTAGATCCCGATCTCCAACCGATTTGTAAAGCGTTCCGGTTTGCTGGAACTGCATGGCATCAAGAGCTACCAAAGTTCCATCTTTGTCAGGGACAAAACGACTAGATATATTACTGTCAATAATTTGCTCAGCATCTGACATCAAAGAAGGTTGAATATCAGCCCAAAAATCAGATGGGACATAATCTAGCAACAAACCATACTGGCGGGATACGCTGGCTGGCGTGATGTCATATTTAAGGTGTAAGAAGTAACTACCCATCAAAAATAAATACGCTTCATCGACATCTCCATCTGAGACAGAAAACGCTCGTGATAAAGTCGGGGGCACTAACGTTCGGCTCTCATTCAAAGAAATATAGGCGAGTGCTCCGCCTAAACCTATGCTGGTAAAACTGCTGACCAGAAACCCAACCGCCAAAAAAACATTGAGTAACTTACTCACTGCTAACAGATCTTTTTTGTTTGAAATCTCCATATTATTCCTTAAGACAACCAATAACGTTTAATTGAAGGCGGCGTATTCTGAAATACCATACGACTCAAAGATGCACTCCCCCACCAATAAAGGGAATACGCGACAATATGATCCCCGTACTGGGTCTTAATGTATCGAAGTCCCATAAACCAAGCGGCTGCGAGAACAAAACCGATCGCATAATGTTTAGCAAAAAAACCGAGGACGAAAATACATAGCGCCGGAAGGAGTTCTTCACGAGGCAAGCCACACATACGTTTCCCTGAATTAAGATACTTAGGTATCGCGTAATATTGAGCATTTAGATTCATATCTACGCCGCCTCCGTATTAGGCCAACCCGACTAAAGGTTTAACCGTTTCCCAAAACATCATGCCGCCAGCAAAACCACCGACAGCTCCGAACCAGTTACGACTGGTAATTCCCACCACTGCTGCACTGAGTGCAGAAAAACCTAACATGGCGGTTTCAATGCCTGAGTCGTCACCAGCATTTTTCTTAACCATATCTTTACCAGAAGCAAATAAATCCGTTGCCGCTGCCATAGCAGGTTCAGAAGCAAGTACGAACAAAGCTGCTAGTCCAAAGAAAAGCAAAATACGCCCACGATCGTGATAAGTAGTATTGGTTTGCATACGCAAAGTTCCTTGTTTTCATTAATAAATAAGCCCTTACGGGCGATGGGTGCCAAATAGGCATATACAAATATCCCCAACTCAATCTAAAGAGTTAAGGACACAAGATAAGGGAATAAAAAAAGGGAGGTACGAGAACAATTGTTCTAATTATCTAAGGTTAAAGAAGCACTTAGATTGTTTTAGCTGGTTAAGACGACAGAGATTCGCTTGCGTACTTTAAGCCGCGATTGCGACTAACATGTTGTTTCCAATTTTTAGGTGTCACTGTTAAGTTGTTAAGTTTACGAAAACGCTTTTTTTGCGCGTTGACTGAAGTAGATGAGCTAAGGACATCCACTGATTGCAGTTGATGTTGAGGTGCAACAAAGTGAGCGCCATTCCAAACAAAAGGGAATGAGAAACACTCGTTAGTAGACAATAAAGCAGCAAACGCAATATTACCTTTTCCTACTGGGCCTAGTTGTTTTACACGGACAATCTCACCTTGGTCTACAAAGCGCTCTAACAAACTCATCGCATCACCATCACTAGAATATCCATATACAATTTGCATTTTCACACTCCTTACTAGAACATTGCTTTGCCTTTATGAAAAAACAAAGCAATGGGCTCTCTTCCAAGAGCCGTGCTACAAACTGGCTTTACCATTCTTGTAGTAGAATGCGCACATCAAAAAATGTGGTTTCTGGTATTCCCAAGTAACCCTATTTAACCATCAAACAAGCGTGCTTGATTCAACAGAAAAACAGCCTTGGACGTCGCCCCAGATAAGGCTCCTGAATTTGTTTAGGTATATTACGCACACCTGCGCCCCTCTGCGGCGCTTTCTGCAAAAACGAAGGCAGCCTACCTTCAAGCCCAATATTTAGGCTAGATGGTCGAAATCCACTAGATATCGACCTTACTTTCTCTTAACTCGAGTACCTACAGAAGATATCTCTGCATACTCTGCTATATGGTCTTCAATTCGCAACTTAGCTTCAGAACGGTTCGAACGACCCGACTTATTGACTGACTCTAAGAACAACTCAGCGTGTTCACCGGTTAGAACAACAGTTACGCTAAGTACGCCTGGATCCTGTTCATTCATATACTTCTCGTTATACAATTATCTAAATCAAGCTGATTCAATATGAATCAAATTCAATTGCATCATATTGCAAATAAAGAGGTTGCGTTACCCCCCAAAAAAGGGGGTACACATACTACAAATTAGCCACTTTAAGAGCGATTACTCCCATAATCCTAGTGAGATACACGTACCTTATTTCAAGCGTGTTTTGACATCCCAACTTTTTCTTAATCGTGGATAAATGTTCTTTGACAGTGTCGGGTGAAATACCGAGTTGAATACTTAGTTGCTTTTGTGGTGCACCCGAAGCGTAAACTTCCAACACTTTGTATTGTTTAAAAGTAAGTTCAGGAAATAAATATTCAAATTTATCAATAGTTTTCGTCATGGTCATACAATTAAAGCAAAGACTGCTAGCTGTTAATTTTAGGAATAAATCATTTTACACACTTGTAAAATATACAAAAGTGTAAAATATACAAATGTGTTAAATTTGTGAGCTGAGAGCTAATTAGAAACTTTAAGATTGACTGTTGTATTGTTGACGGTATAAGAAGTGGTAAACTAACAAGTTAGATTTCCATAACACAGTGAATAGTAGTGAACATATCTTTTCTGACATACATAAATAGTCGATATGGCTCCGCCCACGGAAACCAGAAACTATTCTTAAAAGACAATTCTCACATAAGCGCATCAGAAGTCAGTAGATGGATAACAAAAGGCTATAAAATAGACTTAGAGACAGGGGATATTTTTAAGCCATCCAACAAAAAAGTTAATATAAAACCACTCAGTTTTGAACCACTTTAAACCACTATCGCGCTTTACAAGATGGGACATTGTTGCTATTATCTTTGCATGTTCTTAAAGCAAAAGTGCATTACATAGCACGCTACTACATAGTCTTCTATGTAGTGTATTTTTTAAGAACTAGAGTGTGTTAGCCTGAGAAACTAACTATATAGCACTTGCAAAAAGCCGTTGGTCCGATAGCCAACGGCTTTTTTGTATCAAAAATTCAATCAGTTTGATCTTTTGATAAATTTTATGTAGATTAAAAATATATTGTTTGGACTCTCAATCCAAACAGCCCCAAAAAATCTATCGGAATCAAACATGAAATCCATATCATACAGCTCAGTACGAGCAATAGAATTATCAAGACACTTCTATCTTCATAAGCCTGAACAATGCTTCAACCAAGTTGCATTAAACAGCTGTGATATAGGTGCGTCTTATGTCTACAGATAACCTAAAGCTTCTTACTCATCATCATCAATTAGAAAATGCAGTTCTAACGAATGAATCTATTCCTCGCGAAGTAAAAAACTTGCTGGCAGGTATAGCGACGTTCTTTAACGTCAATAATCAGTGTGCGTTCCCAAATCGCCAACAGCTCTCAAAAAGAACTGGTTATTGCCCTAATCACATCACTGCACTCATTAAAAAAGCAAAAGATCTAGGTCTACTCATATCGACCCCCCAATTTATCCAAGTAGACGGCGAGTCAGCACCTCGACAAATCGCTAATAAATACGAATTTGTATTGGAGAAGTTTGGGCTTTTTTACAACAAAGCTAAAGCCTTACTAAACAAGAATCGTAGAAAAAAAGACAAAGCTAATACAGCACACCAGGAAGTCGTTAACAAACGTATCGACGCTGTAAACCAGATGCTTGATGAGTGCAGAGAACAACCTCAACAAGAGCAACCATACTACTGGGAAGACTACACCCCCCCAGATTAAATTCTTTTCATTCTTCAATGCCATTAACTTGGTAGGACTTATTACGCTCCCAGCAATTTCAACGTGATATTAATCACAAAAAATCATTATCCCTTCTTCCATCCAGTATCGTCAGACTCAAAAAAAGCTTATTGATTAGCCTACCACCCTACCCCCTACAGATATATTGTTATGGATTCCTAAAGATTATCTACTATGAATCCCTACAGATTTAGTGGTAGGCAAAACAGAAGAATTAATTATCATAAGAATGAATAAACCAATTGAGTAATTAATCCAGATTTGAGTGTGGGTAACTTTCGTGAGGAACGAGCGAATAGTTATCCATCACACAAATCAGACACAGCAACGCCAAAGCGTTGCCCGTCAGTAAAGTACGCATGTTTAACTTGATCGATCTATTAAAAAACAATGAATTTACGGTGACAGTGCCATCAAATAAGACTGATGATATTCCGCTTGCTCACCCTTCGACTGGCTCCGCCAGCTACGGGATTGCGCCGAGCGGTAGATGTTATAAAGTGAGTTAATATATAACTCGATATAATTGGGAATCACCGCTGTCTCAACCAAACCGGATTTATTGTTTTACATACACTGTTTTGGGGGCGGGTTATGTAGAATATGTTAAATAGGACAAATTAGGGTGATTTTTGCAGGCTCCATTCTCTAATCGCTACGGAATGGCAGAAATCACCCAACTTCCCTCTCGATACTCACCAATTCCCGCTTGAAAGTTAATTACAGAATCTTGGCGAATGTTAACGAGTTGTAATAGGCTTTTGTTTCATCGGATATTTCCCCTCTAAACCTCAAAATGATCGGTTTTCTTATTTTTAACTTAAATTGCCACCTATTCATTGCTGAAATGATTAAGTGGAGCGTTAGTGGCAGAAGTTAGAATGAGGCAAATCAACAGTTATCAACCAAGCGGTAAACACAAAAGCTCCGTTGACCTTGCGTGACCGTTATCGATGAAAAAAAAGCCATTTTATAAACGATTGTACTGGATGAATAAACAGTATAGTGATAACGTATTGATTCGGTGAATAATCCAAATGAAAAACGGTAACGTGATATGAAAAAAATTTTAATGGTCGGCCTACTGTTGGCCTCAACGCCTGTCTTAGCCCAAAACACTCAAAATGGGGGCTTGGTGGCCAAACAAAAAGTGGACTGCTCGGCAGGAGGTTGCAAGTTGATTTGCAAAGCGCCCAACCAAAAAGCTTACGTGCGTGACGACAGAATCAATGAAGCAGAAGTGATTATCTTCGGGAGTGGGTTAATGGTATACAAATTGGATATGGTAGGTGGGGACCACCAGGTGATGATCCCACCTGGCACAGAGTCGTGTGACCTTAAAAATATTCGTTAACCTTATTGGATTCTTTTAATGACAGGGCGCAATGCTGCCCTACGGCTGCGCCTACCCGCTAGACACTAAGCGGCTCAAATTTGTGGACAATCTAGCAAGCTAGAACGCTTCGCTTTGACGCACAGGTTTGAGCCGTTTACCGTCTTAATGGAAAGCATGGTCATGGTTCGCAGTGCGGGAACTTTCGTAAGGAACGAGCGAGTAGTTATCAAGATGCGAAGCCCTCAACGAGCTCCGCGAGGCGAAAGTTAATCACTTTCAAACACCCCAAACACTACCGTTAACGCATCCACATATACCCCCGCTGGGACATCCCCAAGGAAACACGGTTTGAATGACTGACTGGCTATGTACTTTCTTTTTGCAGGAACGTAGTGCATCGAGTCGGGATTAGCTGCGAGATAGTCTTTAAAAACCTTACTTACTTTTTGGCGGCTTAACCCCAAGTGACGGTAAATATCGACACTGGTAACGTGGCCATTGAGAGCAAGCTTGGCATCAATGAGCTTTAACACTGCATCGTCTAATAATGGTCGTGACATTTTGTTTTTCCTTAGCGTGACAGCTTGACTTTGCCTGCCGCAATCAAAGCCAATACCAACAGTGAAAAAGTGCCTAATGACCCAATGACTAGGCCCGTTTCTGCATAAAATTGGCGACCGACCCACCCTCCTAACAGGCTTAATACACACAAGGTTGTCATCGTCAGCATGCGCGTTTCTTGGTTCATGTTGTTCCCCTTCTCTATCCTAAATACCCCATTACTGGAATGATGGTTTGTGGCTTGCGGCCTGTCATGACCATAAAGCGATCCCATATCTCATAAGGGACTGCTGCTTTGCCTTGCTTAAATTCACGAATGCGGCGATCTGATGAAACCCCCAACAACGCGGCCAGCTTTCTATCTGAGTCATAGTCGGCCATCAAAGACTGAAAGTGGCGAAAGTACGCGCCCACGATGTCAGGGTGTGGCGGCTCATAACGGGCCTTATCCAATAGATGCGCGTTTGAGTATTGGGCCTCATCGCGCTCTGTTTGAGGCGCGAAGACAGGCGCATCGATGTTCGCTTGTAGTTGTTTAATGGCTTTATTAATGCCATCGGCGACGATTTGTCGTTGTTGCTCTTCAATGGTTGGTATGGTGATTTGCATAATGTCTCACTTAAATAAAAGGGGGCTGTTCGCCCCCTATCTATTATCTCGGTTGTAGCTCGATATTTCGAACGTCCGAAACCTTGATGCTAACCAAGCTCAGTGTGCCGTTGGCCATTCCCTCCCACCGCCCTTCTAAGTGCAAAGATTCAAAGCAAATGAACAGGAAGCGCGGTAATAAGAACTGTGTGTTCTCCACCTTGATCCCTATGTGTTCACGATTAAATTCATGAACAGGAGTGCCAACGGTTGTTAAAGAGCCTCGACGCGTGATCCAAAAGTCAGCTTCTGGAAAATTTGTCTTGATGGTTGCTACATCTTTAAGTTTCATTCAGAACCTTTATCGAGGCATCAACTAGCCCCCTCGTTCCGAGTGGCTTTCTGTGTGCCCCCGACAAATATTATATTAGGCGGAATCCGCCTATATTGCAAGTGATCTAGGCGCTTTTCGCCTAGTTTTTTAAGTTTATCCCCCTCACAAATCAGCGAGCTACTTGCTCGATGCCAGTTAATGCAAAAACCAGAGCTAAAGCGAGTCGTTCTAGCTTTGTCATTTTCAACGCTGCGCGTGAGCGAACCCGTCCAAGCTGCTGTTGATGATGTGATCTTACCTAATATGATAGTTTTTTATGTGTGATATTGAACGCATATATGTACTGTTATTGGTTGTATTAATTTGCTACAGTGTATTTAAATTAGATGGTAGTAAATAAGTATGACTATAACTCAAAAAGAAGCTTTTGATTTAGTTCTAATGAAGTTCATTGATGCTCATTTGGATTTATACGGATATATCCAAACAAAGACCGTTTGTGAACAATTTCATATGCATAGGACACGAGCTAGTAAGGCAATGACTGAGTATCGCAATGCAAAACCAAGCAATACTCGTTACAACGTCAACGACAAGCGCCATGAGAAAAGCTACACCTTTGAAAAAGAATTTTTGAAAACCAGTTCACTTGAGTTTTTAAACAGCGTTGAAGTGGTTTTCGAAAAAGAAACAAGCAATTGAGAGGAAAATACGCATGTCAGACTTGGATTTTACGAAGCACTGGACATCGGAGCGAACCCGTAAAAAGCAAACAGCTCTAACAAAGCTATCCAATGGATTGTTAAAAGAAGTAGTAGAAGATCCATTCTCTAGAGACTTGTTTGAGCTTGAAGAAATTGAAGCGATGAAGCTGGCGGCAAAGGCATTAAGTAACGCTAAGCAAAAGTTTGTTCATATCAAAGAGAAGAAAGCTCGTATTGAAAAGCGTAAGGCTCAAGAGTTGGCAAATATCGATAAGCAATCCAAAAAATATGCTATCGAGGTTTTAGATTCGCTTAATCAAAATCCTGATACTTTTACGCGAGAGCAGCTTTGCTTATGGGTGACGGTAGCACACTTTACTAGCTCTGTTTTAGACCCTGAGAGTTGGGAGCTAGATATCAACGATAATATGGATAATCACTATCTAGAGAGTGATCATGCATTCAGGCAGCGCCATGTTTGGACGATGAGAGACAAGGCACTGAATGCTTTTGAAACCTACTTTAAAAGAGCGTGGCAATATTCGTTTGAAACTGATTCATGGGTAGTAAGAGTACCAATTAAAGAGGCCGTAACACAGCTTAAGGCTCTAATGAACCATGAGGAGTATGCCAAAAATGAAAAGCGGTATGCTCACTTGCTAGAACCTTTAGAAGTTTACAATCGTGAAGTTGAAGCAATCAAACGTCGTAAAAACATTAAGTCAGTCTAACGAGGGAAAAATGCCAATACTAAAATTTATAGCTTTACTCGGAACCATTGCAATTGTTTGGGTAGGGCTTGTCGACATTTTTTATAAACATGGAGCTATAGTAGGAATGCTTGCTCTTTTTATTACCGTGATGATCGGTAGATATTTATCAAAAATAACACTAGCAAAGATAAGATCGAAACAATAACTTAGGGAGGATCGTCTCTACAGCTAATTTCGCTTAACCCTACTCTCGAAAATTTTGCATGCAAAATTTTTTATACTTCACCACGGATGGTGTCGAAATCTACAAAAACCCTCCCTTTGTAACTCAGCGCTGGGTACGGCATGACAAAATATACTAGTTTTTGACATGCCGTACATGTGTGCGGGAGTTGACCGTGCTTTTCTATTCGCTCGATGTCTTTTCTAAATCGGTAATAACCTTTACCACATCCACATGCGTATTCGATTCTTTGGACACCTTCAATATTATTAAACAGTCTATTTTCATTAGTGCGCAAATTCTTTCCTCCTGGTTCGATGTTGCCCTGATAAGATGCTAAGCCCACTTCTCTTCATATTCATTATCTCATTTTTATTCTCATGTTCGACTAAGCATCACTACGCAAGTAGTTAAGAAGAAAAAGTTAACACGTATCAATTACGGGAGCTTTCAATATTAATAACAATTTTGCATGCAAAATTAATGTATTTCCCTATTGACTTTTTATAGTTGAGGCGTAATATAGGTAAGGTAATCAGGCGTTAACGCCATTCTCAAAGGAGTATCAACAATGAGCACTATCATTTGTATAGTTAATCAAAAAGGCGGCGTGGGTAAAACGTCAGTATGTGTCAACCTTGGCAAAACGCTTTCCTTGCAAGGCAAGCGTTGTCTGTTCTTGGATTTCGACCCACAAAATAACTTAGGCGAAGCATTAGCCCCTGAGCTTGCCTCAATGGAAGGTTTTGAAAGTGGCGAGCACCCGAGCAATGTTATGTACATGTTTAGCGGCGTTGTGGAAGCGAAACCGTATGCCGTAAACGAGAATATTCATGTTATGGGTAGTTCGAAAAAGTTAGCTAGCGTAACCCAAGACAATATGTTTGATTTCGCTGACAGCTTAGATGCTATTAAAGACAGCTACGACTACATATTTATTGACTGCCCGCCTAGTGTTGGCGCATTGCAACATACAGCGTTAGCTGTATCTAACAAAGGTTTGATTGTCTCTCAGGCTCAAGGACAATCCATTAAAGGTGTCGATAAGGTAATGACGACACAAGCCCAAATTAAAAAGCGCTTGAATCCAGACCTTGAAATTATCGGTATCGTTATCAACCTTGCCGAGCGACCAGCGCCTAAGAACCAAGCTGAGAAAGAACAAGACTTACGAAAACACTATCCATCATTGGTTTTTGAAAACAAACTATATAAAACCGTTCGTGTTTCTGAAGCCATTGAAACTGGTCAAGCATTGGTCGAGTTCTCTCCGAAACATGCTGAAGACTTTGGGTTTAATGCATTTGTCGATGAATTTCAAACTCGTTTGGAGGTGAAAGCATGAGCAGCCTACGTAACAGAGCCGGGGATTTAGACGGCGTCGATCTATTGGATGAATCGGCAGTGACGATACTCCCTGGTGAGCAAATTGTTCGTATTCCTAAGTCGGATATTTACAGCGCCGAACAAGTCAGAAAGAACTTCAATGCTGAAAGCATTGAAGAAATGGCTTTTAGCTTGGAGCAAGAAGGGCAGATTCAACCCATCGTTGTTAGTGAACGCGATTCTCGCGGTTACTGCATTCAGAAGGGGGAGCGCCGCTGGCGAGGCGCTAAGATGAGTGACAAGATCACCCATTTAGATTGTCTTGTTCGAGAACCTGGTTCTATTTGGGGCCAACTTGCAGAAAATATCATTCGAGAGGATTTGACGCCTTTTGAAATCGGTATGGCCATCGAGAAAGGTAAAGAAGAGCACGGCCTTGATAATAAAGGTGCGGCCAAAAAACTGGGTATTTCTACGTCTAAAGTCAGCGCATACTTAAAGGCGATTGAAGCGCCTGAAGTGGTGAAAAAGGCTTACAGTGAGGGAACGATAGGCGATGTCGATACTATCAATTCGCTGCGCATAGCTCACAGCATAAACCCTGATGCCACAGAGGACTTACTTTCTAGTGGGGATGGTGTTTCACGTAAACAAGCACAAGAACTGACCAAAGAGCTTAAGGGCGGGAAGGTCAACGACAGCTCAGAGGAAGAGAAAAGTAATCCAACACCTGCAAAAAAAGATCGCAAGGTTAAGGCCATTGCTAAGGCGATTCGCGTGAAAGTTGATGGTGCATACGGCGTCATCGATATCACAGGAAATACCGTAGATGGTGAGCTCATGGTGCTGCTAGATGATGCTCCAGAGGCGCAGAGTGTATCGGCGTCTGATATTGAGCTGATTGGCTATTACACTGGTTGATATGACAGCTAAAACAACATTGGCTCGCGTGGTTAACCCCAAACGAGCCAATTTGATTAAGTGGTTTTCTTATCAGTTCGATGGTTCAAGCACTCAGGCAGCAGAGTGTTTAACGAACATTGCTATTGAAAGAAAATACATCACTTTTCGGAGCGCCCCACCAGGTGAATCTCTAAAACATTGGGTTAAAGCTAAAAAAGCGCCACAGTGGGCGTGTCGTGCAGCTTTTGACTACCTAATTGATAACGATTGGCAACCCAATGATGAATTAAGTAAAGCTATTGCAGCGCGTTATTTACTGCTTAACGGCCACCGTATCACCAAGGAGTGGGAGTACCTTATCGGCCCTTGGTTTGATATTGCTCTAGAAGCTAACAAAGAAATGTAGTCAAGAGCGCAAGTGTAGCAGGTGCGTTTTCGACGAATGGACAAACAAATGAAAATTGATAATTACAATGAACGTCTAAAAGACGAGTACAGAACCCTTGTTGTGGCGTTTTTGAATGCCGCTGAAAAATCTAGAGAAGATCGAGACAGAAGTGCTGCTTTGCTTTTTGATATGGCCAAGAAGCATGAACTGACTGAAAAAGAGTCTATGAGCGCTGACTGGTTAAGACAACGTGTTTATCAACCAGAAAAATATAAACATTTACCGCAGTGGTTGGCCAAGTCTGCTTATCTTTGCTTGATGGAATTAGAGTGGACACCAACTAAACAGTCTGAGTGGTTCGCTATGATTGCCCTGTTCGTTCGTGAACGTGGTGGTGATGAGCCGAATTATGACGAGTTGTCTAAAGTTCTACCGCTGAACCTGGAAGGTGAATTGGGCTTTTTGTGGCTTAAAGTTTGTGTCGATGCGGTGTGTGATATTAAAAAGATGAAGCAAGAGAGTGAATCATGAGTGTGAACTTTGAAACTTATACCAAAAACCTTCAAGAACTTTCTCAATTAACCAGAGTTTCTTTATGTTTTCAATTTCTTACGTTAATGAATCTTTGTGAACAAGACTTGGATAAAGGCAAGGTCGAAAGAGATCGTGATGATGAAGGGAAGGTGTTCTTTGAAGCCAATTCTCTCAAAAGTAATCTTCTCGATGTTCCAAGTCTGAGTAATTCACATAAGGCACTTTATGCTTTGTTAGAAGCTGGATTCGTAGAAAGAAGAGTGCTTAACAAAGATGGTGAGGTTGTATATGGTAATAATTTTGGCCGTAACTCTTCAAAAATCTATTGGCGTATTACTGACAAAGGTTTGAGTATCTTTGGTCGATAAAATGATCCTTTCTTTTTAGTTGGGCGTTGCCGCTTCGCGGCCAGGCTTTCCGTCGCTACGCTCCTCTGACCGCTAACTTGAGCCACTAATAGCAAGCAAGCTTGCTGTGGCTCTAAGTTCCAGGCCAACAATCCTTAACGCAATTCTTTATGTGAATCTTAGTGAGTCGTCATTGGTTTATCAGTTCCACTGAATGTTCATCTAGTGATGACAGTCCGTAGGTCGCTTCGCTCGGCTTAGCAAGGTGCGGTCGGGCTCCTGGGGGCGCTGTGCTTCATTCTCACGCAGTCGCGGCCTGGCATATGGGTTAGGTTGGGCAACACATTTTCACACGCTTAGCATCCCTTTGGTGTGCAGTAGCTTTACTGTTCTTTTGTGCTTTGGCTCTGCTGTCTCGCTTCGCTTATCCCTTCGGGCCGACATTATTTAGTTGTTGTTTTTCCTTATTGACTTTTTAAATGTGGGCAAGTACAATACTCATACTTTCAAAAAAGGAGAAAAAGCATGATTAAACTACATTCTGTTAAATGGCTTGTCCTGGCTTCACTGCTTGTTTGTACTTCTAACGCTAGCGCTGAAGAGTGCAAGCCTGAAGGGGCCGCACTGTCGATCTCTGAAGACTTTCTTTGGGTACTTAAAGGCCGTAAAGACATCACAGAGGAACAATATTCACAAGCTTACGAACTGTATTTAAAGTTTAAGCTTGAGTATGATCATTGTGTAAACTCTATTGGTACACCTTCAGCCAAAAAGGAATCGTAAAATGAAATTACTTGAGAGCTTTGAAAGGAACATCGTTGAGATCACTGTTATCGTTTCGATTGTGTCTCTTGTTGCTACTATCGGTTTTTTCGCCTGGCAAATGGGTAACTAGATGAAACTGAATGTGAGCTTTGAAAACCTTGCCCTGGAAGCGAGCAAGGTTAAAGGCTTGATTGGCTTCGCTGAAGCGCTCAGAGACAGCTCTTATAGTTACCAGGAGGCCATTGAAGCGCTGAAGCTGTTCACCTCCCAGAACGGCGGTGAGTGTCGCCAGGAGGACGAGGTCACTCGGTTTGTTGTTTTGGGTGAAACCTTAGACTGTTATCAACCATACAAGGATATCGATAAACTCTATTTTGATTGTTAGTTTATTAACTTTCCTTATTGACCTTTTAACCATAAAGGCTTAAAATAGCTCAAGAAATCAAGGCAATACCGCCGCTACTTTGGAGACTTTAATATGTCATGTTCTTATGTTGGTGATCTCTTCCTGGCTCACCTTAAATCTTCTCTGTCGTCCATTGCGTATTCTGGCAAGTTACATGATGTCGACTCACTTAGAACTTTCCTGGCTTCTTTAGACCCAAATCCATATTGCGGGTCTCCAAGTGTTGGCGTACTGAACTTGATCCGCTTGTTTCATGTGGCCAATCATCGCGCTTATCGCCTTCGTTACCCTCACAAAGAGGTTGAAGCCTTTCAATCGTACAAGCGTCGTGACCCTTCAGTTACTCCAACGAACCACCGCCCAAAAGCGGATTACAAGCAAATTGTCGCAACCGTAAAAGCAATTGATTGCTTAATTGATGATTGTAATGAAGATGGTGAAGGTGTCGTGCCTTGTGACAGCCGTAAGTGTTGGGCGCACTTTCTAGAACTACACCGCATTATGAAGAATATTATGATTCAGAATTGCCCTGAGTATCAATCAGCGCAGTGGAGAGTTTCTGATTTTATCGAGTGGGAAAAGATGTACTAAGGTTGAGGGCCGTGCGAGCGGCCCATAATTTTGCATGCAAAATTGGAGCGTCAGCGATGACAAATAAATCAAAAATATATTGCGCAGAGGTGTTGGTAGAAACTGAAGACGGCGAAACATTAACGCTTCACGTTAGAGCCATTAGTGCGTCACTCAGATCCAAAACGATTGAAAATATTGAGGATGAATGGTTTAAGGTCTTAGACGTCACCCTTACAAATTAAGCCAAATTCATTAAATTTCCCCATTGACTTTTTAATCAGTGGGGATTAAAATTAGTAACGAAATCAAGGCAATACCGCCGCTACTTTGGAGATTCATCATGTTAGAAAAAATGCTACTTAACGAACCGTTCAGCTACCGCTTCCCTGCGACTCGCGGCCTTCAGCACAAACCTTACTTTCAAATAAACGTGCCTTTGAGCATCTTGGTTAAAATGCTTAACCTCGACGACAAAGGTTCAACCCTGGAACGCTCCCAACGCTCTGTTAATGAGAACAGGGCAAAAGGTTTCGGGGAGTACTTGATTCGAAATGTTAAGGAAAATTCCTTTTATATCTTCCCTAGCATAATTGGCGTTATTGACACCCCAGTCAACAGCAAACCAGCGACGTTCTTTGATGTATATGAGGTGCTTAATGTCAAAAGATCTAACGATGTCAATATGTTGTCTCAAGGCGTGTTAGTAGTGTCAATGGATAGCACTATTAAATTGTTTGATGGTCAACACCGCTCTTCTGGCTCTGCTTACGCGATTAGAAAAATTGCGACTGATCCGGAATTGAAAGACTTGGATTTGAGCAATATCCATGTGCCATTTATGGCTTACACTGACTTAACATTGGTTGAACGTCAGATCGGATTTAGTGACACGAACAATAACTTGTCTAAACCGCCAGCGGCCATTTCGATTGCTTATGACCATCGTGATGCAATGAGCCAATTCGCCGTTGAGCTTTCGACAGAACTTATGTGCTTTAAGGATATGGTCGATTTTGAGCGTAATGCGATAACTGGCGCAAACCTTAATTACTTCTCGCTGAAAACCATTCGAGACGCAACTCAAAGCTTCCTGGGCCTCAATAAGAAACAGGCTAAAGAAGGGCTGACTGCTGAGCAGAAAGAAATCGCCAAAGAGTTTTGGATGACATTCAGCCGTCATACTGGTTGGAGTGCATTGAACTTTGGATTGAATGATGCAAGGGACCATCGCGAAACTCACTTAAACACGTACGCGGTTTTCCTTAAGGCGCTCGCTCTGGCAGCAAAAAACATCCTCACTAACTTCATTTCTTTCGACAAAGTAGACTTGTCCAAGTTGGATGATTTGGATGTGTCTCGTTGGAGTGATGACTTTAAAGACAGGGCATTCGATCAAGTCAGCGGAAAGATGAAACCCGATAGCACAGGCGTAATGCTGACAGCGAATAAACTCCAACTGGCCGTTGGCTGCCCTCTCGATATAGAGCAAGCGCAATTAGAAAAGCAATATTTCGGTGAGTTCGTGCAACCGAAAGTTGTTCAACAGCCAGAACCTCAAGCTGAAGAGCAAGAAGTTGAAGAGGTTGTATTCGGTCAGATGGGTCAAGACTTCACTACCGAAGATGCAACGGTAATCGCAACCATTGTTGGTAAGAAGTGGAGCGACACAGTGACGGAAGAGCAGATAGAAGACGCCGCCGCAAAAATCTATAAAGTAGTTGGGGAGTTTGCCGAAGAGGATGGCCAAGCATCCATCGAGTTTTTGAAGGACATTAAACAGTGTTTAGTTCCAGATTCGAATGACAACATTGAGAGTGATTGGCGAGCATTGAACCGCATCAATTCACTAAGAAGCCAGCTGAAAAAATTTCATGATGAATGTGTAGCAGCATAGTATCCAAAGGGGCCAGGTTTGATGGCCCTTTTTCTTTGATTTGATTTAAATTCTCCTATTGACTTTATAATCGATCGGGAGTAAAATTAATTTCGAAATCAAGGCAATACCGCCGCTACTTTGGAGAACTCCATATGAACTACAGCCAAAAACTACTTGCTGAACACCTACAAAAACACCCTGAGCATAACCAGTACGTTTCAGCCATCGATTTGTCGAAAGCTGAACGCGCATTTCATGCGACTTCATTCAGCCCTGAACGCAGGGGCGTACTTGTTGTTGTCGATTACGCACAGCGTTGTGAAGGTTTCAAAGTCCAATTGAACCAGGCCATTACTACCGCCAAAGCAAACGGCATTGTGAAGGTTTGTGAACAACATTTAGAAGAGATCCATAAACACTTTCAAAAAGAAATCGCTCAACTCTTTATCAACTACATACATGCTGAATCCGTTTGCATGTCATCGGCCATTACTGGCCCTGCAAATTTCCCCGTCGAGCGCAACAAAAAGCGTCTTGCTTCCGCTATGAACAAATATGACGCTATCGCAGAGAGAGAAAAGCAGCTGTATAAACGAGCGGTAAAAATGCTCCTTCCAGATGGTGATGGCACTGTGATCAAAAGTGATTCCGCTAGCGCTGTTCAGCAATTGGAAGCCAAGCTTGAACAATTGGTCAAAGAAAAAGAAATGTGGATCGCCATTAACAAGATGGTGCGCAAAGTGTATCCCAAGGGCCAGTTAAAAGCCGGTGCGACTCAAAATGATATCGACGAGCTGATTAAAGATCTTCAGACGTCGTTTGGCCTCTATGAAGACGCAGCGATCAATTTGCTTAAACCTTGTCGCATTACCTCAAAAGTTGTCGCGTTTCCTAGTTACTCTTTGACCAATCGCTCTCAAGAGATCAAGCGAACGGAACAACGCATAAAAGAGCAGAAGAAGCTTGAAGAAGGACGCGAATCAAATCAACTCAATGACTCCCTGGACAACGGCATTGAATACGAATTGACCGAGGACAACAAGATTGCAATTCACTTCACCACTAAGCCTAGTGAAGAGGTGCGGAGCATTTTAAAAAGTAATGCGTTTAAGTGCTCTCGACACAGAAACTATGCCTGGGTTCGTAAGCATACATTGAACGCCCAAAATGCTTTTGTACGCGAAGTTTTACCCGTACTAAAAGACATAGCCGCTTAACACCTTAGCGGGCCGCTGGCCCGCTACTCTATCGAACAAGGAGAATGTTCATGAGTATCAATAACCAACAGTTTCAGAAGGTTGTTCATGGGTGTGGTCATAAGTGGCTTGCTCTAAACGAGCCGAACTATTTAAAGTACCTAGACTGCATTGAGTATGTCTATGCGAATGATGGTTACGCTTTCGTGAGAATGACAGATGAGTCTTCAGCAATAAACCTGCATGAAGAGTTGGTGAATCGATATCGAAGGTACAACCAAATAGAGGTTAAGTGCAGGCGCTATGATATGCGACTTTTTGAGGTCAGCTTTGAACTTGCACCGTGAACTGCCTTGTTCATTCATACACTGAAAAGACTATTCAGGAAGGAAACCCATGAAACCGACAATAGACCTGGCACTGTTCCTATCTCAATCTCTTAAGATTGATCGTGCGTTTTTGAACGACTGCATGAGTATGATAGCAAACAAAGAAACACTAGTGTCATTACATATGTATGCTGACGAACTGGCCGTATACATCAACATCGATGCTGAGCAAATCGTAAGCCAGCTACAAGATTTTTCATGTGCTTACATTGGCAACCCTTTAAAACACATTTGCATTAAAGACTACCAACCAGAACCTAGCCTATAACTTTCTCAAAGTGGGCGGCGTGCAAACGTCGCTCTACTTTCTCCACACTTAAGACATCATATCAATTCAAAACATCCTTCTTTAGATACAAAGACTCAAACAAAGTGAGCTGCATTTTGTGGGCCTGGATACTCAGAAGTAACACTTCATACATTCTCTTCAGTAAAAAATGTTCAAAAGCGATTTAAGGCTTTTCATCGTTTTCGTTGGATTACATTGGGCAAAGTTAATCAAGTTGAGTCGGGGAGTGGGGCGGATCATTCTTCAGCAGATTAAGTGTCAGGTTGTGTTACTTATTCGCCTCTTTTTTTTGAATGACTTTGTTGAGCTGGGCGTTGCCGCTTCGCGGCCAGGCTTTCCGTCGCTACGCTCCTCTGACCGCTAACTTGAGCCACTGATAGCAAGCAAGCTTGCTGTGGCTCTAAGTTCCAGGCCAACAATCCTTAACGCAAGAGCTTTCACTGCTACGCCATAAGAGACAGTAATGCTTTATGCGCTGAAACCGTGGCTTGTCTCCTTTGCTCATACCACTTCCCATTTCTGCTCTGACTTCTAGATATCTCAGAACGGAACCTCTTTTGCAATGTAAAGCGAAGCCGCTGCGCGCCATTGCAAAAGAGAACCACTAATCTGAGAAAAAGAAGTCAGGCGAAAAAGAAAGTGATATTCAGACAACAAAGGAGAACCCACTATGTTTCCATCGCATGACAAGCAAACTGTCTCTAATGACTTAACAGCGACTAGCGTTTCGACGCTAGACCCCGAAGGCTCCCCTAAAAATGATAATGTGTTGATCCGCGATATCTTGGCCAACGGTTGGAATTGCATGCCAAAAGAGCTTGAGCCTATTTGGACGGATTACGATGGTATCGAGGTAATGTTTTGCATTGAACACCAAAATCAGGGCGGAGACATCACTTTGGAGCCCTTTTTGGAAAGCAGTCTTGAAGAAGGTACGCCAGTTAAATGTTGGTCTGTTTTCGGTCACTGCATCGATGGCGGGATCGAGTGCTTGCATGATTGTAAAACTCAACATGAAGCCAATACTTTAGCTAAGTATTGCGAACGTATGATCTAGTACACGCTTACAGGTTCGCAGGGCTTGGCAAGGTGCGGTCGGGCTCCTGGGGGCGCTGTGAGCCATTCTCACGCATTCTAAGCCTGGCATATGCGATATGTCAGGCAACACCCCTTTACGCGCTTAGAGTTCGTCTGGTGTGCAGTAGCTTTACTGTTCCATTGCGCTTTGATTCTGCTGTATCGCTTCGCTTATCCCTTCGGGTCGAAACCCCTTGTTTATGTATTTCCTTATTGACTTTTTAAGCTTAAATCATTAAAATATATATAGTTTTTAAAGAAGAGATAAGGGGATGAAACTTACAAAAAGGCAAAAACTCGAAAAGGAGAATGAAAAGCTCATTCTCGAAATAAGGAATAAACGGTTAGACAATATTAGACTCGCAATCCAAATACCACTAACCGTTATCCTCCTAACAACCGCAATCATTACGCTTGTTAGGCACTTTTAAGACAAGGGGACTTGCTCCCCTTCCTTAAGACTGTAACACAGTATCGAGCCAATTAGAAACGCCTACTTGTTTGTTTACCCGTAACTAGAGGGATGGATTATGCCAGTGTACAAGCTAGAGAACTTTGATATGTCCGAATGGTTAGAGCAAGCGAATTGGCTCGCAGCTGACCACCAAAGTTTGCCCGCCATCCCTCTTCTGATCCAACTAGGTCTTTCACTCGATCAAGCTTGTGAATTGCGCCATGATGCTTTCTGCACAATGGGCGAGTCTTTGCACGACGGATTGACAGACTACCTTTATAAAGTCAAAGGTCGTGTATCTGCGACCCCATCTAAATTTACAGGCGATGCATTGCTTAACCATGAAACCGAAGCCCTTTTTGATCGACTAGAGCGAATTGACTATTGGGGAAGTGAGCACGAATTAGATGGTTGGTGGCTGTGCAATCGTTGGGATTTTAATTAGATTCTTTAATCAAACTTTACTAGCAATTAGCTGTAACATTAAAAAACGTTTAGGCAATACCGCCGCTACTTTGGAGACAAAAAATGATTCAACCAAAATTCTATAAGAGAGAGCTACCTTTTATTATCCCAGTTAATCAAGAGTATAAAACTCTATCTGGCTTGCTCTCTGATTATCAAAGTGATGTACTTTCGGGTTCATTAGAAAAAGAAATTCAATCTATCAAGGCATCGGGTTTTCTTTCAAATACGAAAGCCATCGTTAATAAAAATCGTCGTTGGACTTATCAGCAAATTCTATCAATCAAGAGTGAAATTATAAACGCTTCACCTGTTGAATTTGGCAATATTGAACTTATTCAAGATACTAATTTTCACGGTGTATGCCTTACTTTTAAATACAAGTCGCTGACACCTTCGATTTTGTTTCAATCAACGAAAGATGGTTTTATCGCTACTGCGATCAATTACAACATATCAAGTCTTCCAGTTAAGACACCAAGCCAGATTAAAATTAGCATTCGAAACAAGAAAAATATCCACTAATAACTTAGGCAATGCCGCCGCTACCAAGGAACAAAAATGAATATCAACGATGCACTATCAATTCTTAAACTGAACAAAGAAAACGAAACCTATTCTAGAGATGAAGTTAAAAAAGTATTTCGCAAGCTTATTAATCAATATCACCCAGACAAAGAGGGCGGTGATGTTCACTTCAGCCAATTATTAAATCAAGCTTGGGAGTCACTAAGAAAGTTTGACCAAGTTACTTTTACTGGCGAAGCCGACGGCCAAAGCGAAAACTTGAGTGAAATTCTGAAAACAGCAATTGACCAGATTAAAAACTTAGATGGTCTAAATATAGAAATTTGTGGTACGTGGATTTGGGTTACAGGAGAAACAAAGCGACACAAAGAAAAGTTGAAAGAGAGTAAGTTCTTTTACTCAAAAAACAAAACCGCTTGGTACTTTAAAACAGGGACGGCAAAAAGAAGAGGCTCAAGCAAGTCACTTGATGATATCAGGGAGTCGCACGGTTCCCAGGTCGTGAAACGTAGCTATAAAAAAATGCTCGCAGCGTAGTTATGAAAGCCATGAAAATTAATTTCATGGCTTTTTGTTGAAATGAAATGTGTAACATTTAGAATGCTATTTAAATTAAAGAGGCTTTCCAATATGAGATGTTTACTTTGTCTGTTGTCATTATTTCCATGCTTCAGTAAGGCGTTTTGCTTTGATGAAGCAGGGCGATATTATAACGTCGATCCGAGACTATTAAAGTCGATTGCTACTGTAGAAAGTAGCCTAAACCCTAATGCATACAATGAAAATAAAAATCAATCTGGTCAAGTTGTCAGTCGTGATTTTGGTTTGATGCAAATCAACTCTCACTGGTTTGATAAGTTATCTGATTTTAATGTCAACGAAACAAACATTTATGAACCATGCTTTAATGTTCACTTGGGTGCTTGGGTATTAAGTTCAAACTTTGCCAGTCATGGTTATAATTGGAACAGTGTCGGCGCGTATAATGCAGGCTTTCATAAGCGCACCGAGAACGCTAGAAAAATATACATCAAAAAAGTACAGTCGGTTTATTATCAGCTAAACCTTAAATAAAAGACTCTGCACCATTATGGTGCAGAGTCTTTGCTATCATGCCTTGTCCACTTTTCCTTATAGTCCTTTCTCAACTCACTATCTCTACCGATTCAATCGCCACCTAGTCGGCTTTTGCCTTTCGCTTCCCGCCAATCTTCCACTGATTAGATTCCGACCCACGATAAAAAGCGTCCGAGAATTCGGAGGTTTTTGAAAATTACCACACCCTACGCTAAATCGAAATTCGATTTAAATGGTTGTATGAAGTGAGATTAATCCATTAAAAACAATAGTTTATATTGAATTGTGCTTGGTGAAATGCATAATGAAAAATTTTTAAAATCTTTACTAATTAGCATGTTTAATCGTAATGAGATATACTGTAATTGTATTTGATTTCAATTTAGACCAAATCGGACAATGGTTGAGAGGAAGGGTATTGAGATTTGAATGTAGGTGTATTTGATTTCAATTTAGACCTTTAATTTCGTGGCTCTCAGAGGTTTTTGGGATTATAATGATATTGAAATGTATTTGATTTACATTACTTTTATATTGATTTTAAATCTAAGGAAAAATCTAAAATGGCAAGAAGTCGAGTATTACAAGCTGCGATTAAAGGTGATTTAGAGAAGGACTTTGCGGAGTTTCAGAAACGTACCCAAATGAATGATGCCGATGCTGTGCGTGATTTACTCACCTTTGCATTGCGCATCAAACTGAACGATAGTGAAGATACGCGACCGTCGAACCGCGAGTTGATGGAAGAGATGTACCGTCGTATTAGGCAGATACAAGGGACAGGGAATTTGACTCATTCCCAAAGTTTTGATGGGGCCGCTTTTTATAGTAAAAAAGATGAAGCGGGTGAAATGAGAAATTTAGTTAATGCTGATGTGAATAATAAAGTGGACGAATTTCTTTCAGGTGAAAAAAAAGGGTAGCCATGGGCTACCCTTTCTACTCTGATTATCGTTCCAGTTCTCTATCTATTTCTTTGTCTTCATAATCGGTATCTCTATATTTTTCTAGTGCGATATATTCCTTTTGTTGACTTATGTTTCTGTCGTCAAAATAATCTAATGATTGACTGTCTTGCTCTTTTCTTTCATTTAATTCAAAGCTCTCTAGTCGTTCCGACTGTTCATGTTTTATATCATCAGTAATTTCTTCTTTCGAGATGCTATAACCTCTATCCAGTTGCTTTATACACGATTCAATATCGCGATGAAGATCCTCTTCTGCAATAAAAGTAATGTCCCTTCCATTAAAGTTCTCCATAATTTTTTCAATGTTGTTCGGGTTCAAGTCTTGATTGCCTTGGCTCAAGACAATAATTACATTTTGCCGTAATTCATCGGTGGATAGATTTTGAATGTCATTTTTATGGTTCACATTAATAATGTCGATTTTGCTTTGAGTCTCTTCTCTAATTAAATATGATTGCTCAATAGATGTGCTAATTATTGTCGCGTTTAAATGTTTACCTTCGTGGAATTTCGTAAATTTTTTCGATTTTGTCCCCAATACTCTTGGGTTAATATCGAGGGTGTTATCTTTATTCCCGTTCAAGTCCAGATATGTGATTTCAACAGCTTTCGTTTCTCCATTCTTGTCGTGGATATTTGTTAGCATGGCAGGGTGGAGGGCTTTGTCTTCAGAAGAGTACACCGAGGGGTGATATTTAACATGCTCATTATCAATGTTATTTATGCCCAGCTTGTTCAGATAAGATTGTGCTAAAGAATCGTTAATGGGTTGACTCTGTTTTATATAATCCTTGGCCCTTTCTTCAAATTTTGCGACATGTCTTGGCGTTGTGTTTATCAATTTCTCGTGATTAGGGTTTGTTGATAATTGATGTTTATCAGGCTCATTGATCATACTGTTTGCCATGTTCATCGCTTCTTTATATCCAATGTCTTTGTGACTCATTATGAGGTTAACGAGTGAGCCTTTTTCTCCCGTCGTGTAATCTTTGAAATAACCACGGTGGGAGCCCGTCAAACTTACTTTTATGGCCGATTGACCTATTCCGAAGGTCAGATAATCTCTATCCGACTTACTCATGTTCGGTGTCCCTAATAATACTTTAGCTAGGCTCTCGGTATATTTAGGAAGGGTCTCATTAATATGGTTTTTGAATTTTTGATAATCAAAGTCACCACTGGCATTTTGAAAGCGTGTGTCCTCATGTGGCAGTGCATTTCGGTTAAAATAGACGGTATTTTTGGGAGGCGTCTGCTCGATGGTTTCCAACGCACTCGATTTATGGCTTTCTTTGGATAGCCAGGTTTTGACCAGGTGCTCCGTGTTATCGGTATAGAGACGTATGTGCTGGCTCGCACGGGTAACATCGATACCGGCACGTCTAAGGTTGGTTAAACTCCCTTTACTTTTAATCGCGGTGATGACGTGTGGATATGTTGCCCCCTGGGCCATATCAGCCGTGCGGCTATAGGCGTAATCCCAATGCCCATCTTGTAGGGTCGAAGGGTCGATAGTCAGGGATTGGCCCGTCGGTGACTGTGCCTGGATGACTTCGGAGGTTGCTTGGGTGATGTGGTATTCGACGTTCGCTTTGATGTCACGTGTCTTATCGGTGAAGCGCGTTACGATCTTATCACCGGTTGAGAGTGGCTTTTCAGCCACGGAAAACAGAGTCGTAAACGTGTGGTCACGGTTTCTAGGTAAGAAAGTCGCAGTTTTGCCCGTTTTATGACTCTGAAGTGTCACGATGCCATGCTCTGAGTCAACACCGGTAATGGTCGCGTATTCCCCTGGCTTTGTACTTAATACTAAGCCTTTTTGATAAGGCATCATGGTGGATAGTTCCTCACCCGTCGCGCCCACTGAGCGAAGGCGTGTCGCCATGATGTTCTCTTTACCCAACTCTCTGTTTTTGATGAGGCCGTTGCGAATGTGCTCGGTAATCTCATCACGTTCAATGTTGGTGTAGGCGATGATAAGAGTATTGTCGCGCGTCTCTGGCGTACGCTCTAAGTAATCTTTGGCCACAACGTAAGAAAGTTTGGTTGTCGCTTCCAACTGCGCTTGGCGTTTATCTTGGGCATGTTCATCGAGTGTTGAAATAACGTGTTGGGTTTTTCCTTGAGTGTCGGGGGCTTGTTTCTGGAGCTTATCAAGCGCACTGTGTGGTTGCTTATCAATGGTGTTTTGCGCCGCGTTGAGTAGCGTGTCGTTTTGCTGACGAATAATGTCGGTCATATCAGCGCTATCGATTCGGCCTTGACTCATCGCTAGTTCAAATGGCTTACCGGCACTGAGTGACAGCAACTGTTCTTTGTCTCCTAAAAGAACGGCTTTGGATTGACTGGCCAGAATGAGATCGGTGAACTCTTTGGCCTGCTTATTGCTGACCATCGAGCTTTCATCTAAGAAGAAGAGGTTGCCCTGGTAATCACTCGGTTGACGGTTTCCCTGGCGTAGTTCAGTTAATAAACTTTCTAAGGTCTGTGCTTTGACGCCCTTACTTTCTAGCTCTGAGACGGCCGCGTGGGTTGGTGCTAGGCCAATGACAGTTTGCGCTTTCTCCTGGTTAACAGCTTTCACTGATTGAATAA
>NZ_CP045342.1:0-99578 GCF_009363355.1 Vibrio sp. THAF190c | reverse complement strand
GGGGTATGAAGCCCAACGGTACGAAAACGTACGCTAAGCAAAATCCTCTTGGTCAGTTGGCTGTTTTAATGGCCTAAGTTCCCCGTTTATCACTTGTTCGGCCAACGTAAATGAGTAATGACCTAACATGTTCACGTGTTTATAGCTGAGGGGAGATAGACGCGCCATATCTTCATCTTTCAGATCTGCTCCCTGAATTTCTAAATGGGTTATAGCTGCTTGCATGTAAATTGTATTCCATAACACGACGGCATTGGTTACCAGTCCTAGTGATCCTAATTGATCTTCTTGCCCTTCACGGTAACGTTTCCGTATCTCACCTCTTTGACCGTGACAAATTGCTCTCGCAACGGCATGGCGACTTTCGCCGCGATTAAGCTGTGTCAGTATCCGTCTGCGATAATCTTCGTCATCAATGTAATTGAGCAGATATAACGTTTTGTTGATGCGACCAGCCTCTATGATGGCTTGAGCTAAGCTAGATGGACGGTCACTTTTGAGCAGAGAACGAATAAGCTCTGATGCTTGTACTGTCCCCAGTTTAAGAGAGCCAGCTATACGCATCATATCGTCCCAGTGTTGTTCTATTTTGTGGGTATTAACACAGCTTCTGGCAAGCTCTTCAAGAGCGCCATAATTTGCTTCTTTGTCCACTCGCCAGAATACGGATTCTCCTGCATCAGCTAATCTTGGTGAAAACTGATACCCCAACAACCAAAAAAGCCCAAACACCAGATCGCTTGATCCTGCGGTATCTGTCATAATTTCTACTGGATTGAGACCCGTCTGTTGTTCCAATAGACCTTCAAGAACAAAAATGGAATCACGTAAGGTCCCGGGAATGACTATTCCGTGAAAGCCTGAAAACTGATCCGAGACAAAGTTATACCAAGTTATTCCGCGACTAGAGCCGAAGTATTTTCTGTTCGCACCGGAATTGATTGTGCGGGTTGGAGTGACAAACCTCATTCCATCTGCTGAAGCCACTTCTCCGCCTCCCCATTGATGGGCGAGTGAGAGTGACGATTGATAGTCAACCAACTTAGCGTTAGCTTTAACGAGAGTTTCAGCTCGAAGATAATTTTGTTTAACCCAACTGAGTCTATGTCTTGTCAAAGCGGGAACGTGAGATTTTATTAGCGGTTCCAAACCGATATTACACGCTTCGGCCAGTAGCACTGCGCAAATGCTGACTGTAATGTCGTTGGCTCGAGCGTTGGATTCACTTATATGTGTGAACTCATCGGCAAACCCTGTGTGAGCATTAATCTCAAGTAATAGCTCCGTCAAATCAACACGGGGAAGCAATGCTTCAATTTGCTTCGAAAGATGCTGTAAACTCGGTGGGTTATCCAGCTTGTCTATGTGTGTAATAGTTAACGTTGGGCGTTTACCCGAATCATCGATTTTTACAGCTTGGTTGTCATCAAAGTGTTCCGAGACTTGTCGATAGGTTGCATCAAGTTGTTGAGTTAAAGCGGTAATAGCTTCTTTGGGATTAATGGGATGCCCTAATGAGCGGCACACCTGAATGCGATTTATTTGCCACTCGTGACCTTGCAGTAGCTTAGCTCTTGGATCTCCCCAGCGATCGCTATTTGCTACAAAAATGTCACGACGACGCAAGCTATCTTGTAACTTATCTAAAAAGCATAGGGTATAACCACGTTTATTAACTCGCCCCTCTTTGTCCATTACAAGGCGCTTCCAAGGATTAGACACAATATCCATGGGTGCACCGTCGAGAATTTGTTTACGAGAGTCGAGTAATTGACTCAAATAATCATGAGCCTCTAATGTCATAACGCCAGCAGGTGCAGCTTCAAAGTCGATATCTTTGAATAACGAAGGTAAAAATCGTCTTACACGACCATACTGTTCAACCATTTCTTCGTGAAAGTTATCATCGTAGGGGCGAGCCAACTCTTTGATGGTGGTGATGGACTTTTCTAAGCTTTCACGGGAAAGTTTCTGGAAAATAGCAGATCGTAGATCCTCATCTTCCACGGTATCATTGAGTAACAGGACACAAACATTGGCCAGTGTAAGTGCGGATTTGTCCAGGTCTTTAAGCGTTCGTAATCGCTTTTTCTGACCTAACTTTTTTGCCTCACCTGCGATTTGAGTGATGAGCATATCCAATACGTCTAGCGCTTCATCGAGTGCAATGATTTCATACGCTTTGACGAACGCCACTAAGATAGCTTTCCGCTTATTGGTTGGCATACGCGCGATTTTATAAGCCGAAATCATCCCAGCGTAACGGGCAATATGCTTAAATCGAATCGGAGGGATCCCTGTGAAATCGAGGGACTGTATCCCAAAGGATTTAAGCGCTTTATAACGACCTACCGACTCGTTAAACGCAGGACTACTTATGTTGACTGGCCCTTTTCGATATCGGTCAAAATGTGTCGTTCTTGATGTATCTGAGAGCTGGAGTAAGCAGTCTAACTGCTCACCTTGCTCACAGTCAGGTAATGCTGCTAAGCGCTCCCATAGACGGTTTTCGGAACGCTCTCTTATTTGGGAGATTAGCCGAGTTAAGGTAGACGCTCCAGGTAAAAGAATTTTGTGTTGGATTAACCATCCCGTTGCCAGGTCAAAAAGCAAACTAGGACGTTCATTACTTATCCAGCTCCGCGTGTACAAAAGACGGATAAGCCTAAATGACCAAGGCCAAGAAAACTCGCGATAGTGATATTGGGTGCGAATAAGGCTAGCATGCTCCCTTCGGGTCGTTTCCCGATGAGCATAATCATTGAGGATCGCAATATTCGTGATACCAAGTTGTCTTGCTACAAACCGTTGCGTATTTTTCGGTACTTGCGTTAAGTCGGTCAAAAAAGTGCCAAGAAAACGTGCACAACCTAATTGTAGGGCAACCCCAAAGCGATTATGTTCACCACGCCGCATTCTGATAAATACTAAATCTGCTTCATCTAAGTGGAAATATCTAGCGAGTTGGACATCATTCGGTTCACCTTGAAACTGCCCGTAACTACTTTTTTGTTCATTGGTTAAGAAATCTACGGGCATTTCAATCCTTATCTGTATAGGCCAAACGAAAAGTACAAACCTTCGTCAGCCAAATCACTAAAATTTCCGTATAAATAATAACCGTGTCTTAGCCTGCACAACAAGAGAGTGATTTCACATCCTTGCTAAAGGTCTGAGCACATAATTTTAACCCTTCAACCATAGTGAGATAAGGGAACAACTGTTCAGCCAAGTCTTTAACCGTCATTTGATTGCGAATGGCTAACGCGGCGCTCTGGATGATCTCTCCTCCTTCGTGGGCGAGAAGCTGTGCACCAATGAGTCGCTCTGTATCGGCATCGATGACTAGCTTGATAAAACCGTCCGTTTCAAAATTTGCCAATGCCCTTGGAACGTTTTCCATCTCCAAAACTCGAAAATCGGTAATGATCCCTTGAGCTGTGGCTTGTGCCTCAGTCAGTCCTACGATTGCCACTTGCGGATCGGTAAATATCACTGACGGCATGGCGGATAAATCCAGGTTAACATTACCGCCTGTCATATTAATGCCTGCACGGCTGCCAGCCGCGGCGGCTACATAAACAAATTGCGGCATGTTACTGCAATCACCCGCTGCATAAATGTGGGAGACAGAAGTTTCCATTCGCGAATTCACTTTAATGCAGCCATTCTTATCTGTTTCAACACCTGCTAAATCAAGGTTGAGTTTGGCAGTATTAGCGTGACGTCCAGTGCTCACCAGTAATTTATCACTGCTTAATTGACCATTGTTGGTTTTCAGCTTGAACTGTTTTCCATCGAAACGTATCTCACTAGCCTGGGTATGAGTCAGCACACGGATACCTTCTTTTTCAAATGACTTAGCTAACTGTTCACCCAATAAGGGATCTTCTTTGTATAGCAGGGTATGTCTTGCCAATAGAGTCACTTCAGCACCCAACCGTCGGTATGCTTGGGCAACTTCTAGTGCCACTACTGATGAGCCGATGACAATTAAATGCTCAGGTGTTTGCTCTGCGAACAGAGCTTCGTTTGATGTCCAGAAAGGTGTATCTGCCAACCCGTCGATTGGAGGAATAGTAGGTGTAGAGCCTGTTGCTATAAGGAATCGGTCAGCAATCACTTCCACCTCTTGACCATCAGGTTTGCTTACCACCAATGTCCGTGCATCTTTAAAGCTTGCATACCCCTTTATGAGGCTCAGTGCGGGGTTGTTATCCAAAATATTCTGGTATTTAGCAGCCCTTAACTCATTAACACGAGACGTTTGTTGTTTTGCCAACAAGGAACGACTAAGTAATGGAGCATGATCTTCCAACCCAGCAAAAGGGTTGCTGCGTTGTTGTTGGGCTAATTGTGCCGCTCGAATCAGTATTTTTGATGGCACACACCCTACGTTCACGCAGCAGCCGCCAATAACCTCATTGGCCTCTATAATCGTCACCCTAGCACCGCCTTCAGCAGCTTTAATTGCGCAGGCAAAAGCGGCCGAGCCACTACCAATAATGGCAACGTGAAGTTGATCACTTCCACTACACTTAGCTTCACCACCACTGCAACAGGATGATTTGGCTTGATTTACTGTCACTTCTTCAGCGTCAAAGGCAGATTGCTCATTATTCATTTATTCTATCCTGTTGGTTAGGAGGGCAACAATCGGACTTCTGTTGTTCCCCTTTATTTCGGTATAAGGCGTAAGCGGTCAGGCCAACAAAGAATGCCAACGCAGGAAGCAACGCATAATCCAGATAACCCAGTAACCCAGATAAACCAATCGCTCCCAGCAATATGACCAGTACAGGGGTAAAACAGCACAATGCGGCAATAACCGTTCCTGCTATACTCAACCTCAATGACTTGCGCTGTCTATTCATGGCAATCTACTCTTTCACTAGCGAGGGATAACCTGCATTAGTAGTGGCGTCGATTAAGGCTTTTGTATTGGTCATCTCATCGTCAAAGGTGACTTTTGCCAGTCGTTCCTCGAACTTCACCTCAACATCGATGACGCCATTCACCTTCTCCAGTGACTTAGTCACTGTGATGGGGCAAACAGGGCAATTCATGGTTGGCACTTCCAGGGTGATAGTCTGTGGTTTGGCAATGACACCGAAAGTAGTCAGGAGCAGTCCTGTCGTAAGTAACAGCTTTTTCATTTTAATCACCTTTTCCTTTTCTATTTAAACTATCCATAAGACCCAGTAATTACTGGTCACTAAAATCAGCGCCACTAGTGCTGCCAGCCAAAACATTACTTTTCGGCGCTTTTGCACCTGGGGGACAGCACAAGCTTCCCCTGGCTGGCATTCTGATTGAGGACGATAGAGCTTCCAGCCTGCCCAGCCAAATAAGCTAACGACAGCCAGAATAAAGAAGGGGCGATAAGGTTCAAATAAAGTTAGGTTTCCGACCCAGGAGCCACTGATACCGAGCAATAGTAATACCAAGGGGCCTGCGCAGCATAAACCTGCGCCGATAGAGGCTACCACGCCCCCGATGAGGGGAAGGTTACTCGCCTTATTTTCCATGACTTACTCCATATTTTCTCTATCTATGAAGTAAGTCTAATCTCCGTACCTACATACGGAGTCAAATTTATTTTTTATCTTTTGGTAGAAGTGTTTCGACAATGGGGCAAGATGATTCAGAGGGATTGCACTTACATTGTGTTACTAGGTTATCAAGTACGCTTTCAAGACGGCATAGATCCGCTATCTTTCCCCTGACACTGACCAGTTTATTTTCAGCTATTTCTTGTACCGATATACAATTGTCATCTCCTAACTTAAGCAGGTTGGCAATTTCCTCCAGTGTGAAACCCAGCTCTTGTGCACGTTTGATGAACAGAACTCGTTCTAAGGTTGTCTCAGGATAGTCCCGATATCCTTGTTCAGGTTTTAACGGCTGTGTGATCAACCCCCGACGCTCGTAATAGCGAATGGTTTCAACATTGACATTTGCACTTGTGGCTAAGTCACTAATCTTCATACTAGCTCCGGCGAACTTCATTTATACGCCCTTTGAGTATACCCTACGATCACAGATAAAAGGTGGCAGTTTTTATATATTTGTCATAACCTATATGACACACCAAATAAGATCATAACTTAAATGTCACTTAGGGCAGATTATGTACATCTTTGGCTATCTTAGAGCATCAACAAGCGACCAAAATGCAAAACGCGCACAGAGCACCTTACAGAAATTTGTGCAGGATAAAGGATTTCGTATAGCTGGATGGTACATTGAAAATGAATCAGGTGCTTCGTTACAAAGACCCGAGCTTCTTCGTTTACTTGATGATGCAGCGAAAGGCGATGCAATCATCATTGAACAGATAGACAGGCTTTCTCGTCTGGATGAGAAAAGCTGGTTCACATTAAAAGAAATGCTGCACGAGAAAGAACTCAAAGTGATTAGCTTGGATCTGCCAACCAGTCATATCGCGTTCTCTCCCCAAATTACCGATGAATTTACCGGATCGATGATCAAAGCAATAAATAGCATGATGATGGATATGCTAGCTGCTATCGCAAGAAAAGATTACCAAGATCGCCGCCGCCGTCAGGCTGAAGGAATAAAGAAAGCCAAACAGGAAGGGAAATATCGAGGACGGCAAGCCGATTCGGAGCTGCACGAAAAAATCTATCAGCTACGAGTTATCAATAAGCTGAGTATCAGTGATACCGCGAAACTCACCAATGTTTCAGATCGTACAGTCATTCGCGTTGCTAAGAAGTTGGCAAGTGAGCGTTCTGCGGAATAAGAAGCTTAGCGTACGTTTTCGTTCCATTGGGCTTCATACCCGGTACCTGAGCTGTTCGCGCTCGTAGCGGTAACTTTCATTTGCTCCGAAAAAATGCCATAAACATCGGCATAGAAGCTCGTTTTTCTATGGTTTGGATCTAAAGATTCTGAAAACTTAACTTCAGAAGGTGCTTCTACTCTGTGATACTCCGGCTCAACTATCACGACATAATTAAAATTAACGGTATTATATTGACGTGCAGGAACGCCCGAAGATCTGTGATAGAATGCGCTCCAATTTAATGAATTAGTCCCCGTATAAGTGCCAGGCTCTGGCGTACCGTTGGGTGTTTCAAGATTAATGTAGTAGTGAAGCTTGTTGTCTACGGTATTTGTGGTTGAACTCGAGTCGAATAAATTACCTGAATACTTTCGTCCTCTCCCTCTACCTCTGCATGACGGAGCGTTCTCATCCCAACCAGGGTCTATGTAGTGTGTTTGCTCACCGCCCGTTCTGCCAGCCGATGAGAAATAAGTACCGTGATAGCGGCAATGTCCTGTGTTTGAATTATGACTCGATATGACTTGTAATGTGGTGTGGAAAGAGCTGCCACTATTGTAATATTTTCCATAATTAATTCTATTAGACACCTTGTCGATTTTAACCTTCATAACGAACGAATCATTAGAATTAGATTTTGACATTCGAACCGCAGTTATAGGTTTATTCAGAGTATGGGCAACTCCCCAGTATAGATTAGATGAAGGCTTAAATTGATGTGGCGACGTGACCATACTTTGAGAATCGCTCGAAGAAATCACAGAGCCATCTTGCTTTTTAAGCTGGTTCAGAGATGGGTTATAAATAAAAACATTGTTAGGAGCGTTATCGACAACATCGGCATTAACGCCCATTGAAATTGTCATCAACGACAAAAGTATCAGCTTTTTCATACGATTTCCTAAATTACCGGTTCAAACATCAGAGTTAACGTATCCTCGTAGCTCAAATCAGTAGCAACAGTCGTTGTTGAATCACTTCTGTCATACTCAAGTTCAAACCTCACTTTCGCGATGCCATCGCCACCAAAGAAGCCATTAGCGTCTCTAGCAAGATCAATCGTGGTCGTAACACCGCTTTGCAAAGAATGCGTCCCATTAGCACCGACAATGCTAGCCTCAACTTCATAAACAATGTCTTGAATGTCGGCAATCCCAGGGTAGCTACCTAGACATTCGTTGCAGTTCATCTTAAATTCAGAACCGGCACCGTTAGTGCTCGTCGCTGTAACCATCATCTGAGGTGAAAAAATGCCATAAATATCGGCATAGAAGCTTGTTTTTCTGTGGTTTGGATCTAAAGATTCTGAAAATCTAACTTCAGAAGGAGCCTCTACTCTGTGATACTCAGGTTCAACGATAACGGTATAGTTGAAGTTAACGGTATTCACGCGATGAACAGGTTCGGCCGGGCTATTTCGAATCCTTGTTCTCCAATTAATTTGTCCTTGTCCCGTATAGGTGCCAGCTTCTGGTGTACCATCGGGCGTTTCAACCATTATTACGTGTGAAAATTCATTAGAAACTGTATTGGTGTATTTATTGCTATTGGTTAAGGTTGTATAGGAGCTCGCCCTCGTCATCCTGGCTTGGCCAGTACACGCTGGGGCAGTTTCATCCCATCCAGAATAGTTATATGTGGTCTCGGTACCGAATGTACCGTTGCTTGAAGACTGTTGTATCGCGCCTACGCAATTACCGGTATTAACATGATGCCCATCCAAGTTTTTAGGATTAGCGAACCCACTCCAGGAACTATAGTAGGGCTTATGAGCAATGATGTTCTTTGCAGTACGAATTTTTGCTTTCAAGAAGAAACTGTCACCCGAGCCCGGCTTGGTCATACGAATACCAGCCACCGGATTATCAAAAATATGACCTATTCCCCACCAATATGAGCTAAAGGGGTTTCCTGGGTTAAATCTATGTGAACCAGTAGTGTGTGTGAACACATAAGAAGGGTTTACCTCTGTACCATCTTGGGTTTTTAATGTCCCAGTTGATGGTGTGTAAACAAATAAAAAATTAGGCAAGTTGTCAGTAACATCTGCTAATGCCCCGTATGATGTTATTGCAAGTAGCAAAAAGAGTGCTTTCTTCATATTGAGGCCTCTACAAGAAATGATGCATGACCACGACAGTATGCTCCGCTTAACCCTGAAAGGTCTTTAGTTGCAGCAACGCTGATCTTGCCGCTTGTTTTTCCTGTTAGCCCACTTGTGCTCAGATTTGTCAAAGACACAGTGTCGTTTAGGCCCATTTGCTGCCCATTGAGCACAATCTCATAATCAGTTTCTACGACGAAATCAATGATGTCAGAGGACTCCGGACCATCTATGCACGAAAACCCCTCGTCAACGAGTGTTATGTCCAGTCCATATGTAATTACTGCCGATTCAAAAGTGCTTTCTATATCGTAGCTGTACAGATTTGGCGAAAACTTTTTTGTTTTGCTGTTGTATCTCATCGCCGCATACTGATCTATAACAACATTCATCGACCAATTTGTTTCGCTCGCAGGAATGACATTTTTTACAGTAACGTTTGTAGACACTGGCCCTGCCGCTGAGACAGACAACGCCGCTGTAAGTGGTATTAGACTAAATAAGTTTCTTAATTTCATCGTCAGACATCTCCACTTTCCAATCTGGGTTGCTAGGCGCCGTTAAAATGAGCTTAGTTGCGCTTTCAAGTATGTTTTTAGGCACGCTAAAGGTTCTGGTGTGATGAACTCTAAAAGAGGAAACACATTTTTTATCACTTGAATCGCATTTATGAATTTCGCCTTTTATAACGCTGTTGCCGGTATTTTCTATTTCTACTTCGTCTTTTAGTGAAGTGAATTCGAACGACAATTTAGGGTCTTTTGGCATGACGGTAACGATACCCCCAATTCCGACCATCAGTTTCATCGTGTTTGGTTCGCCAGGGACGCCAGATGGTACGTATGAGACGCTATACAACTTGTCGGTTTTCGCACTGCACGAGTTCTCAAACAAATTAAAATTTACACGTCTTTCTTCTTTAGGCCCCAGAATCCCCTTAGATGGGCTCACAATCATGCCAACATTCTTAAATTTTCCATCTTTGTAGCTGCTTTTCTTGCCTGTTAGTTTTCTTGAATCGTCATACAGGTATTCTCCCGACTCGATAGTTAGGAAAACTCGGTCATTGGTTTCGTTTAAAATTTTTGTATAAGTATTAGGCTCGTCGCAAGAAACAAACAGTTCAGTAGTGTTGACCTGAACAGCAAATGCAGAAAATGCGATTTGAGAAAGCACAGTAAGGCATGCGGCTTTGATTATTTTTGACATATCACTTCTCCAATATTCTTAATGAATTCACTGTATTCAAGCTTTTCTGTTGAGCAGGTTTTGTCTGCTTTAAGGTCAAATTCTTTTCCTACTCTGGCTTTACCAAAGAAGTATCCAAATTCATCTACCTGAAATTCAGAGCAGCCATCGCACTCAATCGCTTTGTCGTTCGAGTTTCCATAAAACATGCTAACCGTATAAGCATCTGGCTCTATTTCAAAAATCCCGTACTTGCCAGAGGTGAATAAGAACGACGTCGGGGAGTTGAGCATCACCTTGTCAGTTCCCGACGAAAGTTTAAATTGGTATTCCGTGTATTCATCTATTGGATGGACTAATGTTCCTTTAATTTCTCTTTGAGAAGTCATCGAACCTTCTTGGAAAGCAGAAACGACAATTTGATTTTTCTCTTCTTCAGTGGCAATTAAAAGCGTACGAGAGTTTCGACTCGTCATACCAACATTGTTTTTTGTGGCGTATAAAGAGCCTGACATGTTCAAGTTACTACTTGTTCTTTCGCTGTCGTGATACACCGATAAAGTACCGTTAGAGTAATCATTCGATGATGATGTAGACATTCTAAAAAATGCGCCGTCATTCGATGACTGGCTTCCCCTATAACCAGCGGAAGCATTTACGGACATATTTTGGGCCGGCTTAAATGAAGAGTTATGCTCTGCACTGAAATCTTCATAGTTTTTGGACCTTGAGTAATAAAGAGTGGATGAACCGTAATCGCCAAAAGGTATGTTTACCGAAGTGTAGACACTATAATCGTTGTAACTTCTTCCACTAGAGTAATCAAACTCGCTATATCTGCCACCAACGGTAAGATTGAAATGGTCAAATCTATTTGAGATGTTAGCGTTCAACAAACGAGTTTCATCGCTATCATTTATGGAGCGAGTGTACGATATCGACCCGCCTGCCTCCTTGAATCTGAATGAAGCTGAGGCGGTCACGCTCTGCCCCTTTTGTTTAGAGTAATCTGATAAAAACCCGTCTTTTCTCTCAAGAACGGTGTCTGTATAGCTCAACCTTAGCCAATTCATTAATGATACATCGGCAGAGTAGGCCGAAAGCTCATTGTTAACGAGCGAATAATCAATGCCACCGGACACATCTTCGTTGTAGTAATAGTCGATGCCATTTAAGTAAAGAACATTTTCAAAGTCAGTGGCTGCCAATGTACTAATAGCCATCGACTCATATGGACGATATATGGTGTCAACACCATAAACGATTTCATCTCCGACGGTGTTTTTCGAATCACCGCGATCTGAGTCGTTCTCAAGATCCTCTTTTTCAAACCCATAGGAGAAAACTGAATAATAGTGGTCTCCAGTTTTAATATTATATTTTGAGTTATTGATTACCGTTCTTACGTTTTTTTCGTAAACTCTTTGTCCTACTTTGACTTCAAATGTTGCTTCGTATCTACCAGTTGGTAGTTTTTCAAGACTAATCTCATTAGTTCCTGAATCCAGTTCTGTTTGGTATACGACTTTGTCTTCCACCGTGACAACAAGAAGCGATGAGTTTACTGGTGAGAAAACGTCAATTGTTCCGAATTTCGATTTGTTTTTAGAAAGGCTTTGGTTTTTAAAAAAAGATACGCCGTAGTATGAGTCGGAACCATGCCCAATAGATGAGTATTTTGAAAGACTAGGAACAAGATCTTTGGTTGATATGTATCCTGCAATTGCAGAATGTGTATCAAAATCTCTTAGAAGATATGCGTCTTCTAATTCGGTATCCGATTCATTAAGGTAAAGGCTTGAAACCAATGCGGTGTTGCCAATAGATAGAGCAGTGTCAATATCTGCTGAATAAAAGTCGCTACTTTCCTGATCTTTTACATCATCTCTATTATAGTAGAAATTGTAGTTTGTAATTAAAGACGCATCAGTGCTTGATACTCTTATATTATCTCTTACTAGGTCTCCACCATAAAAATTCTCACCAAGATAAATGGTGGCAGTTTTTTGCATAGTATCAATTTGAGCGACAATTTCGTTATCGCCAACGATACAAACTCGATCTAGATATTGGCACTCGTCTCTAACGATAATACCTTTCTCAAGCGATTGAATAACATTTCCTAGACCGTCTTCACTAATTGAATCAGAAAAAAGTAAAGTTGAATTTTCCAGATCGTCTTTTTCTTCAATTTTCAGGTAGCCTTTGTGGTATATAGCATCAACTTGAATACTAGAACCCTCAAACTCTACCGTAATTTTACCTCTGTTTGGTTCAAAAAATGACTCAAAACCTTCTGGTATTTGTTCTGCAACTGCACCTTGAGAGTATAACGCTAACGCAATCATTGCATACAAAGCGTTGATCTTCATATCTACCCCCCTAGTAGTATATAAAAATAAACAAATAGGCCCATAAAGAGCCTATTTTTATAGCATTAACTGACAAATTTAATTTTCAATTTAGACTTAAAAATTAAATGCCGGCTGTGATTACGAAAGAGGCAGAGATAGAGATGTTTGTATCGTTGTCTTTGTCCCACTCATCCGCTTCTACTGTGCCCGAAAGAGAAACATTGATGCTTTCTGTTGTAGTAGCACCTGAAGCTTTAATAGTCTTGACGTAAGAGTTACCTTCCTCTGTCTCAGTGATGTTTTGCTCACCAACTTTAAAGGTAAGAGACACTGGGTCTGCACCAACGGATGGAGTTAGACCACTAACTGAAACGTCTGACATGTATACTTCTAGTGAGTCAAGATTGTCAGTGCCGTTGTCACTTGCAGCCGTAAGAGTAAACGCAGGCGATGACAGGTTAAGCTGGTCAGCAACTGACGTGTCCTTAGTTACACTAAGTGCCTTAGTTAGAGAACCAACAGCGCTGCTACCATCTTTAAGAGTCCAAGTAGTCGACGCAGTTGGTGCCGTCACTGGAATGTTACCAGTCCATGTTACAGAAAAAGATTCACTAGAAGGTGCTGCTAGTGCTGCGCTCGAAACGATTGATGTTGTTAATAGTGCTAATAGTGTTTTTTTCATAATGCATTCTTCCTTATTGAAAATATCTTCTAGGGCTCAGATAAATTTCTATCTCAATGTTTCTGAGCTGTTTGAATGCTATTAATAAAAAATCTTTGGTTCAAGCTAATGAATAAGCAAAAAACACCCAAAAACGTCCAAAAAAAAGGCAGTTGTTACAAGTTTTTTAACTGTTTGTCACATCTTCTCATTTTTTAGAATTATTAATATAGATCTATATTTGTCTATCTTTTGTGAACTAATACAGTGTATTGATGGCTATTAATATTTGTATTCATAGTAAATGAGACGTGGTGCGATGTTGTTATTTATAAGCAAAGACTAAACTAGCGTGCTAGTACGGTCTGTCAGTAACAAATCCTTACTAGTGCATAAAATGTGATATTGTGCAGTTATTTATTTTTTTATTGGAATGGTCATAACATCCGATCATTAAAATGACCATTGTCATGGTTGTTTTTTATACTTAAAAATAAAAAAACGCCCCTATTTTGGGCGCTTCGGTTCATCACAATACTATCTTTTAGAGGCATCCTCATTATCATCTATTTTTAAGCACAAAACTCCTGATATGAGAACCATAACTAAGACCCAAGATAGGGGATTGGCTAAAAGCCTAATTAACATTTCCATATGCCGCCTCATATGATCTAGATATATGTTTTTATATCAGCGAATAGTATTTAGCCGCTTATTATCCGACCACAAGTGAGAGCAAATGCAATGAATTATAAAATAAAAGTCCCTTTTAATTATTGGAATTACTATTACAACGCACGGGGTCACATTTAGGGGGCTTTAGAAGATATAAGTTAGCGTTGTAACATCTAAAACAAAAAAGCATCTCGTGGACGCTCTGTAGAGCTCGAGATGCTTTGTGTTCCGCAGGTTGAGGCGAGGGGAGTTTTTACTTTTCTATCATATGTTATACGAACGACAATTTGAGCCTTGCCTTATTTTAAATAGGGTCTGAGTGATACCTTCTTATCTTTTTAACTTCGGAGATAGCACTAAAAAATGCGTTAACCACTGCCGGATCAAAGTGCTTTCCGGAGTTGTCTCTTATAAAGTCAAAAGCCTCCTCTTCCGGCCATGCTCTTTTATAGACTCTCTCTTGAGTCAGCGCATCGAACACATCAGCAATCGCAACTATTCTTGCAGAGAGCGGTATTTTTTCTCCCTTAAGCCCATATGGGTATCCAGTTCCATCCCATTTTTCGTGGTGAGACAGAGCAACTTCTCTGGCCATCGTTAGAAGCTCAGAGTCAGGGTGGACCCCAATAATTTCAGCGCCAAACTTGGGGTGGCTTCTCATGACTTTCCATTCACTGTCATCCAGCTTTCCTGGCTTACCAAGAATGTGATCTGGGATACCAATCTTACCTATATCGTGCATCGGGGCCGCATCACAAAGAATCTCAATCCACGCTTTTGATACTGGTAACTTTTGGCCAATTACACGGCTATACAAACTTATTCTTTGGATATGATTTGCTGTCTCATTGTCTTTGAATTCAGCCGCATGACCCAATCTGCTGATTATCTCATATCTTGAGGCTCTCACTTTTTCATTGGATTTTCTTCCAACATGCAACGTTAAGAGGGTGAAAGGGATATTAAACGATAACATCGCAAGCATTACTGCCGATACGCTAAATCTAAGACTATTGACGTCGTAATACGCTTCGCTCAGGTCCACGCTCGCTGCTATGCCGATATTTGCCTCTTCATACCATCTCGACATCAATAGGGCTTCATTTCCATCGTAACCAGTAATCTTGTTTAGTTGCCCTTCGTGAAACGAATTCGAATGGATTACTTGTTTTCCAAAAGACAGCAGCTGTTCATCTGACGCTTCGAATCGCGTCTCAGACAAGATTTCGCCTTCACTTGAAAAGAGAAGAACCTCGCCGGTCTTACCGAAACTATGCTCTCTTGATATAAATACATTTCCCAATTCAGAAGTCACTTCGACGTAATAGACGGCGATGACGTTATTGTGCTCATCGAAAATAGGCGAAACATTGAAGAAGACAGTGCTATCTTCATAGAACAAAGCAGTAATACTCGTGCGCTCTTTACCCAACGCATCCATGAAAGCGCCATTGGCAGAACGATCGATGACAACATCTTTTGCTGATATATTGCTGTCGAACATCGCGACACCGGTTCTATCAAAGATCATTCTTACCTTATTGTCTTGGCCGACTAAACGCTCTATCTCTTTTCTTCGCTCAGTTCGTACTGCAGGTTTTCTTGCCTCAACATAGCCATACAGTTTGTTGGAGAATGATGGTGTTCTAACTACGTCATCGAATTGCATTAAAGACTCATTGGCTTTGAATCTTAAATCGAGAAAAGCTGAGCTTAGAAAGCCATCCATCATTTCGTTAAGATGTCTTTCTACATTGATCTTGTTTTGGTCCAGTACCGTCCAACCACCAATAATACTAACTGCTGAAAACGTAATCATTGCTGACATGACAGCATAAGAAAAACTCTTCTTGCCAAATCTAAGTGGGTTGTCATCGGACCGACTTTTTTTAAATAGGGTGATGATGATCGCTATCATTATCACGAATAAAGAACCAAACAGAACCAGCAAGAATCTTATCTTGTATTCAAAGTCTTCCTCAATTGTGTTCTGCAGTTCAATTCCATAAGAATTATCAACATACACTTCTACCTTTCCTATCAAGATACCGTTGAAAACTACATTAGATGAGGCATGCGGAAGAACAGTGATTACTTGTGGAATTGACGAATCGTAAAAGGGTTTATCGTTGTGAGAATAGTATGAGAAAAAATCTTCATCGGTATCGAAGTCTATGACTCTAACACCTCTTATCTCTTTCGTTTTTAATACGTCTGCTTTGAGTATTTCAGCAAGCTGAGGCTTGTTGAGAGTGTACAAAAATGAGGCGCTTATGGTTGCTAATTTTTCCGAGACAAATCTAGGGTCTATTCTTTGACTACTTGGGTTATAAGAGCTAGAAATTAAAGCAAATGCGACAATCGGCACGAGCAAGCTTAACAATAAAATTTTTCTTCCTGTGCCCATAGTCAATCCTTATATGAGTCCATGATTCTCTGTATGTCCCCTCTATCCTTAATCGTTTGGATAGCGGAGTTAATGTCGCCAAGCAAATGTTGTTTTTTTTTCGACAACCTCAGCTTGAGTTGATATGTGCTTATTGGCTTAGAGCTAATCAAGTATCCATAATCCAACTCTTTTTGTATGACATCGATTGGAAATATCGCAAAGTCACATCTGCCCAGTTTCAACTGCATTATCATTTGCTGTTCGGTGATTGCTTTGAAGTAATCGGTTGACTCGTAACCTTTGTGTTCAATGGTGTCAAAACCCAAAACAGAGCAGGGCCGATCATGCTCAAAGTCGTTTAAGCTCAATTCCAATTCGGGAGAGCGCAATCTGCTTGGCAGGTACGCGACGACTTCTTTTGACGCGTAAAAAGGGATGGAATAGACACTGGATTCCGCTTCACCCGGTTCGGTTCTCCACGTATCGTCTATCCCTGGTTCGATATCGATAACTTGATTCAGCATGTATCTTCTTAACCTGGCTTGCGGTGCAAATTTATAGGAAAAAGAGATGCCAGTTATCTTGGATACCTCATTAAGAATGTCGATATAGGCGCCAGTCGGTTGCTCACCCTTTTTGGGCAGCAGCCAATACGGCTGTCTATCTTGCTCTATAAGGCCAACTGTTAGGTTTGTTGATGCGTCCATAGCGAAAGATGGTGCAGACATTAAGACAGACAGTTGTGTCGCTATTATAAGATTTTTCATTGTGCGCTCTGTAACTTTGAAGGGTTGTGTTGTGTTCACGTTTTGTATAAGCAGTAACGTTTTCTTATAGTACGAAAGATCGTAAAGGATGGCATCCCTTATTTTTACGAAGTTAATATTAAAAATATCATTAGTAGGCAGCCATCACATAAAGAGGATAAGTGTGATTGATTCTGGATTTAGCCCCGCTGAATTACGCAACAAAACGGTATGGAGGCAACGGTAAAAACAAGCATCAACTTCATAGATTGATAAACAGTAACAAAACCGAGTTAATCACAACTCGGCTTTGTTTATCTCGTCTATGCAATCACATGTTTGACTGTATTTATTTAGTTAACAATAAACTTGCTACCTGAACTAAACGTCCAGTCAGAACCATTGAATGCTTTCATTGAGGCTGCATCTGATTGGCAACGACGCTTGTTATAGCTATAGCCTACACCAATGAAGCGGCCGTCTTTTCGATAGCACAAATCAACCACAGAGCCATCTTGTAGCAAAGTGGTAATTTGTTTACTTGGTGGAATTAAGCTCGAGTCAACAACTTGATAATCTGAGCTTTTGTAGTCAACTATGCCTTCAACGCTATTGTTTACACCGATAGCACAATGACCATCGTCAGCAAAACCAAAAATGTCGTAACCTTTGTAATGCGAGCGACAAACTGTTCGTTCTTCACCGCCAATATTCACAGCAAGCGGTGCTACAGCATTACGATGAGCCGTCCAAGCTTCATCTTCAGGGAAGGTGTAAGGAATGGGTTTCTTAACAGATAGCATCTGGTTTCGACTTGAGAAAGACCAAGGTTTACCATTCGATGCCGTCATATTCCCCGAGCAGCGACGACCATTTAGGCTATAACCGACACCCGTCCACGGACTTTGATGACGAAAACACAATTGACCCGTCTCACCCAAGCTTGGCAGAGTTACCAAAACATCACCATTGATTTCATTTTTGGTTAAATCAATAACCTGAAAATTAATGGATTTCGCATTCTGTTGGCCATGAAGAGAGTTGTATTCGCCAATTTGACAGTGATCATCTTCAACAACACCAAATACGCTGGTAACAGAAGAGGTCTCTTGGTCAACGTCGTTAAAACGACATACCGGCATTGGCTCGCCATCGATAGTAACGGTTAATAAATCAGAGACATCGTAATTGTCAGCCATGTCGTGACGGTAAGTTGTCCAACCAACGTCTGCAGGGAAGGTCGTCGCCAAGTCATTGATATGGGTTTGGTTTTCATAAGTATCTGGGTTGAATACATAGCGCGTGTAGTTGATGTCTTCAAACAAGTACTGCACAGGTATAGTCGGCTCGTCATATTGACTACTGATTAGCTCTCGAACTTCATCTGAAATAGCAACGCCCCAATAATCCATAAAGCCAACTAAGCTATAGCCTAAAATTGGAGAACCATATTTCACCATAAAGTCAGGTGGGGTTAAGCGATTTCGGGTTGTTTTCTCATTCGGGTGAATACCCATGCGTTGTAAAATTACTTCTTGATTCAGTTTTTTGAAAAAATCAGGATCAGCGAGTTGCAATTGACGATATAGAACTAAGCGCACACCGGCAGCAGCCTTATCGCCATATTTACTTCCTGCTTTTATAACATTATAGGCATCGTAAAAGCGGTCGATATTGTCGAACACTAAACGACTATAATGAGCAGTGCCTTCAGCATAGGCGTGTGCATAATGGTTTGTAGAATATAGGTTATTTGAAACTTCGGTACTTTTGCCTTTTTCAATTTTCCAACCGGTATAACCAGAATGGAAGTTGTGGCCAAGCTCGTGATTGATATGCCATGCGTTATCTTCTACAGGCTTGCCGACTAACTTCTGTTTAGGGCCTGCCATAATGGGATAGCCCGAGTGCCACGATCCAATTTTAATCTGGATATCAGTAACAAAAATGACTTGTAATGCTGGATCTAGCGCAGCAAATTCAGGCTGGGAGTCATCAACCCCTTTGTGCTCAATGGAGCGATTAATTACTTTACTCCACACTTGCTGTCTTTGCTCTAATGCGTCAGCTGCGCTGTACAGTTCATGCGCAGGCACGACCGCTGAGACATGTTCAGCTTCCAAAATCCCCCAAGGAGCGCCACTGTCCATTTGATCAGCAAACTGCTCAGTGGATGTAAACTCTGATTTGTAAACCGGAGCCTCAATAACACCGCCCTCAATGGTTATTCGCGTTTTAAAATCACCAGCATTGTCATATTGATGATTCTGTAAAGAAATCAGGCCACCGTATGCTGAGCTGATTGTAAACTCACCCGGTGTTAGAGCTTGCGATGCACTAACTATAGGTGAACGCATTAGACCATCACGTGCAGTTAAATTATCTTTGTGCTGATTGACACGTATCGTGGCCAATGATTTGCCATTCCATTGTCCAGATACTACCTCGACTTTGATCTTAATATTTTCGCCAGGGACGGCATAAAGCCCCGGTAACTTATAATCAATAAACGACGGAATCTGTGACGAACGAATGGTATGGTCCAGATCGATTGACTTGGGTTCGCTAATACGTGGTGTATCGGGCTTAATTAGCCCTGGTACCGGTACGTACTGACCTTTGTGGTCATCAATCGGTTCAAGAACTATATCAGGCATCGCTCGTTGATTTGCACGCAATTGATTTAGGTTGTTATAGATCGCAAGCAAGGCGAATTGATAAGAGTTGTCTGCGTTTTTAGTCAGCGGAAATTGAAAGTCTTGTGCGTGAATTTCGTCAGTTAAAAACGCAAGAAACTCATCGCTAGCCCCTCCCGCGGTTGCATAAACCAGCGTATTTATTTCCGAGCTACCTGCATTGGTTGGGTTTGATTTGATAGCAGAAAGCAAGTCGTACAACTCGCTATCATTGTTGGCAAGGGCTCCGCCACTCATCAATATAGATGGCATGGCAATTATCGTTGCCAAAAGAGTTTTAGATATTTTACTCATTGTTTTCCTAACTTTTACCAAATTAAAGAAAAACAAAGCCAATATTCCGGGCTCTACGAGAGAAAATAATTCGGTAGCAAAGTAAGTACAGAGCTAAGAAAATGACTTTGTTTTGTGTCCTGTAACAAATAATTACGAGGGGTAACGTAGCACTGCTATTAGTCAGATTCCCAGATGATTTTAATAAAACCTAGGCATGATGCATGTTGGTTTTTTCACCTTCAAATTGTTGTTAGTTGTATTCTATGTTAAACGTCAAAGGTGGCCTCGTTCTAAGTAGAGCTGCGCCTCCTCATAGAAGAACAAACGTAGCAATTCGCTTAATCTTAAAACTCTGTTTCGTACACTCTTTGGTGATAGCTGAACCCTTGAATTGAGTTCCGTTGAAGTAGCAATAAAGCCATTCGAATCTGCGTAACCGTGACGAAAATACATGCCTTAACGCACACAAAACATCTTGAAATCATCAATTGTCAATTATCGTAATTTAACTTGCTGTTAAATATCTGCACAATCAAGCCCATTGAACTGGGGAACTTTTTGTGCGGGAACTCGAATGAACCCCATAGCATTCATTGGGCCGATGCACAGCCGCTTCATCTTGAGAAAGGGGAGCATGAGGCGGCAATTTTTTTACCTCACTCAGATATTAATTGTTCATAGATAAGTCTAGCCACTTACATTTTTGCTCAAGCATTCGCTTGAGCTTTTTTTTGTCTACAATCAGAAAAAAGGCCTCTCAATTGAGAGGCCTTGTTTTATTTAAAGAAGGATAGTTCCTGCTTTTGTTGTTCAGATAAGCAAGATAGCTCATCGGCTGTTTGAGAAATCTGATTGATACCAGCCACATTCTCACTTACAAGCTGCAGTAGGGATTCAATACTAACTCCGACTTGCTCTGTAACCGCTCTTTGCTCTTCAGCGGCTGCGGCTACCATCGAGTTGGCCTCGTTAATCTTGTCAATGGAGAGAGCAATGCCATTAATTGAATGACTTGCATCTAGCATCACCGTTCTATTATTTTCCATCTCATGTAGGCTTTTCGACATGCGCTCATTGGCATCGTTCGCTCGATTTTGAAGTGACTCGATAATGCCTTGAATCTCTTCAGTGGATTTTTGTGTTCGGCTTGCTAGTGTTCGAACTTCGTCAGCCACAACCGCAAACCCTCGACCTTGTTCGCCCGCTCTGGCCGCCTCAATGGCCGCATTTAGAGCCAGTAGATTTGTTTGATTGGATATGTCTTCGATAACGCTAATCACTTCGCCAATTTTATCGGACTCTTTAGCAAGAACCTCAATAGTACCCGCCGTTTCTAAGATAGCCTTGCTCAAATCAAGGCTGTTTTGGTAACTGCTTTCGAAAGCCATCTTGCCATCGTTTGATAACCCGATCGCTTCTTTCGCCGCACTTTCCGCACTGGCTGCATTTTCAGAAACATCTTTTGCTGTACACGATAGTTCGCTAATCGAGTGCGAGATTAAGTCAGCTTGGCTATTTTCTTCTGCTGCATTTTGTGTTGCTTGAAGCATTACTGTTGATAACTCAGTAGAGGAAGACGCTACACTGTCACCAACAGAGATGAGTGACTCTGATATCTCGCTCAGTTTGTCTATGGTTAAGTTAATGTCGTTGCAAAGAAACCCAAGCTCGTTTTTTTGGTCAACATTCGCCCTGACATCAAGCTCACCATTCGATACTTTTTTCATTGTTGAGCGAATGATGTCTATTGGTGAGGTGATAAGCCTTGAAACAAAGTAGGGGATGAATATCGTCATCACCAACAGTGAAACAACAAGCATTACGCCAAACGGCGCGCTTTCGCGTTCAATATCCCTTCTTTTTTTAATCGCCAGCTGTGTCTTTGCATGATAGCTGTCAAATAAACGATTGATTGCCGTGCTCGCTGCTTCTGTCGCGCTTTTCATACGATGTCTAGCTGCATCGTCTCTGATCATTATCAAGTGAAGGTTTTCGTTGCTTACAGACTCAATCAGAGACTCTATCGATTTCTTAACCAAAAGCTCGCTTTCCCCTTCAGCATTAGTCAAAATTGAGCTTATTAACTTTCGTTGCTTATCGATTTCTAACTTTGCTTCAGATTCAGTTTCCGCCGTCAGTACCGCGGTCTTAATACTGAATATCGATAAGTTGAGCTTAGAAACGGCGGTAGAGTTATTTGATGAATTGAGAGTCAGTGAAATTATCTCTTCTATTTGTCTACTCATGTCAACGACGGTGTAAATGATCGCCGAAAAGAGAGTGAAGCCGGTTAGCATTGCAGGCAACATCACTTGCGATCTTATCGATAGGTTTTGAAAGTACTTTTTCATTTTACACTCCATAGTCATAAAAAAAGCGCTCAATAGAGCGCTTTTTATTTTTTAATTCGGCTTAGGCGTATACGCCCTCAGCCTTTTCCTTTGGGGTAACAAGTGAGCCTAACTTCCCGCCACGCATTGCACAGGCGTTAGCTAGAAGCACAGCATATGCGGTTTTGATAAATACAAAGTGGTCGACTGGGATACCAGCATCACCGTAAATATAGTGACAAAGAGCAATCACCGGGACAGCGGTAAATGCTGTGTACTTGAAATACATCAAAAAGAACTCAGCCAGGGGATGACGAGTCATCGCCTTTTTTAATCCTTTGTGCATCACCTCATCGAAATCGATAGGTTTAGCGTTGTTCTTCTTACGCCAGTTTACGATATCAAGTCGACTAAAGATGAATACAAAGAAAATAAGGAATGTATTCATAACTAAGAAGTCTTGAACCATGCCGCCAACTTCGAAGATCTTAACCATGCCGCTCATCGTCGCAGCTGGAACAAGTGCGTTGATTATCGCGTTGATCAGAACTTGGTTTCTAGCGCCTTTCAAAATCAACGCTTCGTATTGCGATTTTAAATCCATATTGTTTTACCTAAAAAGCGCAGGGCTAACCCCATGCTGTTGAACAAGATTAGAAGTTTTCGCCAACATTGAAGAATACAAGGATGTTGTCTTCTTCTTGGTCGTTGTATGTCACGTCAAGACGCATAGATAGCTTATCTTCAGGAACTAGCATGTAACGAAGACCACCACCAAAAGAGAAATGAGCAGAATCGTCACCAGTGTCAAGAACGTCAACCGCCTTAGCAACGCCAGCCATGCCCACTACACCGATTTTATCAGTAATCCAAGTACGAACTTCCACATCAGCACCAACAGCAGAGCGACCTGCGATCTCCATTGTGAAGCCGTTAGCTACGCGGTTAAGCTCGGCGATAGTCTCTGGTGCATCATCACCGTTCCACTCAACACGCTGACGTAGCGCTACCGTTGTAGAGTCAGTAACAGGCATGTAGTAACGAGCATCGGTGTTAATATTTAAGTACTCATCTGTGCCGTTTAAAGTGAACAGAATCGGGCCGCCACAAGGTGCCAATGGGTTAAAGTGACACATCTCAGCATCTAGGCCATTTGTGCTTTCCGCTTCAACGTTACGCGCAAAGCCTTTGAAGTAAAAACCGTCTGTCGGAGTCTGTTTGTTGTTACGGAAATCAGATGTGATCTGGGCGCCATATGCCATGATTTTTTTATCTGGAATGACTTGCAGGGTTAAATTGTCCGCAGCCATAGTAGGGCGTTCAAACTCAGTGTTTGCGTAGAAAAATGATGGACCAACATAAGTGTTTTCAAAGATTTTGTATTGGGGTGCAAATTCAAACTGTAGAGAGGTTTGCTCTGCTTCCACTGTTGGGTTAGGGCCTAAAAAGTCCATAACGTCTAGTTTGGCATATGTGTACGTAAGGTCGCCAAACACTAGCCACTCGCTGTCAGAACCAAAATAGTTGTTTGAGTTCGCCTTGATTACGTAGTTGCCGTTAGTACCGTAGATGCCGTAAAGACTAGTTTGAGAAGTTTCTGCACCTTCTGTTGTTTCATAGAGGAATGTCGGAATTACAGAGCCTGCCAAGTCAAAAATAGGGTCGTAGAATGGGCCGACAGGAACAGTAAATCGAACGCCTTCTTCTTTTTTAGACTCAGTATCTTCGGCTGCTACAACAGCTCCTGAACATACACTAGCAATCAGACCAGCAAGTAGTAGTTTTTTCATTATTAGATTTTCAACCTATGTTTGTTTACACAAAGCTAATCGTGCGCCTTTTTGAGCTATTACTAAATTACGATATTTAACAAATAACATCCGTTATATTGTTTATGTGTTTAATGTCTCGTTTCATTTTTGAACAAAAAAAGGCGTTCAATGTCGAACGCCTTTTGTCTGTGAATCCTGTCACAATTGACTTGCTCTATGACACCCTTTCAAATATTGACGAATATCACTAAATTGTCGAATTTGGGACAACATAACCCTACAAGGATCACATTGCATATGGTGTATCGTCGTCTTGACTTATCATCAAACCTTGTCATGTTAGGCATCAATTAGGTTTATATTCAGAAAAAACGAGCATCATTTAATAGCGTTTCTCTACTCAAAAGGGTGGTCTTTTTTGTCATCATAGAGGGTGAGCGCAGTTAAACGTTACCACTTTACACTTGAGGTGTTCGGCAACTATGGCAGTGATTCATTTATTATTCCGCAGACCGTTAGATAAAAATAAAGCGACAATTCTGTCGCTTTATTAAAGGTATGCTGTCGTTCAATTCGATTACGGGTTTCCACCTTGACTAGAGAACCTCAGACCCAATGCTTTATTGAGTTCTTCTTCTGACAAATCTTGGTAGTGACGATCAAGTCGCATCTCAATGTACTTCGATGCCACCTGAGAGGCGTCGGAAATGTCGTCTTTTGCAACATAACCGCCAACGGCAGAACCAAGTGCTGTTGCTGCTGCCAGCCCACCGGCCAGTAGTTTGCTCGCTATCATCGCCATGGTTGTTCTCCTTAAATGTCGTAGGGTAGATTATAAATACATCATCCGCTATTTGGATGTTTATTTTTTAGTCACACGTCAAAAAGTTGCATTTTTATCAAGTTCAGGGGGATTACTTCTTATATCGTATGCTCTTTGAAAAAATATACGAAAGCCATTGTCAGGGTTGCTATCCATATCCATAGCAACTTGATGCCATCATTTTTTTACTTTCCCATCATGCATATCCCCTTTGTCGAATTTAATTCTCGTATTTAATTTAAAAGTTATCACTTACGATATTTAACAAATGGCGTCTACTATTTTGCAAAGTTGCGCAATGTCTATTTTTTTTACATGGATATCGTTCATTGTTCTTCGGGACAATAACTGACGAGGAAAATACCGTGAAAACAAAACTTATTGCTATAGCAACTATCGCTGCTCTTTCTTCTTCTATTGGGCATGCCGCTACTTTTGGCGTTGGGGACTCTATCCCAATGGCAACAGTTGAAGATGGCGGTTTGGCCTCAGTGAGTGGGGATAGTGTTGAATACAGCAAGTGGTCAACTTCTGACATCAAGTCAAATGGGACACTGGTTATCGTTGCTAAGGCTGGCCGCGCAGGTGTTGTCGACCTAGTTAGAGACGACTTTACTGCTGAGCTTGGCAAGAAGACTGACCTATTAACCATCGTCAACAAAGATGATTCAGCATTTGGCACAGGCATGTTCGTTGAAGGCGCAATTGAAGAGGGGATGCTAAAAAATCCTTCTTCTATGGTTGTCCTTGACCGCGAAGGTGACCTTTTCTCTGAGCTTGAGCTTCAAGAAGAAAGCGCGGCTCTTATTGTCGTAAAAGACGGCAAGGTTGCATACCTCAAAGAAGGTCTTATCGATGCAGCCGAAGAAAGCAAAGTCTTTGATTTGATTAAATAAGCGTTCAAGTAACAAATCATTGAGCAGTACTAAGCAAAATTTATTTGCTGTTGAAAAAACGGTTTTACAGCCACAAAGCAAAAGTTCTGGAGAGCCAGAGCTTTTGTTTTTAAAGGAACAAAAATGGATAAAATTAAACAAAAAATTAGAATGCTAATGGCTGCAGGCTATGCAATCGCTATGGTTCTTGCGTTCCTCGGCGGCATGTTGGACGGCTATTTTGCTATCGCCGCTTACGTCGTTGCCGCTATCCCAACTCTATTCGCACTTTTCCTAACCACAATTGGTCTTCTGGGTAAATTTAATCCTGTTTTGCTATCTAAGCTTTGGAACAAGTTCATGCAGCGTGGAGACTTGCCAGAAGCAAAACTGCCTAATAAAAAGTCTGACGATTGGAAAGAGTGGTTTGAAGCTCAGTCAAAGAATGGCTGGGAAATGGATGTTAGTAATGAAAACCATATGACTCCTTGGACGTCTGAAGCACTTGGCGAAAAATGCCCACTTCCAGAGTACCCTCGACCACAAATGGCTCGTGAGCGCTGGATGAACCTCAATGGCCTATGGGACATCAACGTTCTTCCAAAAGAGAAAGACGTTAACCAAGACTTCCCAGGCAAAATTCTTGTTCCTTACCCAGTAGAGTCTAAGTTGTCAGGTATCGGTCGCCCTGTGTACGGTGGCGAAAAGATTTGGTACAAGCGTAACTTCTCTATCCCTTCGGACTGGAAAGGTGAGCGTATTGTTCTTAACTTTGGCGCAGTTGACTGGAATGCTAAAGTTTACGTAAACGGCCAATTCCAAATCGAGCATACCGGCGGTTATACTCCATTCTCTGCAGACATTACTGATTCAATCAGTTTCGTTGGCGAAAACGAAGTAGTTGTGGTTGTGTACGATCCAACTGATTCAAACGAACGACTAGACGAAGCTCGTCAAAAAGGTAAACAAACGCTTTGCCCAAGTGATATCTCATACACAGCAAGCTCAGGTATTTGGCAAACAGTTTGGATCGAGCCAGTATCTGATTGTCGTGTTGAAAGTGTTCTTGCCAACTCAAATATTGAGAAAGGCTACGCTGTAATCGAGACGAAAACGAACATTACTACTGCTGGTATTAAAGCTCGCATCACAACGCTTTGCGATGGCAAACAGTTTGTTGGCGAACCTGGCGCTCCAATCACTGTTATTGTTGATGAGAAAAAACTATGGACGCCTGAAAACCCATACCTTTACACGATTCGTGTAGAGCTACTTGATGGCGATAAAGTTGTCGACTCTGTAGACAGTTACTTTGCTTTGCGTGAAGTGGGTAAAACGCGTATTAACGGTGAGGTAGTTCTTACTCTTAACGGCAAACCAGTCTTCCATCAAGGTCCCCTAGATCAAGGTTTCTGGCCAGACGGTCTGTACGCTCACTCTTCTGATAAAGCGCTGATATTCGACATCGAGCAAATTAAAGCTATGGGTTTCAACATGACTCGTAAGCACATTAAGATCGAATGTGCTCGTTGGTACTACCATGCAGACCGACTAGGCCTAATGGTATGGCAAGATATGCCTAGCGCCGGTAGCTTCACATCTGGCTCTTACTCAATGTGGCTCGATTACATTCAACATCTGGCTCCATTCGGTGCTAAGCACGTAACTGTACGCGACAACGACTACAAAGGCTGGAATCGTACCGAAAACTCCAAAGCTCAATTCTACAAAGAGCTGGAAGAGATGATCGATCTTCTATACGTAAACCCATCTGTTGTATGTTGGATTCCATTCAACGAAAACTGGGCTCAATTCGATGCAGCGGCAGCGACTGATTTCGTTAAGAACAAAGATGCAACTCGTCTAATCAACAACGTATCTGGCGAACAAGACCAGAACGTTGGTGACATCTACGACTGCCACATCTACATGCAAGATTTATGGTGTCCTAAAGACCCAGCAAACTACCGTGCTAACGTTATTGGCGAATTTGGTGGTAAGACTTGGAAAGTAGAAGAGGAAGCGTGGTCTGACGGCAAAATCTTCAGTTACGGCAAAACTGACTCAATCGAAGATTTCCGTGAACAGTACAAAGCTTTGATCATTGGCGAAGTTAAGCCGCTTGTTGAGAAAGGTCTGGCTGCGACGGTATATACTCAGATCACGGATGTTGAAGGCGAAATTAACGGCCTGATGACGTACAACCGTAAGGTTGTTAAAGTGAATCATGATGAAATGACTGAGACTCACCAAGAAATTTACGATGCGTTCGAGAGACGATTACAGTAAATAATAACGAGAGTTAAAAGAAAGCCCCTCAATTGAGGGGCTTTTTTGTATCTGTACAAACGAATTAAGCAGTCACTTTAAATACCGTTGTAGACACAAACGGGTTCGCAGAGTCATAAACGCATTCTTCAGCTTTCTTCGTGTTGATCTGATTAGGGAAGTGCTGCGTTTCCAAGCATAGACCGTAGTTTTTACGGTATATTTCGCCATCACGGCCGACTTCTTCTTCTAAGAAATTGCCGCTGTAGAACTGTACACCTGGAAGGTCTGTCTTAACTTCAAGGCATATGTCTGTAATGTGACTGTGGACACTTATTGACCATTCTTCGTCGTTTAGCTCCCAGCAATGATCAAAGCCACCCGCGATATTGAGTTGGTGATGCTTTTTAGTCAATGACTCGCCAATACGCGTAGAATTGCGGAAATCAAATGGCGTACCTTGAACGTCACTAAAACCAATTGGGATTAGCTTTTCGTTCACCGGTAGGTATCTGTCCGCATTGATGCGCATAGAATGTTCTAGAATGTCGCCACCGCCGTTTAAGTTAAAGTAAGCATGTTGGGTTACGTTGATAGGGCAACGTGACACCGGGGTCGCTTTATAGCGAACCTCAAGCTCACCATGAGACGATAGAAAGTAAGATACCTGGAATGTAATGTCGCAAGGGTAGCCTCCTTCGCCTTGATTGGTATTCGTAGTAAGAATGATACTTTTATCGTTGTGCTCTAATATGTCCCAGTCTTTGTTGTTTAGCTCCGCATTACCACCATGAAGATGATTCGTTCCATCATTTTGAGTAAGAGCGTACTTTTTACCATCTAATTCGAATTCGCCCATATCGATGCGATTGGCAACAGGGCCAACAACAGCCCCAAAGTAAGTGCCATTTTTTCGGTACTGCTGTTCATTGTCGTAACCCAATACGATATTCGTTTCTTTGCCGTCAGCCCCTATAACAAAGAAGTTTGCGATAGTCGCTCCAATAGGCGAAATATCAACCTTAATGTTGTTATTTATTAGTGTGTAGAGCTTCATTTTGTGACCTTTTCTTGTACTCTTTGGGAGTAATACCTAATGATTTTGAAAAAACAGAATACATATACTGAAGTGATGGATATCCACACATGCTGTATATTTCATTGATGGGGTGATTTGAGCTCTCTAGTAGCGAGCAAGCTAATCTGAGTCTCGTTTCGTGTATCTCGTTGTGAATTGTGTATCCAAGCTCTTTCTTGAACCGGCTCTCAAGGTTCGATCGTGACAACTTCAATTCGTCAAGTACGTGATAAACCTTGATACCTTCTTTCGCTCTAGTTCTGATAAAGTGCAGTGCGTTTATCACATGGGGATCTTTTACTGGTCTGTAATCACTGCTTTCTCGGCAGTGTATTTTGTTAGAGGAAACGACCACATGTTTCTTCTTTGGTGTCTTATTTTCGATGATTGAATGGAGCATTTTAGCCGCAACAAACCCCATCTCTTTACACGGTTGGTCAACCGAGCTTAAAGGTATTGAGCATAGGTTCTGAACGACTCGCTCATTGTCAGCACCAATTATTGCAAGTTCGTCTGGTACAATGACGCCGGCGTTGTCACACGCCTGAATGAGATGTCTCGCTCGAGAATCAGTCACAGAAATAATCCCGGTGCCCTTTGGCAACTGCTTAAGCCAATCAGCAAGACAGTCCATGCCATATTCCCAAGTCTTTGTCGTTGTTTTCTGACCACGATATACCCAGTAGTCATAATCATTTTTTTCCATGATCTCACGGAAAATAGACTCACGTTCTAATGACCACCTTTTCTCATCAACATGAGGCAAACCATAGAATGCAAACTTGTCTATGCCTTTACTTTTCAGATGCTGGAATGCGTTGTTTACTACCGCATAATTGTCGGAGGCAATATAGGGAGTAGAAGGGTATTTCGATGGATCACGGTATGAGGTGCCAACGCCAACGACTGGAATGCTTCTGTTAGACAAGAGATCAGCCAGCTCCATGTCTTCGAAGTCTGCAATGATCCCGTCGCCTTGCCAATTGGCCGCGACATCTTTAGATACGATAAACTCATCTTCTATATAAACATCCCACTTCTTGTGCGAATGGCGAATGTATTCACCAACACCTGTGATTATGTCTCTGTCATAAACCTTGTTGGCATTTAAGAGAAGCGCGATTCTATAAGTACGAGTTTGCATAGCCTGAGCAACCTAATAAAGTAACGTGTCCTTTATTTTAGTTATTAAAAGGCCTACGTAATGAGACTTGTGATCGAAAATTGAAACGTCACATATGAATTTTTGTGATGCAGATAAAAGTTTAACCGAAATAAATCGGGATCGGGGGCATGTCGAGTTTCTGTGTTAGCGACTCATCTAACACTCCGACCAGTTCATTTTTTGAGAACATGTTCGGGAAGCTTCTTGAGGATAAGCGTATAAACTCTGCGCAACATAGGTCACATAAATCTTTCAGCGACTCGATTGCCTTGCGTATATGATTAACGATAAGGCACTCATCGTGGCAGAGGCAAAGCTCAGCATTTGTTCCCGTTACGGATATTCGATCCCCTTCGTCGTATAGAGCAGCGGCTTTCACAAAAGACTTTTCTACTTCAATTTCTACTATCATATCTGCATTCTCAAACGTTTAGATCTTTACTATCTATCACTATTTCAGTCTATACAATTACGATATTTAACAGAAACCACCCGTTAAGTGGTTTATGTGACGAAAACAAAAATGCCACCTACCTTAAAAGGTCAGTGAGAGTAATGCAGACTGTAACTTATATATTGTTGATTGATGCAAGTACTCATTGGCTCAGGAGATTTGCCACTGAATATAGGCCACATAGCCTATCGGCCCACGTACGCATAGACTATAGATATGCAAACGGCATGTTTGATGTCATAAGAACATGGCGACTTTTACTCATCTTTTATGAATTTAGCGATCACAACTGACCTGTACCCAAGATCGACAACACCTTCAATAAAAGATACTAACCTTAAAAATCAATGTGAATTTTTATGCCTTATCAGTGTACAAGCCCCTTTACTTTGCCTTTTCGACAAAAATACAACTACTGCCTTTTATAGAAACGTACAGCGATTCGTTAAATAGGGATAAAAAAGCCAATTACTGCAAGAAGACGTTGTTACCACCACTTCAAGTGACCCAGTAACTTTAAATTGTAAAGACAATCTTAGGGAATATCTTGGCGTTATTTTTAGATTTTAACATCGACAATTCATGACATTTTTGGGGTCGAAATCTCCGAGCTCTCGACTCACCAGAGCTCTCAATATCGGCAAACAGCCCCATTCAAAAGTGCAAAATATCTACAAATGCACTTTTGAGATTCCCTGTATTACTGGCTTGTAGCCACCAAAAGGGCTAATATTATGTGCGAATTTTAGTATTTTGTTTTTTTGCACTTTTGCACAAAGAGAGCGTTTATGGCGAAAGTAGACGGTTGCCAAAGCCTGGCTGAGAGTAATGCCGTTGCCCGAGCACTTATGAGAAATCATGGTGAAGATATGGCAGATATCTGGATTTTCGGTTGTCAGGTAGCTTTAAGGGTTTCAGACTTGATGGCGATTAAGTTTGAGCATTACAACTACCGAAATAACACAATCGTTCTCATTGAGTCTAAAACAGGAAAGGAGAGGGTAATCAGACCTAATAAGAAAGCTATGGCAGTTTTCAATAGGCGATCGTCCAAATACCCAACAGACACATACTTATTTCAGTCGAAAGGGACCAACCGCGTTAAGAATAGGGTCGCATCGTATCATCGAAACACCGTTTTAAAAGCTTTCTCTGATGTCGGGAAGCCGTTAGGCCTCAAGCTAGGAAGCCATAGCATGCGCAAAACAAAGGCAACAATATTGATATTGGAGAGGGGGATTCCAATCGAAAAGGTGCAGGCATTGCTTGGCCATAGTTCAGTGCACATAACACAGCGATACTTAACGATTAACAGTAAGGACATTGATGATTTGTACGATGAAGAGGTGTGACAGTTCATCAAAAAAACCCAGGTTTGTTCAACAACTTATGCTTTAAAAATCAGTTAATTAAAAACAATAGTTAAGCTAAGTTGCCCAGTTCCCCTCCTACCATGACAACAATCATGAAGTAGTACCGATTCGCTTGCTTAAATTTCATTCGAATGTTTAATATTCCGCATAAAAATAAAATCAACCGGCCTTTAATTGGTTAAGTTTGGGAGCCTTCTAGTCGCTATCATAGCAATAAAAGCACAGATTATTGTTGGAAATCATAGACAATCGGCTTGTAGGAAACCCAACACTATAGAGAAGCTTTTAGAGGTATAGTCATTTTTATCCGCTATTTTTTAACGCAAATTTGTATATAATAGCGTTTGATATGTGTAGCATAAGTTTCCCAAAATGGAGATGGAACATGCCAAGAGTCAGCCAAGCCGTGGCTAAACAAACTAGACAGAATATTATCGACGCAACAATCAAGATCATCACTCTTGAAGGCGCTGAAATGCTTACCTTTTCACATATTGCTAAGAAAGCAAACATTAGCCGATCAGGTATTAACTGTCACTTTAAACGAAAAGAAGATCTTCTTGCGGAAGTTGAACCTATACTGGCAGAACGAGTTAGCCAAGCATTAGACTTTTCTAGTCCAGAAGCATTCTTCGCAAGCTTCAAGCTCGCTGTTGATGAAGACCGAATGTTTAGAAATTTAATAAAAAATACCGGGCAGGTATTTGAAAAAAGCAAGGGTCATGGGGAACTGCTTGAAATAATTAATGGCGACCCAGAAGAAGTGAAAAATGCCGTGTACATGGCGATTGGATATGCGGTAGTGCATGCGTAAAAGCAGATTCAACAAAGAAGAGTAAGGTGCTCACATCCTCCTTGCTTTAAAAACGTTTAAGAAGACATATAGACAAAAAAAGGAGACCGAAGTCTCCTTTTTTACGATACTACGACTTAAAATGACACAATATTATGCTTTTTAAAGATCCAAGGAGCTCCATTTTTCGCTTTCTTACCTGACTTTTTAGACGCTACTTCGCCGCAACGACTGCCTATTTTAGTAGAGACACCGCCGTAACCATTTCCTGATACAAAGCACACCTCAGCACTCTGACCATCATACATAACAGTAATTGGCAAGCCGCTTTCACCAGACAGGGAATCTACAACCTGGTAATCATCTGTTGTTAGGTTCTTGATCTCGTTTATGCTGTTGTTTGCGCCAATGGTACATTTGCTTTCGTCGTTTACATATCCGAATTCTTGAATGCCTTCTTCCACCATAAATCTGCATACGCTTCTCGAGTCACCATCAATGTAGATTTTTGCAGGATATGCAACATCTTCGGGGAAATTCCAACCATGATGCTCTGGAAGTTTAGTTGGGTCTGTAGTGTCAATCACAATCGTTTCAAAGTTCTTTCCCATTCCCCACCCACGACCATTAAAGGCTGTCATCGACGAACTACATTTCCCACTCACTGACTTGAATCCAACGCCATGAAGAACTGGGGTACTTTCGTGTGCGTAGAAACACACTTCAGCTAGTCGATCTTGTTGGGTAACAAAAACGTTCAACTTACCGTTTTCAACGTTTTCGTTATCTAGCGATACAACTTGATAAGCCCCAGGAAGTGAAGAGTAGTTAAAAGTACCTTTGTACGAGTTCTCATCACCAATTGAACAAACATCGTCTCTAACCATACCTAAGAATGTCGTGGTCTTAAGACCTTGCATAATATGGTTAAACTTACATATGGTTTCGTCTGCACCTTTGTACTTGAACTTAACAAGTTCATGGCCAATAGCGTCAGATGCATTTACCCATTGAGTTGACTCTGGGAATTGGTTCACCAATTCTGCGCGTTTTTCTTGGTGAAGCTGCTCTTCTTGCTCGTAATTGTTGAATGTAGGATCGATATGGTTTGAGAACTCTTCTTCGGTCTCTGCAACATCGATAGCGTCACCATAAATGAGTAAGTTTACTGATGTAGGGTGATCCTTTAGCTTGGCATTAAGAACGATTGCTGAATTTTCATCGTTCGTGATTACTGGCAGTGTCAGTTGATCAAAACTTGATGTAACAGTGTTCATTCTGACCTTATTCGTGTCATACATGAAGTCTACACGCTCAAATCCAGAAAACTCAGCACCTTGCTTTTTGAATAGGCGAATCGTATTGGTTGACTCGTTATGGTCCCAGAAAAAGTTATTGGTTTGAGGTATGATTTCAGCGTTCTTGTATAAGCCCATCTCAATGTGCTTTGATGCTAACGCTCTAGCCTGATCATCCCAGCCATACGCCATCCCAGAACCATGTTTGAAACCCATAGAGTGAGCGTTTTCATGGCTCAATGTGCCATACATGCTTGTATACTCTGGGAACTGCATTACTCTATCTAGGTATTTCTTTCCGATTGCATGCCAATAGCCACCAGATGTGCCTCGTTTGTTGTGAGCACGATATTCTTTCGGCACTTTGTACGTAACAGATCTATGCCACTTAGACCATGAATCTCGTCTTGTTTGATCAAATACATTGGTAAATGTATCCATGTATAAGTCGTAGGTCTCTGCCTGACCATACTGTACCTTTAGACCATTCTGTAAGCCGTGAAATGCCTGCAAGTGATACTCTGAAACAGAATCAGCATAGCCATTTGCATTTGGTTGGAAAAGTGGGTTTGGATCTAAAAATTCAACATCGCTTGGGCTATCAAGAATGATGCCTTCAACTTCAACTTCAATTTTCATGAATTGATCGAGTGGGGTGTCTAGCGTGAAACCGGTTCTTCCCAGACTGATGTTGATATCAGAGAACTTTCTCATCGTGTGGTTGGTGATCAAGAACTTTGTCGAATCTACATTGTTTTCCAAGACTTCTACGGTGATGTTGTTCATAAGCACACCGTCGTTCAACCCTCGCTCTAATTTTTGCGAGCCGATAATTTCGTAATTAACTGAATCTAGAGATGTGTAATACATGTAGTTAATTTCAACATCTTTCTTAACTACCGGTTGTGTTGTGTACTTCGCGTGTACGCAAAATGATGAAAGAGCTAATCCGATGCATATGGCCGTTTTACGTAATTTCATTTTCCCCACCTCTTGTTAATTGCAGATCTAGTATGCTATTTACAGGGAGAGCTATCGATTGGCACTATTTGTTTTTGGGGGGAAATGCTATTTATCTAACAAAAATTCGATAAATCTGTGATCAATTGCAATGGTTGGATGATTGCATCACTTTGTTGGCTTTACTTATTTCGAAAAACCACAGCTATCAACTAAGAATTTCAAAATACAAATAGAAGATAACATACTTTATTGTTAACATTGCCGCCAATTTATGCAATGAGAAATTTAATGAAAAAACTAATCCTAATAGCTGCGCTCTTGACGCCACTATCTGCAAACGCTAAATCTCCAAAAGAAGTAGGCCGTCTTTTTGCAGATGTTGTTGCATGCACAATTTCTGGCGAGTACACAAAAGGACAAAAAGCTGAGATAGACATTGCCATTATCCAAGAATACAACATTGTTCAGAAGGGTGAATGGTGGAAAGGTCAAATGGAAAAAGGCAAACATAAGGAATTTGCCCGTCTTGAGGGACTTGGTGAGTTCGAAAAGAAACTCATGTGCGCAGTGATCAAGGGTGAATGGTTGTAGAAAAATATAGGCCCCTCAATAGAGGGGCATTTACTGTTTGTAATCAAGAAACCACGCACTTCCTGTAGACACTGGACATAACATACAGGCGCTAATGACAACACAGAAAAACAAATCCGCACGTTTTGTTCAAGATAGTGTTAGCTGATTACAAGAGGGGGTTAATAGTTTCGATAATCCAGTAGCGGAAAGTGTTGCTCATTCTCAGGAGCATACATCACCGCAGTTTGAGAGAAGCGGCTACCTTCTAAACGATTTGCAACGCGAGGTTTGACGTATTCAAAGAGTTCAAGGAATGTCACAACATTATCACCGTTTGCATCTGCTGGAAGATTATTAGCATTGAAAGCATCTGCTCCTTCGCCAATAAAATATGTGCTGTTACCCATATGATACTGGCCGGCAGAATCAGGCTTTAACGAAGCTTTCGCTAAATCACTGCCCTCAACTTCTTGAGTGTAATTTTCTTGCCAGCTAGGCTCATTGACGCTCGAAGAAGCCATAGTTAAATAGCTTGAGTCATTCTTGAAGTGCTGGATTGCACTCTCACTGCCACATGAGTCATAGAATAAAACGACCCGCCCTTTGAAACGATCTAAACGTTCTTTAATTTGTTTTGCTGAAACCTGTTCGTCGTTAAGAGAAAACTGACCTGTTCCAGACAGGTGGCCTGACAGAGAGACAAACAACGTACCACCTGGAGATGTTTCTTCTACTGCTTTATCCAATTCGTTGATAAATTCTTTCTCACTGACGCTGTCACGGTAGTTTGTGTCATATCCGGCGTTAGTCATAACCTGATGCATGATTTTACCGTCATTGTATGAACCTACTAGCTCACCATGATCTTTATAATCTCCATCATTGTTCAAATCACTTACGGATATTGAGAGAGCTTTGAGTCTTGATGTGCCGTTGATCTTGCGAATCGAAATATCATCCAATTTTACTAATGCGTTATTAAGGTAGAGACCGTTAATTAGTTCTTTTCCCGATACATTGAACGCAAAATGCTCCCAAGACACTCCAAATAGTTCATCACCGCCATACTTGTGAACAAGGCCTTTGTAGGAAGTTAAAGACAAGTTTATTTTACGGTAATTTCTGGATTTGCCAGTTGCGGAGCCGGCCATCATTTCAATTCGGTATGTTGCTTCTTCATCAATATCTTTGGTGTCAAACGCTTGAATATGGTATTTGGCATTGGTATTGCCGTAAGTAAACGTTTGTTGGTTGTGAGTCCCAGCTCTCTGGTTGATAGGAGAAAAGCCGATTCCTTTACTCTCTTGGTAGGTATTATGAATTGAGCCATGTTTAAGTGACGAGATATGTTCGAAGTCAATCAGCTTGGTTTTTGTATCGTCTTTTTGGTAGAGATGAATTTCGTCAATGGCGATATTGGTGTTGACAATTTTGAGACCATTTTTAAGCACTTGCCCTGTGACGTCGAACTCAAGGTATTCTTTCTTACCAAAGGCATTGCGCTTATAGAGCGTCTCAATTCCGTTAGAACGGTCAAAGTGAAGCAACTCTAAGTTGGTTTTGTCTTTGGATTTTGAATCAAACTCCCACACTTTTATACGTACAGTATAGGTCTGATCAAAGCTAACTTTCCCTCGAGCTAACCAAGAATCAAGTTCAAGAAAAATAGAACCATCTTCCTCGGTTGAGTAAGTGTAAGGTGAATCCGCGTTGTTGTTCCAACGTTGCTTCCACGGACGTATTTCAACAATCCCGTCGACGATGGATGTCCAAGAACTGCCGGGAGAATAGTAACCCGAATACTGTTCAAGCTGGTTAAAGCTGATCCTGTCGATGAGCTCTGTTGACGCAAAAGAATTTGAAGCTAAAGCGGCCATAATGACCGCAACGCTTTTTAGTTTCAATGTCATGTGCGTTTCCTTTATTGTTGATGACTGAACTGACTGCCATGTCTTTAGGCGGCATCAAAACAAAGGTTATATTTCTATGGGGGAAAAATGACATGTTTTTTATTGTTGCGTCTGACTTACAGTGCAATGTGAGATTCAATGCTATGTGCTAACCTGGATAGTGGATAATCCCGGACCTTATCAGTTAGCCCAATGCCACAAAATATTGTAATTTAACATAATTTATATAATACGAAGTTCTGTTAAATTGCGAAGCTACCATCAATTTAAACCTTGTATTACCTCTATGGAATAAGTATATCCAGTGACATCGAATGATACTTCCATACCTTTAATGAACGAATCTTCTTCATTTGGTGTTGCATTGATTCCCTCCGTAAGAACCTCAAAGTTTTGGTAATATTCAATACTTCTGTGTCATCTCATAACGGAACTCATAAAAACACACATCCCCTATTAAAAAACAAACATCAAAAAAACCAAGAAAGAAGATTTCTTCAAAACACCAATGCCAGCCTTTCAAACTTGCTCGCCCCAATAGAGCAACAACCTCAAAAAAATAAAAAACCCAATATATTCAACAATATAAACAAAACAAATCCGTTCAAATCCTGATCAGAGAACCAAACGTGTCTCAAAACTGGGAAAACCTCCCTCTCACAAACATAATTGTTGAAATATCCATCAAAATAAATAAAATACGTCGTCCTTAAAGAAGTAAGAGGTTAGAGACGGTTTGAGCAAGGCTTACGAGGATCAATTTGCACTCCAAGATTTCTTGATAAATCGAAGGCAAGATTGTGGACAGTACCATTTCAATGGTAAGAGCTACACCACTCTCACAGAGCTAATTGAAGATAACAAATTAGCAGAACTCAGCTGCGCACTGGTCAACAGACGAATAAAAAGTGGGATACCAATACGCGAAGCGTTACATACACCACGTTGTGTCGGTGAATTTACACATCCTAAGCGTTGCAAGCACCACTACGGTGGTAAATGTTACAGCAGTTATAAAGCGATGATCATCGATAACATGCACGATTCACTCTCTTACAGCGCCGTCTATACACGACTACGAAATGGTTGGAGTTTAGATAAGGCTCTTAAATCACCCAAATTAGAGATATTCAATAACCTTAATGGCGCAAAGCAACCTCCTCCCGAGTAAAAAGCCATCGTCAATACGCAAATTGAATCACCAGCACGCCAATCGGATACGACAATGAGACTAAACCTTTATGCACCCCAATTTCAAAATGACTTGAGGAATGCTGCACAATTTATCGACAACAACACCAATCTTAGTGCCAAGTTGAATAACCATAACCAGATCGAACTTAAAACTGATAAAGGTTTAACAGTCAAGCGTTTGAATGGTTCTGATGTCATCAAGAAAATGAATCGAAACACCATCAGTACCTACGTTTAAACGGTGTAGCAATCAAAAAATCAAGAGGGTTATTCTGAATGAACTGGTCGTGGTCATTATCATCTTGGGTTACTAGCTTACCTAAGCCAAACGCAAAATATGCCGCCATCGAACAGCGAAATAAAACGGACAAGGATGACCTCGTACTTCTCTTTCTCATGCTCAACCTTAAAACGGCAAACTAAATTATGAATGATGCATATATATTCGCAGACTTTTTAGAAGACAATCGCCATTGGACAAACCAACAAGAGGCCGATATCAAACAGATAGAAGCCACTTTTATCACTTCCTTGTTCGATCATGAGTTTAGGTTGGAACCGCTGGATGGGGCCGCATTTACACACCAACAAGGTATTGATGTTTTACTTGGTGGTGAGCATGTGTTTAACAAACTCAAGGATACTCACATTGAATATTGGATCGGCACACTCAACGCCATCATACAAGGCGAACGCACGCATAGAGGGTACATCAAACAATGTATTTCCAACGGTGCCCTCAAAGCCGTCTTACAGAAATTTGATAGTGATGAGTACTACAAGATCTTTCCGGAAGAGCTCGACTTCACCCTAGATAATAAGCAAGACTCCGCACTTAGGGCGCGAGGAGTCAACCCTGCCAGTACTCAATACGTTGATTCCGTCAACGAAAGACGAATTGCTCTCGGTGTTAAGCCCTATATGCCGAAAGAAAGCTCGCCCGAGCACCACATAAATACGCCCTCAAGCATGCATCTTTTGACGTCACAAGAGTACATGCTGCAAAAAGTCATCATGTAACTCGTAACAAAATGGACGCTCTTTTATGGACCAACATCAAAGGAGTCGCTCTTCATTACGTAAAAAGGAGTGACTCGCAAAAGTTGATTTCGATAACACGGTTGGAGAGATACATCTCCCAATAATTAATTTTGATTTATAGATAGAGGTTATTTTGAAAAAGCTTATTACTTGGACTTTAATATCGGTTATCGCTGTTTGGTTTACTTTGTTTTTTATTGGAAAAATTGAGCAAGATAAGATTAAGCGAGCAGAAGCAAAAAGAGTCGCAGCTCTTAAAGCCGACTTCAATACGGGTCTACTTAAAAAGGAATACATCGGCCGAGATTGGCCTCTCACTTTGGACAGTATCAACATTAGATGTGAGAAAGAAACAAACGATGCTGTATCCGATGTGAATGACGAGGTTATAAAGCTTAATATTCTGTCTGAGGGGCTTGATAAATATCGTATTGAGGGGCGTTCCCTATTGCCAATATATAACGCTGGCTTGGATTTTTGCGGACCGAGCTTTGAATCGATCAGGCTGGAGAAAGAACTAAAAGCGGCGGAAGAACGAAAGGCCAAGATTGAGTCACAATTTAGTGTGTGGGACGGCGCTCACCATAGTTTGGAAAGTCTGGTCGAAATGAACCTTAAAGATCCAAACAGTTACGACCACATTTCAACAAATTACTTTGATATGGGCGATCACCTTGTTGTAAACATGAAGTATCGAGCACGGAATGGGTTTGGTGGAATGGCCATCGGGTTTGTTAAAGCTAAATATTCAATTAATGGCGATTTGATAGAAATAGTCGAGCAACGATAAAAACTGTTAACATATTTGATGTTCAAGGCTCGGTTATAGCTGTATGCGCCAAATCGTCAATCTGCACTGGGTAACATCATACAACATTTCAAATCCATTAGAGTTCAACGCTGATGACCATGTTGCTAATTAAAGAACATGGCTCATCTTTTTTAGCTATATTCACCTTCCTCTGCCAACGTAGGCAAAAAGGGCGAGTACCAAACCAGCATTCGCCCTCTTCCATCCCCAGTCTTACGAGGCCTTCTTCTCTAGCGGCTCTTCGCTGTAGGTTTCCATAATGTGCTTAACCTGTAAGGGATTCAGCAGAAACTAAGACCAATTCAGCATCAAGGCACCTCAAACCACTCAAAGGAATTAAACGCCCTTGGGCGAACGGTATAGATACAAAAACTATGTTCCAGATACCGAGTGGAAGTAAGCTTCTGCTACATAAATGTTCTGACAAACAATAACATAAACCCATGTCACGCATAGTAATTCTCAACGAGAACTTAATTCAAATATATGTTACAAGACTCATATTAAATTCAAATTTTAAGAACAGTAAAATAGAGATAACGTATGGACACGTCTGCCATCTTAGAAAAAGCGCTTGATACATGGGGCACACTTGCTGGATATTCACTAGCTCCAATTTACTACCTAATCGAGTTTACAACTAAATACCTATTAAATATTCCAGGAGCGATTGGGGCCACCCTTGTCGTTTATGCAAGTTTCAAGCTTTACGTTAACTACAGCGGCTTCAATATAAAGCAAGTTTTATCATGGAGCTCATTTCTATTGGTTGTTGGATTGGGTTTAGGCACCTTCCAAAATGGGCCAATAGTTGCGCTTGAAACCCTGTTGATTGGCCCTGGCTTCTTGTTTGGTCTAATGATCGCCATTTTCGTATGTTTCGGTCCGATTGTGTTCCCGTATTTCGTTTTTAAGGGCGGCATGCGGATTATTTTCGATCTTATTACACATAACTGGCTGACAATTGTCGCCTCTATCATCCTCGCCATCTCCGGTTTCCTTTATGCAAGAGCAAACTTCGAGGAGGAACTGAATATTGTTTACAATGTAGTCATGTTTGCTCTATTTGGATACGTGTTAATCGGAGGGTTAGTTTTTCAAGCAGAAGTCGACTCTCGAGTCAGAAGTAAAAAGAATACTTTTTCAGGACTGTTTAAAAATCGAGAGCAGTTAGAAGACGAAGCTAGAGAGGAGCTTGAGCAAGAAAGAGCTCAACGCTGATAGCCGTGCTGCAAATTAAAAAAACATGGCCAACCTTTTTAGCCATGTTCACCTCCCTCTACCAACCTAGACCAAAAAAGGCGAGTACCAAACCAGCACTCGCCCTCTTCCATCCGCAGCTACGAGGCCTTCTTCTCTAGCGTCTCGTCGCTGTAGGTTTTCATCACATACTTAAACTCAGCCAAAGACTCAGTGAACACCCTAACCAGTTTAGGGTCAAAATGTTTTCCAGATTCGCTAACGATGAGGTTCACCGCATCTTCAAAGGCCCACGCCTTCTTATATGGTCTAGAGCTAGTAAGAGCATCAAATACATCAGCTATCGCTACGATTCGGGCGGCCAATGGTATATCAGTGCCTGAAATCCCCTCAGGGTAACCAGTACCATCCCACTTTTCATGATGATAGAGCGCAATGTCTCTAGCAGTACTAAGCAAGGTGGAATCAGTGTGTTGGCCAATGATATCAGCACCGAACTTAGGGTGTTTTTTCATGACCTCCCATTCTTCAGGATCAAGCTTACCCGGCTTTTGAAGAATGTTATCGGGCACACCAATTTTTCCGATGTCGTGCATCGGAGCTGCATCACATAACAGCTCAACCCAATCTGATGGCATTTTCAAATTACGCGCTAACACTTCGGTATAGCGACTCATTCGGAAAATATGCAAGGCAGTTTCATTGTCTTTAAACTCCGCGGCATGCCCCAGACGGTTGATAATTTCACGTCGTGAATCTTTCAACCTTTGGTTAGTTAAGCTACCGGCATATAGAGTAAACAACAAACATGGCACGGTGAAAGCCACCATCACTAGCACAACAAAGAACACGCTTCGCCTAAATAAAAAATAGTCGTTAAGTATTTCATCAACATCCATTTTCGCTACCAAAGCAACATTCAGCTCAGAGTTCCAATGAAGCATGGCATAAGTTGCCACCCCTCGATAATCGATGACTTTGTGAATACCAGCTAGGTTGTTATCTAAACCATGCACTTTAAGCTTTTGAAGCATTTCTCGGATGAACATGCGTTCGTTTTCAACACGTGCTGAATTAAGCTCGAACCGCGGTGTCGATAACATTCGTCCGTCACGATCAAACACCATCATTTCGCCACTGTTTGAGAAATTATGCATGCTGAGATCTCGATACGACACCTCTTCTTCGTTCACTTCAATCATCACGACAGCAATTACGGTATCGGTCGCTGCATCAAAAACCGGCGTTGCGAAAACAATTCGATACTCGGTTTGCCCTGTCTTAACATCATGGGTAACTTGAATAGGAATAAGCTCAGATTCACCACGTAATGGCTTAGACAATCGATTTGAACTGCTGCTCAGAATATCTTCAAGGCTCAACTCTTGGCCTTGACTATAGATAACGTCCAATTCAGGATTCACAATCAGCTTGCTGCCGTTCAGACTAAACTCACGGTACTTATCCCAAACCTCGGTCATTTTGTTACTATAGTAATTCTCGGCCTCTTTATCTCGTGTGATGATCGCTTGCAATATCTCATACAAACTATGCTGGAACTCGCCCTTCGATAAGATATGGCGAAATGTTTTCTCTCGAATCATGTGCAAGTTTACGAGACTGCGGTCAAAGGAGCGCAAATACTGATGAAATGCATCCGAACTACGGACCATTATGTTGGATTTGTTATGTTCGAGCGTGAGCCAACTTCCGGCGATACTGATCAAAATAAAGACCGAAATGGCCCCAAAAATCAATCGTGCAAAGCTCTGGGTACCGAAGGTTAAATAAATATTCCCACCTAAGTTTTTTGTTAACAACCGAAAGATAAATGCAATCAAAGCGAAAAAGCACACAAATGCAATCAACAAAATGATCAAGTTATTCGATAGTGCATCTAACCGGCTGGCTTCCTCTTCCGACAGGAAACGAATTTCAATAAGTCCAATCAACGCACCATTGTATGAGATGCTTGCTTTAGCCGTTTGATAACGTTCAAGGTAATTCGGAAAATCGCCTCGGACAAAGCTTTCTGTATCATTTCGATAAATCGAGGCTATCACTTCTTGGGTGGCATAATCGGTCACGCTCACCGCTTGCAAGCGTCGGTTAGCGCGCAACATCACCAATAATGTTTGGTCTATTTGTTCTTCATCTAAGTTATATAGATGAGCAGCCGTCAGTTCTGACAGCTCCAATGCCATTTGTCCTGCATCGGTTTTTTCAGACATTTGATCATTAATCGCCACTCTTACTTCGTCACCGATAGATGAAAAGCAAACGCTTGGAAAACATATCGAAAAGAGCAACATGCAAGATGTTATTAACCGAAACATTACTCAACCTCTGCGATATAAGAGTGAATAATCGCGTGCAATTTTCCGCTCTGTTTCATATTTTGAATGGCTTCGTTAATCGGCTGGAGAAGCTCGGTGTGTTCTTTATGCAATCTTAAAGATAGGGAGTATATAGCCACTGGCTCGGTATATTTGAGCCGACCGAACGAGGATTGGGCGTTAATGACATCGATCGGAAAGATCGCCCAATCACAGCGCTGCAACTTTATCAAATCAATGATCTGCTCTTCTGAGGTCAATGCATGCTCTTTCAACTTCGATTCTTGAACACCATTAAAACCCAGCATCTTGCACGATTTGTGGTGCATCAGTTCTGCATGTTGTGGGGGCGTTGGGAACTTGCTTGGGTTATAAACCAGCACTTCTGGTGACTGGAACAACACGTCTGAATAAACCGTCGACTCAACCTCTCCTTCTTCTTGCCTCCACTCAGGATCGATTCCAGGTTCAACATCCAATAAACCAATTTTAATGTAAGCGCGAATCCGTTTTTGAGGCAAAAACTTGTAATTGAAGTCTATGCCTGTCTGCTTGCCTATCTCATCCATAATATCGATATACATTCCTGATACCGAAGTATGGGTAGTTGACCTCACAAAATACGGTGGCCTGTCCGCATCCACTAAGCCAACATCTAACGTCGTTGAATAAGCCCCATGTGACACCAACAAACCCAACAATAGGGCTTTAGATAATTTCATTAATATTTTCTCTTTGTAGTAAGCACTCTACACAAGTGTTGCAGCACGCCATGAAACGATTACGGCCACTCATCTTGGCCCGGTACATTGCTTTGTCCGCTCGTTCATAAAGTGAATAGAAATCATCACCAGTTCTATAACTCGCAACGCCAGCACTGACCGTGACACAAGACGAGACCGACGAAGTTGGATGATGAATTGATTCATTGCTGAGCTGTTGTTGTATTTTTTTAACGAGATGAATCGCACCTTTGTTTGGGGTGCTCGGTAAGATAAGTGCGAACTCTTCACCACCGACCCTCGCAATCGTGTCTGTGACTTTACGACATTGAGTGTTTAGTAAGGACGCAACCGCTTTGAGGCAACGGTCCCCTGCGGGGTGACCAAGTGTGTCGTTATATTCTTTAAAAAAGTCGATATCTAGAAAGACAATAGAGAATGGTAAGCCATACTTTTCGGATTCTTGAACCGCACTGGCAAGACTAAGATTAAAGCCTTTACGATTTTTCACTTGTGTCAGCTCATCGATATGGCTGTCGCTTTCAAGGCGAGTGATGGTTTGATCTTTCTTTAAAAACTCTTTCTCAACATTGGCGTAAAAACGATGCACTGTAGAGTAAAAGATCACCATGAGTAGAGGGAATTTTATGATGCTAACGATTAAATCAATCACGGTTGTATTGATCTCTTGATAGCCCAACCAAAAGTAATAAACAAGATTAGGAAATACTGCAAAAAACAAAACTGTTCGGCAGATGCTCAAACTCATTAACGTAATAAAGAAACCAATGAGTAAGATCTTTTTCGCTTCGTCAGGAGAACCCCATACCAACTCAACCACCAATGACAAAACCACGAAACTTAATCCAATAAAAGCTGCACTGATACTCTGAACAGCAAAGTAACGCGAGTGGAATTTAGCGCGACAAGATGTGGTATAGCCGACATACATAAACAGTAAGCCCAAAACTAAAATAGGTGCGCTTTCGAGTGAAATCGAATGCGGATCGACCACAATATAATAACCAACCGTCAAATACAGGATCGAAATCGCCGCTGAGGCCCATAGAAAACCTTGCTCTAGAGTGTCGTAGCGTATTAGTAAAGAGATATCTTTCACTCTTTCTACTGCACCATTACACATCCACACACCCTTAAGTAATAAATTGTTACACAAGAAAACACTTAAAAATAATTGACCCGATAATAACGGATATTGACCATAAAAATCCAGCGGTAAAATCTATTTGATCAGGTGAAATCACTTCGATTTTCTATTGGTAGATGATAGAGACACAGATTTATCCCCTGACCAAAAACTATCAAAAAAGCAAATAAAACAATAAATTCCATCATTATCGATCGATTTTTATAAAATCTCACTGACAACCATTGATAACTTCTATACCAAGACAAAAAACATCAACATGGAGAAACAATAACAAGAGAGAGAGAAACTAGCATCACGCCTAACATCTCATTGTGTACCTCAACAACCATACTGGACACCTGCCCTTATTTAAAGGTAAAGTATATGCTCATTTTTAGACCAAAGCGACTATAACGGTTATCACAGTGATAGAAGCACAAGAAAACTACTGTTTAACTAAAGTCACAACTCGTGACAACACCTACCTAACCCGTGTCCCAAGACAAGAAAGAGGCCTTTATCATAAAAAGTTCTTTGGCTCGAAACGAGGCGACTCAAAACTCGAGGCAAAAAGATGGCGTGATCAAATTGGCCAGCAAGAATGGGGAAAAGATAGATGGGCGTTAATCTTGTTTATTGGCAAGACAACACCGTTTAGAGGCGATTGGAAAGCTGTTTACAGTTACATGTATACGGTTCAAGGAGTTTTACTCGGTTGGAGGGTCGTATGGCGTGAAGAGGGCGAAAATCATGCAAAATTATTCAAAGTTGCTGATTACGGTCGTGCTAAAGCTAAGAAAGCTGCACACTTGTTTGAAAACAATAAAAGAAGCGAATTGCGTTTTCATAATCATACGTTCCCAACGCCTAAAGTTGGAGATTGGATAACAGTACAAGGTGAGCAGTGTTTGATCGTCAATGTGGATGAAGGATGCAGCGACGTCCCCCCTTGTGAAGTAATCTATAACACGAAAACACCAACCAATCGCAATGTGGTTTGGAGAAAAGGCCAGTGGCAATGGGAGTCGTTCGTTAACCTAGGTGACTACGCCGATGAAATCGACCGTTTAAAAATGTATCTCAAGTTCTTTAAGGAAGGGCCAGGGATCCAGTCTGAGCCTATTTAATAAATCAACATCACCCCGCATTTAGCGGGGTGACTTTTTGGGGACAATGGGGGTTGTTTTCGCAGATTACTGCCTGTTTTTCCAATCTTCCACTTGTTCAATGAAGCTTTCGAAATCTTCCTTTCCTAAAATTCGCTCATCGTTTTCTTTTAATACCACGTTCAAGGCCGTAACCATCTGCCCAACGGGCGGATTAAGTTCAGCCAGCTTTTCAAACAACCCAACTAAGCGAGCATCGATACTGAAACGTTTTGTGTCTGCCGACTCTTGCAGGCGAACACGTTCAAAGACCGATTGACGCGACTGCGCCACCTGTTGGCGATTAATTTGATAGCGCTTGAGCAGAGTTAAAAGCCCCCTCCCCTGAGTATCAGAAAAATACCAATGTTGTGGCTGCGAGGCTTTAAGAGATTGCGCATGCTCCAAAATACGGAAACAGTGATCCGCAAATCCTACTTCTTGATCTCGACAGCCCAAACTGAGTTTGCATCGATGTTGATGGCCCTTCTCAAATTTTACGCTGATATCGACCTGATAATGACCGCTTTCAAGGGCATCCAAAGCAACTTTGAAGGCGATAGCCTCAAAGATTTCAAACTCGAATTCTTCACCAGGTTTAAGCCGTGGGGATTCAGAATGATGAACCACTACTGACAATGGTGCCATTTTCATTGTTGAAGAGCCTGACAGATGCAACGAGGATACGTTGCTCGCTTTAGCGGGCTTAGTGCTGTGAGTGTGCGAAGAAAGGGAATGTGACATGGTGTGCTCCTTAGGTGATTGGGGTTTCATCGTCGTTTTCGCCTAACTTCCCGACAGACAAGCGGTTTTCATTGTCAAAAGCGCGCAGCGTGCATTTCACTTTTGATAATGAAGTTCGATTGGCAAAGGATAGAAGTGGCGTAAACGAAACGATGAAATCCATAGCTGAGGACTTTCTCTTGCACAGGCAAAACGCACACTCAGACAGCACTTGGCCGAGAAAGCGAAAGTTTGTTCAGCCCTGATTGTGACCGGTACGGACAAGACTATAGGAAATACGCTGTTTGTATTTTTTATTGGCTTGGTTGAGCCACCGAGAAACGAGGGACGAGTGAAGAGGTTCGCGAGATAAAGCAGGTTTCAGCTTCTCTTTAATCAATACAAACATGCCTAGGTAGCTTGAAGATCTTCTCGATTCGTAATATGCCAATTATCCTCACAACACCAACGCCCAGCATCTTTAACCTAACAAGTTAAAATAAATCATGGTGATCAGCGTTTTATATTGCTTATTTGTAATTTACATAGGTGATCAGCTAGATGTTTTTTTAGACCTATATACTGGCCCTGTCTTTAGACATTAATTAACCCAAATAAAGGAATAAAAAATGAAGAAACAAAATCATAGAGCACTTATCGCCTTTGTAGCAGGCGTTGTTGCGAATAACCCAGCTTTAGCAAACGAAGAGGTAGATACGTGTAGCAAGGCACTTGAAATAGAGCAACGCACAACCAAAAGCTACTATTTAAGCCACGATATTGACTGCAGTGGTTATACCTTAACGGCGCCTATCAAGTTTAATGGCATACTTGATGGAAAAGGTTATGCAATTCGTAATCTCACTATTGATGCAAATAGCCGTTACTCAGGCTTCTTTTCTGAAATGGACGGCGCTACCGTCAACAACCTTACCTTTGAAAACATTACGCTCAAAGTAGGTAGTAACGTTAATGCTGCCGGAATTTTAGCTGGTGATATCCAAAGTAGTAGACTGGAAAACGTCATCATCACTCACAGCCAAATCCAAGCGACAGGTGAAACAGTTCCACAAGGAATTGGTATAGTCGCCGGCCGTTTTCGCAATCAGAGTGACGCGCTAGGTATCAATGTACTCCACTCCAACCTTTGGGTAGAGAAGAGTAGTCACGTGGGCAGTATCTTTGGGTATGCGGCTAACAGCAATATGTCTTCCTTAATCACTAGCAACAACCAATTGATAGTCGAGGGAGACAATCGAACTAACTTTGGTGGTCTTGTCGGTTACTTAACCGATGCAAGCCTATTTGATATTGAAAGCACCGATAATCTACTTAGTGCTCCTATGGTTGAGAAAGGCAATATGGGCATGATAAGTGGTTACATTGTCACGGGTCAAATTGTGGATGCCACCATTGCCCGACATATTTTCGATACTCAGGCACAAACGAACCACCTACGTTTAGCGATCATTTCTGGCTACATCGATGATCCTAAAGATTCGCCAGAGTCCCCTTCGCTCCAAGGTATTGCTTACTACGGGGACAGCTCATTAGATTGGTTCAACAGTAAAGATGTTGTTTATACGGACAATCTGACCAAAGTTGAATAAATGGACTAGTTAGCTTTATAAAAAATCGCCCCGCATTTAGCGGGGCGATTTTTTTGAAGAATAGAAGCTAGTTTCTACCCCAAGTACAGCTGATTTAACATAGCACCTTATCATTTATAATCTCTTAATAAGTAATATATAAACAAAAAACTCTATCTTTGTTGTGACCGCCTAATAAATTAAAGAGATTTTTTACTGAGTTTGAGAAAAGAATTTTCTTGTCCGTTTTGTACTGAAAATTCGATTTATCACAACCCAAAGTTACGATAACTTTAACATTCACAGAAAAATCACCATAAGTAATTTATAAGTTTTTTATTAGTTATTTATTAGTAATAAATTCGTTAAATTTAGTGTTGACCAAAAGTACAAGTTACATTTAAGCTATATAAATCAACCACTTAAATGGATACTAAAAAATGACAAATACAGACACAAAACCACCAAAGATAAAACATCAACAAAAGCAACTATTAGCAAAAAAAATTAGTGAATTAGGAATAGATGGTGTTTTGTATCCAGACGTAAGTGAGGGACGACATCCATATACACAAGAAATAATGCTCATGGCTATGAGTAAAAACATAAAACAGGAGGATTTAAGTAGGCTTTGTGGAGTAAGCCAACCCCAAATATCACAATGGGCCAACGGAAAAGGGTTCGCTACGGAAGAGCAACTCGCAAAATTATTACCTCGATTAAAAAACACTGCTCCAGGAGAGGTTTTCCATAAATTTAATGTCGTAGAAAAAAGTATCCTAGACCTACCTGAAGACTGGGAGCAAAAGAGCTTTATTGCGTATTTGAAAAAGGCAATTGCGGATAGACTAGAAGGCATGGATCCTAAAAAGATATGTATCCCAATTTTGGAAAAGTTACGGAAACAAGAGCCATATGATTGGTATCAAGATGACTATACCTATAACTGGAAAAATATTGAGTGGAATTCAGAGTTTTTAGAAACCGTTTTGTACGGGACACTTAAACAAGAGCACGCCAATCAAGAAGAGGATCTACGCAAGCAACATAAAAGTCACCTTGATAAAGTGGCGGAAAAGATTGATGAACTTCGAAATCTTAAGCTGAAGTCAGAGCAAGAAGAACAGAATAATCAATCAAAAATAGAGCTTCATAGTGCGTCAATACAGCAATTCTACAACGAACGCCCTCAGTTGATTAACGTAGACGAAGATGTAAAAGAAGCCTTAGCTCTACACGACCACCCAGAACCTACTATTACGCATGATTCAAAGGATGCTTATGAAGCATTTCTGTGTTCCTGTTCAGAGGAAATGGGCACCAATGCCAATTACTCAAACGTTATTGAGATTCTTCATCACAAGAGTGATGAATTAAAAGAAAAACATGATATTGAGATTTCTAATCTGAAAGCCCAACAAGAAGAGGAAAAAGTCCAACGAAAAATTCTAGGGAAATACAATTCCGATTGCGCTGTGCCAGATCTTCATATCTCTGATTTTTTCCAATTACCAAGTTCTGAGATTCAGACAAAAGCAAACGAGCTGTATAAGTCTAAAAGTATTGATTTAATTATCCCATTAAAGGTTGTTATATGCAGAAGATATTTAGACAAATCACATGAGTTTAACGTTGATGAAACGATAAAGCTCGATTTGGAGCAAGCCTTTATAGATTACTGCAGTACTTTACCTTTAAGGCATGAACAAGAAGTAGTTCAGGTAGCCGGTTGTTGTATCTTTACTTCAGAAACTGTCGAGTGTTATCGATTATACAGTGACCGCCTACTTATCAAACACCTCAGGAAAGACGGTGATAGTAAAGATGTTCATGAATATATCCACATTGATTGTGACGGCGACTCAGCTATCGAGACTATACGTAAGATAAATGAAATTTATAACATTGATCCAGCGTTAGAAGATAACTTAACTAACGCTTTGATTCAGAAAGGCTACTTGCTAGACAGTGTGCGTACGATCTACTAGTTATCCTCTTAATTATAGGAAAGAAACATGGTTGAATTTACTTTTGCTGTACTTGTTGATGGGGAAAATGTTCAACAATCAAAATACCCCGAGATATTAAGTGAAATTAGTAGGAAAGGTGTTATCGCTCTTAAGTGGGTGTACGCCGATTGGACGAACCCAAACTATAAAAACTGGCAACAATATATCTTAGATACAGCGTCTACACCAAAGCAGCAGTTTCATCATGGCAAGGATGCTGCAGATCATGCATTGATTATGGATGCCATAGAGTTGATTTGCACAAACGACAAAATTAATGCTTTGTGCATTGTTAGTAGTGACGGCGGTTTTGCAGGACTCGCTCAGAGAGTGCGTGAAAAAGGGCTACATACCATGGCGATAGGAAAAAAAAGTACGCCTGAGCGCTTTCGTAATGCTTGCCATGATTTTGTGTACTTAGAAAACCTGAGCCAAGAAGACAACGATGAAACCGAGCAAGAACTCAAGGTTACGGATAATTCAACAGAACTCGACAACTTAATATCAAAGGCTTACTGGCAATTTTACGCTAGTGAAGATTACGTTTATCTTGGAGATCTAGGAACCAAGCTTAAGCAAATTGATAGTACCTTTGACACACGCAGTTATGGGTACTCAAGTTTAAAAAAGACCATTAAAAACCTGAGCCATCAATTCGAAATTTTTGGAGAAAAAGAAGACCGATGTTATGTGAGACCGACAGCCCTCATTGGCAAAGTAAAGTCAACACCACAACAGAGTAAACACTTTGCCTTTGTTGTGTACGAAGGAGAAGAGTTCCATTTTAGAAAAAATGACTTAAATGAAGGGCGACAATGGGATCAAATAACTAAAGGGACAAGTCTTAAATTTCAAGTTTCCCCGAACTCAACAGGAAAAGCGCGTAGTGCATGTAATGTTGAAGTGGTTTAGAAAATTTGCCACCACGACACGACCACCGCTGCGCCAATTAAAAGCCTGTGATAATGGGTAAGATGCCGATAATGCCACAGCTTTAGGTGAGCTTATTAAACCAAAGAACGGGGGCGCAGCTCTGGGTGGGCGGGGGATGTGGGGGCTACCCTAAAACAGCTTGCGCCTTTTGGGGATTGGCCGGTACGGGCAACATAAAACCTGCCACGTGTGAAGATTCAAACTCACCGCTGAACGTGACCGCTTGAAAACACGTTGTTTGTGTTTTGATGCGCCACCAATGCCCTGCTTTGCCCGTCTTTTGGGGCAAGGCAGATAAACACTGCCAGCTTGCCTGGCCGCCTTGCAGCACGCTTGCCGTGCGGTTGTGAAAATTTATACATAATGTCCAACAATGCTTGAAGTTGCCCAGCGCCCGGCAGCTTGCTGGCGGATTGGCGCGTAGCAATTTCGCATTGTTCCACATTATGTTCAATTTGAACTAAAAAGCCCCAAGCTTGGGGTTTGGGGTTGGTAAAAAAGCTCTTAAGGGGCCTTGCTACGGAAGACAAAGCGCAGCCGCCTGAGTGGTGAAGACGTTTATGTGATGGGCTGTGGCGCGCAGCGGCACGTATTTAGCCCATGACATGTTTTTTCGTGTTCACCGCTTAGAAGTGGCAAGTTTTGGCTGGAGTGGTGAGCAAGGCCGCGATTTCAATGCCATCTTTGTTCAAAAACAAATAAACGTGAACAAGGCTTCATCAACTGTTGCAACTAAACCAGCTTAAAATTAAAGTTCAGCACCCTTTATTTTTTGACGTTGTGAACATTATGAATTGTAAGAAGAACATATTCTTCACTCTTTTTTTAGCTTTTGCTTCACCCCTTGCTGTCCACGGTAAGACCAACTCGGCAATTGGAATCTATGAAGATACCTATGTGATGCAAACCGCCACCAATCAAATAAATCAAGCGGTGTACGACGAGGCTTATGATAACAAAGTTGATGGGCTCAATAACTCAGAAGTAAAATTTCAGTTTTCGTTGTCTGCTCCACTCCATGGAAAAGGGAGACATGCTCTAATGCTCTCCTATACCCAGTTATCTTTATGGCAATTGGGAAATACTCAAGCCTCATCCCCTTTTCGAGAAACAAACTACAAACCTCAAATTTTTATGATGCACCAAGGTAACTGGTTTGCATTCAATAACATTGAGTACGGGTACCGTCATCAATCAAACGGCGGTGAGATAAACATTACTCGAAGTTGGGATAGGGCTTTTATAACGCTCGAACGCGTGAATGAGAGAGTCACTTATGGCATCCAATGGTGGCATGTGCTGAAAGACTCAGAGAACCCCGACATCTCTGATTTCATCCCACCATATGAATTGTCGTTTGGTTATAACGGGAGTTTGCTCAGCTGGAAAGTGAAAGGGGCGTATAACTTTGAAACGGATAAAGGGCAAGCAGAGTTAGGCGCATCTATTCCCCTTAACCAATTTCTCGATATTTACGCGCAGGTATTTACGGGATATGGTGAAAGTTTGATTGACTATAACTACGATCAGACTCGACTAGGTATTGGTTTAAAGCTCATCCCTGCAGCAATAAGATAAAGTAACTCTATAGCGACTGATTAGCCATAAAGGCTTGGTAATTATGGATGGTTCGCCCATAGCTCTCATACGCACTTGGCAACACATGGAAGTGGTAATGCTCGGTCTTCTCAGTGTAATTCAACACCTCCAAAAGGTACTCCTGCTCCCTAAACTTGATGAAGCTTGCTCCTTTTCGTGTATGTGGCATTAAGTAGCAACGCTGCTCTTCTACAATAATGACACCACTTTCTGTCAATAGCTCACACAGATACGCCTTCGTATTCCCTTCGTAAGCAATATGAAAATGCTTGGTAATGGTGTCCATGTCGTCGTATATGACCCACTCTTCCAGCTCAAGACTTTCACGTCTATCGCTTGGCACGATATACGCCATGATCGAGTCCATGCCATCCATGTTCTGTGAGTCTGCATCTAACAGTATGCCTTTCAACCCATAAAGTGAGCACTTTTTGTTAGGATCGCCCGCCTCGTATTCGAGTTCTCGACAACATGTGAAGGTTAAGTCTTCTTTATTCAACATTGAGCAGCTCTGATATCATCTTCTGTACTTCTACTTAATTCCTACGATTATCCAAGAACCCCCATTATAAATAAAGGATTAAAGACTTTAAAAATAGCCACATTAGTACGTGGCCATTAAGGTTAGATATGCTGTTTTAGGAATTGCGTTATCATATCTTGAGCAGCTTTAGAATCCGGACAATGCCCAAACTCGTCAGCAACATACACAGTACTTTGTGACGAGAGCTTGGCCGTTTTCTCCATGTCTCCTAACGATGCGATAGGGTCTTTCTGCGCGTTAATCACCAACAATGGTGTCGACATACGAGCTTTTCCATCAAGAAGCCCTCGGTTTGCCATTGAGTAAGACGGCGCATGCTTTTCAAAGTACGCCATGTCACCAACGTCACCACCAATACGAGCAATAAAAGAGTCGGCGGACATTCTAGGAACAAACTTCAGCGTCTCTTTCTGACCAATTGGGCCATCGACCAATGCACATCGCGCTACAACGGCCTTCAGCTTAGGCTGTTTAATGGCAAAATCCATCAACGTGATGCCAGATCCCGACGAACTCAACACACCAATTCTGTCCTTATCGATGTTTTTATTGTTCTCTAGAAACTCAAAAGCAGCCTGATGAGACGCATCAAGCTCATCTAGTTGGGTATGGTTTTTATAATCCAACCCAGCGCCAGGCATATCAAGTGTCAGGACAGCGTAGCCACTGTCGATGAGCTCTTGGAATTCGGCATGATGCTCAATCAGTGTTTTGTCTACCCCGCCCGTCCATATAATTGCAGGAACGGACTTGCTCGTATTTTTAGGTAGATGCAGCAAACCTGGAATACTTCTGTCATCAAAGCGCGTCAGTGCGACTTTTTGTACATTTTCGCCACGTAAGTTAGCGGCTTGCAAATAAAGGTCTACGGCCTTGTCTAACGCAGCGATCTCATTCGCTCGGTGCAGGTTCGGATAAGATGCAATCAAGTAAACCGTAGACGCTCTTTGGTACGCATCTGCCGTTTGAGCCTTCATCGCCTCCTGTTCTAGTACCTTCGCAATTTGAACAAACTCATAGGTCCAATGGCCCGGGCTATTGGTATTTTCCGTATCAAGTAACGGGCTCTCTCCCGATGCTTTAAGGCGTCCCATCGCGCTAAGAATGTCTGATTTCTTCGCACCCAGCTCTATCCATTCATCGACTCTGAGTGACCGATAGTAATCGCTCTGCATCTCAGCAATATTCGATTTAAAAGCGGTATGGGCGGTCATGTTCTCATCGTTAGCAAACACAGACGAAGAGACAACCAAGCCGATAACGCCAGCAAGCTGCAACTTATTCATATACTACCCCTACCCTTTAGAATTTGTACGTAAGACCCACACCAACTAGGATCTGGTTTTCGTTGTAGAAATCGATGTTCGAAGATTTTACTTCATAGCCAGAAATAGCATTGAACGCAACGCTGTCCCAGCCCATGAACTTATCGTACTCATACGCTGCAAATACGCCGTATTCACTGTCTTCTTGAGTTTTGTTAAACACTGCATTACTACTGTCGTAGCTTGTCTTGGTGTAGTCTGCCGACAATACAAAAGCGTGACGGTCTAAGTGCTTTTTGTAAGCGAGTTCAAAGCCATACGCTTTGTTAGACATCGCACTACCGTCGGCCGAGAATGCTTTGTACAGCACTGATGGCTCTAGAATTGAGGTATCGTCTAAGAAGTGTGTGTAAGAAAATTTGCTGTAGATACCGTTACCGTTACGATCCAGTGAGCTCAGCACGGTACCGTCTTTGCCTGACTTTTCACTATCAACGTCGTAGGTGTAATACGCAATATCTGCAGAGAAGTTCGAGTCTAAAATCGAATCATACTTCACGCGGAATGCGCTGCTGCTTACATCCGTAGTTTCTCGCTTACCCGTTACATACGGGTCTTCCCACGTTTCGCCACCTAGGCTTGGTAGGTAAGAGAAAGCCAGTGACGACTTTTCACCAAAGCCTAGCTTATAACCGCCTTCAAGCACAAAATCACCCACGGCGATATCTTCTCTTGAGGTACCGAAGAACACTTGATGGTTATTGCCTTCACCAAAGGTATAACGAACTTGACCTAGTGGCGCGACTAACGCCTCAGACTCCGACTCGGCTTCCGTATTTAGATCACCGGTTTTGCTTTCCGTATCCGTGTTAAAATTTGATTTTCCAGATGAAAAACCAACCAATCCTGTTACTTCGCCATCAAAACCAGGCTGACCAAGCTCGCCAGCGTGCGTTACGGCTGAAATAGAAATTGATAATAGTGTTAATGCTAATTTTTTCATGTTCACTTCTCATGGGTAATGGATAGCAAATAGAGGATAGCGTCCTTTCTGTGAAAGAAATGTCGACGCCAACCACCCCATGAAGGTCAACAAGGAGACCGATCATTTCTTAAAGTAGCGTTAAACTTCTAATTTATTTGATCATTATCTGTAAACTCGAGAGACTGCCTGTTGGTGATCCGACCTTTCATTTCGCAAATCATGCCGGCGAATGTAGTCACTCAAGGTGCTTGGTGAGATATCCAGCAATTTGGCGATTGCGGCCTGAGTCAGGCCCATTTTCAGATACTCGGTGATCTTATCTCTTTGCTTATCAAGCTTAAGGTGCTTCGCAGGCCCTTTTGGCCGCCCCCCAATGATCCCAAGTTTGCGTTTGGCATCTAAGGCCTCTTTGGTCCGAGTGGAAATGAAGGTGCGCTCAATCTCGGCAGCGAGCCCTAGAACGGTGGCGGTGATGGTCGCCTGCATAGTGCCGTCTAGACGCATATTCTGCTTAGCGATAAAGACGTGGATCTTTTTGGAAGAGCACATTTCAAGCACTTCGAGAACCTGCAGCGTTGAACGGGCTATACGACTTATCTCGGCAAAGATAATCGTGTCTCCGGCCGTGAGTTCTTGAAGAAGGTGGCCAAGTTTACGCTGATGCCACTTTTTAGTGCCGGAAGCCGTATCTTCAATGAATTGAATGTCGGCAATCCCCATTTGATTAGCGTACTCGAGAATGCCGTGCTTTTGATTTTGAGTATCTTGTGCGTCGGTAGAAACGCGCAGGTAAGCATAGGTTGTCATGACCCTTCCTTGGTTGATTACCTTAGACGTCATAACAAAGGTGATTAATCTGAAAACTTGAGAACAATATCACTGTAGGTAACAAATTTTTAGTGTTACGCGAAAAACACTAAAAATCTGTTACCTGAAAATTTAGGATTCCATCAGCTCCATACGATGATAAAAGACAGAATCAAACTGCATGTCTGCAGGCATAACAATGATGCCCATGCGCACGCTCTCGATCGCCAATTTGTGGTGCTCAGTCAGCTCACCATTCACTGGATAAGAGAGCACAATATTGAACGCCTCTTTTGCCAGTTGCAACATAGGGTTATCTGGTACCGTCTCTTCAGCAAGCCTAGCACGCTCTTTCGCTTCGCCTTTATTGTCACTTTTCTGTTTCCACTCAAATAGAAACTCCAGTGCGACGATGCTCTTACCGCGGTAACGAGCTTTGTAGCCATAAGAGCCAGAATCTTCGTCCACGAGAAACGCCAACTCTTTCTGTACCTCTTCATTCGAGGCCAGCTCTTCAATCGGCTTACGGATACAGCGCTCTAAGAAAACCTTGTTATTGCCGTAACTCGATTTCGTCAGTGTTCCCTTCTCATCTAATAAGCCGAACAAACCATGCAGCTGTTCGATGGATTGCTCATGCAATTTCATCCCAGGCTTCTTGAAGCGAGACAAAATACTGTACAAGCGCTTGGAGTGTTCTGATTTCAAACTTCTAAAAGAGATGTGGTTAATCTGAGCGTGACCTGCCGATTGCGCCAAGTAAGCATCCATTAGCTCGGCGTTCGGCACCATGATCAATGCCCCTTTCTTATACGCAACACGGCTAAAGAGTGGCATGAAATCAAATTCTTGCTCGGCATCGTTCATTAAACCGACTTTACGAGAAGAGAGACGCTTGGCCATTGGCTTAAGCGTTGGGTACAACTGCTTTGCAGACAAACCAAACCACTCTTTCAACACTTCTGATTGAAAAGTGTATTCCGGAGCATAAACATGCCGACCTTCTTGATAAGCCACCCAGTGATCTTCATGCAAACGCGATAAGAACAAGGCGAAGGTGTCGTGCTCACGGGCAGTTAAGCCAAGTTGACTAAATACAAGTGCATGACTTTTCTTGAAAAAGTCGTTCGGCAACTCTCGATAGTCTTCCGTGGTAATCAGTTGGCGACGGTCTGGCTGGTCTGTCATAGTAATTAGCTTTCAGGTAACAGGTTTTTAGTCTCAAATAAGAGTAAGACTAAATCTGCGTAACCTCAAGAATAAAGATCGCATTAATTGACTAAATTCCTGTAACCTTCAAAAAAATGCTAACATTGTTTGACCAATCTGATCGTTCAGAGGATAAAAACGGTTTAGACACTAAAAATATGTGACCCCAAAACTAAAAAAACGATCATATACACTAAAATGTTGTTACCGATATACTAATTAAACGATCAATCAGACTAAAAATAAGATCAATAACACTAAAAACGTGTTACCTATAAATGTTTAATTGGTTGATTTTAAAGGTTTTTTATGTCTCTATAGATCTTATATACTTTATAGATCCTATATAGGTTATATACTGTTATAGAGTCTGTGGATAATGTGAATAACCGATATTTGGTACTTTTCAGCTCACTTATCCACATGAAAACGCTGTGATTTATCTTCGATCAGCTCGACAAACAAACATGCACCTCATGTAACCGATCACCTAGATCATTCTTAGATGATCGCAAAACATCGCCTAACACGATCATCGACCACTTCTCCAATGATATGGCTAAAAATGAGTCATTTAGATAAATCACTAGCGAGATAAGCAGTTTCTAGCCGTAATACTCATCAATTAGGATTCATACCTAAGTCGATGCGGATCACTTACGCCAACGACAATAAATAATTGGGTGATTAAAAAATGAATGACAATTCTCTTTTCGTCCTCGGCGGAGACGTTCTGCAAATGCAGAGATAAACAAGTTAACGGTAATGATTCACTATGTTGTGGTAGAGCATGAGGATGCGATAAATCATGTAGAGTGATTTAACCTATCAACACAGTGAGTAAATGGAAGGGGGTAACGTCCCAACCTACAAATGGTGTGGCGAGCCATCAGTTATGCCCAGCCCTAACTAATACACTGACAAATTACGCGCTTGATAAAAAAACAGAATTGAAAAGCTACAACTTAAATTGGTCTTAATGGTGGGAAATTTTAGGTAGATGTTCACGTATTTATGTGTCATTACCCAGCCCGTCATAGGACCTTTTTTGTCTGAAGAAAATACGAATTTAATGACGGTTTTAATCGTACTGCTCATCCTCAATGTCTCTATCATCCATCATCACTATCGTTTACCCCTTACTTCGATCTAAATATTTTTCTTCGTTCAGAAAAACTCACGTGAGTCTCGGACGTTTTATTCGAAGCCGATCGAGCGCGATCCCTACTATCAAAATACACAGTTACATGAAAGACTTGCACTGATCGCAAAGCCTCGCTTTGCGATATCTTCGTACTAATATTCGCGTAATCTGAGGTTTCAAAGTCACGGAGACCTCATGAGATTTTTGAAACTGCGCACCGACCATAAACGAGTGAGAAAGAACGGCAGCCCGTACATTACACCGCTGATCGTCGACTCTCCGCGTCGGTTTGCACCATCCAAAGATCGCAAAGAGACCACCTTTAAACGTACCCAATGCCAGCTCATCACCGGCGCACACGATTCAGGAAAAAGCCGTTGGCTCAGCCGCCTAATTGAAAAGCACGATGGGATCTGGGGAAATAAACATCAACCAGTGTTACTTGAGACTTTGTTACCCATGACTAGCTGGGTAGAAAACGAAGCCGTTGCTAAGTGGTATGAGAAACGACGCAAGACCACTGAAGACCCAGATCTGAAAACTGAGTGGCGCAGGCTCAACTTACAACTGAAAGCCGATGCGCTTGCTGAATATTTGTTAGATACCGGCGCACTGCTGTTCGTCGACGACGCGCATAAACTGTCGGGCAGAAAAGCCCAAGTGGCTCGTTCATGTTTGTTGTCTAGCAATATCTGGATCATGACAGCCAGCGAAGAGGGTCGCTTGCCCCCTTCCGTTCGCCCAGTGATAGAACGCCGAAACCCGCAACGCACCAACCTGTTAACCGATGCAAGCTACGATACAACCAAAGCCCTGATTTGGTTTATTGTTGCGATGTGTGTGGTTGCCGGTGCCTGGGAAGCGGGTGCTGTAGTCGGTGGGTTACAGATGCTCGGTTCTGGCCGCAGGTCAGCCCGAGCTGATTAAGCAGAATCCAATGAAAATAGCCTTTGCTTTGCTGCTATTTGGGGGAGCTTCCATGGTGAGCGCAAATGATTGGGGGATCAGCTCACCATGGAGTGAACCTACCGTTTTACCACCCGAATCTAGGCCATTCGAGTTGCCGACGTTACACGGTGACGCCCCGCACTTTAATACTCCCGTCCCTGCCCTACTGCCCGCACCGAAGATAGATCCAGACATCATTTTTGATTCGGTACTGCATTGCTACCCAGAGAAAAGCAAATTCAAGATCGACATCGATATTGTTGCCGGCGTGCGCTCCAATATGGATGAGTACAACAGCGACGACTGGCCAGAGATCTCCGAACACTACATTGGCATTGTTGGCAAAATGCCCCTCTATTCAACCACCGAACAATCGCGAGAGCGCCAGTGGGAATATCAACGCCGAACTGCGACCGCGACTGCAGTCGCCGCTTTTACCAAAGCGCTGGCCAACCGTAACTATGCCTATCGAACGATGGGACTTTACTTGGCACTGGAGGCTCGCTCTCAAGCCAGGGTGAGCAAAGGCATTGCTAACGTTGATGAGCAGATCGCCCTACTCGAGAAAGTCGCCACGGCGCACCGAGATGTATTAACGCACGAAGCCACGCTGGTTGAGCAGCGCCTTGCTTTAGTCGCGATGTGTGAAGAGAGCCAAAGCCTGGGGATGAACACCTACCTACAAAAAATAGCCGTGCTACCGAAGCACACCGCCAAGGCAGAGAGCAAATGAAATGGCTCAACCACACCTTAATTGCGGGGGCCTTGTGTGCGGTGGTTTCGCCACCTCACGTAGCCGCTTGTGTTGCAGGCGCAACCGCGCCAGATTGGATGGAGTATGTTTATAAGCTGTCCGGTAGGCCAATCAAACATCGAGGCCCTACCCATGTCTTTACCCATTGGTTAATGGCCGCCCTCGCCTTCACCTTAGTTTGGGATTACCACGGCTTAGGGATGGCGTTTGCTTGGGGTGGCGTCAGCCACATCTTGACCGATGCGATGACGGTATCTGGCGTGCCCTTCTCCCCATACAGCGACCGACGCTTTCATTTATTCGGTGGGCGCTTTAGAACCGGCGACCCCGTCGAGTACGCGATTTCAGCTGGAGTGATTGTTGCGTGCGTTGCCCTCTCCCACCTCACCGGTGGTCACGGGTTTGCCCCTTTCTTCTACGATTGGGGCGAGCTTTACCAGCGCGGATTGATTGATGGCCTAGAGTGGAAAACTAACCGATTTAGGTTGATTTAGAAAAAACACGTCACTTCAAGTCTAGGATATCTAGAGGCCTACATTTGGTTACTAGTTCTGTTTAAAAATCAAGCAATTTATTTTTCTGAATAGCCATGATTAAACCAATTTCATATAGATAATTTTCTAATCCCCGAACTACTCTAATTCAGGGAGTTAGCAGATACTTACTGATTTTTATCAATTGATTAGTTATCCACAAGAGGTTCGAAATCCGATCCTTGAAAATTAAAATTCTTAGCACTATCTTGTGGTTCTAGCTTTTCCAAGCACTACATGTTGTGCTTTGTATTGAGTGTGAGGAAGCTTAAAGCAGTAAAAAAAGAAACCCCTAACGATTGTTAGGGGCTACTTAAGATAATCACCTAAGAACTTAGGATGCTCATCTAGACTTGAGAACTTTAGCATAGCATCCGATAGGTGAACTGAAAATACTATTTACCAATAACGGGTATATGAATATGTCGAAGAATAAAAAACAAACTTCGAGCAGCCTAGCTTCTCTCGCTGCTCAAACATTAAATAATCCTAGCTCTTCAGCTATTGCAAAAACATTGGCTGGGTCGGCGCTGTCACAGTCATCCACGTCTAGACAAACAAGTTCTGATATGGAGCATAAGGCATCTAAAGTTTTACAAAGTGATAAATATAGTAAAACGACTAAATCTTTGGCTGCATCGGTTCTATCTCAATCTAATAAATCGCGATAGGAGGATGTATGTCTAGAAAACATCTCTTACAAGATATTAGTTCTTGCCTAAAAACCATAGGATTTAAAGAAAGCGCATCGGGTGAGCCTAACTCCTTTGAAAGTAACGTACGATACCCAAGTACTCTACTTCCAGGGAAAAATGACTACGCTCACTTTGTGCTGCATACATCTTTGGGTACTGTACAGATCGCTGCTAAATATCAAGAGTCACATGGAACTGCCATCGAAAAGCTAGCCTATACCGCGATGGATGCTGCTAACTCTGAACATCAAGAATATTTAGTTGTCTGTGCTGGCGAAGAGTTACTAAAGCACAACCGTGCTATTAAATTTCTGAATGCACAAAGGAGTACAGCACCTAAGTTGCTGGCACTCAATGTAAATGACTTACACAGCCATTTAACAAGGCATTACAACCCTAAAGTTGCGTGATAGCAATGAGGCACTTAGGTGCCTCATATTTGGAGCAAGGAAAGTCTATGAATCAAGAGAGCGAAGAGTGTCCATCGTGTAAAGGTACTGGTGTAGGTAAAGTTAACTCTTTCACCAAGCGACTTTTAAGCAAAGATGATTATGAGCCATTGGAATGTCAACATTGCAACGGTACTGGGTTCAAACCTGACTAGATGCTTTCCATAAAGTCAGTGTGAGCATGTTCCCTACCTTGTTTTCACTCAAAACAACCCCCATTGTCCCCAGAGGTTTTGAGTCGGGTCGTAGGTGTGTTGGTTCGTTTCGAAGCGTAGCTGCAGCCCAGATAAATAGGGCGTTTGATTGCTTTCCATAAAGGCAGAGTGAGCCTGTTCCCTACTCTATTTTCTCATTAAGCGTAAAAACTGTGCGTTGGTAAGTTTAATTTGTAGGCTGCCTTTGTATTCAGTAATTTTTCCACGAGCACAAACTCTATGACCTTTGAGGTAATTAAGGTCTCCAAATCGTTTTGTGAATGTATCTAAGTTGTTGTTCCAAATTAGCAATGTAAGTGTTTGGTTTGGATATTGCTCATCGAGGTTTAGAAAGTTAGCTTGTTTTTTGGCGCTGACTTGCTTAACCGTCCCGCAAGCCATTACAGTCTCACCTACATAAAATGGTGCCTTGTAAGCATCAATTTTAGGCTCTGATATGGCTTTAAATGGTGCGAGTGCGATAATTATAGCGATATGTATTTTTTTCATTGTCGATTAGTTGAACTTTAGTTGATTGGGCTGGGTTATGATTGTTTGTTGTCGATTGTTATAAGTCGAGATCTCACCATTTACGCATACTGTTTTTCCAACTAGATTCATAAGGGAGCTATGTGATAGTGAAACAGTTTCTTTGTCACTATCCCAAATTACTCCGGTAAAGCGAGTTTTTGGAAATGGTTGATCGAAGTTTAAGTAGGTTCCTTTACTAAAGTTTGATACCTGAATTAGAACACCACAAGTTGTACGTTGTGAGCCAACATGATATCGGGCTTCACTAGTAGTTATGGGAGGCTTCTCTGAATGGAAACCACCTAGTTCTAGTTGTATTTCAACCTCGGGAACTTCCTCCCAATTATCAATGCTCTCAGCTTGTATGTCTGATTTAGGTTTAATAGCGATCGACTCCTTATTCGGAGTAACATTGCTTTGAGCCAATAGAACTGAAAAAAATGCAATCAGAACAAGAGCCGCAACCAATATAATGCTCTTGTTTTTGCTTGTGGCTGCAACGTTATCTGTATCTTCGGGTGCTGGGACACCTGGCTTTCTTTCGAAATTTGGTCTTTGATCTACAGATTTATTCGAAGCATTTCTCAATGTTCTTTCGTGTTGTAAGCTAAGAGTTTGTTGGATCTTATTGATTACATCGTGAGAGTCATTAAACATTTGTTTGTTTGTAAATCTAAGAACTATGCCAAACTTAGTGACAAGCGCGTTTTGGCGCTTAAGAAAATCTCCCCAATCCTTATGGTTTTGGTCTTTGGCCAACCCATCTAACTCAATAGGTAGCATGTAGCCTTTAGCTTCATTGGCTATGAGAAAGTCAATGTATCTGGTTTTACCTTGGTCATCGTAAAACTTAAATTGTGGTATTACATCTTTTGGCTCGATTACGGGCAATCTACTTAGAATATTATCGACAAACGCTTCCTCGAACCCTGCAATGTGCCAAATTTCATCTTTGTACTTCTGTTTCCAATCTTTCCAAGTAATCATTTTTCTACGACTATTTACTCAAAATCTATCGTTGATAGAAAATACATTCTAATTCAGTCATTCCTGCACATTCAGGGGAACTTGAGGTTGCATTGCTAACTTGGCTAGAGAACATGTGCGCTTCTCTAGGGTCGATATTGCAAGTTAGGTAGGAGCTAGGGTATTTAAAATGAGGGTCGATAACTGAACCATTGGCAATAATTGTTGCATATAGAAATCCGCATTCATCAGTATCAAAACTACAGCTTGTCGGTATTCCTTGCGTTGACTGCAAACAAGATTGTGTTGGTAATGGTATATAAATGGATAACTCTTGTTCGTCTCCCCCTATTAGAACAATATAGTTTGCGTATAAATCACCATGATGAGCTTTGAAAGTGATCTCCTTTTGATTTTTTTCGAAATCGAAAGACTTACCTGTATCCAAAAGGATGTTGTTTGAGCTCTCTAACAAGCTTTGTTCTTTCGGTGTTTTTAATAGATGAGACTTTAGCGCTTCTATGCTGATAGAAACGTAGTGGTAATCACGGCTTGTCTCTATTCTTACTACATTGTCATAGGAGTTAGCAATGGCTCTATTTGAACCGTCTATACGTTTGGTTTTGAACTTGTATGAATAACTTGAATAGTAAAAATATGGGCTAGATTCAGTAATTTCACGTACCGAATCAAAGTCATATTCAGAGGCTGTAGTTGAGCAAGCAACAGTGGTAAAGCTCATAATGATAAGAAGTAACGCACGAACCATCTATCTTTTCCAATATCTTGAATGTTGATTTTTTATGGAACGACATTTTACATGTTTTAACTTGTTACATCTAACATGTTATTAGGTTGAGGGAAGGGTATTATCTTGGTGAATGTTTATTAGTGTTAATTTAGTAACCAAATGGAAAGTAAGATGAGTAGATTGGTTGGTTTATTGTTTTTGATGTTAAGTTTTTCTACATTATCTGAGGTTCACACCCCCCACTGTATAGGAGGATGCCCTGAGGGGGTGAAGGCTAGTAACGACCTTATTGTTCGAGAAATTTATACAATTAGTAGTAATGATGATACGAAATTTACAGATTGGGCAGCATATGTTGTAACAAAAAAATCCATAAAGTCTGGCTGCTCTAGGAGATGGAAAGCTGACCCGCTACTCACGAATGTTGAAACGCTGTCACCCAAAGATTACAAAGGAGCGCATGAGGCTATCGGCATTGACCGCGGGCATCAAGTTCCTCTGGCATCTGTATGTGGATTCTCCGGATGGAAAGAAGCTAATTATTTGAGCAATATAACGCCGCAAAGATCGGAGTTAAATCAAGGACCATGGAAGTACTTGGAAGAAAAAGTTCGTAAATTAGTAAAAGAAAGAGGCGTGGATGCTTATGTTCTCACTGGTCCATTATATGAAAGAGAGATGCCTAAGTTACCTCATACAACCAAAAAACATACGATTCCTAGTGGATATTGGAAGGTGGTTGGATTTAAGGAAGGTAAGCAGGTCTATCTAGAAAGCTTCATTATGGATCAAAGGAGTCGAAGAAGTGACAAATTTTGTGGGATGAGAGTTACCTTGAATAATGTAGAAGAACGTTCAGGCTTAGATTTGTTTCCATCACTGCCAGACACTATCGAAATAGTGGAATCAAAGAGTACGGTTTTATGCCGCTGAAAAACTTGGTCTATATGGAATCGTTTAGTTAACGTTTGGAAAACTCACAAATAATCATTCTTGTCACTTCTCTCTATTGTCCCCAGAGACTTTTGGGTGGAATAGTGGCTGTATTAGTTCGTTTCGATGTGATACTGAAGCCCCGTGAAATAGGGCGTTTGGGTACTTTTCATAAAGACAGAGTGAGCCTGTTCCCTACCCTGTTTTCACGCAAAACAACCCCCGTTGTCCCCAAAGGTTTTTGGGTGGGACAGTGGGTGTATTGGCTCGTTTCCATGTGGCGCTGGAGCCCAATGAACTAGGGCGTTTGGGTGCTTTTCATAAAGACAGAGTGAGTGTGTTCCCTATCCTATTTCGAGCAAAACACCCCCCATTGTCCCCAAAGATTTTTGGGTGGAATCGTGGGTTCATTAGGGTGTTTCGAAGTGTCGCTGCAACCCACATAAATAGGGCGCCTCGATGTTTTCCATAAAGCCATAGTGCGCGTGTTCCCCACTCTGTTTTTACGCAAAACAACCCCCATTGTCCCCAAAGTTTTTTGAGTGGGGTAGTGAGTGTATTAGATCGTTTCTATGTGTCGCTCCAGACCAGATAAATAGGGCGTTTGATTGCTTTCCATAAAATCATAGTGAACCTGTTCCCTACTCTGTTTTCACTCAAAACAACCCCCATTGTCCCCAAAGGTTTTTAATTGGAATAGTGGCTGTATTAGCTAGTTACGATGTGGTACTGAAGCTATGTGGAATAGGGCCTTAGAAAAGCTGTCTCAATTTACTTATTTTTCGCCTTAATTTACTAAGCATTGACTCTTTATTACGTTGTACAAACTCTTTCCAAGCTCTATGCCTTTCATAAGCTCGTAGCACGAAAGCGCCGTCACTTGGATCGAGAGATTTACTTTTTTCTCTAATGGCTGACGGTGAAGCCATTAGCCATTCATTAAACTCTCTAGAGTTGACTATAGCCTCTGCATTGGGAATGCGCTTGGCTAATTCATTAACATATTGTTGTTGAGAATATTCTTTTTTGGGGAAATGACGAACGGCACTAGTTGTGACAGTCTTAAAGTGATGGCACTCTGGGCGTGTTTGATGACTTTGATGTTCCGTGTGTCTTGACTCTGTTGTCCTCGTATTCGACCTTTCTGAAGAAACGCATGTAGTTTGCACTGATAGGCTATCTATACAAGATAAGTTTACGTTCTTTTTCTGCTTTTTTCGTGTGATGCTCTGTAAACTCATTTGATCCGTTAGCGACAGATCAGCCGTGTCTTTAGCTTGAATCTCGTATTTCTCATTAGCGGCAAATTTATTTGTCGAGTTCGAATTATTAGTGGCACGAAGAACCTCTTCACAAATGTTCCTGTTAGAAATAAGCTTATCATCACAAGGTGAGGTCCTCGTAATAATTGATTCTTTTGGAAGCTTTCGCTTAATGTCGAATTTTTCGAAATCAGGTATTGCCTGTCCATTAGCCGTAGAGTTGTAACCACAGAGGTATGAACCTTTTTGTTCTATATGATATTTTTCGAATTGATCTAATTGTGATGGCGAACACTCTTCAATAACTTCAAATCTAAACTGCCTAGCTCCAAGTTCAGCCCAATCACGCCCTAACGATGTATTGGAATGAAATCCTCTTCTTAAATCATTTATATGTTCCTGCCATCTTATTCCTATATGTTTTGATTGTCCGATATAGCTTTTACCATTCTTACATGCGATGCAATAAATCCCACATTTGTTTTTAGCTTCTTTGATGGCTTCAGTATGGTTCTGTGTATAGAATGCCTGTGATCTTGGCTTGTTCTTGCGCTGTGTTGGTTCCCTGCGATAGGTTTGTTTTGTCTCTTTGGGAAATGTAGAAATCTTGATTCGGAATTTATCCCGTTTTTTCCATGGTGTAATTTTCGCTATTTGGGCTGTGTAATATCTACCAGTGTCGATTATATGAGCTAGCCTACCCCCCGCCTCTTTTCTGGGTATGTAGCCAATTTTTGTTCCTAGGTAAATAACTGCAATAGCGTTTAAATCATAAGGATTGTCAGGTTCTCTGAGTAACAAAACGTCATCATCTATGTTGCATCGTTTATAAAAACCTTCGTTTAAGTTTCTATATTCAGTACCATTAACCGATACTATTTCATCTTTATAGTGTTGCATATAATCAATTGCTTCGAATATGGATGATTAGAATATCTGACTCTAGTTTTAGTCGTATTGACATTAATTATATTCTAGGTTGAACGTATGGGGGGTACCTCGATAAAGTTGTGCTCCGCTCCATTTTACACAAAAGAGTTCTCGCACTATCGCCGGTGAATTAAGACTTTTGGGGGCTTTCCATAAAGCCAGGTGAGCGTGTTCCATACCCTATTTTCACGCAAAACAACCCCCATTTTCCCCACAGATTTTTGAGTGGGATTGTAGGTGTGTTGGTTCGTTTCAAAGTGACGCTACAGCCCAGTGAAATAGGGCGTTTGGGTGCTTTCCATAAAGACAAAGTGAGCGTGTTCCCAACACTATTTTTACTCAAAACAACCCCCGTTGTCCCCAGAGTTTGAGCGGCACAACGGGGGGGCGTTAAAGCTCTTAGATTAACGGTAAGAAAATGCGATTTTCTGATTTGACTGAAGCGAACCTGTTAGTTGTTTATCAGATCATTTTCAAAAGCATCGTAGATACAACCCATCAGCTTTGTTAGCTCGTTAGTATCATGGATCTGTGTATCGAGCTTATCCAAAGCCTCTTTCGGTACTGTTAATTTAATGACGTAACCAATCGCCACATTTATAACGGTACGATTTGAATCTAGAATCTTCGTTTGCCACTTAGACTGCTTTCTCCAATCGTAAGATAAGTGCTCATCAAGGAGCTCTTCTATCTCATGCCAAGTGTCTCTCGCGTATCGCCCTGTTTTATTCTTGAATGTCTCATGTGTGTATAAGTTCTTTTTCATCTTACTTTTTTCAAACCAAAGGCCACTAATGTAACCCTGTCCTGAAAACTTAACGTGATAGCCAATAGTTAAGGGGTAAGATTGACCATCCAGCTTTAATGCAGTACTAAACTGGGGATCTTTATGGAAGATGTGCCATCCCTGTGATTTCGTATTTGCTGGATAAATTGAACTGATTAAGTCGCCTGTCTCTGGAGAGACTTCAAAGAGAACTTCATTAGCCCATCCCTTAGAAAAGGTTGTTCCAAGGCGATCATTGTAGGTTAAGAGCTTTAGGTTATCTCTAGATGCCACAAGCTCCTCTACAGAGATGCGAATGCGCCTGTATATCGCGTTGTGGCTATTAGGGTTAAGAGAAGCAATTGGCGTTGCTGGAAGCCACTCTGGGTTATGATCTCGCACCAATTGAATGAAATCAGCTAAGAAGCGGTTTTTGTTGCCACTCATTTTCTCAAAGCTTGATACTTTCACTGCAATGGTCATCAGCTTCTGCCAGTTGAGGTCCCTATCGGTGACCATGTTCTTGCATTCAGTGAGCGATAACTTGTCCTTGCGGAGAATATTGAAGATCTGGTTAAACAACTGAGCTGTACAGTCTATGCCGTCTCTTTTGGCTTCGATGACGATGCAAACATCGTTAATGGTGAGTACGAGATCGCATATCGGGTCATACTCATCTACTCGCGTTTGTCCCCAGAAGTTAACCATCTCGGCTTCACTCAAACTCACGGCGTAGATGTGGCTATAACCCTTAATACTCTCGGCGTTTTTTTGAATGGAGATCTTGAGCTTTGGCGGGCTATTGATGTCTTGAAAAAGTTTGTTGTAACGAACATCCCCATCAAATATCGACTTAAGCACTTCATGAAGAAACAAGGCATCTTCTTGGAGACAGATTGCGAGAGCGCGAGTTAAGTCATTTTCGAGTTGGTAAGTACGCTCTTTCTTTGCGTAGGTTCTAAAGAGGTTGAGATGTTTGTTCATTTCGCTGACGGGCCTTGTTGTTTGAAACTGGTATGGCGTTATGTACGACTCATTCAGAATTGAGTACTCATAATATCAGCAAAAACAACGTCATTCAGGTTGTGGCTTAGAATATGATGGGTAGAGTTGTAGGAATCTAAAGCAGTTTTGTCCAAAGCGTTCTAAGACTTCAAAATTGTCTTTCCTAATATTTTGGGTTGCCCATCAAAAACAACCCCCTTTGTCCCCAGAAGTTTTTGAGTGGGGTAGTGGGGGTGTTGGCTCGTTTCGATGTGTCGCTTAAGCCCAGTGAAGTAGGGCGTTTGGTAGCGTTCTACAAAGCAAGAATGAGCATGTTCTCCACTCTGTTTTCACGCAAAACAACCCCCATTGTCCCCAGCGTTTTCGGGTGAGTAGAGTAGGGAAGAATAACTTCTTAGAACAACATCTAAGAAATACGTTTGGCCAGAGGCGATAATTTTTAAAACCTGTACCTCGGAGTCGCTATGATAACCGCCCAAAAAGATTTACTCACACTACTGACACAAGAGTGTGAGTTGTATTCTTCTATCCCAACTGAAGAGCATCAACGTAAGCGTGACAAGAAACACTTCATCAACGGTTTGATGACGGCCTGCAGAGTGGTAGGTGTCAGTTATGAAGAACTCAATCTCATCGTTGAACAGACCATTAAGCCAATACCAGTTGAAGATTCTGAAGAGCAACTCTCTATTCCTGCCTATATCCGTCAGCAGGTAAAACTCGCACTCTAATTGAATTTTACAGCTAGTCGGTGACGCTCTCACCAAGAGGTCATCTTCGACAGATGTTCTAGCTCTCTCACATGTTCAACTTACTGTACAACTTTTGAGTCTGCGTTTATACTTGTCCCATAAAATGTACATGTGGAGATTAGTATGAGAATCGTATCTTTTACTGAAGCAAGAAACAGTCTTAAGTCTGTATTAGATGGGGTAGTGGACGATGCTGATACCACAGTGATCACTCGTCGCGACTCCGAAGATGCCGTTGTGATGTCTTTAGATTACTACAACAGCTTGATGGAAACGGTGCACTTGCTGCGTTCACCTAAGAACGCGGAGCATTTAAGTCGTTCTATTGAGCAATATCGTGTTGGTAAAACAACGGAGCGAGAGCTAATCGATGAGTAGTAGTCAACGCCTACTCTCATGGACTGATGAGGCGTGGAATGATTACTTATACTGGCAAACTCAAGATAAGAAAACATTAAAGCGCATCAACAAACTCATTAACGATGTAAAGCGTTCGCCTTTTGAAGGCATTGGGAAACCAGAGCCGTTAAAAGAGAACCTATCAGGGTTTTGGTCTAGGCGGATTGATGAAACCAATCGATTGGTTTATGCAGTAGATGATCAAGCCATCACGGTGATTTCTTGTCGCTACCATTACTAGCCGTATTAAGAACGCTGTTAATCCATCTTTAATCTTGAAAGCGCAACACCAGGCATTTAACCGGGCGTTGCGTTTTTTGTTTCAATACAATGGTTGAGGTAACGCCGCTTATTGATAGCCCAAAGTCCTATACGTTTGAGTGTGTCTATGAGGAGACGTGTATCTGCATTCTGAGAACAAAATCACAGTGGTAAATCAAAGTGATTGTTAGGGTCTGCCTTGAGGGCAGAAGCTGGTCTAGCTGGAGCCTCAAGAGTGAGCTCATTGAGCTGATTTTCACTTGGACTCAGTAAGATTATCGCTCTAACGTTGTTCACTACCTACAGTAAAAAACATGTTTGAAAACTACCTAAATACGATTAAATCCTTTGAACGAAACACCAGTGATAAGTCACTGCCAGCGCCCCTTTTAATGGAAGAGAGCTGTGATTTATCGGTTTACTATGCTCCGTTTGATCACATCAACACTAAAGCGAAGATTGTCATATGTGGCATCACGCCTGGGCATCAGCAAGCTGAACTTGCATTAGAGGAAGCGTGCCAGCAGCTAAAACGTGGCGCGTCGAGTGAGGAAGCAAAAAGAACGGCTAAGAATACGGCCAGTTTTGGTGGGCCAATGCGCTCTAACTTAGTTCGCCTACTCGATTTTGTGGGGATTGATGAACTCTTGGGACTCTCATCAACATCCGAACTCTTTGGCGGAAGTAGCCACTTAGTTCACTATACATCAGCGTTAAGGTACCCAGTGTTTAAATCTGGGAAAAACTACAGCGGTACGCCATCGATGGTATCGAATCCTCTACTACGCAAGCAGATAGAGAACTACCTGATCCCAGAACTTGCGTGTTTAGGAGAACGGGTTATTTATGTACCACTGGGACCAAAGGTGGAAGAAGCTTTAAACCTGTGCGCAAGACAGGGCGTGATTCGACAAGAGCAAATATTAAGTGGGCTACCGCATCCTTCGGGAGCCAATGCCGAAAGGATCTCATATTTCTTGAATGAGAAAGCAAGAGAGGATCTTTCAGTAAAAACCAACCCTGAAAAAATCGATGTCGCTAAGACGGCATTGTTGGCGCAAGTTGCGAAGCTTAAAGTGTCCAATGCTATTTAAGCTAGACCTAGTCTGAGAAGGTGCCCTTTAGAATCAGCTGGTTACCTTGTAACACCTACACTTAACCGTTTTGGTTTATTTAGGAAGTACTCGCTGTAATGCTACCTTAATCGGTAGTGCTTAACTGAAGTTGATACCATGCAGCAGACGCTGGAGCCTTGAGCATTCAACAACATACATTGAGTTTACTTGGGTGGCCGCTTTTAAGCTTGGGTAGAATTTAATTTTGCTCAACACGAGAGGGCAGTGTGATGATGACAGGTGCGATGATTTATATTGGTTTATGTGTAGGCTTTGTCTGTTTGCTTGCCGTTGTCGGATGGGGCCTTGTTTGCCGATTCTGTAAGAAGCATGGTATTGAGTAGCCAAAAAGACGAACCAATGTACTTTTTCTGTAGAGGTTCATCCTTGTGCGGCAGGATGCAATAGAGGTGCAGGGTGCCCCTCTATTACATCAAAGAAACTGACCGTCTTTCTTAAGACAAGGTCGAACTCAGTTGCGCGAGTTATATTATCGACAAGAACTGCCTTTAAATGAGTTTCTTAATTACCTTCTATCGCTATTTCACGCTCGTTGTGTGCGAAGGCTGCAAGGCTTGCAAATCCCGCCGCGACATGGCCATTTTTCGTTCCTATCAAGTGTTCAGAGGTTGATTGGTCAATGGCAACGGTTTTTTCCGCTGCGGCCTTCGTGGTGTTTGCTGTGGCATTGCTAATGCTATCGCGCCCACAACCCACTAATGTTGCAAACACAACCGATATCAATATCAGCTTTTTCATTGTTCAACTTATACGATGCTAAAAAGTGTAGCTAACGCCAACGTTGCCCATCACTGACGTGGTGCTCGCAAGGATAGGGCTCTCTTCTATTTCAGAATCGAGGTTTTCGTAACGAACACCGCCAGTTACACGCAGGTTTTTAGATAGGTACATGTACCCAGACAAACCAACGAAGTAACGACCGCTCCAGTTGGGGGTAAATTCATCGAAGCGAGTTTTTGCGGCCTCTGCGGCTGATACGCCATATAGGTGCTCATTTAGCTTGTCACTATTGAATGAATAACCAATCGCAGGGATTAAGCCGATCGGACCCATAGGAATGTGATAGCTCACTCTGGTTTCTGCATACATGCCGTTATGAACGGAACCAATATCAGTACCTGCACCAATACGAAATTGCGCATTGCCAGATGTTAGAACGTAGGCAACACCACCCATAAACGAAGAATCACGGTCATCGAGCTTTTTAACGTCGGCATCATCGGATTCGCTCGCGTCGAGAGTTCGTGGATCGTATGCCACAAAAAGTACGATGTTACTCATAGAGCCCTTCGGCATGAGTCTGTATCCCGCTTCAACCCCCTCCACAAAAAGGTGCCCGTTGTCGTAGCTGAACAGAGGGAATGGCGTCACTTCTGTGTCTCCGCCTTTGTACACATTAGGTGAGTAAGTTGCAGTCAGGCCTAGGCCGACTTCTGCATGGGTGAGCGGCGATAGTGCCAGTGCGAACAACGATAGTGCGGTAGTTAACTTTTTCATGATCTTCCAAATAAATAGAGGGTGCCATATTTTTTTGTGACAAAAGAAAATCCAATAAAGCTTGTTTCTATTGTCTTATAGCGTCTGTATAGGTATTTTTACCCATCAAATAAAGGATGCTGTCCGTATCTTATCATTGTGGTCGGAAAATGCACTAAAAACATAACAGGTGTCCATTGATTCACGTCATACGGCACTAGCTATCTAATCGTTTTCTGGAAGAAGAAGTCGTTCTTCTTAGTACCCTTCATAAAGAACCATAAAATCAGAGGCCTACACTATGGAACAACAGATTATCGAACTCATCACTGAAAGGCTGACAGGACTTGATGGCATTCACGTCGAAGTTATTAACCAAGATTCGCCGCGTATTGGGCATTTCATCATGGTTGGATTTAAGCGCACTGATACAGAACTGGTTTGTCGGTGGTACAAGCTCGGAAAATATTTTGATTGCTGGTATAGACGCAAAAAAGGTGGGCACTGCAGAAGCAGACCTTACAATAGCGATACACTGTATCGTGTCGAAAATCTCCAATCAGCAAACAAGTTGTGTCAACTAATTGCCTTAGGCCAAGAGTTAGCAATTAATGGCCAATATAACAATGAATAGCGAGAAAAATCTCAACTATTATTTGGATTTAGAACATGAAATTTTCAATGATTTCTGTTGGTTACTGACTTTAAGTTATATGATGTCTCTATTCTTTTACCAACCTATCGATGATCATCTCACCCTTCTTAAAGGCCTATCCTAATAGTAAGAATATCGCGTTATTTTATTCACGAAACATCAGAAAAAGCGGCTCCGATGCGATTGTAGTAGAGAAGTAACGGTTGTTTTTTCTTCATCGATTCTCGACGTTTGAGTGTCTGTAGGTGCTCGTTCTCTTGACCTCAATTATCACCTTAATAAGTATATTGGCCTTTATTTTTTTGGTAAATAAGTTCTCTAAATTGATTTAGATTCAATTGTTATTTGGTTTTTTTGGTTTAAGTGTCTAATTTATATGCGTTATTTTGTTTTTTTATTATTGTTCTTTCATTGTTAAATTTGAATTAATGAGTTTAACTTTTCCGCAATAAGGGTTGGATGTATAGTTTTAAGTGTGTAGCATAGACATACAAAAGGAGATTGATATGCCAAGAGTTAGCCAAGCTGTTGCCAAGCAAACACGCCAAAATATTATCGATGCATCGATTAAAATTATTGTTCTGGAAGGCCGAGATAAGATGACGTTTTCTCACATAGCTAAGAAAGCCAACATCAGTCGTTCTGGGATTAATTGCCATTTCAAACGTAAGGAAGATCTGCTGCGAGAGATCAAATCTTCGTTGTTTGAGAGAGTTCATCAAGCACTCGATTTTTCTAGCGCAAATGCTTTTTATCAATCTTGGAAAAGTGCAGTAGATGAAGACAGAATGTTTAGAAATCTCATCACTAATTTGGATGACGTATTCAATGGTAAAGAAGGTGTAGAAAGCCTTGCTGAGCTGATTCAAGGTAATGAAAAGGATATACAAAACGCGATTTATATGGCGATTGGCTACGCTGTTATCAATGTCTAGTCTCCACTCTTGAGTTTACTAGTGATGGTTGTGTTACGCTGTAACTTTTAGCTGAAGTGTTAGGTTGAAAAATACTCTGCTGTTAAAGCTCTTGCCGCAGTAGAGCTGCTTTCTAGGTTGTGAGAACAGTACTAAAGCCATTAGCTCAAGCCTAGGAACAGGCTCTTCATACTATTCGAGCTGCTCTATTCGCTCAAAAGTGAAGTGGCATTGGGTGGTCAGACGGCATTGTCACTCTAATTCGAACTGTAAAATGGATCATGTTCACCGCCGATAAAGAGTAGCTGGTAATTTCATTGAGATATTAACCCTTCAGAATAAAATTAAACCTTAAATGTGGTAATTTTCACTTTCAGGGTTTAATTTTTGTTTTTAGTGCTCTATAGTATCTACAGGCGATTTAGGCACTAAGGACACCTCATGACCACCATCATCGATTCATTGGAACTCGTATGCGAACGCATGCAGCAAGAGCAAGCCGATCTCAAGGCTGTGATTAAAGAACGCATGCAAATCAGAGTAACTGACACTGAAGTTGAAGGCAGTGTTGACCGTTTGATCTACAACCATTCATTGAAGAAAAAAGAGCTTCAAGAGTTGTTTGGTCTATCGCGTGTGACGTTCAATACTCGGATCGATGAAGCAACAGAGCAGGGCGTGATTGGTGCACCTATCATTCAAGGCCGCACCCATCTTTATAACCGCTTTGATGTGGCGAGCATGATGGATTTTATGGACTTTCCAAAGTACAACCAACGCTTCGAACCAACAACAGTGGTAGTCGAGAACCATAAAGGTGGCACCGGCAAGTCGACAACCACGGTTACCTTAGCGACCGCTGCGGCCCTAGACCTTAACCTCAATGCGCGTTGCCTAGTGATCGATTTAGACCCACAAGGTTCAACGGGCCAAAACCTCATCCATCAAGCCGATGATGAGTCGGTGTACATGACAGCTGTCGACATTGCACTGGCCGATTTGGAGCCTGAAGGCGACTTTTCTCAGTACCTTAACGACTTTAGCTATGACGAACTGGTTAAAGCGATTCCATTCAAGACCCACCTACCAAACCTTGATGTGATTCCGGCGTTCCCGTCAGACGAACGTTTTGTTGACAGCTACTGGGGACAAGATGAAGCCGGCCAACAACAGTTGGTGAGTGTGCTGCGTGAAAAAATCCTTCCGGTACTGAAAGAAGAATACGACCTGATCTTTATTGATACGCCACCTCAGAACTCACCAATTCTATGGGCTGTGAATGAAGCAGCTGATGCCGTGCTTATTCCAGTAACCCCACGTGAGTTCGACTTTGCGTCTACCAGTAATTACATGGCGACCATGCCGGGTACGTTCAGAGCGCTGCCATCGCAAGGTGAAAACCTGAAGTGGGCGAAGCTTCTTCCGGTGAACTTTGATGAGAAGAGCGCTCATGAGGTGAAAGTCTTCGACAAGCTACTGCGTGCAGCGCAGGGACATTTGCTGTCAACTGCTATTCGCCACTCTGAAGCATTTGTTGCTGCTGCAGAAAGTAATCGAACCGTACTGGATATCCGAAAATCAGAGCAAATCTGCAGTGGTAAACAGTTCGATTTAGCGATGACGTCTGTTAATGCCGTCTATCACCAGTTCATCACCGAAATTAAGCAACTAGCAGCGAAGGGGCTATAACATGTTACGACCACAAGATAAGCGCACCGGTTTTAACCAAGGCAATCAACTGGGAAAACGTACAAAGTCTGAAAGCCCAAAGAAAGTCTTCACCTTCGCCAGCGGAAAAACGGCAATGGCCGAACGCGTGATCGTCAAAGCTGATGAGTTAGAAAGCAAAACGGCGATTCACCCACTTAACCCTCGTCGCCAAGAATCACTCACATTAGATTCCGTGCGTGATATTTTACCGAGCATCCAAGAAGAGGGCGTACACACTGAAGGTGTCGCCACCAAAGACGAGCAGGGCGCTTATCAGTTGCTCGACAGTTCGCGCCGACGCTTCACCTGTGTTCACGCTAAAAAAGACTTACCATTGTGGGTGATTGAAGGAAACGTAGATCAAGACGACCTCATCGCTTTTATTGGTACGACTCAGTCGGTCAAGCGTCTTTCTTATCGAGAGTTAGGTGCGGACTACGCAAGCATTATGCAAGAGCAAGGCTTCACTAAGATTGATGAACTTGCAGCGCACCTAAACATAGGTCGTGAAACGTGTCGTAAGCGCTTCACTGCAGCAACAATTGACCAACGCATGATTGAGGTATTCCCAGATTGTGAGGGTATCCCAAACGGTTACTACGCCAAGCTTGCTAAAGCTGAAAAGCAGCTAGCAAAAGAAAATACACCAATTACACACTTTATCCGCTCACTTAAGTTCAACTTAGACGATGCAGAAAATGTGGAAGACAAACAGAAGCTCGTTTTAGCCGCGATAGAGGCGAAACTTACCAAGAAAGAAGCGAAGGTTTCTTGGAAAACCGAGTCTATAGCGAAGTTTGAGGACAAGAACCAGTACGCCAAAGTTTCTCGTAGCAGCGACAAACGCGGACTGAAGATTGAGCTGAGTCGTTTACCCACAGAGATGTACGATGAAATCGTCCAGTTCATCTCTGACAAGGTTAACCAAAAGTAACATGAGCCTCGCTATAACGCGGGGCTTTTTTATTGCCATTAACTCTAAGAAATAGTGGTCTTCGTCCTTAAAAATCTTGTTGGGTTTGTTATCATCTGCCTCCCTAAAATTTCAGATGATCCAAACTAGGCAAATAACAATGTTTAATAAGAAAATGCTCGCCACTTCGCTAACAGCAATAATGTTGACAGCATGCGGCGGAGGTAGCGGCTCTGGCGGCTCGGATGGAACGTCAGTATCCATTCAAGGAAAAGCGATTGATGGCTATATTCAGGGTGCAACCGTCTTTCTCGATCTCGACTTTGATAAGGTATTAGACTCGAACGAGCCACATATTGTCACTGTAGATGAGGGTGACTTTGAGCTTGTTGTTGGCCCAGACATTAAAGAGTGCGTTAAGTATGTGCCCGTGGTCGTTGACGTTCCCATTGGGGCGATTGACCTAGATAAACCAGAAGAGCCGATACAAGAAGCCTACCAAATGGTAATCCCACCTGAGTTTGCACTCACCACTGATAGCGACCTCAAAAATGTCACACCACTCACATCCGTGATCTGGAGTGAGGTTGAAAGCGAACTGCGGACTGTTACCCAGCAACCTCTATCTTGCCAAACCTTAATCAAAGGTGAAGCACTTCGTAAAGACATTGCACAGCGCTTACGTGACCAAGAAGTTCAAATGCACACACGTTACAACATCACTGCAGAACGGCTTTATGGCGATTACATTGATACCAATGACACAGAAGCGCATACCTTGGCCAAGCGTCTTATTCCTGGTCTACAAAAGACTTACAAAGAGACCAAGGCGATTCGAGATGAGAACCCAAGCGCGATCGCGTTTGTAGAGTTCTTCCTTGGTGAATACAGCGTAGAAGAAGGCTACGAAGATAAGTGGTACCGACGCCAGTTCATCCAGCCATCTACCGGCAACTACACGAGCAACGTGTGGGAGATGTCAGAAGATTTAGAAACCCGTATTAAGCTGTTCAGCCAAGACCAGTTGGTAACGGTGCAAAGAAATGGCATCAATGTAGAGACGGCTCATGGTTTGATATGGGACTCTCATAGCTCGAATTATCAGTGTGCTTCTGCTGAGGCGCTAGAGAGTCTTGATAAGCCCTATTCTTATGGCATCAATAACACGGTTTACTTGTCTGTAGAGGACTGGAATACCTGTAAAGCTGCTGATTATGAACAAGGTTCTGTCGAACAAACGGTTCTACTTAAAACATTCTCTGGCCAACAAGGGGAACTCACCAATTACTCACACCATACCTACAACAGCGCAACGAGTAGCGGCCTTGAGTACTTGATTGGCGATGAGTCCCTCACAAAAGCAGAGTTAATCGCAGCCATTAAAACCAAAGGGATCAGCCACGATTTCTATGACGAGTCCGATTACGGCACAAGTTATTGGTTCCGAACTCGCAACCAATGGGGGAGCGATCCAACTCAAGTCGTGACCACCCATGACAAAGACGGAAACTGGCAACAATCTCACTATTTCGCCAATGGCACACACAAGAAGCTGTGTGGTCAATCAGAAGAGACATTAGTACCGTGTGAGTAAAAGCCGATTCTGATTATTGATGCTAGCCCCACCATAGAGCGGGGCTTTTTTACACGCTCGATTAAGTTTTTGCTCGAAATATAAAGGATGGGTGTTGTTATTTAATTTTCACAGAGTAGTATACGCCACCTAGTTAACTACCTAGTTACATATAAACTTATAACAACCATGAATAACTCAAAAATGAATAAAACTCTTTTTGCCGTCGCAATGACATCTATTGTTTCAAGTGCTTCAGTATTTGCAGCAGACGATGTAAAACATGAGCCCGCAAAATTGTATGTATCTGTTGGAAAAATTGACCAAACCGCAGACGAATACATCCCAGAACCAGCAGGTTTTGAATTAACGTTTGGCGGTGATATTAATGATTACCTAGGGGTATCTTTATCGTTTGCGAAAGCTGACGAAACATACAATACAGTGCTTGCCGAGACTACGACGTTTGGTATCAACGTTGATTTAGGTAAAAAATTCGATGTGAATGAAGATTTTCAAATCAAGCCATACGGCCTAGTTGGTATCAAAGAGACGGAATTTACACTCTCTAATAGCTATGCTGAAGCTTCAGATAGCAGTGCTTACATGGGATTTGGCTTAGGTGTGCGAGCGACTTTTAAACAAGCGTTAGTCATTGGCTTTGAATATGTTTCTAACTCAGCAAGTGACGATTATTTCCCCGACTATGACCAAACGAAGTGGTTTGTCGGATATCAGTTCTAATCAAATGTATAACAAAGTAAAGGGCTCTTAGAGCCCTTTTTGTTTGATTGAGCCCAATCACCTCTTCTTTCATTAAGGGGTGTTAGCCTTTATTTTATTTCTGGTTGTTGTTATATTCTTGAATTAGTGCCAGTCAACTTTGCGGGTTGTTAAGGAGATTACTATTTTTCATCTAGATACAAAGTGCACAAGCACACTGTGGGTGCTTGATGAGATAGAAGAGAAACATGTGATGGATACACAAAATAGCGACCTATCGCAATGCATCTTGGATTGCTATGTAATTGGGTATTATCACGACGCAATGTTCGGAAGAATGCCTATTGTTGCATTCATTGATGAGGGAAATGAAAAAGAAGGATTGATGGCCCCTGACCACATTACACAGCGCAGTATCATGGCGTGTTACAAAGCAGGAACCTATGATTGCCTGCCATTGAAAATAAAAAACATGATCCAAAAATATGAGCAAAAATGTGGAATGGAACAATAATCACTCTACAACAATGAGTAGAAGTGATATTGCACAATTCATATGATTAAAAACCGTTAAAACAATCAATTATGTATGTGTTGTTATGCATGAAACCTTACTCAGAAAGCTGATAAAAAGAGGGAGCTGTCGCCTTTCATAGGAATCCAAATGAGTTCGTGGTTGTTGTCTATTCTCATTTGGTGTTTGCGTGCCGAGGCATAAGAGTAAAGTAATAAAAATAAGCAGTGACTATGAACCAAGATGTCAATCTAAGCAGTAAGTCGATTATAGGTGAAATCCGATACAAAGTTCTTCATTACGGGTACCTATGGGTTATTGTCACTCAAGCATTGCTATGCATGACGGTCGGTTACTATATTGTCGCCGATCCTCGCAGTGTCTCTCCTGAGTATTTCTCAACACTGGCAATAAGCGCAACTCTCTTGCTAGTCAGTTGTGGCGTTTTTTTCCTGAACAAACCAGCGCGTTACTATGACGTTTTACTCTCCACTTACGCTTTACTTATTAGTATCAGTGCTATTCTCTTAACCCATATTACGGCGTCGGCTTTTTTGTCTCCTGATGATGGCAAAAAAATCTTATTGATTTTATTTCTTATCATGTTGATGAGCTGGAACGCGAATCGAGTTGTATTAGCGACGGGGACGTTGCCTATTGTCTGCTTTTATATCTATTTAACCTCGATTCGACCAAATGTAATCATGTTAGATATTTTAATTAGCGCGATGAAGTTTCCCATTTTATCGATGGCTTTCTATTCTATGTCGAATAAGTTCTTTGAGCTTTTTGAGTCGAAGTTTATAGAAAATTTTAACCAAATTCATAGGCTTGAAAGGGTATCTTATGTTGATGAACTCACTCGAATTAAAAACCGAAAAGGCTTTAATTCGGCTCTTAGAATAGCGATTGATTCAGCCCGCCGTTCAAAGTCGACACTCGCGATCGTGATACTAGATATCGATTTTTTCAAACAGTACAATGATACAAAAGGACACCCTGCCGGGGACTTATGTCTTAGGAATGTCGCCGCAATTCTACGTTCTCAATGTAAGCGTAAAATCGACAGCGTGTGTCGTATTGGTGGAGAGGAGTTTGCACTCATTATGCCGGCAACGTCCGCCCATCAGGCAGCTAGTGTTGTGGATAATATTCGAACTGCATTGGCCAAAACGGCCATTGAGCATCCCAAATCATCGATATCAAAACACGTGACGGTGAGTATAGGTATTGCTGAATTCGGGGATAAAGATGACTTTGAATCGCTTTATCAACGTGCGGACAAAGCGATGTATAAAGCGAAAGTAGCGGGACGAAACCAGTACATTGTTTGCCTTGAAGAATGCGCATATTGTCATTCAAATTCGGGCGTAAAAACCGTTTGAGCCAATCTTTCGAAAGTGAAAGATAAGCACCCACGTAAGAGGGGCTTTTTTAATCGGCAAACTTGAAATTGTTTTTACCATGCTTCTTCACATCGTACATAGCTAGATCCGCTTTTGATATTGCATCTTCCGTACTGATTGATGGTGCTTTTTTGCAAATACCAATTGATACCGTAACGTTGAACTTTATTCCTTCGTGAACGAATTCGTGAGCAGATATTTCGGTCATTATGTCCCCCACAATGCTGATAACTCTCTCCTTCGAGTTTATACCTTTCAGAAAGAGAACAAACTCTTCACCACCAAATCTAAACAGCATATCGGTCTTTCGACATTTCGACTTTATCAGTTCGCACACTTGCCAAATGACATTGTCGCCACATGTGTGTCCATAGGTATCATTGATATTTTTAAAGTCATCCACGTCAAACAGTAAAACATATCCATTATCAATCAGGCGATCTTTGCTCTTCAGGTAGTAGTTTTTGTTGTAAGCACCAGAAAGGGAATCAACGTTAAGAGCTTCTGTTAACTTTTTGTCGAACCCCTTAAACCACATGATGACAGGGATGACAAATATGACCAAAAACGCGAGGTATCTTATTAAGAACCATGTGATGTCGATGGATATCACTTTTACACCATATAGGTCGCCTTCCTTGTAACCGTAACCCGTTTTTTTACCGTAGTGACGATGTTGCTGGGCTGAGGCATTCTCTACTTTACCGTGACAACTAAGGCAGCTTTCTTTCACGTAAATTGGGTCATACCTGATCAGGTATATATGGTCTATATCGCTTGAAAATCCATATTGCGCGACGGATTTTTTTGCACCCATGATTATCTTTTTTTCATGGTCGTTAGCTAAGTTTTGCCGATTAGACGGGTTATTACTGACTTCTCGGTACTTCATATTGACCGACAAGTCATTGAGCTCTTTCATTACATGTACGGCTGCAAAACTGGGCACGTTATAGGGAAAGTCTTGCGCTGCTGAAAGATTCAATTTTGAGGTGTAATTTCTGATTGCCTGAGAAAATTCAGCCATGCTATCTATTCTGCTAACGGCAGATACATTGAAATCAAGCACCGCTAATCCAATTACTGACGATGCTAATGCGATGTAAACGAAAGCTTTCATAAATTATATTCTTAGTGTTTATATACGGTAAATAATAAAGAATATTTCCTTATTTTAGAAGTATATGTCTCTTATTTTTGAGATTTTTGGGCAAAAGAATACACAAGTGATTGAAATGTCAATAGAGCTTGTGGTTGGGCTGGTTGTTTGACGAATACACCGATCGAACACGCGACTTTTACTGTCTTATTCATTCAAAATCATTGCAGCAAAGCTGTGAGCCCATGTTAGCTATGTGACTAAATTGATATGTATCTATATGATTAAATTAAACAAAGTTTGATAAGGTAGCTATGTGAGGCCTTGACATGGTCGAGTTGATCTGTTTTTCCGGTACTAGCAAAAGCTATCGAGAAATAATGTGTTTGTTACCTTTCTAAACCAAGGTAGAGTTAAACCTAGATACTCACAGCGCATCGGATTTCTTGAACTATTTATGTCAATGTAATGTTACTAATTCGTTTAATTAGAGGATGTTGAGTTTTAATTTTACAGTTTTATTGGTTTTTTATTGGCTGATAAGGGATGCTTTCTTGTATAATTGCAGCGGACTTTCTATGATGTGAAATCATTTTTAATTAGGATGTTTTTAAATGAAGAAACTAATTTTAGCTTTAGCTGTGATCGCTGCATCTAATTCTGTTGTAGCTGCCACCTCAGACAATATGACGTTTTCAAAGACGATAACATCGGCCTGCACGGCCACCGTAGACACACCAACGGGTGCCTTGATCCTAGACGGAACTAGCTCAGCACCAGCTGAATCAGAGCAAGCTAAGGTCACTTTTTCCACCACGGCAAACACGATCACCTACCAGTTATCTTCAGTAAGTGATACAGGCTCGACCACGCTTCCTGGTGGTACAACATACAAACTTTACAATGATACCAATGTCGAAGTTTCATCTTCGCAAGTTGGCGTAGCGAAAGGAGCAACGATCGGCTTCTTTGTTCGTTCTGACAATATTGTGACAGATGCCGGTGATTACCAGGCAACAGCCGTTCTAGAAGTTACGTGTAGCTAGTGGGCTAAAGGGAGGGCTTAGCCCTCTCTTGAGATATTTTATGGTGAAACAAATACTAATAGTGACTTTGCTGACCCTTTCCAGTCTCTGTGTCGCGCAAAGTCAATCTCCTTCAAGTTATGGCGGCAAATCTAATCCAACTGAAGCTGTGACGCTCACTGGCGTAAAAGTCGTACCTATATCAATAACCAATACAGACGATTTCCATCAAGCATTCGATATCACTGTCAATGGAAAAGTCGTTATGGAAACAGTCTCTCTCGGTCGTGGGGTAGAGCAAACCATCAACGTTCCTGTGCGATTAAAAGCGATGGGTATACCTGAGAAGTTTAAGATTTGTTCTATATCGAAGCCATTGGCCTCTCAGTCTATGTATCGCATAAAGTTATGCACGGTTGCTAAGTTGTTGTGGGTTAAAAAATGAGGTTGTTCTTGGTTTTGTTCGCATTGTTGTCAACCGGAGTGTTTGCGGATTCTATAAGAACCTCTGATGGTATTAGCTGTTCATTCGATGCGGGCGACACGCCATTTGAAATCATTGCATACACTGAAAAAGATCTTGCGGATTATGATGGTGAGAACTCATATTACAATGACAATACCGAGTCAAGAATTGGCATGAGGCTTAAGTATAAGTTTGGTGGCCCGAAGAGACTAGATTGCGACAAACTATATCAAATGGAACTACGAGACAAAGAGGCGAGAGTTCGTCAACTAGAAGAGCAGATAAGGGCCATGGAGGCTGTAAATTCAGTAGATTGGGACATATTTTCTAAGTGAATTCCCAGTACTTTAATGCTCTGAAGATTGTCTTAATATTGGTGTCAGTTATATTAACCATGCAGTCATGGTTATCATAAATAAGTGTCTCTAGTCATGAAGTTCCAAGCACTTTAATGCGCCTAAGGGGCAATGACCCATGCGATTAAACCGACCTTTGTGTCGGTTATTTTGTATTCACAAGTAGTAAAAGGACGCCTACCTTTAAGTTCGCCCGTTTCGCTGTTAAAATAAGCACTCAACAACTCACCCTCATAGAGAAAAACAATTTGACAGCGCGACTTTACCCGCTGGTCGGCAAGCATTCTCTTTCCATTCTAGAAGGCCGCTTGACCAATGGTGACAGTACCGATTCTATTTGAATTGAAACGATAATGTTTGGCGGATATCGAACCTTAAAAGTTGTAAGGAAGTAGTGTGAAGAAAAACGGCTTTACTTTGATTGAATTGGTTGTGGTTATAGTAATTCTTGGCATTTTAGCGGTGTCCGCCGCCCCACGCTTTTTAAACTTACAGGTCGATGCGAGAAACGCCACACTGCACGCAATGAAAGGAACAATCAACGGAGCTATGGGGATTGCTTATGGCAAACTCGCCATTCAGGGGCTTGAGAACGAGTCGCGAGTATCCTCAGCGGACTATCCAGACTTGTTTAGTAAGTGCGGAACGGATGAGGGTGATATTTCTAATCTGTGTGTTTTCAGATATGGATACCCTGCAGCTGATTGGGGAACGTTACCTGCTTTGGTGACAAATCTAAGTGCTGTTGAGGGAAGTGACTGGTTTATACATGACCAGAACACGGTGTCGGTATCTGGTGGTTTTATGTCGTCCATTAAAATATCGCCAAAAGGCTTTAGGGATACAACTAAGTGTCATATTTTGTATGAAAATTGGCTCGTACTTGTTGATACTGCAATGTATTCTCCACCTAAATTGACAGTTGTCCCTTGTGACTAATCTAACTCCCCGCAACAAGTTTAAACACTCGCCTCAACAATCAGGCGAGGCCTGGCTGAATCATTTAAGAGGAAGGCTAAGTGTTGGCTCTTATTGAACAAAACCACATTAGACAATGCAACTCCGCACACTTTTGACTCTAAAGCTAAGGTTAGCATTGACTGTAAATAGAGTGCAGTTGTATTGTTTGAGTGTGAGTTGAACGCCAACCTTCTCATAGAAATGTCACTTCCCAAGGTAAAACTTTCTCTTCTTTTGTTTTGCCTGCGACATGTTGTACAGTGGTTACTATTGGCCACAACTTTGTAAACACAAACTTCACTAACACTGGTAAAGGTAGTGTCTACGATCAAGTTATCTTTTTGTTTCGGTTAATGGAATTCTTAAATCCTTTTGGGCTCACATGGTGTGGGCCTTTTTTCTTTTTCCATTTCAAGTCATTGACTAGCATAGAATTATCGGCGGTTCTTATAAAGTCTGGATATGTCGCTCTTAGCTAAGGTGGGCCAAGATTGTTTACTGTTCGCTTAGTTAAAATTCAAAATTAATTGCCACTGATGAGCTTAGTTTGTTGCAATAACACCCTGCTCAGATGCATGTTTTTAAGCTTGATAACTCCTCTTTGGTATGAGTAATTCGTTTAAAAATTTGTGTTATAAGCCACAAATGTAACAGTTCACCTTTCCTTACTTTAACAAACCAATATAATGGTCGGTTGCCGCTATTATAAAAGGGAAGTTGTTATGCTGCTTAGACCAATTTGCTTTATGGTTTTTATCCTGCTGGTTCTTTGGGTTTTTGGAATAAAATTGAACTAAGAAACATGATCATGGTAGGTGCTATGTACGAGATACTAATAAATGCGTAAGGCTGCCGCATTGCTTTGCACACTTGCTTCGTTTTCTAGCGTCGCAAGCTCAAACTATCAAGCGGTGGCTGTATCTGACGATTGGAGTGTTGGCCTATGGACAAACCCGGATACGAAAGAGAGAACATGTGTCGTTGCACCAACGACGATGAACAAGCGAACAATTCCCGCCATTGTATTTATCCCTAAGGCTCCTGGGGGCGCTAGAGCAAACCTGATAGCCAGTGGTTCCTTTGAGGGGATAGGAGCGACTTACACTGTAGACAATTCAAGCAGTGTTACTGTCGGTTTGAAGAACAGAAAGGTTCCTTACGGACATCTGGTCACTGACCACGAATATCAACTTATGCTCGAGCGATTTAAAGATGGGTTGACGGTAACTTACGAGGTATTTTCGTCAAATAAATTTGTCGAGGGTGGAAAGAGAACAATGTCGCTTGATGGTTTTAGAACTGCTTACGAGTTAGCTCAGCGATGTCAGTGGTACTAAAGTAATAGAGCAACGTGTCTTTGTCTCTCTTCTGATTATCACTTTGATAAACCTCTATGTTGGAACCCTTTGTTGTTCAACCGATAGATGTCCAGTTCTAAATCACCATAACGACCATTGTTAAGTGGTCAGTACACCAAATGACTTGGTGAAAATCACCCAATCTAGACTTGATGAGATAAATAATAAAGGACGGTTGATTAGTTTGATTGCTAATGTACAATGTTTATTAGCTAAGACATCTTCTAACCTTGTGGAACGGGAAAGACAACTCGTTCTTAGCGATAGCTCTTATATAGAGTGGAGAATTTATTCTCATTAACAGCCCCTTAATTGGGGCTTTTTGATCACCTTTTTCCAACAAAAAGCCGCCAATAGGGCGGTTTTTTGCGCATGTACAATCTACATTGCATCACGTCAAGTTTTCCCTTGCTCCCGATTGTCCACATTGGCGTAAGAGAATATAACTGTTTTCGCAGTTTTCACGCTGACAGTAATTTCATAATCAGTCATTTCTTTGTGATTTCCCTTCTACAAAAAAACGCCAGATAACATGTATTTTTGCACCAAATAAAGGATGGTGTAATTTAAGGAGTAGTGTATGGCTTCCAATTGTTCGGCAAAAAATTCGTTAGCACTAACCATTTTTTTGTCTTTTATTTTAACCGGCTGTAACGATGACTCTACGGATAGTGCAGTAAATCCCGGGCAACCTAGCCCACCTGAAGTAGTAGAGCCTGAGCCTCCTTTTGAACCACCAATAGAGCCTCAGCCTCCTGTAGAACCAGACCCGATCGACCCACCTGTGATGCCTGAACCAGACCCTGAGCCAGAACCCCCAATAGAACCTCAGCCTCCTGTAGAACCAGAGCCGATAGAGCCGCCCGTCATACCAGACCCCGAGCCTGAACCAGAACCGCCTGTGGTTGTTTATCCGCCAAAGATCTATGTAAGTTCTCTATTGGCTGCAGGTAAAACTATCAAAGGCGATGTAGATTGTGATGGCAAGCGACTAGCAGAGGCTGATGGAACATTTGAGGTGGAAGAGGGCACTCCATTTGCGTGTAACCTTGGCTCGATTGTATTAGGTAGCTTTGTCGCGCCACTCTCTGAACAGCCAAAAAGCCTAATGATAGCGACGGTGGAAAATGACAAGTTGTCAACGTCGTTTGATGTAACCGACGTTCTTAGTGGTGGCGGTGCCAATGCGGTGAAAGTTCTTCAGTCTATCGATTCTTGCGAGACGGAAGGCGCTATATGTTTGAGTGAAATAGATTCTTTTGACATTGAAGAGGTCTATCAGAACCTCGATGATGATGACAAAGTTGAAGCGTACTTTGACGCCATCGCGGAAAAAGATACAGACAATACAGGCGAGACTCCAAGTTCTCACGTAGATGATACGGTAATCCCTGTACTCGATCCCGATGCAAGCAACAATCTGGACTCAGGCTTTGTTTCTGCCAATGCTGAGGCAAGCTATGCATACCAGCCAAGCGCTGCTGCACAAATACTCACTCGAAGTACACTTACCGATGCAAACGGCACACCGATTGCTAATATAGGTTTTTTCTCTGCTCACTCTAACGGCACTACCGATCAAAACGGTGAGTTTGAGTACAAATGGGGTGACACCATTACATTTGGCATCGATACGTTCGAGATTGGTAAGGTGAAGGGGAATCAGGTTAATTACAAGATAACTGATGTCACTGAAAATCCCATTACAAAAGACAATATTCAATCACTGCTCGAGCGTTATGCCACTCGCAACGCTTCATCATTAGAGATCAGTGACAACATTCATCAGACTTTTGCCAAGTACCCAAATGTCATCAATGAACTAATTAACCTATCACTTCCTAATGGTGGACGTTTGGATGGGACCGACTTTTTGTTGCCAAACGAATTTGAAGAACAGTTTGATAGTGGTCTAACGGCTGCGATTGACAGCGATCTTAAACTTTCCTCAACCTACCCTCAAATGCGCGCTGTATTTACGCCAAAAACACTAAGTACAGACTTTGACGATAAATATGTCACGAACACTCTGAAGCAGATTTTTGCTAACGTTGACAGTTTTCATGTGTTTAACGACACAGGTAGCTATTACGGAGCTACCGGTAACACTCGTGGTATGCGAGCATTAAATATATCGAACGAAGCATTCCCGATCATGATGCCCCGTACTGATATAAACAGTGAAATACCACTTGGCGAGCAACAAATATGGACACGCGAGGGGCGTCCGTATATTGCAGAGTATCCGGGCGTTGAGATGCCAGAAGTCCCGTTGGTAACCAAAAACAGCGCAATTTATGGCTTCCCATTCGTTACTGCCGGTAGCATCGGTGAGGGCAAAGTGGTGTTCATGGGGAACGGGCTATACCCAAGTATTCTATCTTGTCCGGATGCTTATTGGGGCAGTCGCTCTGTTGTTGTCGATAGTTCAACAAAATCCTGCACAATAAACGAGATAGAAAACTCGAATCATGACGATCAAGGGAATATGAAGCGCTTCTTTTCTAACTTGTTTGAGTGGTTCAACAATGGCCAATCAACCCAGGAGGTCAATGTCGCAACCAATATTGAGAAAGGGTATTTAGCAACTCACAATAGACTTATGGGCATCGAATATCCCTTCTTTATTAGTGATGAATATGGGTTTGGTTATGTAGAAAAGCTGTCACACTCTGGCTTTGGCAATCTATCGGTTTCTGATACTCCAATCTTAATTCTTCAGGCCTATCCACCGATGGCCATAAGAAAAAAGACCAATCAATTTTTGTCAGATCTAGAAAATCCTAACCTGAGTCAAGATGATGTTACCGCCCTTATCAAATACATCAATGATGGAGGTAATGTGTTGTTTATGGACGCGATTCAAGAGATTAACCCGGAGCCAATTGGTCGCTTGGCCGATGCCGCTGGCGTATCGATTGGAGGTCAGAACGTAACACCGACTTATCAAGCCTTTTGTGGCGGCTCTCATTACTGTAATTCTCCATATCCCAACTTACATGTTAAGAGCCAAAAAGAAATGGTGGTGTTTGAGCGATTCAAAGACAATTTTGGCTCACAGCCATTTACTGTTCATCAAGATGGTAGCGTTGAGTGGATCAAAGATGAGACGAAGATTAAGTTTGAGATCCCTACTTATGAAATAACAAAACTGGACAGCGACGGCAACCCTGAGCTAAATGCAGACGGCTCTCCAATCATGGTTGAGAAGTATGCCCGTATTTTTGTGAACACACAGGAAGAACGCGAAGCTGCAATCAAAGAGCTGCAAACCGCATTTGAAAATGCACCGGTTTGTGCCAATTCGTACGAGTACGAGTTCAATTGTATTGAAGTTCGTAAGGGGCATGACTTTACTGTTCGAGGTAAGTATCACCGACCTGACTTTGATCGCTATGAAGTCAGTACCGATGTGATTGAAAGTATGGTGAAGTCAGCGAACTTAGGATCTAACTTTACTGCACTGTACAACCACGAAATTTACTACCGAACAAAGGGGGAGAAAGGTCTGCGCTTGTCAACATCGGAGCTGAACAAGGCTTACGACAGTTTGGCTGTTTGGATGTGGAATGACAATCCATATCGCTACCAAGACGATGTGCAGGATGAGCTTGGCTTCAAGGAAGCTGTGCAGTTCTTAAACTGTTATACCGGCGGCCAACACCAGCCTGATTCCGGAGAAGCAAGTTGCCCTAGCGATCTGAAAGCTTCGTTAGTCGCAAATGGCATGATTCACGGATATGGTGACTTAAATAACCAGTTGAATCCAAGTTATCCTATCAATTACATGGAAAAGCCTCTGACGAGAATTATGCTTGGCCGCTCATTCTGGGATTACGATATCGTTGTTGATACGACGGAATACCCTGGTAAAACTCCAGGTAGCGGCTCTAGCGGTTCTGTCGACATTGAGACTGACGGTAACAGTGTTGCCTACTCAGCAGGTAATAAGCAATCAACTGGATTGTGGGCACCTCAACTGCAAGAAGTTACGGTAAGCGGCGGTGTAGAAGCGACGATTACCGTCATGATGGCCGATGATCTGACAGGCAGAGCGAATCATGAGGTAGGTCTAAAACGCCCGCCACGTATGCAAACCAACTATCATTACGATGGCAGCAGTCTGAGCTTTACCACTCCTTATGGCGGATTGATCTACGTTAAGCCAAAAGCGAAAGGTTTAGGAAAGCAAACATTCAACTTTGAAAATGTTGAGACGGCCGCTTGGTGGAAAGACGGAGCTTGGGTGAATGGCCCTGACTCTTCTGTTGCGCCTATTGCAGAATTGGATACTGGCACATTCATTTACACCACCCCGATAAACAATGTCCGCAATATGGATGTTGCAGGGTTCTCTCAAAATATGAATCGCTTTGCCAATGCAGCGAGTGATTTCTATGGTCGCGACGAAGAGGTCGATAGCGGCCAACACCGTCGTTATACCTACGATAGCCTAAAGGGTTTCCGTCATAGGTTTGTTAACGACGTACAAATCTCAGTGGGCCACGCTCACTCTGGTTATCCAGTGATGAATAGTAGCTTCAAGGCTGACAGAGCATACGTTCCGACTCACGCGAACAATGATTGGATACTTTGGCATGAAATAGGGCACAACTTGGCTTCTCCGCCATTTATGGCAGAAGGCAGCACAGAAGTAACCAACAACTTCCTTGCTCTATACATGCAAGAGCTTGAGGGTCGTGACGATCTACCTCTGCGAATGGACAGGATCATATTTGATATTAAAAAAGCCCCATTATGGCTAGACGAAAACAATGGGCATGCCTGGTCAAATGGGCATGCAGGTATTCGCTTAGTCATGCTTGGCCAATTAAAAATATGGGCAAAAACCCACTTTTCATTGGATGACTGGTATGAAGCCGATGCAAGTCAGCCGCCGATATATGCTCAGGATGCAGGCTGGAACATGGTTAAGCTAATGCACAGAAAGGCGCGTGGAGATAAGCAGGGCGATAATTTGCAAGACCGCGATGGCACTAACTACTGCAGCACGCAGGAGACGGGACTGTCGGGGGGCGATTTAATGATGCTATGTACTTCGTATGTGTCAGGCTATGACCTAAGTGACTTTTTCGTGGCGTGGAACCCGGGAGAGGTATCGACGACCAATCCAGATGGAACCAAAGTGTACTCAGGTGGTATTAGCGATGCGGCACTTTCAATGTTATCTGGCTTAAGGTTGGATAATCCCGAAGATAGCCCGCTTGGAGTCAACTCTTTGAGTTATGGAGAGCAAGATTAGTCTCCTTGCGTATAAATAGAAAAGCCCCAAATTATAGGGGCTTTTTTAGTTCCACATTGTGCATTCTTAAATATTTCGCTGCCGTAGCGTCGGTAACGCGATTCTTTGCTGCAACCGCCTTTACGGTACAAAACTTGCCACTCGAAGCATCGTTAATAATTGACTGAATAACATCTTTAGGGACTTTTCTTACGCCACCTTCGTCGTCATTGAGCCAAGCGTTCATATTGCCGAATCTTCGGCTATAGTTCCAAGTGGCAAGCTTTTCGAGCTTGTTTTTAGCCTGCGCCATTTTCCGCACTGCACACGTAAATATCTTCTTTAAGCCCTGTGTGAGCCTGATAACGTTCAGTAACGGCAGTAACGACATCATCAACCAGTGGAGGAGGACAAAGAGCCACAATACAGCCACCAAAGCCGCCACCGGTCATTCGAACGCCACCTTGTTCACCGATTACCGACTTAACTAGGCCAACGAGATAATCAATCTCAGGAACGGTAATCTCGAAGTCGTCGCGCATCGATGCGTGAGATTCTTCCATAAGCTTGCCCACAAGACCCATATCACCTTCCGTTAGAGCTTTAGATGCAGCAAGCGTACGAGCATTTTCGGTAATAACGTGACGAGCTCGCTTAACAACAACGTCATCAAGACCATCACGGCGGTTCTCTAGCTGTGAAAGGCTGACATCGCGCAACGCTTTAACACCAAAGAAATGAGCGGCTTCTTCACATTGTTCGCGACGAGTGTTGTACTCGCTATCAACCAGACCACGTTTTTTGTTCGAATTGATAATCATAACCGACATACCTTTAGGCATGCCAATAGGGTAAGTCTCTAGAGAGCGGCAGTCGATCAGCAACGCGTGATCTTTTACACCCTCTGCAGAAATAAGCTGATCCATAATGCCACAGTTGCAGCCTACGAATTCGTTTTCAGCTTGTTGGCCGTTTAATGCAATCTCAGCCTGAGAAATCTCAAGATTGAATAGATTTTTAAAGGTTTGACCAATAACCACTTCTAGAGCGGCAGAAGAGCTAAGACCCGCACCCTGAGGAACGTTGCCGCTAACAGTCAGGTTTACACCACCAAGTTCAAAGCCGCGAGACTGCAGACACTTAACAACACCACGAACGTAGTTAGCCCACATGTATTCTGGGTGGTGTGTGATCTCTTTATCCAGATAAAATGCATCCGTCTGGTTGTAATCAACAGAATAAACCTGAACCATATTGTCGCCAGACTTTTTAGCAGCAACTGCCGCTTGGTAGTCGATTGCACAAGGCAGAACATAGCCATCGTTGTAGTCGGTATGTTCGCCGATTAGGTTCACTCGACCAGGGGCTTGAATTAGGTGTGTGTTTACTTCGCCAAAGATCTGCTCGAAAGCGCTCTGTACTTTGTCAAATAGGTTACTCATTGTGTTACTGCTCTTTATAGTGGATGTCGCTTAGATCGCGTAGACGTTGCGCTGCCTGTTCAGCAGTCAAGTCGCGTTGAGATTCTGCTAGCATTTCATAGCCAACCATAAACTTGCGTACAGACGCGCTGCGAAGCAATGGTGGGTAGAAAAGGGCATGCAGCTGCCAGTGTTCTATATCAGTGCCTTCTTCGAAGAACGGCGCATAGTGCCAGCCCATTGAGTAAGGAAATGAACACTGAAACAGGTTGTCGTATCGGCTAGTAAGCTTTTTGATGGCTACTGCCAAGTCGTCACGCTGCTCATCCGTGAGTTCACTCATGCGACGAATATGAGTTTTAGGCATCAGCATGGTTTCGAATGGCCATGCAGCCCAGTATGGTACAACAGCAACCCAGTGCTCTGTTTCAACGACGATTCGTGAGCCATCTTCAAGCTCAGATTTAACGTAGTCTACGAGCAAGTTACTGCCGTTTTCTTGATAGTACTCTTTTAGGTTTTTCTCTTTTCGCTCAATCTCATTCGGCAAAAAGCTATTTGCCCAAATTTGACCGTGTGGGTGAGGCTGAGAGCAGCCCATTGTTTCACCCTTATTTTCGAACGCCTGAACCCAAACGTAGTCTTTCCCAAGTTCTTCGATTTGTTCAGTCCATGTGTCTACGACACCTCGAATTTTTTTTACAGGTAGCTCTGGTAAAGTTTTGCTGTGGTCAGGAGAGAAACAGATAACTCGGCTAAGACCGGTTACACCTTCAACTTTGAACAGAGGATTATTTGACTTAGGCGCAGCTGGCGAATTTTCCATAAGCGCAGCAAAGTCGTTTTTGAAGACATAAGTGCCCTTGTAGTCCGGATTCACATCGCCTGAAATTCGAGTGTTGCCGGCACACAAGAAACAGTTCTCATCATATGCAGGTAGCTGTTCGTTAGATGGTTTCTCGTCTTGGCCGCTCCAAGGGCGCTTAGCTCGGTGTGGTGACACTAGAATCCACTGACCCGTAAGTGGGTTGTAGCGACGATGTGGATGATCTACAGGGTTAAATTTTTCTGACATGTTAGTAGCCTTCAGGGTTGTTGCTTTGCCAATTCCACGTATCTGCTGTCATCTCTGCAATAGTACGTGTTGCTTTCCAGCCAAGTTCCCTTTCGGCTTTTTGTGTACTTGCCCAACAAGCTGCGATGTCGCCAGGGCGACGAGGGCAAGTTTCATATTTAATTGGGGCTCCACATGCTTGGCCAAATGCTTCTACCATTTGAAGAACGCTTGTTCCGTTACCCGTTCCCAAATTGAAAATGTGGAGACCGCCTTTGTCTTTTAGTTTATTTAATGCGGCTAAATGACCATCAGCAAGGTCGACTACGTGGATGTAATCTCGAACGCCTGTGCCATCAGGTGTGTCGTAGTTGTCACCAAATACCGAAAGGTGGTCTCGGCGCCCTACAGCAACTTGAGCGATAAATGGCATTAAGTTGTTAGGAATACCTTGTGGGTCTTCGCCAATACGACCTGATTCGTGAGCCCCGACTGGATTGAAGTATCGAAGTAGTGTGATGCTCCAATCACTTTCCGCGTCAACCAGGTCCATCAGGCAGCGCTCAACCATGTGTTTGCTGGTACCGTATGGATTTGTTGTGCCGCCTGTTGGAGAGCCTTCTGTAATAGGTACGACCGCAGGATCGCCATAAACGGTAGCTGAAGAGCTAAAAATCAAATTCTTAACGCCTGCTTTCTTCATCGACTCAACTAAGCAAAGAGTTCCTGCCACGTTGTTTTGGTAGTAATGAACTGGTTTTGCTACCGACTCACCAACAGCTTTAAGACCAGCAAAGTGAATAACGGCATCTATATCTTGTTCTTCGAAGATGAGATCTAAAATTTCAGACTCTCTAATGTCTCCGCGATAGAAGGTAGGAAGCTTCCCAGTTAGCTCTTCTATTCTGTTGAGGACTGCGATCTTGCTATTGCAAAGATTGTCTAAAATAATTGGCTCAATGCCTGCATTTATCATCTGAACGCATGTGTGGCTTCCGATGTAGCCCATGCCGCCCGTAACTAAAACTTTCATGATGCCTCTGTGTTACTGTTTTTTTGAGAAGTATATGCATATTTTTAAGTAGAAAAATGATCTACTCGTCGTTTGCAAAATCAAATGGTTGGAAAGAGAAATATCGTAAAGAATTTTCTATATTTAACGGGCGACATCTGTTAAGTAATTTCATTAAACTAGGATTTTAGTCAGCCTTAAAGTGCAACTGGTATCATTAAGTAATGGAAAGACAAATCTAGGTAGGTCGGTAATGAAGAAAATAATGCCTTATTGGGCTATTGCGCTAATGACATTGAACCTATTGGTTACCGTTGTTAACGCTGCAAAATTTACCACTGTAATAGGGGTGTTCAGCGCATACTTGGCAATATCTCCAATTTTGTTAGCTTTTAAGTGGATTCACCCAGAGTGGTTGGCGATTGATACTGAGGGCAAAATGAGCAAGCACATGCGAGCAATGGTGTTGTGGCCAATCACACTGTATGAGTATCACTCGCACAAAAGAGTCGTTAAAAAGATAACAGTTTTAGTCGAAGCTCTAGAGCAAATGAATGGCGATGAGATAGTAAAAACTCAAGAGTGGGCTGAGTTGATTCAGTGTCGAAAAAAACTCTCTGTGTTTACTGCAAAAGCGAAAAAGTATTCAAAGTAAAACAGCGATTAAATGAAGTAACAAACCTCTCCGCATTGCGAGGTCATAGATCATACTTGTGAAACAAGTACTGGCCTTCGTAATCCATTTCAAACTCGTTAAAATGAGTCCGTTGGCTTTAAAACTGACACACCATACAAGTGATAGTTTTTCCTTTTACTGCTCACTTGGCATCCAATTCTCGGCGTAAAAAACAATGGACCATGACCTAACGGCACAACAACCCCTTCCTCAAAGTCATGACCATTATGTGTATGGTTAATGTCAGGCGCGATCATTGCTCATAGAAAACCTCTTTTAAAGTTCATTCGAACTCTGCACCGCCAAACAATGCAGTATACGCTTATCTAAATTTTTAATCACACCATCTGAGTCAGACGGCTTAAGAAACTGAGTGTCAAAGCCATATGGCTATGGCAAATCAATGGCTTCAAGACCAGCCGCCGAATAATCATCAGCCATTGTCGTAGTGTTTGTCAGTGTGATTGCCAACCGCGGCAGTTCTCACTTCATTCGCACGATCTACCAGTGAATCATACGGGCTTTTTGGGTAGGTATTCTAACCGTAGTTAAGCATAAAAGAAGATGCTCCCCTTTATTATGGATTAATAACCAAATCCTATATAAACCCGAAAAAATTAAACAAAATATTATATCAAAAACCACATCGGGGGTGTTTTGAAGTAAAAAACTGATTTTGATTGTATTTTCAGAGTTTAAATTCAATTTTATCAATAAATATCGAATCATGTGAACCACAGAGTTATAAAACAGTGTTTTCTTTAAAGGGGTTGTTAATTTATATAGAGATCATTGTCTTTTATTGTTTAACGGGATCGTGTAGGATTAACTCGATAACAATTAAAAAACAAACACAACAATAAGTAGATGTAAAACAATGACTTGCGAATATATTGTTAATTAAAAATAGTTTTATATTAAAAAGCTTACTTAAGCTTTCATTTTTATATCTATTGTCAGTTACTTCTCAACTCAATATCAAAATGAAAATTAGTTTATGAGCAATTACGGTATCGTTGAACTATCAAATAGACCTGGCAGTTTTAGGGCAAGAGTTCCTATGCTCAAGAAAGGAACGTATACAAGCAAAGATTTTTCGAACGAAAAATATCTACACCCAATGACCTCAGCGCAAGCCTGGAGGGATGAACTAGGCAAGAGCACATGGGGCGAAGAGATATGGATGTACATAAAGAAAACAAAGTCCGTTAGATGTCTTTGGGGCAAGAAGGGTGGAGTATCCGTATGTCACAAAACCATCGAAGGCGAGGGTGAGATATGGATAGTAATGTGGAGAGAAAAAGGAAAACCTAAGATTATGCCTTTTTTATTAAAAGATGATATCGAGGCTAAGAAAAATGCAGAAGAATATGCAAAAAAGAAGAAGGTGGAATTATCTTTTTTAAATAGAATATAAAGGATGACCAGAAGATGTCCTCATGTAGCAGGGGGGTGAGCACATCTTCTGGTCAAATAGTTTTAAATTACCGGTTCAAACACCAGAGTTAACGTATCTTCATAGTTCAAATCAATAGCAACAGTCGTTGTTGAATCACTTCTATCGTATTCCAGATCAAACTTCACTTTAGCGACACCATTGCCACCAAAGTAACCATTAGAATCCCTAACTAGGTTTATTGTGCTCGTAACACCACTTTGTAGTGAGAATTTCTGATTAACTCCCTGAATGCTTGCCTCAACATCATAGGAAATGTCTTGAATGTCAGCTATCCCAGGGTAGCTGCCAGGGCACTCATTACAAAGCATTTTGAAATCGGTACC
>NZ_CP045341.1:0-181301 GCF_009363355.1 Vibrio sp. THAF190c | reverse complement strand
TCATGTTTTGCAAACTGCTTATGTCCTCTCCTGTATTCAGTTGTGAGTATCGATTTAGCCTTCATCAATTCATCACGATATTGTCCGTGAGCGCACCACCCTTTGCTAAGAGCAGGAAAGTTTTCTTCAGCATAACGAGCCTTAAACTGACGTTCAGCATCAGTTAACGCTGTTGAGAGCTGCTGAACAAGATCGTACCTTCCAAGTTCAAGACATTTTCGCTCCAACCGGGCTAATTTAATGTTGTTATGACCAGTAGGTAGTTCAGTTACACCAGTTTCATTAAGTTCCTGCAAGAACTTGTAACATTCTGCCAGTTGCTCTTGCGTACCAGGTAGATTCAATGGAATCGGCCTATCTGGATTAGTTTTCAGTTCCTGGATGTAGACTAGCAGTGCATCTGCTAGCTGTTCAGCTTTATCGTTATCAATTGTATTCTTGATTTCCTCGAGCTGCTCAAGCATCCTTTCCAGCTCTTTCAATTCAGTATTCAGATTGGTGCTGAATGCACCATGCAGACGTTGCTGTGACAGCAACATACTGTTCTCTATTTGTTCCAGTTGACTTAGGGCTTGCCTCTTTTGGCTTGCCTCCTCCAGTTTTTGTTTTTGGGCGCGTAGCAGCGCGATCAACTGCTCTGTTCGTTTCTGCAAATAGCCACCAAACGAGTGAACCAATAAAGGTCGTGTGAGCTCATTCAACACCCGGATGTGATCATAGATATCATGGTAGTGAAGTGTTGCTAGGCCTGCTTTTAACTCACTCTGCATTGTACGTACTTTACGGACCCTTCTTGCCAGCTTATCCCGTTTGTTCTGTGTATCTTCTTCTACTTTCTGCAGGTAATCGTCTCGAGCCTGCCGGTAGTTATCCAGTGTTGGTACCGCATACGGCAATCGATTTTTAGGGTCTAGGTTCAGGTCCGTGAGCGTGGCAATTGTCGAGTGTATGGTTTTACTTAGATATTGAATATCAGTGTGCGCAGAGAAGACTGGAAACTGTACCTCAAACCATAATTTTTGCTCTGTATTACTACGGTTCTTCGTGTCGTCAGTTAGTACGAATGCGTTACAATGTCCACTGAGTCCAGCCTCTGTCAAGTCCGGCTTGTATGATGGCTCATTACCGCCGGAGTAAAGAACTAGATTAAACGTTGCTGAGTTATGCTCAGCACAAGTGGGGCTGAACAGCCAAAGCAAGTTTATTCCCTGTCGCCGGAAGAAACGCTCTCGCTCTATAACCACGCGCGGGTCCATCCACCACCTTGTTAACTCTATAGCAAAGCAATCACCACTGACAGTTTCAAAGTACACATCCGGACGGCGGCGAGCATTCTTCTCGGGATCTTTATCAAACAGATATTTTTCAACCTGAATGGAGTCACTCACCACTTGAGAGGACAGCTCAAGTAACTGCGCTAGCCAGTATTTGTGCTCCATGTGCCACTTGCCTTCACCGTGATAAATGGAGGCTGCCCCAAAGAACTGGTGAGACTGGGTATAAAATGAGCACTTCTTGACCTGTTCTATGCTGTTAGCTTTCGATACCTGATGACGAAAATGAGCTGACTGCACGGCATTCCGAGCCACATACACCAAGGGACAGCCACACTCTGAACAACGAACATAGATTTTGTCATCAATCTCACCAAGGGCTATATGGCGCTTAAGCAGAGCCTGCCCAATATCATCATCTCCACTGCCTAGACACTCGATTAGATCACAGGCTAAAACAGTGGACTTATCTTCCAACTCCAGTTCCCAAATAGAATGTCTATAATCCGTGTCCATACCTCACCCTCTATTACCCCAAAAACGAAAGGCCTTCTTTGCAAGTGGCTGTTTATCATTGTGATATACGCTCACCCATCATGTCTACTTGTGAGAAAGAGCTTTATTCAAGGTTGGGCGACTAACACCGAAATGCTCAGCAACTTCTGTTTTAGTTACCATCGGGTCAAGCAGCATAGCCTTAGCTTTACGGATATCCGAATCATTCATTTTTGATTTGCGGCCTCCTCTTCGACCTCGAGCTCTGGCCGCAGCTAAACCAACTTTCGTTCGTTCTGAGATCAAGCGACGCTCAAATTGCGCTATAGCCCCAATCATGTGGAAAGCCAGTTCTCCCGTTGCGGTTGTTGTGTCTATGTTTTCACTCAGGGATATAAACTTGATCCCACTCTGACTAAACCTATCTAGGGGTATGAAGCCCAACGGTACGAAAACGTACGCTAAGCAAAATCCTCTTGGTCAGTTGGCTGTTTTAATGGCCTAAGTTCCCCGTTTATCACTTGTTCGGCCAACGTAAATGAGTAATGACCTAACATGTTCACGTGTTTATAGCTGAGGGGAGATAGACGCGCCATATCTTCATCTTTCAGATCTGCTCCCTGAATTTCTAAATGGGTTATAGCTGCTTGCATGTAAATTGTATTCCATAACACGACGGCATTGGTTACCAGTCCTAGTGATCCTAATTGATCTTCTTGCCCTTCACGGTAACGTTTCCGTATCTCACCTCTTTGACCGTGACAAATTGCTCTCGCAACGGCATGGCGACTTTCGCCGCGATTAAGCTGTGTCAGTATCCGTCTGCGATAATCTTCGTCATCAATGTAATTGAGCAGATATAACGTTTTGTTGATGCGACCAGCCTCTATGATGGCTTGAGCTAAGCTAGATGGACGGTCACTTTTGAGCAGAGAACGAATAAGCTCTGATGCTTGTACTGTCCCCAGTTTAAGAGAGCCAGCTATACGCATCATATCGTCCCAGTGTTGTTCTATTTTGTGGGTATTAACACAGCTTCTGGCAAGCTCTTCAAGAGCGCCATAATTTGCTTCTTTGTCCACTCGCCAGAATACGGATTCTCCTGCATCAGCTAATCTTGGTGAAAACTGATACCCCAACAACCAAAAAAGCCCAAACACCAGATCGCTTGATCCTGCGGTATCTGTCATAATTTCTACTGGATTGAGACCCGTCTGTTGTTCCAATAGACCTTCAAGAACAAAAATGGAATCACGTAAGGTCCCGGGAATGACTATTCCGTGAAAGCCTGAAAACTGATCCGAGACAAAGTTATACCAAGTTATTCCGCGACTAGAGCCGAAGTATTTTCTGTTCGCACCGGAATTGATTGTGCGGGTTGGAGTGACAAACCTCATTCCATCTGCTGAAGCCACTTCTCCGCCTCCCCATTGATGGGCGAGTGAGAGTGACGATTGATAGTCAACCAACTTAGCGTTAGCTTTAACGAGAGTTTCAGCTCGAAGATAATTTTGTTTAACCCAACTGAGTCTATGTCTTGTCAAAGCGGGAACGTGAGATTTTATTAGCGGTTCCAAACCGATATTACACGCTTCGGCCAGTAGCACTGCGCAAATGCTGACTGTAATGTCGTTGGCTCGAGCGTTGGATTCACTTATATGTGTGAACTCATCGGCAAACCCTGTGTGAGCATTAATCTCAAGTAATAGCTCCGTCAAATCAACACGGGGAAGCAATGCTTCAATTTGCTTCGAAAGATGCTGTAAACTCGGTGGGTTATCCAGCTTGTCTATGTGTGTAATAGTTAACGTTGGGCGTTTACCCGAATCATCGATTTTTACAGCTTGGTTGTCATCAAAGTGTTCCGAGACTTGTCGATAGGTTGCATCAAGTTGTTGAGTTAAAGCGGTAATAGCTTCTTTGGGATTAATGGGATGCCCTAATGAGCGGCACACCTGAATGCGATTTATTTGCCACTCGTGACCTTGCAGTAGCTTAGCTCTTGGATCTCCCCAGCGATCGCTATTTGCTACAAAAATGTCACGACGACGCAAGCTATCTTGTAACTTATCTAAAAAGCATAGGGTATAACCACGTTTATTAACTCGCCCCTCTTTGTCCATTACAAGGCGCTTCCAAGGATTAGACACAATATCCATGGGTGCACCGTCGAGAATTTGTTTACGAGAGTCGAGTAATTGACTCAAATAATCATGAGCCTCTAATGTCATAACGCCAGCAGGTGCAGCTTCAAAGTCGATATCTTTGAATAACGAAGGTAAAAATCGTCTTACACGACCATACTGTTCAACCATTTCTTCGTGAAAGTTATCATCGTAGGGGCGAGCCAACTCTTTGATGGTGGTGATGGACTTTTCTAAGCTTTCACGGGAAAGTTTCTGGAAAATAGCAGATCGTAGATCCTCATCTTCCACGGTATCATTGAGTAACAGGACACAAACATTGGCCAGTGTAAGTGCGGATTTGTCCAGGTCTTTAAGCGTTCGTAATCGCTTTTTCTGACCTAACTTTTTTGCCTCACCTGCGATTTGAGTGATGAGCATATCCAATACGTCTAGCGCTTCATCGAGTGCAATGATTTCATACGCTTTGACGAACGCCACTAAGATAGCTTTCCGCTTATTGGTTGGCATACGCGCGATTTTATAAGCCGAAATCATCCCAGCGTAACGGGCAATATGCTTAAATCGAATCGGAGGGATCCCTGTGAAATCGAGGGACTGTATCCCAAAGGATTTAAGCGCTTTATAACGACCTACCGACTCGTTAAACGCAGGACTACTTATGTTGACTGGCCCTTTTCGATATCGGTCAAAATGTGTCGTTCTTGATGTATCTGAGAGCTGGAGTAAGCAGTCTAACTGCTCACCTTGCTCACAGTCAGGTAATGCTGCTAAGCGCTCCCATAGACGGTTTTCGGAACGCTCTCTTATTTGGGAGATTAGCCGAGTTAAGGTAGACGCTCCAGGTAAAAGAATTTTGTGTTGGATTAACCATCCCGTTGCCAGGTCAAAAAGCAAACTAGGACGTTCATTACTTATCCAGCTCCGCGTGTACAAAAGACGGATAAGCCTAAATGACCAAGGCCAAGAAAACTCGCGATAGTGATATTGGGTGCGAATAAGGCTAGCATGCTCCCTTCGGGTCGTTTCCCGATGAGCATAATCATTGAGGATCGCAATATTCGTGATACCAAGTTGTCTTGCTACAAACCGTTGCGTATTTTTCGGTACTTGCGTTAAGTCGGTCAAAAAAGTGCCAAGAAAACGTGCACAACCTAATTGTAGGGCAACCCCAAAGCGATTATGTTCACCACGCCGCATTCTGATAAATACTAAATCTGCTTCATCTAAGTGGAAATATCTAGCGAGTTGGACATCATTCGGTTCACCTTGAAACTGCCCGTAACTACTTTTTTGTTCATTGGTTAAGAAATCTACGGGCATTTCAATCCTTATCTGTATAGGCCAAACGAAAAGTACAAACCTTCGTCAGCCAAATCACTAAAATTTCCGTATAAATAATAACCGTGTCTTAGCCTGCACAACAAGAGAGTGATTTCACATCCTTGCTAAAGGTCTGAGCACATAATTTTAACCCTTCAACCATAGTGAGATAAGGGAACAACTGTTCAGCCAAGTCTTTAACCGTCATTTGATTGCGAATGGCTAACGCGGCGCTCTGGATGATCTCTCCTCCTTCGTGGGCGAGAAGCTGTGCACCAATGAGTCGCTCTGTATCGGCATCGATGACTAGCTTGATAAAACCGTCCGTTTCAAAATTTGCCAATGCCCTTGGAACGTTTTCCATCTCCAAAACTCGAAAATCGGTAATGATCCCTTGAGCTGTGGCTTGTGCCTCAGTCAGTCCTACGATTGCCACTTGCGGATCGGTAAATATCACTGACGGCATGGCGGATAAATCCAGGTTAACATTACCGCCTGTCATATTAATGCCTGCACGGCTGCCAGCCGCGGCGGCTACATAAACAAATTGCGGCATGTTACTGCAATCACCCGCTGCATAAATGTGGGAGACAGAAGTTTCCATTCGCGAATTCACTTTAATGCAGCCATTCTTATCTGTTTCAACACCTGCTAAATCAAGGTTGAGTTTGGCAGTATTAGCGTGACGTCCAGTGCTCACCAGTAATTTATCACTGCTTAATTGACCATTGTTGGTTTTCAGCTTGAACTGTTTTCCATCGAAACGTATCTCACTAGCCTGGGTATGAGTCAGCACACGGATACCTTCTTTTTCAAATGACTTAGCTAACTGTTCACCCAATAAGGGATCTTCTTTGTATAGCAGGGTATGTCTTGCCAATAGAGTCACTTCAGCACCCAACCGTCGGTATGCTTGGGCAACTTCTAGTGCCACTACTGATGAGCCGATGACAATTAAATGCTCAGGTGTTTGCTCTGCGAACAGAGCTTCGTTTGATGTCCAGAAAGGTGTATCTGCCAACCCGTCGATTGGAGGAATAGTAGGTGTAGAGCCTGTTGCTATAAGGAATCGGTCAGCAATCACTTCCACCTCTTGACCATCAGGTTTGCTTACCACCAATGTCCGTGCATCTTTAAAGCTTGCATACCCCTTTATGAGGCTCAGTGCGGGGTTGTTATCCAAAATATTCTGGTATTTAGCAGCCCTTAACTCATTAACACGAGACGTTTGTTGTTTTGCCAACAAGGAACGACTAAGTAATGGAGCATGATCTTCCAACCCAGCAAAAGGGTTGCTGCGTTGTTGTTGGGCTAATTGTGCCGCTCGAATCAGTATTTTTGATGGCACACACCCTACGTTCACGCAGCAGCCGCCAATAACCTCATTGGCCTCTATAATCGTCACCCTAGCACCGCCTTCAGCAGCTTTAATTGCGCAGGCAAAAGCGGCCGAGCCACTACCAATAATGGCAACGTGAAGTTGATCACTTCCACTACACTTAGCTTCACCACCACTGCAACAGGATGATTTGGCTTGATTTACTGTCACTTCTTCAGCGTCAAAGGCAGATTGCTCATTATTCATTTATTCTATCCTGTTGGTTAGGAGGGCAACAATCGGACTTCTGTTGTTCCCCTTTATTTCGGTATAAGGCGTAAGCGGTCAGGCCAACAAAGAATGCCAACGCAGGAAGCAACGCATAATCCAGATAACCCAGTAACCCAGATAAACCAATCGCTCCCAGCAATATGACCAGTACAGGGGTAAAACAGCACAATGCGGCAATAACCGTTCCTGCTATACTCAACCTCAATGACTTGCGCTGTCTATTCATGGCAATCTACTCTTTCACTAGCGAGGGATAACCTGCATTAGTAGTGGCGTCGATTAAGGCTTTTGTATTGGTCATCTCATCGTCAAAGGTGACTTTTGCCAGTCGTTCCTCGAACTTCACCTCAACATCGATGACGCCATTCACCTTCTCCAGTGACTTAGTCACTGTGATGGGGCAAACAGGGCAATTCATGGTTGGCACTTCCAGGGTGATAGTCTGTGGTTTGGCAATGACACCGAAAGTAGTCAGGAGCAGTCCTGTCGTAAGTAACAGCTTTTTCATTTTAATCACCTTTTCCTTTTCTATTTAAACTATCCATAAGACCCAGTAATTACTGGTCACTAAAATCAGCGCCACTAGTGCTGCCAGCCAAAACATTACTTTTCGGCGCTTTTGCACCTGGGGGACAGCACAAGCTTCCCCTGGCTGGCATTCTGATTGAGGACGATAGAGCTTCCAGCCTGCCCAGCCAAATAAGCTAACGACAGCCAGAATAAAGAAGGGGCGATAAGGTTCAAATAAAGTTAGGTTTCCGACCCAGGAGCCACTGATACCGAGCAATAGTAATACCAAGGGGCCTGCGCAGCATAAACCTGCGCCGATAGAGGCTACCACGCCCCCGATGAGGGGAAGGTTACTCGCCTTATTTTCCATGACTTACTCCATATTTTCTCTATCTATGAAGTAAGTCTAATCTCCGTACCTACATACGGAGTCAAATTTATTTTTTATCTTTTGGTAGAAGTGTTTCGACAATGGGGCAAGATGATTCAGAGGGATTGCACTTACATTGTGTTACTAGGTTATCAAGTACGCTTTCAAGACGGCATAGATCCGCTATCTTTCCCCTGACACTGACCAGTTTATTTTCAGCTATTTCTTGTACCGATATACAATTGTCATCTCCTAACTTAAGCAGGTTGGCAATTTCCTCCAGTGTGAAACCCAGCTCTTGTGCACGTTTGATGAACAGAACTCGTTCTAAGGTTGTCTCAGGATAGTCCCGATATCCTTGTTCAGGTTTTAACGGCTGTGTGATCAACCCCCGACGCTCGTAATAGCGAATGGTTTCAACATTGACATTTGCACTTGTGGCTAAGTCACTAATCTTCATACTAGCTCCGGCGAACTTCATTTATACGCCCTTTGAGTATACCCTACGATCACAGATAAAAGGTGGCAGTTTTTATATATTTGTCATAACCTATATGACACACCAAATAAGATCATAACTTAAATGTCACTTAGGGCAGATTATGTACATCTTTGGCTATCTTAGAGCATCAACAAGCGACCAAAATGCAAAACGCGCACAGAGCACCTTACAGAAATTTGTGCAGGATAAAGGATTTCGTATAGCTGGATGGTACATTGAAAATGAATCAGGTGCTTCGTTACAAAGACCCGAGCTTCTTCGTTTACTTGATGATGCAGCGAAAGGCGATGCAATCATCATTGAACAGATAGACAGGCTTTCTCGTCTGGATGAGAAAAGCTGGTTCACATTAAAAGAAATGCTGCACGAGAAAGAACTCAAAGTGATTAGCTTGGATCTGCCAACCAGTCATATCGCGTTCTCTCCCCAAATTACCGATGAATTTACCGGATCGATGATCAAAGCAATAAATAGCATGATGATGGATATGCTAGCTGCTATCGCAAGAAAAGATTACCAAGATCGCCGCCGCCGTCAGGCTGAAGGAATAAAGAAAGCCAAACAGGAAGGGAAATATCGAGGACGGCAAGCCGATTCGGAGCTGCACGAAAAAATCTATCAGCTACGAGTTATCAATAAGCTGAGTATCAGTGATACCGCGAAACTCACCAATGTTTCAGATCGTACAGTCATTCGCGTTGCTAAGAAGTTGGCAAGTGAGCGTTCTGCGGAATAAGAAGCTTAGCGTACGTTTTCGTTCCATTGGGCTTCATACCCGATCTAAAAGCTCGATAAGATCCTTTAAGCTACGCCCTAATCGATCAAGCCGCTGTACAATTACCACATCTCCCTCTCGCACAACATCAAGTAAACGCTCAAGCTCTGGTCTATCCCTTGATTTCCCGCTGATATGTTCGCTATAAACCCGCTCACAACCAGCAGCCTTCAGCGCGTCAAGCTGAGGTGAGGTATCTTGGTTATCTGTACTTACGCGCGCATATCCTATTCGCATAGTACTCCTTGAAAATAATTAGCCCGTGATATTTACATTGATTAATTTACGAGATTGTTTACAAAAAAATTGAGCGAAAGATAAGAATATAAAGTCAGAATCCGGTGAAAAGAAAATGACCGTTTTCTGAACATTATTTTTGCGTATGCTCCAAAACTTTCTCTATTGCATCTACATACCCTGGCTCAAAAATTTTCCGTTCATATTGGTTGCGTATCGAACCATCTAGATTAGCTTGCCAGTCATTTTCATCCAATGTTTGCGAAGCAATGGCCGTCGTCAGAGCATGAATTTCCATCGATGATATAGGCACTGCCGGCAATAACTCAACCTTCGCTTTTGAGGGGGCTGGCAATCGCACTGATCGGTCAATGACTATCTGATCTTTGTTCAATGACTTATGCAGTCGTTTTTCCCCTAAAGCCTGTAATGCCAATCCTTAGATCACTGATTTCTAAACTTGTCACTGTTAGTGTGTGTTTATTCATGCAAAACAGGAAAATGCACACATGGCACTACCAACGCTCATCGAGGACAAAGACAAAACTTGGATCTTTAAAGTCATTACACAGACACCAGAGCCAGAGCTTAATGCGTGTCTAATGGGATTTTTCTTGTGTGATTTTTCTTGGGTAGTGGAATGACAACACTAGAGATATGTCGCATCCAAGTTCGAGACATTGTTAAGAAGAACGGACACCTAACAAAATGCTTTGCCATTAAAGGCGATGTGAATCGAGATTTTTATCTGTCCAACATTAAGCTACAGAATCACATCAAACGATTGTTGGCTGATTCTGGTATCGATCAGCCTAGTATTCTAAGCGGTAGACGCACGTTTGCTGTAAGGCTTAAACGTCATGGAGTAGACGTTCCGACTATCCATTTGATGCTTGGAAATAAGAGCCTTGATACCACGTTAAGACTTATAGAGACAGATACTGTGAGTATGCTAGCAATTGCAGATATGGCTTTTTAAAATATGCTAGACATATATGACGGGTGTATGTAGTGTGCTTTTATTAGCTACAAACAAGTGAGCCACCCTCGAAAGGGTGGCTCTTAAACTCGCTACCTGTTGTCAATACTGTTTCCAGCGGAAGAGGACAGGGCTATCACAACAAGAGGATTAACCTCAGTTGTGTCTAATAATACACAACCTTGATACAGAGGGCAAATAATTTGGATTTGGAAGAGATCAAGCAAGGACTTTCTACAGAAAAACTAGAGACCTATCGCCAGGTGCTCGACTGTAAATCTGATAGTGAGTTGATAGCCGTTTATATGGCTATGCAAAGTATCATGTCTCAGTTTTTCTCAGTAGTTCAGCTACTTGAAGTGACGTTGAGAAATTCAATCCATAAATCAGCAACAGAATGCTTTGAAGATGATGAATGGTATAAGCGAATTCCTCTAAGTCAAGAGTCTCGAAAACAAGTCGATTTTGCAGAACAGCAGTGTTTAAAGGATGTAGGCGCTCGATATACCAGTAACGATCTTGTTTCTCGATTACCGTTTGGATTTTGGGTTCACATGTTACACCGAGACTACAACAACCCTCGCAACAGAGATCATAACCTATGGCAAACACAGTTGGATAAGTGTTTCCCGAACGCTAGAGAGAAGAGAGTTAAACTCAATACATTATTTCAGAAAATGGGAGCATTAAATAAGTTCAGGAATCGTTTATTCCATCATGAGCCAGCATGGAAAGGTAGATCCACTCGAAACCGAGTTGATGCTATTGAGTTTCTTCTAAAAATGTTTAATGAGCACACGGACGCTATTTACTTACTATCCACTTCTAAACGAGAGCTTATTACAGTGTTAGGGTTTGAAGAAAAATTCAATCAAGAGTGTAATATCAAAAACTTAGAACGTTTTGAGTCGTTGTTAGCTCCTGAGAGTCGAAATACTGGCGATTAGTTAGCTAGACATATTTGATAGGTAATTAAATTGGAACATACTAGATATATATGACGGGTAGGAATATTACAGAGTTTCAGCTTATAGCAAACGCTAAGGGTTGGAAGTTTGAAGAAATCGCAAAACGTTGGGGTAAGTCCGAACGCCAGTTATCACGGATAGCAAAGGCGGGTGAACAGCGTGACTTAGACGCTGTGAATGGCCTACCAAACAAAGACAACGAACAAAAGGGATAAAACGATGGGTAGAGCAAAACCAGTCACAATTGCAGGGCGTTTGTTTGAGAAACAAGCGGATGCTGTAAGCTATTTTACAGAGCAAAAGGAAGAAAGGTTAGCAAGTGGTCAAATTAAAGAGGGAGAGCTATACGATGCCCTTAAAGATGTGTACGAGCGATACTGTGACAACTCCCCTGGTTATGAGCTTAATGGTCGATTGATCACTGCATTCAGTGTCGCCTATGAGAAGCGTCAGAACAATGGAGTGTGGGCTACATATGCTTGCTATAAAGTGCATTTTAGCAATGATGAAATTAGACCGTTCTCAATACCAAAAGCAGTGAGATCAGTAGCGAGTAATTCTTAAGGGGAATAATGACGAAAGAAAGTAAGGCGGAAGGTTGCATATACATAATTCTTAATGGGACAAATCCAAATGAAATTAAGATTGGACTTACGGTTGATCCTCCACAGCGATTAAAGAGTCTTTTCTCAACTTCTGTTCCAGCACCGTTTATTCCAAAAAAAATCTGGTATGTGGATGATATGCGCGAAGCAGAAAAAATCGCACACTGCTACATGGATGGGCATCGTATCAACAAAAAGAGAGAATTTTTCTTTTTGGTAACGCCAAGTATGTCTCACCAATGGGCTAAACCTGATTCGGAAATGTGTGGGTTTGACAGTGCTGATTTTTACATAGACCAGTATGCAGAGGTGATTGAAGAACACTGGTCGAGCAATGGAATCAATTTTAAAAGAATTAATGTAGCGAGTTGTTTCAAAAGTAAATGGAATAATTAGGGAAAATAATGCAGTCAGATAATCAGTGCCGATATAACCCTTTGCTCTTAGGGAAGGCTCCAAATCTAGAGAGTAAAAAGATCTATTTAGATGATGACCAAGTTAAAGGCGGAGCCATGTACACTGTACTATCTAGCGGCACATCGAATAGATACCCTCTATTTTTGCATAAGCCTACCAACAAGCTGCTTGGTGGAAAATATCACGTATTCTGCTCACAACAAGAACTGTCTGATATTCATAAAGCAATAGTCCAACATGCTTAACCTGTAGGCTATATAGACACTAAAGTAGACATGTATATGTCATCACCGAATCCCATTCCTGTAAGTCTATACGATGGTATTCCCAATTCGTATTGGGCAGCAGCCTACGAAAAGGGTAGCCGAGTTCATCGCGAGGAACGGCATGTAGAAGAATTAAAAGCAAGAAACGAAATTTAGGGGGAAAGTTGAATATGGAACAACTTGATAAAAAAACGCAAAAAGCATTTTTAGCTAAGACCGCGCAGTTTCGTAAGTTCAACGGAACTGTTAATAAGACCGTTGATATCGACACATCTGACATTGAGAATTTGTCAAATGAAGAGGTTAACGTGATTGCTGGTAATGTTTCTCACAAAATTCAGTTGAAGCAAGAAAACGAGTCGTAGAGGGAAAAGATGGCTTTGCAAAACAAACAACTAGTGATTAGTGATTCTGATATTGACGCAGCATTACACCATCTAAATTCGTTACCTCATACCGTGACTGCAACAATGCCACAACCTTGGGCTAAACAAACATTTTTGGAATGGTTGAAAGAATCACTCCCAAAAAAGATTCAGTACGGGGATCATTTTGATGTTGCTACTGGTGTTTACGCGCATGTAGTTCCAGTTGGTCACGGTTACTCAAATTACCCAAATGATAAACGATACTTGATTGTTTTGTCTATTCGGTCAGGGAATACCGATTTTGATCATTTGAACGAAATTAACTGATAGAGGGAACTGAGCTCTGGGTTAGACCTCCAAGCAGTGCGAATGGTTACTGGATTGAAGTTAGTACCGCAGAACTGTATGAAGTGCTAAAGCCTAAGAGCTAATTTAGGGGGAGAAATGGATGTGGCAGTAATATTGAAAGTTTATGGTACTGATAACACAATTTTCTATATCAGCAGACCGGAGGGCGAACGTGGGGGTGGTTTCAGTGAGACGTCAGACCTTTACAACGCGTGGATTTTTGATGAAGCACCATGTGTGTCTGATTACTTGTTTGAACCAGGAACAAGCATCACTGCTTCTGAGGTGAAAGTCGATAAATCGACTGGCAGAATTATCGCTGAGAGCGGTAAGGAGTCGGTAATATCAAGTGACTCGAATCCAAGACACCAGATCGGCAAAATACGACACTTTTCAAATTAAGGGGTAAAGGCATCATGACCAAATCGATAATTATCGCGGCAATAATCGTGGCGTCTGCAATATTAATCGCTCCTATAGTACTCCATCAGGTGAAACTGAATGAATGCAAAAAAGCATATTCATACATGGATAGCCTTGGTGAAGGTTTCTCCACGGCTCATTGTTTCACTATTTTAAAATAAGCAGGGAATATTGAGCATGTCATTGGTTTCTATTGGTTTGCTATTCAATTTATTGGGTACGGTATTGTTAGCTCTTTTTGGTACTACCGTTACTCAATATGGCAAGGATGGAGCGGAAGCGTTTCATGTCCAAACAGGCGATGAATCAAAGAAGTACGAGTATACGTTTCAATTAATCATGCAGTTTATTGGGTGGTTCAGCTTAATTTTGGGCTTTGTACTTCAACTAATTAATGAGCTCATCAAATAACGAGGGAATAGCCTTTTTGCAGAACTGCAACAAGTAACGGAAAGACCAAGGCGGCCGCTACCAACTAATTAGGTAACGCTGCCACTTTAGTATGAAACTTTAATACTCAGTATGAATCTTTGTTTTCAATCTCTTGAATAACTATTATGTTCTCTTGCTTGTTGTTTTCTAGTGCTTCGGTTGTAACGTAACCAATAGAGTTAGGGTTGTTAGAGACTCTCTTTAAGACAGATTTGTAGTCAGTAACAAAGACTCGTCCCTTGGTTCGGCCTTCGTTGATTTGTTTCGCCCACTCTGACTCAAGTTCTATTTCACTTTTGCCAGTGACAAGGGAATGAAACAGCTTCTTCTCTTCACTGTTTTTATCCAGTTCAACAACATAGACGGTTTCACCATTATCTAAGGTAGTCATACTCCCTGAAAAAATGGATCTGATTTCATCCATAGAAAAACCGTCGATGTTATCAACTAAACTGTTACCAACTACAACCATTCCAGCGTGTGTATTAATTGAAAGTGTCGCTAAAGCAAAAATTATCGATCTATTCATTACTATTCCTTAACGGTCTAGTGTGAAGACCTAGACAATTTTTAGAGCATTTTATGAGCTTTAGTTTATGCCATTAGATTACTATCCAACCTACTACCTAAAATTACATATATGGAACGGTGTTAGTCTTATCAAAACGGAGCATTGATTCTTCCATTAAATCAGACCAATGGTACATCTTCTCTATGTGGCCTGAGCTCTCCCGACCGTTGTTATCGAGCAGTAAACTGTTCATAGGATTACCAATAACAATGTATTGACCTGTTTTCCCCACTTTAAAAACCGACAATACGCTTATTATCGCAGTTACATCTTTTCCTACTAGAGATTTTGCTTCTCCCGAGTTTGCTTTAATAAATTGAGTAAGTCCGCGTTCACTACCATTGCCTCCCTTACGGAAGAAGTGATCTAGCCATTCAGAATTTGTGCGCTTGTCAGTTGAGAAATACTCATCATTAGAGTGTTCGGGTAGATATATCCCAACCGGAGTGCGCAGGTTGTAAAACAAACGCATTTTGGGGTCATTAGCGTGCATCCTATCAACTTCTTGTTTATCACTAAGCGAAGCAATAGTGATCCCCTTTAAAGCCATTTCGTTCCATGTCGCATAATTCATCGACTTAGAATAGTGATCAGCCCAGAGGTTATTCGTCATAATTACAGTGACTTTGAAATCTTGAAGATCGCCTTTCTCATTGATTTGAACGGTGTTAAATGGCACAACAAACGCGTCAATATCACCTTTGTACATGCTTTGAGTTAACTTCACCTTGAATCTGGCAAATGTTGGGGTACCCGCTAATTGTGCTTGTTGTGTTGCAATTGAACCGAATACTTGGCGGCGATATTCATTGTGTCCTTGAGTAAAGTCGGTGCTTAACTTAATAGCTTGATGGCTATCAATTAGGTTTTGAGCGTAGCTTTGCGTTAGCAACGGTGCATTGGAAAGGGCTTCTTGCTTATAGTCTGAGTCACTTTTATATGTTGACTGGCACCCTGAACTTAGTATTGCGGACGCGACGAGTACTAATGTTTTTGTGTATACCGGTTTCAATTTCATGGCTCGATCCTTTGATATTTATTCGTAGAAGCTAACTTACTTCTAAGGTATCAGCGTATCTTATTCGCGAAACCTTAAAGAACATAAAAAAAGCCGCTTTGAATAGCGGCTTTTTGAGAGGTTAATAGAGTACTGGCCTTTCGTTAAGGTGAGCATAGAGAGAAGATAGAGGTGGCTCTTTGGGCTTCTTTCGCTTCTTCCTAGTATGCGTGTCGTTAAGTGATTGAGCTTCTTGTTCACGTTCGATAGCCTCTGTGTGCTCTTTTACACCCTCAATGAATTCAGGGTCACTCATGGCTTTTTTACGTAGAACGTTAATTCGCTCAAGTGTTGCGGATAGAGAAGACGACATATAAACACCTCTTTTCTGTGCAACCACTTCAAGTTTAGAAAATTCACTCGAAAATTTCATTACTTAGGTTGCTAGTTAACATACCTCCAGTAAAACATTGCTTTTGCTTCTCGCAAGTCGCCACTTAATGAACCTGCCAACTTTTGATTTGATAGCTGCTGTGTAGCCCCATTTCAGAAAGCTCTTGTTCAATCAAACTTCTAACGAAAATTTCACCCCCGTTGCCAACGGTTAAGACAGAGCTTGGTATGGAAATTTTCATTTCGTGTCTGTTGCCATCTTTGTGATTCTTCGCCGCTACTACCGCTTGAGTAAAACTTGATGTTCCCATAGGTTATTCCTTGTTTGGACCAAGTAAGTACCTCTATATCAACACTGATCTTTGTAACCGCAAGAATGGGGCGATAAACGTGTCGAGAGGACTTACCCATGGTTTCTTATTGCAAGCGTCTCTCGAATTGAAGACTCATATATCTCTTCATTTCACTTCCTAGCCACTGACCAATTGGCTTTGGCACTCCGTTACCAATTTGCTTATAAGCGTTTGAATTCGATACAGGGAAGGTAAAAGAGTCATCTAACCCCTGTAACCGAGCCCATTCCCTAACTGAATATGGGCGGACATCCATTGGGAATCGCTTATCTACAACCAATCTAGTACTCTTATCCCGTGAATAGTGGGCGAGGCATGTGGGTGCTATGTGACCTTGGGACGGATCGCTAATGATCGGTAAGTCCCGGTACATGCCGTTCATTCGGTTGTAAATGGCTTTAGGTAGAGTTATTTCTGGATCGGTTTCTAAAATATCTCTAAGCGAAGTAGGCTTATGGCAATATGGCGGTCGTATTGAGAATGGTCTTTTGGTACCTACTATCAACAGCCTAGACCTTTGCTGTGGAAGCCATATGCTTGACTCAATCGGACAAAACGTCTGGATGAAATAATCCGGCATCTTTGACATTGCTTCCATGACAACAGGAAATGCGCGCATTCCGGGGACATTCTCAACTGCATAAAACTCAGGTCTAGCTAACGCGAGGTGTCGAAGAGCATGCAAGAAGAGATCATCTCCCGTTCTAACCCCATGAATATCACCAATTGTCGAATAGCGAGTACATGGATACGTAAAGATCATTCCATGACACGATTCTTGTTCGAGAACTAATTCAGTTGTTAGGTCGCATTCTTTTACGTGATCCCCCAGATTAGCTCTATAGGTTTGGCAAGCGTATTTATCTAACTCGAATGCTTGGTTTATAGTGATACCTGCTTCAACTAAGCCTGAGTCAAAAAGTCCAGCACCACAAAAATACGAATTCACTGTTACTTGCACTTAACTTACTCCGATAGCAGCTGGAAGTACTTATATCCTAGATACAAGGTGTATTGATCGAATGCTTCGGAATAGTGGGTTTCACAGCCGGTGGAAACGCATCGGTAATCACCGTTGTCTGTTTCGACGAACCAACGGGGGTCATCAAACTCGTCAATTGCATTTATGAGTAGCTGATTGGAGAATTCATTAAGTTTGCAACTGCCATCTTCCGACAAGGCTTTAAATTGACTTTTTGGGTCTGCATAAGGGCGGCTTGTTATTTCACTCAAGTTTTGGAATGAGCCAAGTACGTCAAAGAATCGCTCTTCTGACTTCACAAGGTACGTAATCACTTCGTCTTGGTCATTTAGTACTGCGTATATATCACTGTAGTGACCACAATATGCGAGGTAATCTGAAATAGCAGTCGCCAGTAAAAAGCTTCTATCCCTAAACTCATACCAAGAACGATTGTCTGGTAGGTCAGTGCTCAAATTAGGATTGATAGGTAGGGTTAGATCTTTCGAGACCATGTTCTCTGAGGCATAGAAGTGTTTCATAAAATCATCGATGCTTGTAGATAGTTGAAACTCAGAGATGCAGCCTTTTTGCTGTCCCAAGGGGGCTGCTAGAGATTTCAGTCCAATAACTAGCTCAGGATTAGCAAGATCTTGAAGGGCTTCAATAGGTAGCTCTGTGTCTCGACGAAGAGAGTCTGCAGTGACACCGAATTGATTCAGATAATCGTGAATCAATTGTTCGGCTGTATGGCCACGTGTCTCAATACAATGAAGCGTTACAGATGAAAGCAACATGTTGTTGCTACCAAGTGCTACAGGTTCATTGAATGTTGCTGTATAGATTTTTAGTCGAGGTTCTTCAGAAGAGAGTAGTTTTGTCATGGCTGTGCCTCCTTGTTGCTGTTCCTCCTATTAAATTCGCATGAGATAAAAGGGTCGCAACTGAAAGAAGTAAGATTTACAGATGTAGTTATTCCACCCCACCCTACACGTCCGTTAGTAACGAAAATGTTATGTCTCATTCCTTGCAACTTCAGGTTTGCCCTTTGACGTAACTATGGTTAACACCTAAAGCCGATCGCTTATTCACTCTTAAATCTACTATTTAAAAAGTGTCAGTGTGAAAACCTTGGCGTGTTTGGGCTTTTGTGTCAGCTACAACATTTGAGAAGACGGTCATTAAAGGTCGCACCATGGGTACATTGATTGGTGCTTTGATTATCGGCTTCCTGAACCACGCACTAAACAACTAGATGTTTCTTCTTGCTACCAGATGCTTGTAAAAGCAGTGTCTCTACTGCTGGCGGTATTGGTTGATATCAAAAACAAGTAATACAAAAAAAATGACTCAAAAGGCCATGAGATATGAAATCAAGCCCAAATAACACAAACTACACAAGGATGAGAATTATGAAAAAACTATCAACTCTTTTTGCTGTATCAGTATTCGCAGTATCGGCATCGGTATAAGCTATACCATTTGAAGGTCAAGGTTTAGGCCATGGAGTGAAACCAACCCCGAACGTGCCTGTACCAGAAGTGCCACCAACGAGTGATGGCAAGCTTAGTAACGTGTTAGGTACGAATGCTGTCTGCGTTGGTATCTCTTGGGATGTCGCACCAACATACTACAACCCATATTTAGATAAGATAGCAACGGAATCAGAGTTCCCGTTATTTCCGTCGACTTATGGGAACTTCATAGATGGCTCTAAAAAAACAAGTACAAATGCACTATGTGTTGGAATCTATTGGGACGTAGTACAGCCATTTGATGGGGACACGAACTACACAATGTGGTCGTTACAGCCGGTGTATCCGGACTACAATCTTGGGTAATTAAATAGTGCATAGATGAAGACTGCTCCACAGTGCAGTCTTCTTTTATTAGCAATACCTAGACATTTCTGAGCCGTTAGTAACTATTCTGACGTTATGTGAGGCTCAGCAATCAATATACTTTCAAACAAAGAGTCGCAATCGTCCCATACTCGACTCGGGTCTATATCGCCTTCGAAATTATTAGGGCGAAACTAGAGGGTGTGAAGTTTTGATAAGTAGTTAATTACAATGTCATAATCCTTGTTGAAATAGACAACATTACCTTGCTGGACCGCAGGTAAACGAACTTTGTATGTTATCAGGCTAGCCTCATTATCTGGCTCAATTTGAACTTGTATGTCCATTTGTTTGCCATTAACGATAATGGCGTATTTATAGTCGTCCGTGTATTTGACTTCACGTTTTATTGCAGTTCTTGTTTCATCCACCCCTTTGTTTGAATGAACTTGGTAGACGAGTTCATAGTCATTGAATGTGCTCGCGATGTCGTCGGTAGTATACTGTTTGTATGAGGCTATATAGTCCCCATTTGAGGTCGAGTTCTCGCGGAAGTCACTCATCTTCATAACAGTTCGATTGGGTTTTGAGTAGACGCGCGTATCTGCTGTGATCTGGTATCTTTCCAAATCAACTCTTGGGTACTCACATCCATATGAAGTAGCTCGAGCCGGTACTTCTATCACGCATCTTTCTCGTTTGAAACGGTATTTTGTATTAGAGAGACTATGGCTTTGCTTTTGGCCGACACTTCTTCCATTTTTTAATACTTGATCAAAGCGCATACTGTCGGATCGAGTGAGTCCGCTGAGTGTATTTGACTCGAAAGTTACTGGGTCGAAGATTGACTTAAAGTGCTGAGTGCTGTTCGAGTGCACTCCGGGTATGACAACATAAAGCTCTCCAGGTAAATCCTTCTCTGCCACAACAACTTGAGGTACGTGGATAGAGTTTTGACTTGCTTTTTGGTGTGTAGAACCGCAGCCAGTCAGTATGGCGGTCAGAGCGAGAGTAAGTGCTAGGTTTTTCATTTTTAAATTCCCTTTGTTATAAGACTTAAATAATTAGTGTTCAGTTTGTAAGCGGATCAATATCACCGGCGTGAAAGGTAAAGTCGCTATGAAATTTGATCGAATGCAGACTCAGATATACGCCTACAAGCTTTTGAATTTGTGTTGAGGTCGAGATAAATCACGGAGAAACACTTAACAGCTTGGTAGCCTATGTTTTCGCTCGGTACGACTTGGTGTGCAAAGTGTGTGCTCTTATCTTTATAGAGAGTAATAAAGGTCAGTAAAGTGAGCAGAACGGGTTACGTATATGCAGGTATTTATGTTGAATGAGGACGAATGCCCAAGTAATAAAAGTATAAGGTTGAACCTTTCTGCTTGGCTACCAATCTGTCCCAAAATAGGAACTAAATCATACTCTTGGTTTAGCTATCGGGTGCGCCGGATTTTTGAATTCGATAACTCTTAATTTTTCCCACTCCTCTAGTTTTAACCAGTTGTTTAAATCGATCACTCCCACTTTCTCAACTCTAGTTTTGAGCGCTGATATGATGTTGTGCTCGCCATAAAAAGGGTTTATCCATTCCCCACCGTCTTTTTGGGTTATGTGTAGTTTGTATGTTGTCTGGTGAATTTCTTCGCCAGATTCGTTAACACCGGAGTACTGGTTAAAACCAACAATCGATATATAAACATCTACCGAACGAATTAGGTTGTTTTCCATTGAAATTGCCTAACTAATCATCTTGTTTACAGGTTTCCTGTAACAGTGGTTACAGGTAATAGATTAAATACTTATAACAGCGGTTTGCTCACATGTTTCTAGCTTCGTAAGTTTGACTTTTAACCGACATCCGGTGATACACCTCAATAAAATGGCAAAGCTATACAAATGAAAAAGGCATAAACCACACACCCTGTAGTTTATGCCTTTAGAAATTAAGTCTTTAGTGCTCGGCGGTAACGGAACTTAAGTATCCATTTTGTTTATCTGGTCAAGCTTTCCAAATAACCGGTGATCATGCCTCGCAATTCCTTTTTGTCAGGCATACTGGTAAACCCCTCTCTCGAATCTCGAAAGGCGAGAAATAGGAATTGATTGGCGACAAACTGCATTAATTCCCAGAGCATGTTTTCTTTCCATGCAATAGGGTTTTTAGTTTCGAAGTGGTAGACAAGCTCATAAACAAGCTCAGTGTATTCGTAGAGATTGATCAAAAAGGAGTCTTCCCCTTCACCGAACGAATCACCTGTATTACCGCCTAATGTCTCTAATTTGTTAAGAACGGCAGTGGCCAAAACATGGTGGTATGACGCTTTAATCGCTTCCATCTGCGTTACTCCTTATGCTGCATTGCTTAAGCGTTGAATGTGTATCTCTATAGTGGTTAACAGGTCCGTTTCCCATTCGCAGCTCGACTTTGAGTTATCAGCACCATAAATGCTCAGAACTTCAGCCTTGTTGTTCATCGGCATCAGTTTTACTCGGTTTATTGCGCCAGATTTAAGAAATTTGAACTCAAGGTATCCGTATTGAGATGAAAGGAGTTCTACGCCATGTTTAGCAATGATTGTATTGATTACTGTGAGTGGGCTTGTTTTGCCCATGATCGAGTTTTCTATGAGACCTTTGTTCTTGGCCGCCGACTCTTTAAGGGTAACCAACGAGATAACGGTGTTAATTGTTCTATGTAGCTCTGCCGGGTTCCAACCATAAAGTTCAGACCAGATGTTACTTGGAGCTTTCGTATTACCGTAAATTGCGATGAGCTTTGGGCTGTCTTCAGTGACAGATTGTGAAAATGTGGCAAGTTTGATTGGCTCACTTCTCCCTTCTTGGGTTTCAAAGATGTAACGCTTGTTCGGAAGTAGTGAATTCAGTATTGATAGTGCCATTTAGTTTCACCTTTTTGATTGCATATGTGACTCCTACAATAACCCCCGCTTTTAGGTGCGCAAATTTGGCTAGTGCTTGCATATGTTTGACATATGTAAGTTGTGATTTATACTAAACATATGTTGTGCATATGCCAAAGCGAGGGTGCAATGAGAACAGTATCTATTTTTAAAAATGGCAGGAATCAAGCGGTACGCTTACCAAAGGACTTAGAGTTTGACGGTGTGAACGAGCTTGAAATCCATAAAGAGGGTGACGTAATTACCTTACGTCCAGCTAGACCGGATTGGCTTTCTTTTGGGAATCAAGAAAAAGCTGATAGTGACTTCATTGTTAACCGTGAAGATGTGATTGAGGACGAAGGACGTTTTAATTTTGAATAAAAAAACCAACTACATGCTTGATACGTGCATCTGTTCTTTCATTATGAGGGAACACCCGATTACAGTTCTTCAAAAACTTCAAACAGTGGTTAGTAATCAAAATCGAATAGTTATCTCTGCAATTACCTATCAAGAAATGCAATATGGGTTACTTGGTAAAAAAGCATCACCTAAACATGCTGTGCTTGTTGAAGAATTTCTAAAACGAGTTGATGAAATTCTTCCTTGGGATAAAGCAGCTGTTGACGCTACAACCAACGTTAAACGCGATCTAATGGCTAAAGGTACTCCTATTGGGAATAACGATACAGCTATTGCAGGTCATGCTATTTCTACAGGCTCGGTATTAGTGACGAATAACACGCGTGAGTTTCAACGCGTCTCTGGCTTAAAACTCGAAGATTGGGTTCACTAGAAAGGTAAAGAGTAGTGGTAATCACAAGATATTTTTGGTTTCGGTGTTACCGCTGATAAGTCTTGAGAATGCTCCAAAAACTATAAAGGCGACCATTGGGTCGCCTTTTTTGAGAGTGGTACTGCCGAAAGTAAGTTGAGTGCAAAGGTCAGAGTTTTGTTCATTTGGTTTTTTGCATTCTACGGTGGTATTTTTGTTTGCTGGGTTTAGGCATGAGCCCTTTTTTTCTTAACTCGTACGCTCTTGTCATTACCGTGTGGATTGTACGCTCTAATGCAAAACTCACTTGTTCTGGCCCCATTGTCTCGTAGTTCTCAATTAAAAACTGCTGATCTAATGTTGTCCAAGGTTTGCCTTGATTCTTATGTAGGTCGGGATGGTAGTTCATGCGACCGTAAGAGTCGTACGTAACCTCTATTGATGAATTCATATAGTGCCTATGGAGTTGGTCTAACAAGGTAACTGTAATCTTCTCACCTATTTGAAACGCCGCAATATCCGCTATTGTTAGACCTTTTCCACCTTCTTAAATACAACCGTTAGTCCTTCCGTATAGCTAAACCCGTAGCCGTAGGCATACCCGCTTTTGTATGCCTTGCTTTTAAAGTTGTTTCCCTCTTGAACCTCGTAGTTATAGTTACCACTTGTAATCGGTGTCACCGAGAGCACTTCATACCCATCTAGATTGAATTCTTCCACGGCTTTTGCCAGATCGTTAGAGAGCCTAACGGCATCAAGCTGACAATCACTCATGCCCACGACTTCTTCTTCGACAACTTTCTCGGTCACTTTCTGGCGAAACCCTAGGAATCCCTTACGAACCTCTCCTGTTGGGACGTTCTTGGTGGTACTTTTCTTGATCGGTACGCCATAGGCAGGAATGAAAAGGACTTTATTCATAACTTCAACACTCCATATGCTCTTCAAGGGTTATAACCGCGTGTCGCCAATCTGATGCAGTGTGCTCCTGATCTTCAATGTAGAAATAGTCCATTTGCTCTTGGTTTGAATAACCAAGTTCTGCAATCATTCCGTAGATTGACGGTGTATATGTTCGCGCCTTCTTTACCTCTTCAACATCCATGGCCCACCAAAGAATGAGACCATCAGCATCTTGGGTGCAGCAAGTTGCTTCTTTTGGCCAAGGAAACCCACCTTGTTTGAGCATATCCGATAGGGTTATGTTTGCTTCTGGTGCTTGAAGGCTTGCTTCTAAGTTAATGATTATGTCTCTCAATCTATTACTCCACATCGTCCCTAATTTCCGGCACTGACGCTTTAGAACCTCATCTTTTGACGAATATTCATGGTAGCTAAAAACAGCTTCAATGAACTCTGATTCTTCATTAGACAGATTCACGCTAAATCCTTCCTTTGTATAGTCAAAACAAGGTGAGTTCTGGTTCCCATCAATCCCATTTCGTTTTATGACTGTTTTGTTTTCGTTAGCAACGAGACTGTCGTCGTTTTTGTCTTCCAACATAATCAAAACCGTCACTTTTAAGCATTGTTAATCTAGCTTATGCCTTTTTATTCGTGGTGGTAACGGCCTGTTGAGTAACTTGCGAGAGCTCGATGTCATGAGATTCTAAATGTATAAGCAATCACGAGGTAACGTTATGAATAACAACTGGTTTGAGCATTTAGAGACGACTGTAAAGAATCGTATTTGTGGGAGATTTGAGTTACCAAAGTTTGAAGGGAAGAAGGAGTATGGACGTATTCTTTCTTCGATGCCTTACAAGAAGAAGGCCTTGAGTGACTTAGTTGGGGATCCGGATATTACAGATGCCCCTCAAGCGTGTATGGCTTGTTCTCGATAACTTGGTTAGATACCTAACTCCAAAAAATAAAGCGCCGAATTGTTCGGCGCTTTTTCTTTTTCCCGCATAAGGCGTTTAAGGTTGTTCGTTCTTGGTTTTCATACGCTTGTCTTCGCGTCTATCTAGATACTCAATGGCTAGAAAGAGAATGAAGAGAATCGATGAGGTGATCATGCAAAATAGCTTGTAAGATTCGATACCCATAGTGTATTTCCTTTTTATAGACCCTTTCGGGTGTTGATTGGTTATTTGTTTTTGTTCGACTTCGGCTCAAGCATTATCTTTAGTGCCAAGATGAGTAACACTAACGGCGTAGCTAAAACGAAGAGGGAGTGTGCTTTTAACAGTTCAATCATGGTATTTCCTTTTTTAGACCCTTTCAGGTAATTGCCGGGGATGGCGTAGGTGTTGTTAGCCGAGTCCTTACATCTAAGGTGGCCACGTTATCGGCAGTGGCGTTTTGCTTAGGTTAAGCAACATGTTCACTATGACAAACGCTCGTGAATTTAGCAACATGTAATAAAAATGGGGCCAGAGCCCCATGTTTATCTATTACGCGGCCATTCTTTCGGGCCTTGTTTGACGATCCATTAGCTCTTCTCTAATTAGGTCCATATCCCCAACGGACTCACCGCTTTCGTCGGTCATGATTGGTAACCGCAACTTATATAAATATTCCCTGTTGATGAAAGCGAAGGCTTGGCCTTTAGGTAGACTCATTATCGTATCCGGGCTAATGATTGGCTCATGTGCTTCAATTACAACACTGGCTTGTGTTCTGGTACCAAAGAAACTCTCGCCGCTCGCTTTTTCGTCGTCATCGAAACTCGCTTTCGGTGTTACCGCGCCGCCATCCGTTACGGCTCCCTGAACATCTAATCCCAAGTAATCACAACTACCCAATTGGTCTGTAAGCATTTCTGCAGTAGCTTTGTTAGCGATTCGCATCATCCAAATAGAGTTAAAGTTACCAAAAACAATATCGGCAAGAGCCTTGTCACCAAGCTTGCCTTCAACATCCTGTCCAACCTGAGTAAAGGCGAACACGCGTACCCCTGCAGAACCACTTCGGTTCAAAAGAGGGATGAACTCTTCACCAATAAGAGCTTGAAACTCATCACAGAACAACCAAATAGGAATAATGTCTTGGGTGTTACCACCAGGCATCCCTTTATTGGTACCGTAGTTGTTTATCTCACCTGCTTTAGCTACGAGGTCAGCAAAGAACGTGTTACCAACCGCTTCAGCTACAACCTCATCTTGCATACTACTGAATCCAGCATAGAAGATGCCTTTGCGTTGGATGATCTTGTCCCAACTAAATGTTCGTCTTGGATCTTTCAAATTATCAAAGTTTGGTGAAATAACATCGGCCAGCTTACCGGAAGTTAACTTGGTAAGAAGAGGAATAAGACTGGCTGTAAGCTTTGAGGTGTAGGCTTGGTCGGTACGCATGGTAGAACGTAAGCCTTCAAACGACTGATTAATCAGCTTTGGATTTCGTTCATAAAAATCCGTGGTCAGTTTATCGGTGACAACGGTTTTGTGTGCACGCCCTTTAAGCTGCCCCATTTTCAATTTGTCTTCAACTAGTTCCCCTTTAGCGTTCATGTGGAATTTTGGTCTTTCAATCTCCTGAAGTTCTTCTTTCCAAGTAGGGTTGTCACGTTTCATCAGGTAACGCCCATAACGATTAAACAGACCTTCCAAGTCTTCGATGTTAGCCTTCATTGACTTGAATGTTGGGCGTTCACCCATATCTAAAAGTGCAGCCGAAACGTATGTCATGAAGTTGAAAGCAAAATCTTTGAATACCTGCCCGTCACCGCCCCCTGACATCTGGTTTGCGATTCGGCCTGCAATCGCCGTCAATCTAGAGAAGGATGAGATAGCGTTATATCGAGCAGATATTTCAGGTTCGCCTAATAGGAAGCAGTAAAAGTCGTCCTCCCTGCCCAATCGCTTAGCTTCTGACCACATAATCCCTAGGAGCTCTAAGTCACCTTTCGGATCAAATACGCCGGTTACTCCGTCTCTTCTCATTATCATCTGGGTAGCTTGAAAGCGTAACATGACGGTTTTTCCAACCCGGCTCTGGCCCAAACAACAAGTGTGACCAACCATATCATCAAGTTTGATATATATGTCTTCTTCCTCGGCAGCGCCGACACCATGAGTTATAGGTGAACCGCCGACTGGAGGTAGTGGGCGAAATGGGTTATTCAGCTCCAACAACCACAGTATCTTCAGCTTTTGCTTTTTGGATGCTTTGGCGATTCTGAGTTTCAACTTATCTAGAGAGGCGGTGATACCGCGTTGCTCTTTAACCGCCATTGATTTTTCATTTCTACGAAGCCAATGGAAGAACTTTCCCCTCTCGTAGTATTTTTTATATTCCCTTTTTTTGGCATCCCAGACGCGTTGAGAGTGTACCGGCGTAAAATTAAAACCTTTTCCAATCCACTGTAAGTCGTTCGTCCACTTAAGCTGCTTAGGAGTTATCGTAAAAGCTTCCATCATTGTTAGGGAGCGCTTGTACTTTCGAATGAAGATAAGCGATTTGATACGTGGATAGCTTAAACCAATCCCAATCAAAGATATCAATACTTGCCAAGGAAGTGAGAAGCCCAAGAAGTCCGCGTATATCCATACCAACGGAATCATAAAGAGCGAGTAAATGATCGTTCTGATCTCATAGTTCGGCCTTAACCAACCATCTAATTCTCTTTCAGTGCTCATTGAATGCCCCCTTCCTTAGTGAGTAGGATTGGGTAGGTACCTACGCCTACTAGCTTCAGAAACTCGGTAGCATCCATCGGCTGATACATCAGATCCGGTGCGAACGTATTTATTGCTTGAAAGTCAGTAAGGCTCTTTACCTCCGTTACGATAACCGCTGCGTTTAGTCTTCGTATGGCGCCTAAATTAGCTTTAAACCAAGCAAGTGAGTACCTATCGGAACCAATGATTGCTATTGGTCTAGTAATGGCTGCAATTGCCTCTTTAGATAGTTTAACGGTTCGACTTGGCAGTCTAGTGGGTTTCATTGACGTTTGTACCGGGAACACAGAGCGTAGTACTTGGTTATCCAATTGTTCTTTTGTGATTTGCCCTTGTTTATATTTTGCTTGGGCAATCATCTCTTCAATCTGTCTTTTTCTGTTCTCGCCACTGATGTTACTTTCAATCTCGATAACCTCTTGAATATGCTTGGATTTGCTTTCGTCACTGGCCAACAAGACCATGTTCGGATCGCCAAACTTATCAGTATCTACAACTACGTTTCTGATTGAACTTTGAAACAACGCGTTTAGCCTTTTAGTTTCCTTGATTAGAACCTCTTCTAACTGCTTGTCTGTAATGGGTTTTCTATCGTACTTACTATCGGCATCAACCGATGGCTGAGTCTGCTTTCCGGTAGTAATTTTGGTTCCCGTTACCGTCGGGTTAGTTATGTCGGTTGCATAACTGGTACTAGACACTAAACACAATACGATTAGGCAGAAAATTACGCTTGTCGCGCTTTTATTAATAAAACTCATATCCATATACCCTCCTAATTGAGCCGCTGCTTTCCTCTGAGGGTGTCTAGCGGTCATATAGGTATGTTTGCTCGATTAATTGGTTAATCGGCTCTATAGCGCTTTGTGGGGATTTTGATCCTTTTAGATCTTACTTTTCATCCAACCAAATTCTCAGCTGCGTATGGCTGATTCAATTTAACGCTTAAGAGCCTACTCAGGTCGATTCATTGCAAGCTTGTTTTGATTAACAAGGGCTCTCTGATAAGAGCCGTTTTGGATCCGTTTTAGCTTGTCCAAAAACTCAGCTTGATATTTGTCAGCCAACCCATTGTTATTGTTTGGGTTGTGATAGCGACCGGCGGCAACGACCCAGTTCTTGTGAATTCGGTATTGCTCGATAAGTATTTGTGAGGCAATCAATCCATTTTTTGTCGGGTGTGCGAGCTCTTCAATTGAATTGACCCGGTGAGAATGCCACTTCCAGTTAACTTGGAATAACCCGACATCGAATGATCGTCTTCCACTCTCCATGATTTCCTTCGACCTCGCGACCAGTTGTTCGTAACTTGCGAAACGCTCAGGCTTACCATCTAAGTTAATTGAGTAAGGCCAAGGTCTAACCGTCTTGTCATTCATGCGGGCGTTTGTCTCTTGCGCTGCTAACGCATACAAGATGTCTGCAGGGACATGAGTGATTTTTGAGATCTCAATGAAGTAAGTTGGTACGTATATTAATTTTTTTCGACTGTTGTTTTCGGCAGAAACGCTTGTGTGAAACAAAACTGAAATTAACAACACCGACTTTAGAATTAAGCGCATACTTAACCCTCCGTAAGTTATTAATTACTGTGATAACGTGTCGTGCCTTTGTCGGTTCTTGTTATGTAGAAAGGAACCTTGCCACCATTTCGGTACTGCTCAATGTAAGGGTTATCTCGCTTTGCATTGATCGTGATTTGACGGGCAAAAATGTCAGCTTGTGATAAACCAATATCGTTAAGCAATTCGAGTACTGACTTTTCGTTTGCGTTGGTAGCGTGTATGTCGAGCTTGGTAACGTTAGATGTCGACGCTACCGCGAGGGTTAGAAATGTTTTGCAGGAAGTGTCGCAGGTGCTTAAGTCCAAAAAAATTGAACGAAGCTTATCAAAGTTACCTGGTAGTACTTTGGCTAATCCCGTTTCTTGTTTCTTGTTCTTTGAAGCAATGAGAGGATCCAGTTCTGACAGAACCGCATTCGCTGATAACTGGAAAGCAATCTCTCTGTCTCTACGATCCTTTTCTAGTTGATTCATGATTCGAGCGTACTTGCGACGTTCGTTTTCTGTTTTGGCTAAGTTTCCAAGGACAATAGGAGGATCTAAATCAGGCGTCCATGTAGCTCTTGGCGTGTACTCCATGGCGTATTTATATTTAGCCCAATCAGCATTTCCGAGATTCCAGTTACGTGCTTTTACTTTATCTTTTTCTGTAAGGGTGATTTCAACACCATCCACTTCATAACTGTTGGTCGCGTTGCCAGTAGTCGTATCTATAACTTGAGTCTGTTTTACTTCAAGTGGTGGTGTATAAACAGCCGAGTTAGCCGAGAAAGCTAACAAGGCTGTAGTCGTTAGAAGGCAGTTAGAAAAACGCATAAGATTTACCCCTCTTGCACTAAGGTAAATTTGTCACCAGATAAACTTTCAATAAGTACGCTATCACTGGTGATTTTTCTTATTTGGTATTGCCCTACTTGGTCACCTTCGATGATAGGGATTGCACCACTAATCATATCTGATAGCTCAGCGACTCGTTGGCTCCCATGGCTAACAATGCTTTCTAACTTAAGAGGTCCAATTTTTGTGATCACTTCACCGTAAGTTGAGTCTAGGTTGTTTTCTTGATTCCTTGCTTTTTCAGACTTTGAAACTGAAACTTTTTTGCCTTCTTCAAGATCGAGCATTTGCTTGTAATCTTCTAACTTTTTAGCGATTAGCAATTCCGAGCTTAAACTTTGTTCATGTATCTCCTTAATTGAAACTCTAAGACGTTCGACCTCTTCTTTTGTTTCGAGTGAAATATTTTCAGTGACTTTCAATTGGCCTAGACGTTGACTGATTTCTTCTAAGCGTTGTGATCGTCTGTTTGACTCTAATTCAAAATTTCCAATCTCGTCTTCAAGCTTTGCTGCAACATTGTCGATACGTTGTTTGAGACTTATTATCTGATTTTCCATTTCTTCTACCGATTCATTAACCCCAATGTATTGGTCTAACTCTGTTCGCAGGTTTTGAAGTTCCATCTTCATTTTTTCCATCTCTTTTGCAGATGGGTTCGGACTACTATCATCAGACATACTAACCAAGTTATAAAACTGGTCATTATTAAAAAAGTAGAAATAGCCGCCACCGACAACTGCACTGAGTAGAACTACACCTCCTATCAATCCAATCAGACTGGTTTTCTTTTTTTTCAATTCACCATCAGTCTTCGTAGCTTTTCCTTTTTTATTGGATTCAGACTCATGAGTCTGCTCAGTCGTTTCAGACGATAGCATTTCTGCAGGCTCACTTTCGTTGCTGTTACCAACGGTTACACTATCGCTACTTTGATAGACAGAAGCTTTAGTTTCAGATTCTTCTACTGCATGTACACCTTCACCTACAGTAGAGGTTTCTAGTTTTTCATTTGGGTCGCGCTTGTTTTCATTTCGCATCTTTAGTACACCTCAGTTAATTAACTGGCGTTATCGTGATTATTCTACTTTCCTCGTTGACGCTGATTTCAAATCCAGCACCAACGATAGTCTCGACGACTTGAAGTGTCGTTGAACGTTGAAAACTCCTATTCGTTATTGGAAGTTTTAGCGAATAGAGATTGAGAGTTTCGTAGTCCGTTTTCTTCAAGTCTTCGAGTGAATATCCCGACAAACTGAGGGCATAGTTTATGGACTGCCCGATGTACTTTATTGATGATGGAAAACTTAATGAGGTAACTTTAAGAAGCGGGTACTTTTGTTGAAGTTCCGTATCTACCTTTACCTGCGTATAACCACCCACATCCATAACTAGATTTTCGGTAACTTTTTGAGTATGCCTGTCTGATGCATGAACTGAAAAAGAAACTGCGAATACAAGTAAGGTCATTCTACTTTTACGCATTGTGATTTCCTGATGTTTAGTTAGCTAACTAACAACTAGACGCAAATCAGGATTCAGCACCTTTTTTAAGATTCCGCATTTTTGGCAGACTAGGCAACCAACCAAAAATCTATGAAGATAAGCTCAAGGTAGGCCACCTACATATAGCTTATCTTCATATATTTTATATAGTGAAAATCGCCTCTGAAAAACTCAATCTAAAATCTCACTTATACAACCTTATGTGTATGCTTTTCCAGAAAATCATATCTCACTTTACTAATGATTATGTACGAAATTCCAAGATTTAGTGGTGAGACGCAAGTTTTCGTATCCGCAATTCCAGTTTTTTTTGTATGGGACCTAAACTTTTTGGCTTGGGTTCCATAATTTGATGTATGAAAATCCAATATAATATGAATGTTTTCATATGCATATGAATGTTTCTTTGATGTGTGATAGCTCTGGCTTATATGGTGAAATAGTCTGTGTTTGGAACAAAAAAAGCGCCTATTGATACCCAATAGACGCCTTTAAGTTACGGTGCAAAGTTATTTTATTTGTATAAGTTTTTCAGTTTTTCGTAGATACCGCTATCCAAGATGTCGTTTCGATGAGATGAAATTTCTGGAGCACAATCTGCACGAAGTTCCAAGTAAATCACTTCTTTTGAAAGCAGTACTTTATTGTTCTTTTCGAACGCCTTTTGAACCTTCGCTGTATTATAAGCGAGGTCTTCCCTGCTGATTCCTGTGCTTGTCCACAAGTTAATTTGAGCTAGTACTTGTCGAAACTTTTTCTTTAAGACTTCGCGTCTTTCTTTGATGTCTTTTACCATTAGAATTGAGTACTGATCGCAATAGAAAAGGAAGTAAAGAAGCGTATCAAGTTCTTTCACAAGCCAGAGAAGATTGTATGAAAGCCTATGAGCTAGTGTTATCTCAACCGAGAGAGAATGACTGTTTTTTGAAATGTTAATTTCAGCACTTGCAGTATTGAAGTGTTGCTCAATCAACTTATGAATCTTCGCCTGTTCTTCACGATAAAACTGGCCAAGATTGAAAATCGACATCTCTAAATTTAATAGCAGTTGATCTGCAAATGGGTCATCTTGTCGTACCGCCGTTAGGATCTTTGTTAGCTTTGTATCGAACCAATCTACACCTTGAATAAAGTGTGTTCCGTTTCCTCTTGGACTGCCTTTTTTTGAGAAAAGCATTAGAGGTGCGGCCTTGGTGTTGAACTCAATTTTGACCGATGGAATATCAGGTTTATTTTCAGTCATCGTTCCAAAAAGTGCTAATTCACTTGTTTCGTTTCCACCAATCTTACTTATCGAATTAAGATCATTTGGCTTAATATGCTCGTCGAAGTTTGGGCGGTTTTTCTGCTCTGTCATAGCTGTTTTCCTTGCATTTTTTGTTCGACTAAATCGAAGATTTTTTGCGAAGTGGTCATGTCGATTTTGTTAATGTATTGACCACTTTCATCTGCAACTCTGATAAGCGCATCCAATTTAATGAAGCTCGATTTGTGGTCTATTTTGTCGGCTATTTTTTCAAATGTTTCCTCCAACTTTGCCAAGCGAAACTGCTTAACTTTGATGTTGTTGTTTGTGTAGTTAGTGCTTATTTTGGAACGAGAAATTTCAATTTGAGGCGATAATATCGTTTTAACAGCCTTACTTGTTCGTTTTGAAGAACCAATCATTTTGAATAGAAATGGATTAGCTGTAGCTGATGCTTTTCTTGCGAATAGCTCGATAAGAATTTCGTACTTATGGACCATTCTTTTAATCAAAAGTCGGCCTTTCGCTGTGTCACTAATATCACTCAATGGAGTGATGGACTCGTAGTCTGTTACGTCTTCATTTGCAATCGCGGAAGCTTCAAAAAGAGCTAAAGAAAGCTGCTTTTCTAAAACGGTATTCGCAAGCTCTCTATCTAAATGAAAGTGTGATGTCAGCAATTCTAAACATTCATTATCGGGCTTCGACATGATTTCATTTATTAACATTGAGTCGCTAAGTACTGCGTCTTCAATTGCGCTTGTAAGCATTAGTTTTTGGCTAAATGCGTGACTCTTAATTGGCATGAACGACGTCCTCCATGATGGCTTTCATGAAAGCTTTAGTTGGCTTTTCATGCTCAAAAATAGAATGCTCTGTACGAGCATGAATAGAGTCGATTAACTCAACAATATTAATGCTCCCACATAATAGAGACTTCGTGATTGCTACTTGAACTGCATCGAGATCTAGTGGCTTAAGAGAAGGAGTATGTACATTCCAGAACTTGCTTGTGATCGTACTGAAGGTCGTCTGTTGAGAGACCCTGACCACTTTTCTAAGAGCCAACTTGTTTCTTATATCTCTAGGAATACTCATAGGTATTTAAGCTCCTTAACTGAGAGCGCTAGTGCGTCATTGACAATTGGATACAGGGCAGACAATGCAAGCTCAGGGTCAACGTCAAAATCATCTTTGATTTGTCCTATTTCACCTTCATCACACGTTGTATTTTTTAACAGAACAAGGGCTACCAATTTCAAAAACTCGAAGTAAAAATTTGTATTATCGAAATACTTTGATAACTCATGTAAAGCTCTACGATTATCTTCGGAAAGCACCATGGCAAACTGCTCTACGCTAGAAATACCGGCAAAATTTAAAGCTGATATCAGTTTTGATAGCTCGACAGAAAAGTTGGTTTTAGTATGTTTCGTAAGGTCAAGATCTAGGTGAATGATGCCGTTTGAAACCTCATGAGCTGACAAGTATTTACTTAGACCTTTTAAGCGACGAGTGTGGTTTGTGAACGTAACTCCACTCTTCGTAAAATCTGAACTCATGAACTGTGAAAAACCGTTTTTATCAGCTTCTTGAACGAATTTTTCTAACTCCGTAAATGACGAAAATGGTTGCTCAATAATGTGTGGAATCGTCTTCTTTAGTCGTCTTACATAGTAGATACATTTGGCCTTATAACTATCAGACAGTTCATTGAATCCATCGGGTAGTTCTGGCAACGAGTTTACAATCTCGTTGATGAATTTGGTTCCTGCCCCCATAAACTTTCCTTTTTCTCTAAGCTACTTTGAAGTTCATAAACTAGTTACAACTGGCTAGTTCGGTTTTTAATCTCGTCGAGTGGTACGTTGTGCTCTTTGCTTAGATTGGTGAGGGTGTTTTCTAAAATGCTTTGAAATCGCTTTGACTCTTCGGCCTGAACTTCTCGTTCGAGCATGACTTCTTCAGTTACTTCTTTAACCGTGTTAGCCAATTTTTCGAGTTGCGGATCAGTTAACGATAAAACTTTCTTCTTTAACTGGTTTTTGGTTCCTATAACTTTAAGAAGCTCTTGGGTTGGTGCTGGCAAATTCGGTTTCTTACTCATTAAATATTCCTTTTAAGTGGTCGAGTTATGACATTTCTATTTAGTCTATTCCCCTGGAAAACAGCAGTTACAAAAAAATCGGTACTTTCGACCGAGATTTCTAGTAATGAAAATTTAATTCATTCAAATCAGTCAGTTAAATCTGTTTCGGAAGTTGTTAAAGATTCAAATAATCCCAAAGATGTGATGTTGTTCCTAGAACCAGAAACAATTCTAGACCGTGAGCAATGCAGGTATTTAGTTGGAGAAATCAAAGAAATCGCTGGTTTGTCAGATGAGAAGTTCGACCTATATTATCGTCCAGCGATTTTGACGTTTGCACGTCTCTGTCAGAGTGTTGGCGCGTCATATCGAAACCATCATAGTGAGCCGTATGGTTTGATAGAACACTCCCTAGAAGTGGCTATGTATGCAATGAGGAAGAGTCAAGGATGTGTGTATTATCCAGACAGAGAAGTTGAAACTATTCAGTGGTTAGAACGAGTTTTCATGTATGCCTGTTTTATAGGTGGCTTACTACATGATGGGGCTAAAATTTTTACAAATTTCCGTTGGTACACTAAGAATGACAAGAACAAGTGGATGCTCTTCAATCACATGATCCACAAGATTCCTAAAGAATCTGACGCTGTTCAATACCGTATTAAACCCTATCAAAATAAAAAAGGTGTCAATGTATATCACCAATCTTCTCACGAACTTTTTGCTGCTAATCTTTTTCAGGACGTAGTGCCACAAGCTGGTATGGAGTGGATCGTTAGCTATAGTGAAGAACATTGTGCAGAGCTGTTTATTGATTTGGTACATACTCTAGCTTCTGACTATTCTCTGGGCCACGAACTTGGAGAGTGCGTTAAGTGTGCTGACCAAGAATCAACTGATGATGGAATAAAGAGGTATCATGAGGCAAATAACAATCGTGATTTTGTAGACTTGTCTGATCCTAACTTACCTCTTTTTGAGTCGTTCAAGTCGATTATCAAAGAGGTTGTTAAGAACCCAAATAGCTTCAACTTAGTAACAAATAAGGTTGCTATGGGAAAATATAGCCATATAGAAAGGTTCGGTAACCTTATCTTTTTCTCTGCAAAAAGTGTGCTCCCTATATTAAAAAAGCGTCTGTCGGATAAAGGTATAAGCCTGCCTAATGACCAGGCAATTTTTACATTGATGGCGGATAATGGTGTTACTTTAGCTGCTCCTTCTGGAGACACGTTTTGGTGGGTAGAGTTTTATAGTGAAAACAACTCAAACAAATCGAAGGAAGTGTCCTATTTTGTGGTTGATTGTACGAAGTACAATGATGTTGCACTAAAAGACCTTCGGACTTTCGATGTTAAGTATAGGTTTAGTGATAAGTCTTTGTGTTTAGACGAAGATGACGAAGCCTTGCCATATTCAGAAGAGAATTACCAAGAAGTATATTCTCTTCTTCATGATTCTGAGTATGAACAGTTAGACAAGAACAAGGCTGCTGAAGACGATCCCATTGAAGCCGTAGGGAAAGAAAGCGAGGTTGTGGACACCTCCAATTCAAATGAGCAACCTAAACTTCTTGATCAAGAAGTGGAAACAAAAGAATTAAAGGATGGTGCTTCTGGAGATGACGATGAAGCCAACAAGTCGCAGCCAAGCGTTATCTTCGGAAATAGAAAACCCACACTAAATGAGAATGAACCGGCAGGTTCCCTGCCGAGTTCTAAACAGGCCCAAGTACCTCTTCAGGTGTCCCAAACAAGCGTAGTTGCTCCACCAAGAGAAACAACCCCAGTCGTTCCTCCTTCGACATCGAAAAGTGGCAAAAATCAAACTAATAACAGCACAAATCAGAAATCAACTAGTAAACAAGGTATTGAGAAACAACCATCAAGTAAGAAAAAATCTAGAAAATCAACTAAAACGTCAATGAGCAAAGGTTCTATGTTAGACAAGGCGATTGGTGTGGGTTTAGGGTTAGACCCTAAAGCATTGAATAGCTCAAACCGTTCTTCAGTGGGTGTAACTAATGGTCAAACACGAGCGAATGTGAAAAAAGGCGCTCCTGATAAAATTCAGAAGAAAAATTCAGTAGTTGAAAGCAATAGTAAAACTGATTCTTCAACGGGTCATCTTCCAGTTAGTGAGACGCCACCAATTTCTGCGTATGAACAGATTGACTCAAGTGACGATTATAGTAATGAGAGTTTACAAGACTATTTTGAGATGAACCCACAAGACCTCTCAGACAGTCCTCCAGATCAGCACAAAATAGCTGTAATGAATGACAATGGTGAAGAAGTTCCTGAAGATGAGAGACCTTTCACTATGGATTCGAGAATCAATAAAGGGCCTCATACATGCAAGCTCAGTGATCGCATGGAAAAATTGTTGGCCAGAAACCATGGGTTAGGCTGTGAAGCGGATACAAGCATTTATCAATCGGATTCTGACCAAAAATGTCTTACAAAGTTACTTACTACTTGGATCCCCTATATTGAGGCCGGCCTAGAGAATAAAACCGTTCGAGCAAATGAGCCAAGTGCTCATATCGTGCATTTGCGCCAAGGAGTATTTTTTGCTGAGCATGAGTTTAGAAAGACTTTTGCGGATGAGCTCGTTGATGATTTATTTAGTCAACTCACTAATTGTGCAGCAACATTGCTTTACGATGGAAAACCGAATTTTGGTGTTGAATTTGAGGATGGTAGTAAGCAATCGGGTGTCATAATCACTGTAAGAGCATTTAAGCCCCATAATGAAAATTTACCTTTATACCGTTCTGCCAAGCTTTTAAAAGGAAATGGCTAGTAAAAAAAAGCGTAGATCGTTGCTTACATCGATCTACGCGCCCCGTGGCTTTGAGGCAAAGTATCAAGAGGATACAAACACAACAGGAAGGTTCAAAAAGTTAATTTCCGAAAATTGAATCTTTTCTTAAGTTCAACTCTTCTAGCATCGATCGACATCCAACTTTTGCATCACGCAATCGACGATTTATTGTTGCTGCAGCTACCTCACTTTGAGCTGCAATCTCGCTTGTGGTCATTCCTTCCACTTCTTTAAGGTAGATAATCTCTAACTCTCGAACGTAGAGCTCTTCTGGGGCGCTATCTTTAAAGCATTGTAGTGTTTTTTCAAAATCACGTTGTAGAATCTCAGGGCTACCTTCGATGTCGTCATAATCAGTAGCAAATGACGAATCTAATACTTCATTGAATTGTACCTTTTGTACCTTTGTCTTTCGTGGCCCACGAATAATAGACAGGTTTCTGTTGAAGTCGATGATTGCGTGTCTTAGCGCCGTTGTCGCATAACGAATGAATTCTAAATAGGTATCCGTTTTAATGCGTCCTTCATGTAGGAAACAACAAAGCTCAAAGAGCTTTGTATCGATAATCTGTCTACACTCAAGAAGGTCATCTTGAGTGTTAGCGAAACTATCATAACGAATTATGTTATCTATTTTTTGGGATAGATCTTTTCTCGCAGCCACAAACAATGGTTGCGGTAAGCAATTTTCGAATGTTAAGTCATCCATGATTTTAAAAGCCACCTGGTTGTTTATATTGGTAGATATTATCTACAAAGCATTGCTTATTAGTGTACGTTGTACGTTTGTTATAAAGTTGCAACTCTTTGTATAAATATAAACCGATTTTCTGAAATAATTACAGTTAATTATTCATTCAAATTTCGTATATCCGTGAGTTAGATCCTATTTTTGAAAAAAGGTTGTCATGGATATGTCAATTCAAGCACGAATTTACTGTGGTTATACTTTTTTATCTAAGGTTATGAAAATATTATGAATATCGTCATTTTCGGTGCCACCGAATCGCTGATATTTATGGATTTTGCGCAATCGATAAAATTATCATCCAATCATAGTCTTAGAGTTAAGAATCTACTTATATGTCAACACTTGAGTGTGGTGATACGAATCAATTTTCTCCTTCCTTCTTGCTAAGTTTTCCGCCCCAAAATGAAACCAAATTGAGATATAGGAGAGAGAAAGTCAGAAATAAATTTCCATATATCTGATGTCAATATGTGCGTAGATAGAGTGAAATATTGAAGCTATTACGAAGTGTTGACATATAAGTAGATTCTTTAGGTTTAACCCCCTCTTGCATGTGCAAAAGGGGGCTACCATTGAACAATTGAATTATTGGCCAAAAGGACGGTCAGTATTCCAGCGTTCATTTTTAGGAGGCTTTGCGTATTGTGAAGTAGCAGGTTGCTGCGATGCTTCTTGGTACTGTCTCGGTGCAGGTTGCTGCGGTGCTTCTTGGTACTGTCGCGGTGCAGGTTGCTGCGATGCTTCTTGGTACTGTCGCGGTGCAGGTTGCTGCGATGCTTCTTGGTACTGCTGCGGTGCTTCTCGGTACTGTTGCGGCGCAGGTTGATCGCTACTCCGCTTTTGAGCTGGATCGCTCAAGATTTGTACACGATGGGACCAGTCATTTACAACGATATCCATCACATAGCGGCTTATACCGTTATCATCGTACGATCTAGTCTCAAGAGCGGCTTTTACCTCAACCAGCATACCAACTTTGCAGTGGTTCAAAACGAACTCCGCAGGTTGGCCGTAAACGTTGATGTAGAACTTGTTTGTCTTTTGTACAGGCTCGCCAGTTTGTCTATTTCGCCATTTTTTCGTGACGTATAAAACAATCTTCGCGGCTTGACCAGAACTAAGAACTACTTCTTCCGGATTTGCGCCAAGGTTACCAATTAAACGCATTTCATTTTCATATGCCATGATATTTTCCTTCTATAGACCCTTTCGGGTTAATTTGTTAGTAAGCCGCGCCCTACATTTAGGGTGTTACATAAGCAGCTGTAACGTTTGCTCTAAGAGCAAAATCGATTAACTGATATCTTGCCTTCGTAAAGACATATATCGCTTAAACGAAAAGTTGAGGGCATTTACCCTCAACTTTGTCAATTTCTTAATTAACAACATCTAAACTTGGGTCATATATTGACTCAAGACCATGATCATCTGCTGCGTACACAGAGAACTCAGGTAGATGGTTGTCGTAGGACGGAACAATAGAAGCCGAGTGAGTGTTATCATTAACGACTCTCTCTCCGTGATCCGTTTGAGTAGAGTTAGCTGTTGCGAACATCGAAGCAATTGAAGTCTTAATTGGAAAACCATCATCATCGCGGTCAAGTTTACCTGCCGGATTAGTTTGGAATATCCCCTTACGTAAAAACGTTGGTACATCAAGTTCAGAAGAATCTCGTTCACAGCTTAAATCATAAACATGCGTTGATTTTGAGCTGTTTGCTTTGAGTGTCTTTAAGACACTATTAGCTTCATAGAAAACTTCATCATATTGATTGGATAACTTCTGTCGCATCTTTTTATTTTTCACAGCTTGTCTAAATTCGGTCTTCTTCTTGTTTAAGATGACACCCTTTTGGAAAAGCCTCCCCCATTCTTTACAGGCAATAATAAATTCTTTAGCCACGTTTAACGGGAGTTTTAAAACCCAGACTAAACCTTTACCCAGTAAAGATAGGGTTTTGCAGAAGACATTCCACACCATTCCAGCCAACAAACCAAGGGAGTTAGCTAACTGCCCAAGAAATTGAACTATCAAATGCGGTAATGCGACTAGTGCTATGGCACAAGCAAGAGCAATAAATAAAGTACTCATAAGTGTTTCCTTTTCAAATAGACCCTTTCGGGTTCGTGTAGTGGGTTTAGGTGTATAGTTTAAGGTGCTGCTCTAAAGCGCCTTTTTTTGGTAAGGTAAACCCTAACTGGATTAGTTCTTTATAAGCTTTATCCAAAGTAGAGTACCTTCTATCCATAAGTGGAATTGATTGATGGTATACAATGACATTGAACCTGTCGGTTACATACGTATCCTTGACTATGCAAGCTACTTGTTCATTGCAGTTCTTATTGATTGCTTCAACAAAACCACCAGGGCATTGAATCTTATACGAGGATTTAATCATGTAGATCAAGTGGTCCAAGTATTGTTCAAGTCTTCTTGCTAAATCATCTTCATCATCAATGTCTAGTAGATAAAAGGCATCAACGTTCCCATGATACAGCTCAATCGAATCTTGATAGAATTCAATTAGGTCTTCATAGCTATCCATTCGAACTCCTAAGCAAGAAAGATCGAAATTCGAGTATTAATATACTCTTTGGCCACTATGGACATACTGTCAACGAACTTTAATACGCATGCGATAGGCACAATCAAGTTCGCAACATTAAAGCCATAAACCATAAAACTGCTTTCTCGTGTACACCAGATATAGAACAGAGCTAGTAGACAAAAACAGTTAATCAGAAAAATAGCGTTTAAAAACTTCGCAAATAAACGAACTTTTCCTTTTACGAAAGGGACGTTTAAAAGAGACCATACAACAGCTCTACTACAAGCATTGTCATAGTAAATCAATAACATAAAGTGTTTCCTTGTGACGATAAAGCCGGACCCTTTCGGGTAAGAAGTGATGTTTTGAGCCGAACCCTTCATTAAGGGAGTCACGTAATCGGCGGTGACATTTTGCTACGGATAGCAAAAATAAGTACATTGCTTAAACAAACGTTTAGCGATGCACTCAATATGAAGAGTTAAGTGAGCCTTGCGGCTAGTAGGATAGAACAACGTTATAAATATATGCGTAATGTTCCGTAGCGTCAACGACTATTAGGTTAACTAGGGGGTGTTCGGTTTCTACGACCGACTTGCGCCGTAAATATGCGTGTTAATCTGTATATGAGGACTAATAATATTCGGAGTTTTGATCATGTTTATGGAAATTTTTCAGGACCTAACCACTATTCAACTTGTAACAATCGCAATTTTGGCTTTCGTTTTTTGTCACAAGCTAGGCTTCAATAAACCATATTATCTTTTTGTAGGCTTTGTTACTCAGGTCATCGTCGATATTTGTACTGACCAAAAATAGAAACGGCTGCGAATGAGCAGCCGTTTTACTATTTTCTATGTTTCTTACTATTCTCTCGAGCTAATGCGGTTCGTTTTAATCCGCTTTCGTATCGTGCGCGGGATGCTTCAAGCACTTCCTTGGGTGCATCTAGTGTTATGTCTAAGGCGAACCCGTGAGCCTGCATTCTTTCAAGCTTCGCGATTGGAATATGATGGCGAACCCCCAAAACTTTGTAGATATTATTCGACGGATCTATAGGCATAACTTGAATCATCAATAGGTGATCATCATCAGTGAGCATTAGACAATCGTGACCAAATTTTTCTCTCATCTTATCGAGCATTTTCGAGTTTTTGTACACGATGTTAGTCATCTTTTTAAGCCCTTCAAGAACTGCTTGGTATGGGCGCGGGACAATTGCCCCTTCAACTTCTAGTTGAAACTTCATCAACTCACTATTCATCCACTCTTCAACTGAACGATAATCAACAATCATTTTTCCGAGTGCTGTTTGGAAGTAATCATTTGAGATGATGTTAATGTCTACTACCTTATTGTAGTTTTCGAAAACAGAATCTTCTTTAAGATAAGAGTCGACCCATGATTTATCGGTGGACATAGATACTGACGCGCCGTAAAGGTAACCAGCTGCCGGTGAAGATAGAGCGGCAAGGGCACTAAATCTATTGAAAAATTCTTGGTCTACACCTTTTCTATCAATGAGGTTAACACTCTCTGGGTTGCTTACTTCGATGTGCAGCTGATCGCGACGAATAGATTGATTATCATCTGAGTAACCAAATGCATTAATACCACTATTTGAGACGATATGTTTCGCAGCTAGCGTTTCGATATAAGCAATATGTTCAGACTTCAGTTTGTTAGGAGCTCTAAAGAACCTAATCTCTAGGCGCCCTACTCCGTCTCTAAACATAGAAAAGTCATGCTTGTACTTCTTCTTGTGAAAGTACATATCGAGTTCGCGATTAAAATCGATCTTCCAATAGACATTGATAAATGAGTCTTCACCTTTAGTGAAGAAATGAGATTCGTCAGTGTAAATATGTAAAGTATGGTGATTCATTTGTGTTTCCTTGTTAGTAATGCCTTTCGGCGGTTCCCATTTTAAAAGGCTTTCAAAAAATGAAAACCCTTTAAAATGAGGGTTGCCCCTCATTGTTTATGTAACAATCTCTCTCCATCGATGTACAATCTCGGGAAAACCATAAGGCCCGATCTCGCATAGAACGTCTAACCAATCTACTGACTTTCGACTTCCTAAATCCATAGGAGGTGTAAGTCGAACGACACTATACCCTTCGTGTAATAATCGCTCTTCTAGTTTCTTAGCTTCTCTTTCGCCTGTTTTCGAAGCATCTTTGTCTTCGAAGATAATAACGAATTTGACGCCATCTCTAGGTTGATAGTTACCAAGACCTCCTGCATTAATACTACAGTCCATTGGTAATTGCGAAACATGCTTAACGGCTAAAACCGTTTCGAATCCTTCACCAACACCAACTACTGGAGATACATCATCGATGTAACAAGCACAGCCAGTAACTTCAAGTCCCACACCACCAGGCATCATCTTTTTGACTTCAAATCCAGCTTTAGAAAAGTCAGCTTTTTCGCCTTCTTTATCCAAAAAGATTCGATGTAGTCGCTTAGGTTCACCATACTTGGTTCGCACCATTAGCAACAGACAAGGATGATTGCCCATATTAGCGTTTACAGGAGCCCTTACGTTATCAATCTCTTTCTCAATGAAACCACTAAACGCCCAGTGGTTTTTGCAGTAAGAAATTAGTTTCTCTCTTGCTAGTGCATCCTCCGGTTCTCGATCTTCGCTTGGGTGCGAAATCGGAATGAAAAACGGCATAGCTGGATGAAACTTAACCTCTTTTTTCATCATACCGTGTAAGGTTGTTATACCTCTTTTAGCAAAATACTTTGCCGCCGGTAACGCGATGTCATTGTTTAGAAAGACTGATTGTTCCCATGCATCATTCATCTTTTTAATAAGACGCTTTGAGTCTTCTAGCTCTGAGGGCGTAGGCTCTTTTGGACCAGCAATACCAACATTTTTTTTAGTATTCGCCTTCGGAACATAGTTTGGGTCAGGTCTGAAACCAATTGCGTGTTTGACCTCATTAGCCGCAGCTGGAAAGTCACAGTTATTGAAACTCATAATAATGTCGAAACGCGAAAATCGCGTACGGCACTTATGGCAATATCCGGCTCCCGTATGATTGGCATCATCAAACAAAACAAAGTTCCCAGTAGGCTTGCCCCCTTTGGTTTTTGGCCAAAGTTTATGTTCACTACATGAGTGATTAGGACAAATATCAAATCGCTTACTGTTTTTGGTACCTACGTATTGAATAGCCCCCTCTAAAGGAGTTGTTTTTTCTAAGATACTTAGCCAACCCTCGGCTTCAACAGCATCATAGAACTGCGCATTTTCAGCAGAATAGTCTCTACTCATTGTCATTTCCTTCTATAGATCCTTTCGGATTAAAAGGCACATACTTATTAGTATATGCCCCGTTTTTCGCTAAAAAATCTAGATAACTTCTTTAGCAATGTTTAAAAGCTCCCTCGGTAGGTCACTAAAGTTTTGAACATAGATCCAGTTGTTGGCACCATAGATTCCATTAAAAATACTATGGGCTCTTTGGCTGACGCCGACACCGAGTGCGATTACACAAATACCTTCCTTTCTCATGGTCTGAACCATGTTAAAAGTTGATGTTTGATCGTTCGGTTCACCGTCAGTGACCATAATGGCCACCTTTTTTTTGCCGCTCATTCGTCTGAATGCTTGAATTGATGCCCAATATGCTTCGGTTGCAGGTGTCCCCCCAGTTGAACTTAGTGAAAAAATACGACCTTTCACTAATTGGTCGACACGTTGGTTAGGCTTTTGTATCTCTACAATACCATTCCCTCCGAACCCATAAGCACAAGTGTTTGCCCCATCAATCTTACTAAGACAATCCAATAAGGCAAAGCTGGCAATTTGAACTGATTTAATATTGCTGCCCATTGAGCTTGAATAATCAGCCAATACCGCCACATCACAATTCACTTCATCACGTTCAGTAAACTTACGCTTAAAAATGCGAGTATCACCAACTATAAGTCGATGAGCCTTGCCTTTAGCTAGTCTGCGCCCCTTACGGCCTGTGACTCGTTGTGATCTAGTTTTATCTTCCATCAATCTAACTAGTCCATAACGAAGCTCACTTGTCGTTTGAGATGCCATGTCGACCGCACAATCAATTTTAGCCTGAGAAATGTTAACACTTTTTTCAGTTACAGCTCCTAAAGCATATTTTTCTTCAGTTGTTAATGGAAGTTGGTTGTCACTATCTGACAAAATGTCTTTTAGTAAATCGCCCAAGTCACCACTACCTAGTTGATCTTGCGTTTTCGCTATTGTTTCTTTGATGGCTTCAGTCGCTTCCTTGGATAAGGATTCTTTATTCTCGGAATCGACATTTTGACCACCAGCGCCTTTACTAGACTTTCCATCTTTCGAGTCATTTCCATCAGGTATGCCACTTTGTGAGTTACCATCGAAATTTCCATCGTCAGATTGATTTGGTTTCTCTCCGCTTTGAGTACTAGCAGTTTCACCTTCTGAATTATCATCATCGGTACTACTAGCATCACCGTCGGGCCCGTCGCCGTTAGAGTCATCATTTGAACTATCACTACCATTTTGAGGTTGTGATTTGTCTTTAGAGTCGTCTGAATTACCGCCTTGATCTTGATTGCTTTCCGAATCAGATTTCTCTTCTTGGTCAGCTGCTTTAACGAGATAGGTAAGAATCTCCTTTGAAAGATCAAGAGCTTCAGTTGTCGACTTTGTGAAACGAGCTTTATCAAGTAATTGATTAAAGCTGTACATGAATATTAAGTTGAACTTTCTATTCATAGCTTCTTGTAGTTTCACCGTATCTTCATCCCAAATTGGGTAATTGGGGATAAAACCGCGTATGTAGTTAAATACATAGTCGACAAGTAATTCATTCAAACCTTTGTCTTTATTGCTTTCCCAGTCATACTTTAGAACTTGTAAAGTTAGTTCATCAAAGTGCTTTTTTACTCCGGGAAAGTACTCAACTTGAACTGCTTCGATACGAGTATCTTCAACTACGTTGAGTAGCCAACCTAGGAAGGGATTAGCCTTCTTAGTTGCAATAATAAGATCAATGTCAGAGTCTCGAATATGACCGGCCTCATGAGCACAGTATCCCCATGTCATAGCCAGATATTCAGGCTTAGGCTTGGGAATCCAAACCGTTTTCCCGTCTGTACACGCCATACCTCTAGTGTTGATTTGAATATCAATATCAAACTCATCAGCATACACGCCAGAGAGTACGATGATGTTTTTACTTAGATCCATAATGTGTTTCCTTTTAGATAGACCCTTTCGGGTTCATGTAGTAATGATGTTCCGCGACTCAACAATTTGAGCGTTACCTTAGCGGAAGTAACATTTACTCCGAGGAGCAAAACTTTAAGGCACACAAATTCAAGTAGAAGTTGGGCAATAGAATGGTGGGAGGTGTTGGAAGTCTAGGATTATGCACGACCCACTATAAGAAACAGTCACTCTTTCTAACTTGGTATGTGAGCGTACAATTAGTTCGCATGTACTTAGATAATAGAGGAATTGATTCGTTGAATCAAATAAGGAAAGATAAAGGTTTAATTGAACAGGTACCTGTCACTCTTGAAGGGAGAAAGCCTTTAGTCAGGGTAAACTTTGAAAAGTATACCCAAAAGGACTCAGTCTGAGCCCCAGACTTAGCTAGCTTTTAGGTCTTCTTTATCGTCATTTGAACGAAATTTTTCTAGAACTGAATCAGGGAATCTACCCTTAAGTCCCATACGAGATCGCAAAGGGTTTCCTTTATCACTAGGGAGTGGGAATTTTTTATGCTGTGGGCTAAACCCTAAGATCACAATTTTATCTTGTTGTTCACCTAACCAAGAATAGTGAATAACAGCATCCGAGGTGTAATCTTCATAATTTGGTTGCCGCACATTAAGTGTTTTATAATCAGCATCATCAGCATGGGGCCCTGCATGGTAATGCCATACTTTACACTGCTTGTAAGCCTTGGCTTTAGGTATATCTTTGCCATCCTTGTCGTGCCAACTAGGTTTATTACGCCCTTTTAATTTATTGCCGTCAATGACGTCGTCAACAAAGTCCATCAACAAATCCAGATGTTCATCGCTCAAGTTTTGATAATCGACAAAATAACAATTATTTGTCATTCCTTGAAAAAAGGACTTGTGTAGTAGCACAGCTTTTACTGGCATTTATTTGTTCCCTAAATAGAAAAAACCCCTGCGATTTTAAATCAGCAAGGGTTTATATGCAACTGCGCAACACTAATTAACAAACGGCCATAGATGCTGAATGTTGTTGAACCATTGAAGGTTGAAGCGCTTGACGACTTTGTTGCATTTCGGTTTGTGCTCTAAGAGCATCACGAGCTTCTCGCATAAGTCGACGACGATCTTGTTTCGACATATCGCTAGTCAGAGCCAAACCAACCTCTTCCATTGACGTTGATTGTGCTCTTTTTAAGAGCTCTTGTTCACTTTTGATGTAATCGAGATCTTTATTCATATGGCTTTCCTTAAAGGTACGCCTCAAAGTTACTGAACATAAACTGCTGAACAAATCAAGACAGTGTTCAGAATACGATGGTCGCACATTATCCAAATGACCGTAAAAATGTCAACATATTTTGGTGACTAGATGCATAAGTAGATGGGGAACACTTATCGCAACAAGATCATTTTTAACACATCCTAAAATACAACTCTAGAACAAATTGCATATAATAAGATGTGCATAATTAATATTAGGACTGTATTCAAATTAATCAACAAATTCCTTGATTGAACAATCTTGATGACTATCTAGGCTTACCTATAGGCCCAGGAGATACAACGCTATAGACCTTACTACCATTTTTCTTACAACAACGAAAAGGCCGGTAGAGTTTGAAAATGGCTGAACCATGTGGATTGTTATTATTAAATTTTGCTGTGCGAACGTCATCGAGAGTCGCTTGAGCAGGGTCAAATACATAACGACCGGCTCCCCCTTCATATCTAGTACAACGCTTTTGCTTATAGGGGTAAACCATGTCCATTTTGAACGATTGTGCATCTTGAGGGGTTCGATACTGACCGCCAGTAAAACTACCGGCACCATATTGCGGTAATGGCACGTATACATGAAGACCAACAACCCCTGAATATTGTGCGCGGTTTTCCGCAGCGATACTTGTACCTCTAATTGCAGCTACAACAGAAGCTTTAAACGGGTTAGGAGTATTGATATAACCACTTCTTGGCATAGTCGAACCGTAGTTATTTCCTATATCATTCCATGATAAATGATGGGCTTGATATAGGGCAGTAAGGACAACTTCTGAAGTCGCTAACCATCGCCAAGAAAATAGATCTAGTGTTGAGTTGTAGTAGACTGCTCCACCAGCAGTTGGAACGTTGCAATATCCAGCCCAACCCAAAAATCCGCTTGCAATCGAAGTATGCATACCTTTTTCTACATTCCCACTCACTTGAACATCGCGATATAAAAATCGATTCTCCTGTGATTGGGAGGTAGCGCCCGGTGTATTTTCTAGAAGGGAGTCTATACCGCGCCCTATCATTCCAATAAGTCCAGAACCTGAGTAGCGTGAAAACTTCCAAGTGTAGGGATACATAATAAACATATCTTCAGCTATACCACTTGAGCTTGGGTACACCGACTTCTCAACAAACTCTAAAGGTTCTATTGATGGGGCTTGAGCTACTACTTCAACGTGCGTATCTCTTACAAAATGTTCAACAGCTAAACCAAAGGTGAACTTAGGCCCCCAAAAAGTCCACCGAACAGAAAGACACGATCCGACAATACTGTACTCAATACAGTCTAAGAGTTGAGGAATGTTCACAAGATCGTTTTGCCATGAATAATAAAACTCATCCAGAATAGTCCAAGGATCTCTTTGGGTATTACCAACCGCTTGATTAATCGCAGTAATTCCCATTACTCCGCCGCCGCCGACTGCTAGGCTTCCTATTGCCATAGCGCCCTGAGCCATGTCCCCAATGCTAGATGCCGTATCCACAGCTCCTTGCATTTGTTGAATTTGGCTTAGATCAGGTATGACGCCCAAATTTGCTTGGGCGTTCGAACCGGTCAAAAGAGCGGTCAATAAGATAAACAGACATAAGGAACGATTAACCATACTCACTTTCCTTGTGCATAATACATATCAATTGAATCTTTGACTGAAAGACCATACGTAACGTATTTGTCATTTATGATCACTGCAGGGATGCGCTCAATTCGATACATTTTCGCCATAGTAATTCCGATTTCGGAACGCATCATTTCTGGCGCATAAGCTTTTATCCTAGGAATGATATGCTTGTTAAGGTAAGCGTCCTTTTCGACTTCTGGCCTATCATTTAGCTTCTTTGGAAACTGCCCCTCAAAGTAAGCTCTCAATTTTTCTGATTCATCGACCTTAAAGTAATTGAAGTTTGTGTTCGAAGCAGCTTTTTGGGCCTTCTGAACTTGCTCACTTGTCACCTGAGTTGTGGTAAGCCAAACCACTTTTTCTATAGGTTTGGCTATAGAGTTCTCAGAAAAGGCAAAAGAAAAAAGTGCTAATAAAAGAGATAATTTCATCAGTACCTCGCAAGCTCTTTTTCCAACATAATGTTGATTTCTACTCGACGATTACATTCTCGACCTTCTTCTGTCTCATTTGTACACTTTGGTACCTCTTCCCCGTCTGATAAGCTCTCAATTCGATATGGATTTACCTTACCCAACAACAGCACTTTTCGAACGGCGTCAGCTCTATCTTTTCCAAGTTGCAGATTTGATTTTTCTGAGCCCACAGAATCGGTATGACCGATAATTTCAATACTTGATTCATTGTAGTCTTGAAGGACTTTCGAAAGGCTACGAAGCTTGTCTTTCATAGGGCGCTTCAAAGTAGATTTCCCCGTTTGAAAACCATACTCAGTTGGGATAACTACTTTGATTTCAAAGTCACTGGTTTTAGCAACCTCAAGGTCGATGAACATGTATTTTATGATGTTGTATTGATCATCAAGGTACGCGTTTGAGTTATGCTCAAAAACACCTGCAGTCGCACCAAACGATAAAGTTGTAATTGTTATTAAGGTCGTTTCAATTAATAACCTTTTTAAGCTGCGCATTGTTGTTTAATCTCCTGATAATCAATTCTTCCTTCAATACCTCTTAAGGAATCGAGCTTGTTTGCGATCTCATAAACTGCTTCTAGTTCATCAGTAATTCCGTTCTCTCTCATATATTTTGTTCGAGCTGCTTTTTCGCTTTTGTCTGTTTGTGCTTGCGCAAGAATCAAAGACGGTGGGGTATTTCTGAACATTATCCGGTGGTGTGGTGAGATTACGACGCCTTCTGTGTAAGCTTTGTCTTGCTTACGTGTATTCACCATTAGATGAACATCTTCATCAGACAGCGAACACAACTCTTGAATCTTTCTGGCTTCTTTTTGACGGAAGTTTAAACAGTAGAACCATTCAATATTATTTAGAATTTTCGCGGACTCCCCTTTTAAGTCGTCACAATCCTGAGTTGCAAAGAATGGGTTATGGCCAAGTTTTCGAGCAGTTTTAACAACACGAGTTAAGATCTTCCCTAACACCTGGTTGTTCAACAACAAGTGGGCTTCATCAGTAAATGACACTACATCTCTACTCTCATATTGGTATGCTTCACTTAAATTGTTTATGTGTTGCATCAGCGATAGCACAGCTACATTAAGTTGTGCAGCGTTACCGTCCTGAGATAAAAGGCCCAAGTTAAATACTGTGATGTCTGTATCTGGCCAAGCTTCGGCAGGTTGATTGAATAGTGTGTCGTTGATGCCTGTTGTGAATGCTTCTAGAGACAATGCAATATCTTTTAAGAAGATACGTTTTTGCTCATGAATATCTAGGCTGGTATCTCTAACGTACCCCTCTATAGTCTCGATAATATCTGAGACTACAGTTGGTTTTGCTTTTCCTAAACCTTCATCTAGACCTTTCTGGCGTTGACGCTTGGCAGTATCAACTAAAGCGCGACGTAAAAGGCTTCGGTCTGCCCTAGTGTAACGAGCAAGCTCAGACTCTTCAGAACCAGTGGCCATCAAGAGAAGAACGAGTTCGAGCTCAGATATAGTATCGCCTTGTTTGGTTACATCTTTCTTATCTTCTTTATCATTAACGTCGACATAATCAATATCGTCGAATTCTTCAATCTGATTAACTAGGTCACTATCTGGAATATCGTCAAGAATCTTGTCAATTTTAGAGAATGGAGCTAGACGCGGCGCTGTTTCAGGCATAACTTTTATGTAGTTGACTGAGAGCCCCTTCATAGCCCAGTCTTTGGCCGCCATAACAAAACTGTCGCCATATTCAATGATGAATGTTCTTGGTCTTCTCATAGCGGCAAGGGATGTAACAAGGTTAGCGATAGTTACTGACTTACCACTACCTGTGCTACCAAGTATCATTCCAAATCCAGTTGCTTCATGGTCGAGTTTAGAGAACGGATCAAAAAATACCGGGCTACCCGAACGATTAAAAAACGTAAAGCATGGGTTACCGGTGCCCTCTCCTCTGCTGAATGCAAAAGACAAGTTTGCGCAGTGTTGGGCCCACATGGATCGTAAGTAATACCCTTTGTCTTGCTCTGGTCGAAAGTTCATTGGAAGATGGTTTACGAAAGCTTTAAGCGATAATCCATCAACTTTATCTTTGTAAAGCATTAACCCGGCGTTATTGAGAACTGTTAATGTCTTCCGTTGGTTTGTTTCGAGATCTAGTAAATCATCACCCGTAATATAGACACCCATAGTGACTTGCAATTTTTTTTGGTCGGTTCCAATTTGATCACTCATAGATGCGAAATTAGCTTTTACTTCTTGAGCTTCTTTTGAACTACTTTCAGCTGACTTTGCTGTTTTACGGAATCGCTTATCGAATTCAGGTTGAGGTGTAAAAACGATGGTCTTTGCTAAGATCGTTGAGCTCGGTAAAGCATCCATCACACAGAAATTTGTTTCATTAGCACCTTCTCCGCTAGATACCTCTCCAGTTAGAGCTCCAATACGCGGTGCTTTTCTTAGGCTAGAGAACCGAAGGAATCTCATTGGCTTTTCATTGAAATACCAACAGTTATCTTCAACATCACTTCTTGGTTGATCACTGAGTAATGCTTCACGTAGAGCGCGTCCAGTTAAGAGGTCACTATCTATGTCACACATTCGCTCATAGTAATCTTCTTTATTTTCAAAGATCGATTTGTCTGGTTTCGGGTTAAAGAATTTGAATAACCAAGTAAAGAGGTCAATGTCATCATCTTGGGTGTGCTTTATCCCTGCTTGACTCATCTTTACTTTAAAATTCTCGATAACCTCATTGATTTCTGTCACTGGTGAATGACGCCCAGTAGAGAAGTTACGTACATCACTTTCAGTTTGACGGCGATAGAGGATTAGCTTTGTCCGCGGCATCTTGAAGCGCCACGGTTGGTTGGTTACTTTTGTGTCATGATATAAGCCATCTTCTTTCTGCAGCGTCTTAAAGTGGCGCATCATTAAGTTGATATATTGCTCTGTAAATACAGTACCTTTAGCGTGTGGCAATACATAATCACGCATTCGTTGAATAATGGCATCGACGGAATTATCTTCATACGTAAACTCCTGAAGAACCCACCTTCCCTTTTCTCGCTCTTCAAGTTCATCATAAAGAGACTGAATTGCATCTCTAGTTGTCGCGAGCTGGCTTCCTGTTCGTCCTTCAGTTGCTATCGGAAGTAACGTAAGCGAAACGGCCCTCGATACAAGATCTTCAAGAATGAAAGTTTTAGTTTCCTTGTCATAACCCGAGTAAGGAAGCATAGAAACAAAACTAGGTAGTTTTGTGTCGTAAAGGCCTTTAAGGTGTTCCTTAGTAAAATTATCCCCTGTTCTAAATGGCTCTGTAACCGATTTAAAAACGTCACTCAATGCACTCATTTTCGTTCTCCATTGAATCGGTCACCAAATACGTATTCGTCTCTATCGTACATTTTGAACTCTGTCATCATGGCCGGGATCGGCAATCGATCCGTTTCTGAAATTTTGGGTGGAAAATACATATAAATCGTTGGGTTATGGAGCTTGTTGAAGTTAGCTTGTGTTGAGACTTGATTAATTCGATATACATCCATTACTTGAGGTGTCCCTATGGTTCCTCGCGCTAACAATGCTTGTTTACTCTCGACAAACTCTTGGTCAACATTCGAACCACTTATCTGAGTTCTTCCGCCATTTATGTAAATATCTCTCATCGTTTCGTCTGACTTTGGGATCATCCGATCTTTCTCAGAACTTGAAGAGCACCCCGATAAAATAATTGCAGTGGCAATCAACAGTGTTTTGGTCTTTACCATCCTAAGTACTCCTTCCCGTTCTCAATGTGGACTAATTTTCTCCCATCAGGCTCGTAGTCAATGTGTAATGACTTCTCAATGTTGAGCACCACCTGCTCTCCTGTAGGGACAAACACGACATCAAATGCACTTTGTTGGCGCTCTGCGTACCATCGACCTATTTCATTTGAACCATCAGAAAAACCTTCCCCTAGAGCTTTCTTGCTTGCATCGTTAACTACAGAGGTCGTTGCACCATCAGCCGACGTTGTTGTCGTAACAGCTGAATCAGCGAGCGAACTTGCAAAACTAGATAAAGTCACTAATCCACTTTGAGTTGCAATAAACTCCGGGGCATTAGTCAGATATTCACCGCTTATACATGGGACGCCATAGGCATCGGAGAGCCATCCAAGAGACTCTTCTCCTTCACCACCAGTAATTTCTCTTACTGTTTGATCAGTAAAAGTAAAAGTAATTTTGTCGACGGTGCCCCTAGCGCATTCAAGCGTAAAGTCACCTTCTGCATAACCACTTGCGGTCATGCTTTCTAAGTGAGGCATAAAGAAGTTGTTGGATGCTAAGTTGTCTGAGCCAATCAGAATTTTAAATCGGTAGGGGTTACTGAGCTCATTGCCAATTGGTACTCGACCAAGGATTGCGGACATTCCCACCGAGCCAAAAAATGTAGAGTTTTGGGGTACTGTGTAAATCGGGACTTCAACTTTCTTTGGTTCCTGTTCTCCAAAAAGTTGGGAATCACTAGAAAGAGGTTGTTCAAACCCCGGTTGAGTGTCAGAAAGCGTTTTGCTGTTAAGATTTGGGTAAACGTACTCTTCAGTTCCCTCTTTTGTCGTTATTACGGTACGGTCACTCTGCTCGATTACAACCATGCGATCATCGTCTGAGTTCTGATATGGCAGGTTAGTCGTGTCAATTGGCGAGACGATATCGTCATTAGTTGCCAACCCAGAAATATCTATTGCAGGCTGTACAATCATATCGACAATTGCGTTACCGGTGGCGGGGGGAATATCAACTTTATCGACTGTCTGTTCATAATCGGTGACACCGATTGGCTTCAAGTCGTTGTCATTTATGCCAAGAAAGGAATCATCTTCAGGCTGAGATTGTTCTTGGTACTCTTTTAACTCTTGACTAAGTAATTCGATTTTGTATTCCATTTCGGCATACTTGTCTTGTAGTTGAAGATACTCCCCTTTTTCTCCCCCCCCTTTTGCATTCAATTGTCGTTCTAATGACCCTAATTTATTGCGTAAGAAATCGTTTTCATTATTCAGAGAATCTATACGTTTATCAGTATTTTTCTTCTCAGCAAGTAAGGTGTTAAGAGTACTTTTGGTGTTGTTTAGTGATAGGTCATCTTCACTTACTTGCTCATTATGGAAACTATCTTCTTTAGTTTCTTGTTGCTGGTTAACTGACTCAACCTCTTTACCAGAGTTAATTTGAACTAACAAACCGATAACGATTAGAGCGCCAAGTCCCACCAGAATTTTGTTTAAATTACTCATAGTTTGCAAACTCCCTGTTATCGAGTAAGACGCAAACCATTGAATTTGACGCAATCACATCACGCCAAAAATGCGGTCAATTTGAAATGAAAATGCAGCCGATTAAGGCTGCATTGATTGGAGGTGCTTATTCTGAAATGAACGCTATAGAAAGCTAGAATTCTCTGAAAGCGGCTTATCAGTTATGTAGTACAAGACTGATGATTGTCCATCCGTTCCCCTAGGCATTACATTGATGTGCTGACTGCTCGCTGCTAGATACCCATTTACTTCTAAATCAGAGAAGATTATAGGCTGCACTTCATTGGTTCTATTCGTTAAAACGATGGCGGTCAAAGTATAATTTTGCGTTCGATACTGCTTTACTGCCTGTAAATCGAATAGGCCTGCGCTTCTACCAGTGAACATAAGTTCAAGATTTAACGGTCTTAATATGGGAGACTCCTGAATAGGTAGGTCCATTTTTTTAAATTCAGGTGGAGCGAAAAAATCGTGAGTGGCATATTGAGTTAGTTGCTTCTTAGATACTTGCCCTGACTTGGCAAATAACTTTTGCCTCGATTCATCATCGGCTATTTTTTCTTCATTAGTAATTACTTTAACGTTCGGTAAAGGCATTTCGTTTGAGGATTCTTCGGCGAAGATATACGCCCAAATTACCTCTCCTGTACTTACCAATGTTACCTTAATGCGAGCTTTTGGGAATGGAGCTCTTGGAATAAAATAAGCGTTACCGGCACTTGAGTCTACCCTCATCCGATTAAGTACTTTATTGGGGATTGCCATTGAAATGTTATCTGGGAATTCAATAATCCGTTCTTTGTTTACTTCTAGTCTTATCTCTAACGGCTTCTTGTCCCAAACTAGAACCTCCGTTGCGAAAACATTGAATGAAAACATCGCCATCATAAATATAACCAGGTACTTCATTACTTAACCTCATTGATGATTGTTGGTTTTCGTTCAAAGCCAGTTACTATCAGCCCTAGTGGATTACGGTCATAGTTTGTTTCCACGCGTTCAACTTGGAGTGGGTATCGTGCGCGAACATGTTGAACTAATTCACCCAAATAATAGTCTTCAACAATGATATCTAGGTAGACAACCCACGCCTTATTCTTCACACGCTCAAACACACGCTTTTCAACTTCGTGAATCATTCCCGGCACTAACGTGACTTTACGAACTCGGTCAAGCTCCCCTTTTGCTTTTAAGCTCTTGTACGATCTAAATAATTGTTCTCGAAAATCTTCAGAAAAGTACTCTCTATAGGCATCAAGGTTTTGAAAAGCATCTTTTTCTCCGTTTTTAAGCCACGAATTAACCTCTATCCACAGGTATGAAACCGTAGATAACACGTTTGCACTTGGAACATCACCAATCTGCATTACAGCGCCATTAGATAGGTCAGGCGGTACGTAAACTGTAATTTTATCTGGTGCTTTATAGATGGTTGCTATCAAACCAATGATGATGATGCTCTGAAGCAGAAACGATATTCTGAGAGAGACAATTTGTGCATTTTTCTCAGCTAGAACGTCTACGAGCTTTTTAGGTAATGACAATTTCATGTTGCTTATACCTCCCTATCATTAATCGACCAATACGTACTTCGTATACACTTGAAGTCGATTTTGATACCCAAAAAACCGTCATCTTGAACCTTCCTTCTTAAGTCGACCCATAACATATAACTAGGTCGACCTTTTTTGACATGATATGCAGTGTGTGATGCCTTTGCGGTAAGAAGTCCCGCAGTCGCACCTCCAGCAATGAGACCCAATGACCAAATTCCGATCCAAAAATGAGCAATGAGAGTCATGACCGACGCTGAAATCAAGAACATCACCACAAAAGTGATTAGAAGTTCTTTTTGAGTGAAGCCGCCAACCATAGTTGCTTCATAGTCCAATTTATCGAGCGTAGATTGAATGTTGTTTTCATCAAATTCAGCCATTGGAACCTCACTAAGTGGTAAAAATTTGCTCTGCCATTGTTAGCAAGATCATGCCTATTACAGCTACGATACCGCCACTAACACCCACAGAGATAAAATCTGACCACTCTTTCTTCTCCTTGGTTACGTCCCAGTAGGTTTTACCAAGCGCGCCGACATATCCGACTAAGATTAATGCGCCGACAATCTGAGCAAAAAGAACCACACCATCAGTGGCCGTTTCTCGGCCCATCGCAATATAGTCACCTTGCTGTGCACCTGTTGATGTTTTGGCAGTCGGCAACGCTGAGAGAGCATCTACTGAATAGAGAGCTCCAAGGTAATACCACTTGTTTAAGAGTTTTCTATACATCCTTTTTATCCTTTGATTAGAGTGAAATTAATATGTTTAGAATGGTTAACATTCCCAACGCTCGGATAACTAACAAGCCCCAAGCTTTCTTAGTAATTTGGCCGTCTGTAAATGCGCCAAAACTGTCGTGAATAGCGTATGCCATAATGCAAAATGCCACACCCAGTGTTAGCCCTTTGATGATGAATCGAATGTTGTCTACTGCATTGGAACCGACTACGAAATCAAATGCTTCTTGTACTGTTGTACCCACTGGATCAGGTTCCTGAACAACTGCAAACGCTTCTGGTACAAATGCGATTAATAAGACCGCAATTAAACGTAAGAATGGCGATGACTTATTCATACGAATCTTCCGTGGTAGTTTTTGAATGTGCATCAATTGGGAAATCAATTGATCGATACTCTTCAAGGGGTTTGTTTAAGTGATGCTCTATCTTTCTGGCAATTTGGTTTGCATCATGGAGTAACTTTGGGTAGTTCAAAGATATACGGGCGTTCGGGTCTGCGCTTTCTGAAGCTTGCACTAATACGGTTTGATTAAGTGCATCAAGTTGCTTCATATAGCGCTCTAGATGCTCCCTTTCTTCCCATATACCCGCTTGGCTTGATACTGAAAAAATGGCCGTTAACAGTGGTAGTATTTGGAGTGGCGTTAGATTCATCGTATCGTCCTTGGTTTTTACGGTTACTAAATACTCAGGACGCTTTAGATAGATTTTGATGTACCGATAAATGCCAAAAAAGCGGATTCGATAATGAATCCGCAGTTGAGTTGAAAGCTTTACCAGTATTTCTTGTATGAAGCTGTTACTTGTCGGACGAAGAATGCTGACAAGCAAGCACTTGGTAACATTACGTGTGTAGCTTGAAGAGAATTGGGGATGGCCATGTAAAAAAATAAAACTGTATAACTCGATGCGGTAAAGGCCAAATACCACCACTCAATGGTATCTTGTGAGTCTCGCTTACCTTTGAAGGTATTAATTTTCCTTTCTACAGTTCCATCAACAAACCCTGCGCCGATTATAACCAAACACGGCAAAATCATCGCAATAACAGTGAGAATTTTAGCTAACCAAGTAAACGTTACGATAACCCAAAGGCGAATTAACTCTGGAATAGCTGAAATAATGTCCTTAGAAAAGGAGATCATTAGACGCGACATTTCTGTCTTACCAGATGATGATTGTTCAAGCTTGCTAGAAGCTAAAACTGCATATTTGTCTACAAATGCGATCATTCCATCAAGGTTTACAGCTCCTAGTAGGTAAACCTCTACCATCGTCATAACTGATTCTTCTTTAAACCAGCTTCCCGTTTGAGCAAAATTTGAAACGCTCTGATAGCGTTCATAACTTGCTTGTAGAGGCTCATCCACATACATGAACAAACCGAGTTCAAGTAACAACAACACCATCCCTGCAAAAATTGAGACCCCAATTACTTTGGTCAATAGCTTTAATAAAAACCCAAAGACTGGAATTTTAGGACTAAACTTTGCGTTATCCTTTTTAGGTTCTTGATTGTTGTTAGTACTTGATTTGGCCATACCCTTTAACCTTCGTTAGTGACGAATGTTTGGATAATTTGTTCTGGTGCTAGGTAACCCTCATATGGGTAACCATTTATAACAAAAACTGGTGTACCTCCTAGTCCTAACTGCATCGCGACATTAAAGTTGTTTTGGATGATTGGACTCAGTGGAGAGGCATGTATGTACTGACTTTTAAATAGTCTCTGCATATTCTCATAAGGCGCATCAGACTCAACGATAGTTGACATCATATTCGCCACTTGGTCACTTTGAACGCCATTCCTAGGGAACAATACAAACCGGAAAGAGATCCCCGCCGAAAGGTAAGAATCAATGTTCTCATGAACCTTTTGACACCAACCACAAGTAAAATCAGTAAACATAGTAACGACGACTTTTTCGTTGGGCGCGACCTTATTAATTGTGTCCGGCATGTTCATTACCACATAGTCAAACAATTCAAGATCAACTAGAGCCAATTCGCCATTTCGGATCATCATGGGTTTAGTGCCTTTAAAAAACACTTCTCGCTCTTCGTTGTAGTATATAGGGCCCTGATCCGTTAATGCTGTTTTGAAAGATACGTTATCTAAAGCCTCATTTTGTGAATCTACAAACACTGTTAGACCATACTGGTTTAGGTAATGCGTGCCTGTCTTTGCAACGTTTGTTACTTCTTGGTCCGCTAGTGCAGTAGTACCAAATAGAACTGTTGCTGAAAAAATTGCATTCAGAATCGTTTTCATATTTTTGTCTCTTAGATAAAATCACACCAAGTAAAATAGGTAACTGCGCCATCATCGAAGTAGGTCTTAACACCATCTACATCTTCCCCTGTAGCACGATAACGAACCAACCAATCGACTCCATTATCAACAGCCCACGCAGCAACAGCTTTTAAGTTATATGGAAGATCTGAACCTGTTGCTGTAATACCCTTAACAGCAACTTCAATTCGTGGTTGATAATCTGTTGGACAAGTTGGCTTGGTTACTGAGGTGCCGGTAGCACCGGATGTTACTAGAGAGCCAACTTTTACTGTCCCGGTTAAAGCCGTACGATCGGTAAGTCCAGTGAATGAAATATCTCGAACATTGTCTAAATAGAATCCACCGTAATCCCAATCAGCAGTCATAGGATCTGAACCATCACGGCTTACTAGGCTGTCCATTGTCACTGCGGTACCCGGTCTAGTGAAAGTGATCGTAACAACGCCACCGGCCTCAGTGTAATTTGGGATTTCAATTAGTTTTGAGCGGACGACATTTCGAAATCTAATGGGCTGAATATTCGATATATCAAATGAGAGTCGAAATGCAGGATAGTTGTCGGCTGGATCGGAAAATCGAACTAAATTCAATACAACATCTGCATTACCAGCAGTTACCCATGGCAGTTTCGTTTGATTAAGGCATAACCCTGCTACTTCGTTTGCATCCGAACACGCGTCGATGTACCCGTCGGCAATTAGCTCGTTTATATTTAATGGGTAATTGTTTAAAGAATCTGGTGCACTCCCACTCAAAACAGACTCCATAAAATGGCGTTGGGCTGCATCTTGAACAGTCATAATCCGGTTAACGGCAATGTTCGCTAACTGTTCTTGCTTTAGGTTTCTTAGAACCCTAGCTCCAGAAACGGCAATGACAATCAGAACAATAAGACCAAGAGCGACATTTACTAAAAGATCACCTTTTTGCTTTTTCCTTAGTGATGGTTGTCTATTCATTCCGAGTTATCCGTTACATAAATTAGTATCTATATGAAGTAATGAAAATGCTGTTCGTTTAAAATCTATCTTTCGAGTAAAACGCACTTCATCATCATCACTGAAAGTGAAAAAAGGGAGTTGGGAGTAACTTTGTGTCGCAGTTTCATTTAATGGAACTACGATATCTATGGTGTCGACAAAGCCAATAGCAGAACCAGAACGGTAAGTAACTGTCGTTCTTACAGGGTCAAAGAAACGTTGAGTTGACCATTGGGCATCTAACATTCCAATAGCTATTAGAGTTGTACCATTTGTAGCGGTAGGTACTGTTGTAAAACAAGAGCCGTTGGTATTCACCTCATTAAAGTAATTAAGTTTTGCAGCGACATAAATGTCATCAAAGAACACTTGAAGTTCTTGCTTTCGTAATGTGTCATCGAGGATTTTTTTCGATTGAGAAACGCTTATGACCAAGAGGATAGAAATTACTAAAACCCCTAAAGCGGTCTGTATTAAGGTAACGCCTTTTTGCTTCTTTATCATAAGCGCCTCAATCAACTATTAATTACAGAGCTACATCGTCAAAGTAACTGTGCCACCCGTAACATCGATGGTGCCGCAGCCTGTTACTGATTGGCACGCATCAGCAGTTAGTGGCGCTAACGTATCGCCAATATCGTTAACACGCTCAGTTGGTAACCCTGTTACAACAATCGTCTTTTGCATTACATTAGCTGCAACAGCAATTGTGTATGAACCACCAAATGGGTTTGTGTTTGCACCTGTACCACCAACACCACCACAAGTTGTTTGACTGATCGATTGCTGCCCCGCCGCACATAGGACTGTCATAGATACGCCTGTATACCCAGGACGAAATGACTTCCAAGAATCGGCTGCTGAATTAATTTCTGTAACATCACGCACAACGTCTTGTTTTGCTAATCGGTATTGAATTTCGGTCCAGCCGAAAATACCTACAGCCAATATAACGATACCTGCAACAACAGCTAGACCAATTTCTACTAGTGTTACCCCTTTACGACGGTTTGAGTGTTGAGTTTCTGTTTTAGCCATGTTCATGCATTTCTCCTTTTAACAGTGCTTTTAGTGGCTTTCATACATAAAAACGCCTTTTGACATAACCCCTCCCCTTTTCAATGCCAAAAAAGCGGTAAAGTCGAATATTTTATGAATGTCATAGCTTGTTGAATCGACGTAGTGCAGAGGGCATTACTCAATGGTCTGGAAGTGGTTCGTTGTGCTGAGAATAGGCACTACGTTTTAAATCAAGATACGTTGGAAATGAAAACCTGAGCATGTATTGCTCAGGCTTAAATGGGAGAAATTAGTTAATTGAAAGTGCGACCATAAAAATAGACACGAACAAAGTCAGCAGTGACCCAATAAAGAAGACCATGAATATTAGTTTAGTCAACTTTTGAAGATTACTAATTTGGCGCTCCAAAATAGTATTATGACTTTGAGCAGAAAGTAGTAATCGATCTCCTATTTCTGAATCAGGAATGCTTCTACTTAAACGGTGGATATCTCGTTCATTGATCATGCCTGTATCTAAAGTCTCGCCCAGAACGCCTTGAGACTTATGAATGTTGTCTTCAATTTTTGATAGGTGATATCTAGTATAGAAATTAGAATTTTTCTGTAAAAACTGAACACTGTCTAACAATGGTTCATCAGCGTTTATCAACGTGGATAAGCTACTTAGAGTTAAACCTCCATTCAAGATTCGGTACTGCTTAAAAAACGGTAGTTTATCTATGAAAGCACGAGGAGGCCCTACAAGTTTAGTTGTGATAAACCAAACAAGCACAAAGAAAGCTATTACTCCACTTACGATTTGTATCCAGTTTCCAGCAACAAACCCAGTGTACTCATACATGAACCGTGAGAAAAAATCCCATTTCTTATAGGGTTGAATTTCAACAAGTTGAGAGAAAATGTATTGTCCAATAAAGCCTACAGCCATCATTACAAGCACAATTTTGAATACCGGGATAATGAATGAGAAGACTAATTTTCCAAACAACCCTTCATTAAGTTGTAAAGCTCTACTGGCCTCTTTAAAACCCTTACTGGTATCACCATTATTGATACCCGCCTTTAGAGTTTGCAAAGTCGTTGGTGATAAAAGAGGTTTAAAAACGACATCTAGTGGCTGTGAGTTTTCAATGGCAATTTCCATGTTTTTGCCAATAACCTTTTCAAACCCCGACCCTTTTTTAAGGTCAATTGCTATATCAACACTAGGCATATCTTGATCAAGTAAAAACGCGATATCTTCAAGCAAATGCATTTTGTCTTCAGTAGATGAAAGTTTGTAGGTAAGATTATCTAAAAATCCGATCTCCATTATTTACTCCATGACTCGCATTTGTTGATAAGAGTGCTCAACTTTTTCCTCGACAAGCCCATCTACCTCTTCAATGATGGAGCGGTAGTCTAATACGCCAGAAGTTAATTTGGATTGAGCATGATCTCGAAGGCTAGGAAACCCTTGCTCTTTCAAGTGTTCTAACCATTCATTCAACTTCAGCTCTCTTATAAATTCTCTGGCTTTTGCATCAACCAAGATGAGTTCAAATAGAGCTGTTCGACCTTTTTCGCCCGAGCCTTTACAAGTTGTGCAGTTGCTATGCGAGTTACGGTAATATACTCCACTTACATCTACATCTTGCTGTAGTCTCATTTTTTCTACATCTTCGTATGCTTGCTCTAAAGAACTGTCTCTATCGAAGTATTCATTGGCTTTCTCATGTGGGATTTTACAATCAGGGCATAGTGTTCTTACTAACCTTTGGTGCGCCAACCCTTTAATGATACCTGGAGCAGCAAGCTGTGAAACGGGTACGCCTAGCTGCTCTGCGATAGTTGTTATAATGGAGATAGCTGAGTTACAGTGAATGGTCCCAACCATAACCTGACCGGTAGTAGCCAATCTCATAAATATAGCTGCTGCCTCTTTATCCCTTACCTCTCCAAAATAAAGACAGTTTGTGTCGTGACGCAAAAGGACTTTTCCATAATGCTGGAAGCTCTTCGTTTTCTTTTTTGTTTTCTTATCAGTAAAGTCTTCGTTGACAGCTGTAGAAAAGTTGTTTTTCCCTTGTCTTAGGAATTCAACTGGATCCTCTAGAGAGTGTACAACCTTCGTAGATTTAATCGTACTTAAGCCCGCGTTTATGGTAGTTGTCTTACCTGAACCTGTAGGCCCACTCATTAAGAGTGCTCCTTGTGCCGAATTAACGATCTTAACAAAAGCGTCTATATGCCCTTTAGATAGACCTAACTGTTTAAGTGTCAGTATTTTTTCAGCACCAATCTGTAGAGCACGGATAGTTACTTTACTGCCATCATCAATTTTAATTTGAGATAAACGCCACTTAGTCGTCTTGCTCAAAGTAACTTTTGAGCCCTTTGAGTCGACTTCAGATACATCAAGCATAATTTCGAATGTTGCATCTACCTGTGTCTCCATAGAAAAGGCTTGTTGTCCACCAATTGCTGTAGCTGCGTAACGACAGAGCTCTTCACCATACTTTAAGGTTTGATTTGGCATCAAATCAATGAACTCGCCGTCTTTTCGTTGACTTAACTCTGATGTGCCATGCTTATTGCTTAAACGAATATGGACGTCTGAAGCACCATTCGCGATGGCTTGTTCTAAAACACGTTGAAGACGTAATTTCGCGTCTGAGTCACTTAATGCTTTTTCGGATTCAACTGAGGTTGATGAAATTGATTTTATCTTTAGAACCGCGTCCCTAACTTCAGTTTCCGATACGAGTATGAATTTAGGTTGAACACCGTAGAAAACTCCATCAAATGCTTTTTCAGAATTTTTTACGGCTTTCTCAATATCAGAGTAGTCAAACTCGTTTTCATTCTTATAACCACATAGGTATCCATCATTATTGATGTAACATGTTTCTGACTCACAAATTAAATCTCTTAACTTCTCGTCTTTACAAATACCTTCGACATAATCAATAGTCTTAGCTTCCATTTACCGCCCTCCTTAGCTTTCAAAACCGCTGTGGCCAAGTTTCTTGGTTACATTGGCAGGAACATATCTAATTGAGATATTGGACTCATTTATGTCTTTGATTACAAAATCTCCAAGCTTTCTCCCAACTGTTGCTCTAAACAACTTTTTATCGTATCGAACCCAAGCCGAAACCTCGTTTTCCATGCCCTTTCTTTCCGTAACCGTTAACGACGCCAATGTAATTCTAGAAAACTCCTCTGATATGTCTGAGTCGTGTATCGAAGCGCTTGAAAGTAAAGGTTTAGTAGTTTCCAACTCCGTAAAACCTGAAGTATCAACATTAGGCACTGGAATGAAATTGCCGTTAACATTCGTTGGAACTACCTCACCAGTAATTTGAAGTTGGTTTAACTTCTTGGCTGCCTTTAACTTCTCGTTCTTGGCTTGTAACTCAAGAAGCATGTTTTCCCTGAGAATATTCATAATGCGCTTGTTATCGTCGCTAACGAGTAGATGATTACTTGAGTCAACGGTAATAGGCGCAGGCTCAAGAATTTCCTGAACTATATTCCCTTCACTGTCTGTGTATTCGTATGTTTTAAAATTCTGGACTTCCGCAAGTGTTGCGCCGCCACTAAGAAGCGCTGCGCTTTCATTTTTAGAAATGTTTTCGATAGATTGGGATTCACCTGTAGGCGGTAGCAACTGTTGAGATACCTGTTCTGCTTTCTGCGGCACATACGGTACAACTGGTTTATAGAAAAACATCCAATAAATACCCGCTGCGCCGAGACTTAAGAGGGTTAGAACCATAAATGGTAGGATTTTCTTTTCTTTATCAGTCATGGTTATACTCCAATTATCGTTGCTGTTAGTTCGATGTTTATGATCGTTTTGTTGTTTTCTAATGGTTTAATATTAAGTTTTTCAACAAAAATCGGTTTGTTTTCAAAGATATAGTTAAAGACTTCAAGGTAAGCCACAGACACCCCCTCAAAGTAGAAAGACACCAACTGCGTTGTGTGATCTAAGTTATATACGGGTTCGTTTGACCTCATTTTCCCGCCTAAACTAATCATCAAGTCCATAAACTGGTCGCGAGTATCTACAAAATTGGACTTGTGCTTTGTCCACTTAAACCAAGATGGTTGAATTATGGGATATTGAAAGACTGCCTTTTGACCATTGATTGTTATAAATCGGCCGTTCTGAATGGAGTCTCTAAAGTACTTCAATTGCGTAGTCTCACCTTGTAGGTGCTTGATCTGCGCGTATACATTCCCGGTATCAAAGAAAACCTCATCTATTTCCCAGTTCTCAGGAATTTTTGAAGCCAAAAGGGTGGCTGTTACAACAGCTTCGAATATGTCTTCATATAAAACCCGATTAACCATTGTTTTTCGATATTCGTAAAAGTTGTCTTTACGGTGTTTTTTAACCTGAATAATTTTCTCTACTGGTTCAACAACTGCTTCCTCTTCTTCCCCAGAGAACATCCACAAGGCTAGGACTAAAGAAGTGATAGCAATTCCACCAGCTGTTTTAAGCCGCTTTACTAAGGTCTTGTTATATTTATCTTTGAGTTGATGAGGACTATTTTTTAATTCGCGGTCTTCAATTAACGGTATTACTATTGGATCGATTTTCAGATCATTAGAGAGTTCAATGTCCTCGGTAACAAAGACTGGTACCCTTTTCCTTATTGCGCTCTCAAGCTTATCGACAAGGACTGTATCCAGAGCAAAAACCTCCCATTGAGCACAGCTAACTAACATCAATGACGTATCAGTCTGCTTAAGGAGTATGATTAACTTCCCTGATTCAGAGTACGATTCGTACTCTGACTTAATCTTGTCTAAATAAATTTGCGGAAGGATTGGACCGGGTTTATCTGCGGAATACCGAACAATACTTTCTTCGTAATCAATTGCTAAGTCGTAATTGTTCTTTACCGAGCTGCGCATCTTGGCTAGCTTGGCCTTTCTATCTTCTTCTCCGGAAACCGCTATTTGCTGTACTTTCAAATTCATAATTCACTCACTTAACGGTAGTCAATTGAGTTTGTGTGGACTTTTCGCGGAGTTAGGACAACTAACGTATCTGTTATTCTTTGTGTGCCTGATTTGCCGAATGTAGCGTCTAAGTACTCACTCTTGTTAGCTTCATTTGTCTCTTGTCGCATATGAGCAACAACAAATGGTTTGTTGTATTCATATGACCCAGAAATATTGAAACGTGCTTGACGAGTTCTTGGGCTGATCACCGTTACATTTTCAACAGTTTGCTCTTCAAGTCTCAGTACCTTAGACAAGACACCATTTAGTTTCAGGAATACTTTGTCTTCTTGGATGTTAGGCACTACCAACATTTTTACACCATCGCGTACTTCACCAGTTTCGATTGATGTCGTTGGATTATCGTTATCACTACCTTCATAGGTCACCTTTACTGATGCGAAATAGGATTGAATTGAACTAAGATCTATCTCTTGCGCCATATGATTAGAAGCTGCTACGCGATTATGGGTTGTTACCGAAACATCGCCCGTCATTCGCAATGCATTGATTAGCATTTCTGAGCCGGACCAGCTGCCTTCATTTGCTTTTAAACCTAACCCGATGGTGTCAATCGCATCTGCAAAAGTAGGCGAGGTTAAGTCGAATCCGAGACTGTACTTGCCGTTATTTTTAACTGCATCTACATCGATACCAATTTCTGCACCTTCATCTCTTTGGTATTCAAGAACCACAACTTCCAAAGAAACAACTTGCGTTAATTGGTCGACCATATCTTTTACATATTGCTCTACCATCAACATCATTGAAGGTGAAGTTCGAACTATGATACTTGAGACACCTTCAATTTTTTCCACATACCCAAGGGTTGGACTTGCTACACTTGACGTACTTACTTGGCTAACATCGTCACCACCAGTTGTGATATTTTTTTCTCCAGTTAGCATCTTATTGATACCGTTGAAAATTTGCTCAGTTAAGTTGTAGCTTTCTGCCTTTGAATGTGAAAATTGACCATCGCCAGAGCCAGTTGTAGCAATCTCACCACTCGCAGCTTTATCGTTATCGGATGAGCTACCACCGCCAGAGTTCGAGCCAATTTGGAAGTTGTTTGTACCTATTGTGGTCGGCAGATCAAACGTTTTTGATACGAATTTATCAATTTTTACTACCCCTTCTACAACCGTTATTCCGTAGTTGACCTTTAAAGCTAAAACGTTCAATGCTTCTTCTTTAGTCCCTTCGAAGAAGAGGCTTTCCAACTTACTTGGCTCAACACCCTCGCCGTATCTAATTTTTATGTCGTATCCAACGATTTCTTTAATTAAAAGTGTTAGCGGTAACTCTTCAGAAGCTAATTTCGTACTTTCGTCTAACCAATCTGGACGATAAGAGTTATCAACCTCTTTGATCTGTTGAGGTGGACGATCTAATACGACAACCTTTTGAAATTTGTTTTCCTGTAATGTTTGATCTATCGATCGCTTTTGCTCCTTCGCAATCGCTCTGAATTCCCCAGGTACTTCTAACGTTGAGCAAGCCGATAAGACCGTAGTCGCGAAGAGCGCTGCTACTAGTTTTTTCAAATCCATGCTTAGTTCTCCTTAACTACATAAGCTGTTCGGGTTGAAGGTACGATTGCACCGCGTAGGTTAGGGAAACCATCAAGCAACTCCGTTAGTGCTCGTTGAATGTTTCCTTTTTCAGAGATGATTGGGTAAGAAAAATCAATCTCATAGTCTTGCGCCATGAAGTGGGCGTCGAGGTTTTCTATGTTCTTGTTCCAGCCATAAGCATTAGCAAGTCGATGAAAGTTATCTTTCAAAGACCCCTTACTGACTGTGAACATAGTTACAGGCTGGTTACTTGAAGTGATGATCGCTTCATGTTTTATATCGTTTAGAAATAGGTGTACCTCTAGCTCGTCTTTTCCTAGATCACTGATAAACCCATCTCTCTCGTTTAATTCAGACTTGCGGGCTTGTTCTACCGCCTGAAGCATCAATAAAGTGGTTGCCTTGGCGAAGTCCTCATTAACAACATCACTATGAATAACCTTTTGCGCTAGGACTTTCTCAACATCCTTGTTAACAAGCTTTCCATATTTATGGTAGCCAACATCCCCAATCCATCGGTAAAGCGCTTGTTCATACGACTCACCTTTAAACAATTGATAAGATTGCTCCGGCTCTACTAATTTCGTATCAACTGGGTTGCCTTGATGATGGATTTCCAGAGCATTGTTCACTGAGTAGATTGTCGCTGTCCTAGTGGCATTGTTTAATGACACGTACAACTTAAAGTCTTTGGGTAAACTAGATTTGAAGTCGACCCCCTTCATAGAAGCGTCACTACCGATTTGGTTTAATGCCGTCGGGAGAGTGTCATAGTAAGTCGCAGACTTTTCGACATCTTCAGAAAGTGTCTCGTTCACCTCATCACTAAGAACATAAATAGTTGATAAATAACCCTCCATAACAAGCCATCGAGATATCGTGTCTTTGTATGAATCGCTCTCTTCTGTAGTGAAAGCTCTTACAGTTCGCTGACTAGGCTTACTAGGCCAGTTACCAATGAAATATCCAGCCTGATCGATTTGAGTTTGATTCATACTTAGAGATGTATGATCTACACGTTGAACGGCCGTAACTGCCGGTGCAAGTTCTGGTTGATGATTATATGAACTCGTGTGTACTCGGCCTTCAACGAAGGGCATTTGTGCCATCGAGTGGTCTGAACCAGTAGTTTTTTGGCTGTAATACTGGTTAGACTTTGGCGCAAAAGAGCTACTGTACATTTGTGTTGGCTCTTCAATAGGTACCAGTTCATTAACCTGTACTTGGTTCAAATACGAATTTTCACTAGGCTTAACCGCCTGTTTCTGATTGTTTGAACAGCCAACCAATAGTGCTAATGCAATAGCTGTGCTTATTACCTTTTTGTTATGGTTAGGCATTTTACTTCCCTCTGATAATCAGCTCTTTTGAAGATTCGACTGGATCAACACTTAATGGGTATTGGTGCAGGAACGCATCTACAGTTGGCTTTATGTAGTTTGTTAAAACAGTGGTAAATTCAGTATCGATTCGGTAGTCGGTTGCTTGGTAAACAAGACGGTAGCCAAAGTGGTCAGCAATTCGACGAAGGTTGTCTTTTACAGTAGTGGTATGAACTTCGAACGCTTCTACTTTTTCCCCTTTGCTAAATGGGTGAAAAATCACTTTGTTTGTTGCTTCATCCTTTGTTACTGAAATCGGAATATTCACGTTTTGTCGATCTAACTCATCAGCAATGAACTCCTTCATTACCTCAATGTTGTTTCGAGCAATAGTGCTGTCATTTTTGACAAGTAATGAATTAAAGAACTCGCGATGCGGACGGCTTTTAAAAAAGTAAATAGAGCCGTCATATCCACTATGCTCAGCCCATGCAGATAAAGTCTCTCTTACTGTGTAACCCTTGTAGTAGTTATACTCGACAGCTTTTTTTTGCTTAGCTAAGTCTTCTTGATATGTTCTGTACACAGCTTCTTTCTGCTGACGACTTCTCTTAAATTTTGGCGTGAAGATATGGGGAACGTTCAATCGGTCATTAAACGAATATGGAAGAATATTGACTGTATTTGTGCCCTTATCAAAAACAGGTAAAAGACCAGAGCGGTCAAATAAGTCTAAAAATGCTACTTGTGGGTCTTCGTAAGTTAAACGAATCGTCATATTACGCACTGCATAGTGGTCATACGGGTTTAAGTCTTTAGACCACTCTACAAACTCAACACCAATAGCGTCTGCTAGATTGTTAGACGCCATAACCATCTGCGAATCCTGCAATACACTTAGCTTGGGGTAAGTAATATCTGGATAACCATTTATGGTTTTATCTTCTATAGGATCTATTCCAATAGGTGGCATTGGGGTGCTTTCACAACCGGCCAATAACGCCATTGAAATTAATACTGTCACTCTATTCATATGTTTAAGAACTCCCTGTTTCCCTACATGACGCAGTTCACAATGAGCCCCCAAACATTCGATGCCAAAAAAGCGGTCTAATGGAATTGATTTAGAATTTATTGAACTCTTTGCATACGAATACAATTGACCGTCGCATTGTTCTACTTTATTTTATTTACACATGCGAAACATATCGCTCATTAAACCTAAGTTACTAATCACCCTTAACTTATTTACATGAGGAAATCGCATGACACCCCCCTAAAAAACATCTCTTTGTTGCACTCTCTCTCATTCTTTCTACTTCGGTCATTGCTGGCGTATCTGATATAAAAAGCAATGGAAGTGCCAGAGGCTATGATTTAATTCAAGATGGAGTTAACTCATCAATAGGTGACCCAGGCTTTGTAACTAACTCACTTGGTAGTGATGAGTACAAGCCGAGATTTAAACTCGACCAAGCAAGTGGTCAACCTCTAGCAATCGATATAACCAACGCAACGGGCTCACCGTCCATTGACCTATCAAGAACAACAGGATCTAACACTGCAATTGATGAAATCGTAAGTGCGAACCCTGAACCAACACTCGGTAGTTGGGTACGTTACTATTCCACAATTCCAAGCGGTGAAACTGTATTTAATATTTCTTCTCTAGGTTCTTGTACCATCATTGATAGTTTCGCTAGATTAGAAAAGTTGAACACTCGACGCCAATGTACTGGTGGAGGCCGCGACGGGGGTAGGGATTGCAGAACAGAGACTTACTACACGTATACCTATCATCAGTGTCAATGAAGCAGTTTTTGTAAAAAAAGCGGCCTACCCTTTAACTAGAAGGATAGGCCGCTTTTTTCACATTCATTTATGTCTATGCAACGAACCAGTTGCTAGCCAGAGTACTAAAGTCTGACTTACAACTAATTTGTTGAATATCTGGTTTTTTACTGTTTTGTAAAAACATCCCTTTAACTCGACCTAATAACTTAATCATTCGAGATGGTTGTCGGATAGTTTTTGGAGTTCTAAAGCCATTATGGAAGGCGTATTCTAGTAGAGTCTCATACTGTTCGATCAATAGGTCTCTATTTGAGTCGTATAAGTTGAGTTCTAATACAACTTCAAAGACATCATCTAAGTTTAGAGGACTAACTGACAACTTGGAGAATGAACCGTAATCCAAGTCAGGTTTTAGCTCAAGGCGTATGATTATATCGAGGAATTCGGTACTGACGCTTGAGACTAGCTCATTAACGCGCAGCTCAATATTAGAATCACTATCAAACTTAAGCCCCACCAATTTCATTCCAAGTTTAGGCGGCATTGGTGGAGACTCCATGAATGTTAACCTATCCTTTTCTAGACTGGTTACATAAGAGAGTGCATCGTACGTATGCAGTCCAATGTTGTCCCAGTAGTAACACGATAAATCGAACTCATTGGCATTAGTACGATGCCGTACTTGTTGATACTCAATACCAGATTTAATTCCTGACTTGATCATTTCTTCTATAAGGTAACCGTAAGAAATGATCTTCAAACTATCTGATACAAAAGGGTTAAAGAACTCTGATTTAATCTTCAAAAGCACAATCTATCTCCGTGGCACTTAAGTCCATTCTTTATAGGTACAACCGTCGGTTTTGTACCCAGAACAGCTAATGAATGGCTTCTTTTTCTTATCTTTAGGCTTAGTTACTTTTAACGGTTTACGACATTCTGGACAGGATTTCTTGAATGGTTTACCGTTTAAGTCTGGTGCTGTTTTCTCGCAATTTGAACAAGTCCAAAATGCTCCGAACTTTCCATTGATCAGTTTCATTCCATCCTGCTTGCAATGAGGACATTTAGCAGTTTGTGTCTTTGGAATTAACTCTTTTGGGATGTTTAGCCCTTGACGTTTGACGTTCTGAATTTCCGCCTCAATCGTTCTATCGACCTCAGTCAGGAAGGTACCTATATCCATACTTCCTTCACCGATAGATTTGAAAAAGTGGGACCAAATCGCAGTGGTTTCCGGGCTCGTTATTCGTTCAGGTAACAACTGATATAGTAAGTTGCCTTCTTCAGTGGGCAAGACCTTACTGTTAACCTTTTCAATAAACCGATTGTCGAATAAGCCCTTCAAGATTCCAGAACGTGTTGCTGCAGTTCCGATTCCCCCTTGCTCAGAGTTATCCGCATCTTTTTCTAGCATCCATGCCTTAATTTTTGGGTCAGTTATGTATTTGGCTGTATTCTGTAAATCTTTCAATAGAGTAGTGTTGGTATAACTTGGTAATGGCTTAGTCTCTTTTTCCTGCGACTCTACAGTACAGCTGTTGATACACTCACCTTGTTGCAATTGTGACGCACTATTCAGTCCCACATCGTCTAAAGCAGCCTCATCGCTTTCCGCGTCATTTTGAAAGACAACCGACCACCCTGGATTTATGACAGACTGACTTCGCCCGTTGAAGTAATGCTCTGTACCTTTATCGCTTTCCACTAAAAATTGATACTCAGTTATATGGCGCTCTCTTTTAGGATAGAACTGGATCAGATAGTTTCTGCAAATGAGTAAAAAAACAACCTTAAGTTCCTCTGGCATTTCTTCAAAACCCGCGACACTTCCAGTAGGAATAATCCCACCATGAGCCCCCGTTTTAGAACTGTTAAATGCTCTGGACTTTATGCTTGGGTTGCAGTGTTCAGTAAGGGGAGCCAGAAGGCCTGTTTTCGCCAAGTTAGATATAACTTCAGGAGCCTCAGAAAAAGCTTCGTCAGGACAATAACGGCAGTCTGAACGATTATAAGTAATTGCATAGTACGGCCCCTCACGTAGTTTCTGTGTGTAATCAAGAACTTCGTCCGGTGACATACCAAAATACCTACTACACTCCACTTGAAGAGTTAGCAAATCAAAAGGCAATGGTGCTGAGTCTTGTGTCTGTTTATTCTCAACTGTAGTAAGTACCGCTGAGCGTCCATGCAAAGACTGAGTTAATAAGCCTACCTGCTGTTTATTACTCAATCGTCCCTTTTCATCAACATCAAATAGGTGATTTTCATCAAGTTTCAACTTAGCTTGAAAAGCTCCTACACTTGTCACAAACTCGCCGGTAACGTTGTAGTAAAAGCTCTTTTGATGGTTCTTACGTGATAATTCTCTTCGAACGACTAATCCTAAAATGGCACTTTGAACACGTCCTACATAGAGAGTTTTCATAAACCCTTGCTTTTGCGCCTGACAAGATAAAAGGCGAGTCAAATTATATCCTAGCCTTTGGTCAGCAATGCTTCTTGCCTTCTCTTGATAGAAAAGAGTCTGGTAGTCGGCATTTGATTTCACATTTGATAGCGCTTTTGCAAGTTTTTGCGGATTATTGTCATCAATAAGAACCCTGTATGCACTTGCTGGATTAATACCAACATACTCCATAACCTCGTCAGAAATTGATTGTCCTGCAGCATCAATATCTGTCGATGCATAAATACGGTCTGCCTGCTTTAGAAGCCGCATTACTGTCTTGAGTTGCCCTCGTGTCTTTGGGTTCGGCTTGTACTCTATCCCATACTGTAGAGGCAAATGAGCAAGGTCCCATTTCTTATATGTAGGGTCGAAGTCTTCTGGGTCTTTTAGTGCTAAAAGATGGCCAATAGCCCAAGTAACTATTACACCGTTTCCACAATCAAAGTAACCATCCAGTTTTTTGGGGTTATTTGAAAGAACTGCAGATAGATGCTTTGCGACTTCGGGTTTCTCGCATACATATAAATCCATGAAAAATTCGCCTCTTCTGGTAATCAGAATTAGCTTATGCCGTTTATAGAGCTCTAGAATATGAAAAGAGTTATCTTTGAATTCCAATCAAACTACATTGAGATAATCTTCGTACTTGCTATTGAAGCTATTTTCTACGGCTTTTATATGTTCAACTCCTCCCGGAGAGTCTACCTCTCTACCAAGCCTTTCGTACTCTCTTAAAAGATACATAACTGGGGACTCAAGTTCTTTAAATGCACCGATCTGTGGGTTTTTAGACTTCTTAGCTAGATACTTTTCGAAAGCTTTATGGTCGAGCCCCAAGCCCTTTGGCATCTTATAACCACCATCCTCACGACTCTTGTACAGATAAAAATATTTCCCATATATTAGGATGTAGTCATCGAGAACATTGCTTTCATTCAACGGAATGAAGTGTGCGTTGGACAACTGAAAGTTTTCGGACTGGAAGATCAAGACCTCATCCAAAACCTTCTCAAGTTCTTCTTCCTGAAAACTAATGATGATCGAATTCTTTGTTAATGGGTTCATTGTGAAGCAGTGCCAGTCTCCTTCACTAGTTGTAGCGAAACATAACGCAACCAAGCGGGTGCGATCCTTCGCACTCTCAGGTTTGCATTCAAATTCGAACTGTACTTTTCGTAGGCTTCTAGTTTTAAAATAATCCTCGTAGAGAGCATCACAACGCGAAACACAGCCCGATTCGGTTCGTGTATGAAAGCTAGGAACGAACTGCTTTAGAAGGTGCTTTACCTTTTTATATACTATGAGGCTTTGCTGAGAATCAGCTGTTTCATAATGATGTTCCATTTCATTTATAGCGCTAAATAGCTGTGATACTTCCTCATAATATCGCTTCTGCATTAATACCTCCGGATATGGCTGAACTTAACAGGCAACCTCTTAGACTCGTCAGAAATCGCCAAACTCAACATCACTTAACGCAAATGTGTCTCTTAAGGTTAAAGTTTTCCGCTTATATTGCGGTCATCGGCTGAATTTTTTGCAAAAAAAAACTCCTGTTAAGGAGTTTTCATATTAGATGCCAGTATCATTCGAATTGTCTACTGCTATTAGATGGTCGAAATTCGGACTCAATATCTGCCACCTGAGCCTCGACTTCAGTACAAACAACGTAGTTTGCGTTCTTTGCAAGACAGGTACGAGCTTTCTTCGCTAGTCTCGCATAGAAGTCTCTTTTAGGCTGTTTTACTGAGGGGCCCAGTGCATTCATAGTTCTCTTTAGTCGACGATAGAATCTACGCTGTAGATCGTACGTTGTCAGCTTTAAAGTCATCGCACAACCACTAATGCTAAAAGCATCTTCACTATCAGTATCAAATACCCAAGCAAAAATATCTTCTAAGTTGTCAGGGCGAGCATATGACTTACTAATCAAATTAGATGCTTCACCAACGATAGCTATCTGCATATCCCTAACTGAAGCTACGTTCCACTCAACATGTCCAGAATCCAAATCAAGGTGCTCTTCTTCGTCTAAAGCAGAAATATTGATTTGGGATTGCTGGTCAAGCGTATCAGATACCAAATTACAACTGAGGTCTTTACCACTCTCAAATGTTGAAACGATGTTCCAAGCCATATTTTCTTGAGTTAGTTGAGACAAATCAGTATCTAGATCAAAATCAACGATAGCTAGTTGATTCAATGAAGTTTTACTAGTCAGACTTTTCATGGACATTTCCTTTTAAATAGACCCTTTCGGGTTCGGTGTGTGAGCCTCAAATACATGAGGCTCATAAGCTAAGAGTTTAGCCGGTGGTTCGTCTTTTTTAGACCTTTTCAGGTATATCAAGTTTAATGTGCAGCACCTTCCATCAAAGGTTGTCACTAAGCTGCTATGACATTTTCACTACTGAGTAGCAAAATCTTTCCATTGGTTAGCATTCGCTTTGCTAAACAATGAATTGATAGCCTTTATTATAGACAGCAAATCATAGATTTTAAAAAGGGATGCCCTATGCTTTTTAGCATAGGGCAACATTCTTTCATTAAGAAATGTAATAGTCATCAAGTTCTTCTAACGGCGTCTCATCAATCTCGGATGGATCACTTAACCCAAATAGCTGTTGAGCAAGTGCCTTCTTCTGATTGTTAATAACGTTGTTTTCAACTTCTTGAAGTAAGTTACTGTCCTTAACAATAGAGATTCGAGCAGAAGGTTTACCCACTTTCGTGAATTTTTTTCTGTCCTCTTCAGTTATTTCAATGCCTTTTGAAGCAAGAAATTCTTCAAACTGAAAAGTCTCTCGGCCCTTAACTGTATTGATCTTTACAGCATGCAACATGAGTTGTTTATACCCACTTGCTTTACTCATTAGATCACTAGTTAGACTTTTCTTGTCATCTTTAAGCTCTCTCAACTCTTTCATGAGCTTTCGCTCATTTTTGAGTACTTGAATCAACTCTAAAGTCTGACTATCCCAATCAACAAGTTCCTGTTCGGTAGGTTCGTAATAGTCTAATTCCTTATCTTTTTCTGGCGGTATTGCAGGTTGGATATGTTCAATAACGAACTTATCCACCAACTCAAAATTTTCGGTGATAAGATTATCATCTCTTATAACCTTATAGATTTTCAGTTTGTTTATCTTGCTGAAGTAAAAAACCAAGTAGCCGTATGGTGCATTCAACATGCCTATTTGATATTGAACTTGATCATAGTGCTCTTCAAAGAGTTTTGATTTTTGTCCATGCTCAACTAGGTCCCAAAAGCGACTAGTTTCTTTATCTTCTTCTGAAATACTCTCTGAACACTCACCAGATTTAGATGTGGGACACTTAATCTCAACTGGTACGTTAAGACCACGAATCACACCATCAAAGCTAACTTTGCGCCAAGGCTTATCTTTATCGAACCCACAGTAAACATCGATGGTAACACCTAATTTCATTGCAACAGTCTCTAGGACTAAAGGCTCGAAAAAATTGCCACGCTGTACATTAGGGTCTCTACTCAGATCTTCAGGGAGTCGAATCCCTAATTTCTCAGCCCAAAGGAGCCAACGAGTTTTATAGGGTGATTTTCCTTTTATGACTCGGACGTCACTAGCTCCACAACCCGAGTCACGCCAAGCCGACCATTCATCAGAGCCTTGTTCTAGATTTAGAATTTCTAAGTCTATTAATTTCATTGCATTATCCTTTTATAGACCCTTTCGGGATATTGTTAAGTACTGTTTGGCAACCGCTTATTAGTCGATTGATTTCTGTACTGGTGGTGCAGAGCCCAGCATGAACAAGTGGTAACGGCACCTTTGCTTCAAATGAAACTAGAGTATACGTGTCCTTCATTGATAGTCCGAAACTCTTAATCTCTTTAATCAATTGATGGAACTGTCTACGCTTCATTCGAACCGGCTGTTTAGCTGGAAGCGATACAGGAAAGCCATATTGATCGACTTTTCCAAGATAGCCACAAGTATCACATTGGTAACTATCACCTTTACGTTCGTAAATTCCAGAACAACAAGAACAGACAAACTTGCCTTTAAACGTTGTAGATTTTACCCCTAGCATTGAGCCTATTGCTAGATGTGCTACATAGCTAAGCATGGGGGCCACATCAGATCTATCAGCACTCAAGTGCATTGCCAATAGAACGTCCGAAGGTGACAAATTCTCTTTCTTACCAGAAGCAAGAAAGAGCTGTTCTGAAAACTCTCTTAGTTTTCTGTGTTCTTGTGCGTAGGCAAAATCATTCGCTTTGGGCTTATTAGGGACCGTTTTAAATTGGTCAATCACAAGCTTCGCGAACAAACGCTTTTTTCTGTCGTATGACATAGTTTTATTCCTTTTTTAGACCCTTTCGGGTTATGAGTTTTATAATCCGCGACTCGACTATTCGAGCGTCACTCAAGCGGACGTGACGTTTACTACTAAGTAGTAAAATGTATTTAAGAATACGCCCCTTGGGGCGTATGGTTTAAGTACATTTGTATCCTTATTGAATCTTGCTCTTCAGCTCCAATACCTGCTGTTCAAACCAAACTTTGGCTATTTCATCAGTTATGGCAGATCCACAAACAATCAATGTTTGTAGCGATTCCTCACCATTAGCAACCAATTGAATTAGAGGTTTAAACATCGAAAGCACATTGCGTGGCAGTGTCGCTTCGTTTATCTCTGTTTCCAATAGTGGCTCTCGTTCGTTTTCCTGCTTTTGAATTATCTCTTCCGATTTAAGTTCATCATCTTTGACGGGCTCATTGGTCTCTGTAGGAACTTCTTTTTCATCTAAAAGATCCAAGCTCGTGTCTGAGTTTTTGATGGTACTTTGCTCGAGTAACGGAGCAGTTTCAGATTCAACCACCGAGTCCTCAATAGGCTGTTCATTAACCACGTTCTGACTACTGACCACATCATCAAAGACTTCTACATCATCCAATTTGATGTTCAAACCACGCTGCTTCTTCATACCCTCTCGTTCTATGGTAGAACACGGGATACTAGATGCCTGCTCACTCTGACTACTCATGCTTTCCACACTCTTCGTGTAATGCATTTGAGTAGCAATTTTTTCATACTCTTTAGTTATGTCAGAAATAATGTCTGAATCTGCAAGACAAGAAATTCTTAACATACGTCGGAGTGCTTGAATAAAACTGACGTGACTAAGCATGCGCGCCGGTCGGCTCCATGAAGGTAGGTGATTTTGAGCATTATCGAATACTTCACTGAAGTACTCTCTCGCCAAAGATGAACCCTTAGTTTCATGCTCTAAATAACACTCTATCCATTCTGGAACTTTGTAGTTTTTGCCGCTTATCTCAATTTCTTCGGTTGATTCGCTATAACGAAAATCACGCTTAGTGATACTTTCCGCCGTAGCTATCTTCATCCACCCATCCATTGATGCCATAACCTTTAAATCACCAAATGGTGTGAAAACTCCATAGATTTCGGCATTAAATGGATTTAAGTCTGTTGTTTCTGAAACAGTAATAACTTGGGTTCGATGGAAATTAGTGATCTCCTTACCTTTCTCGATATCTGTCTTGAAAAACGTGTTATCCAAGTGGAGCAAAGCAGATGAAACATCACTTTGTCCTTTGTCATCTACGAAACCATACTTCTCTGCAAAAGAATGGTGAATTTTTTGGTCCACATCTACAGAGCGTAGGAATCCTCGACGGGTATCAGAGTTTACAGCGGTGCTATCAAAAGCTTCATGTGATGGTTTTTTTTCAACCATGGGTTTTCTCCTTGTATAGACCCTTTCGGGTTTGGTTAGTTAAGGCGATAGCTGAACGATTTCAGCTCTAACTCTCACGCCAGTTAGAATTTTGTGCCAAATGCACAAAAGCCAATACGCATAGTTTAGCTATGAGTATTGGCTTTTGAGTTAATAAGCGGGTTGAGCGCATGTTCTTATACTATATACATTTACGCTCAACCTTGTCTAGTTTTCGCCCGTTAGATTTATCAGGTGCCTATTTAGGTTTTTAGCTAGGGTAATTAAATACCGAGCTCTTTAACTAGCTCTTTGAGTTTACTTTCAAGAAGTTTAACCTTTTCCGGATCCGCGCCCTTTTTGTAAAGGTTACTGAATTTAACTACCAATTCAGTCCTAGCGCCCTTCCCTTTTGTCTCTAAAAGGGCATTCTTAGATAACTTAGTTTGAGAAGCGTTGCGAACCACTCGGTCGAACATATCAACTTTTACTTCTTTCAAAAGCTCAATGATCAAACATTGTTGCTCAGCCAGTGGAAGCAAGGATAGATCAAGGTGTGCTAAACCAGTATTTTCCTCAAGCTCCATAAGGGGCAATGAAGAAGATATCGCTTCTGTTGGGTCAAGTTGTTTTGACTCAAAGCCGTCGTCGCCGTTTACCAAACGCGAACATTTTGAAATGTAAATGTCCTCGGCACCTTTTGACTTTGCCTTACTAATGAAATTACACAGCGCTATATACTGGGCGCCCGTTAGCTTGCGACTATTAGGAATTAGTTCTAGAAATTCGGACGGTAGTTCAAAAGCTTGTAAATATCGGCTGACTGTAGTGTGACTTTCATTGAGATAAACGCCAAGTTTACGTGTAGAGGTTAAGTCTTCAACTGACTCACCATCAGCTGCATTCGCTGCTTCTTCTTTATTAGAAGCCATAATTTCAGCTATGTTTTTTCCATTTTCCCAGTAGCTTAAATCCTTTCGTAGTCTGGAAATATCGGCTATCTGTTTAGCTTCTTGTTCTGTTAGCGGATCGCGAGTAACGAAAACAACAAACGTTAAGTTTCTATGAAGAGCTAATTGGCGACGACGACTGCCCTCCAGTACTTGAATTTTTTCTTTACCTTCGATTACAGCGGCGATACCCGGATAGGTATTTTGGCCATTAAGCACCATTGTCTCTTCGATGTCAGAAAGTTCTTCAATTGTTTGGTGTTCTTGGTCACGACCGTTCTTATTGAAAACCTCCGTATTCAACTCAATCGCGTCTTTGCCTTCAAATCGCATAACATCACATTTAATAGTGCGATTGTTGACAACGAAATAGAACGGCTTCTCATCAATAGAAACATTTTCTAGGCCCAACTTTTCAGCAATCTTCGAGATAGCAATCGAGCGAGTAGCGTCGTCATAGCCCTTGTTGTCTAGGGAACGAAGTATCGTATTAATTGAGTTGTTTTGATCAGCCACAAAACCAGAAACCTTCGCTTCCATGGCTACTTCATTTGAGTTTCCAGTATTTGATTCAGCATTGTCCATTAAACTGTCAAAATCTGCTGTCACTGGAACACCATTGGAATTACTCATTCTGCTGCCTCATCAATTAGGTTGTAATCTTGGAATGGGATTAATGTTGCGCTGTTATAAATACTCTTCAGGTTATCTCTTACAGTATTCGCTTGACGAGACGTTGACTTAAACAATTGAACAGGAACATTGTTAGCACTCGCGTCTTCATAGAGCTTCTTCGACTCAATCATCATTGTACCCAGTGAGCCGTGAGTGCCGTTGATAGTTTCAGCGCGCTCCTTGGCATCTGCATTTGTTTTAGAGTATTTAGTAACTGCAGTTCTAACAGACTTCATACCCTTAGCGTCTTCCGGTTGTAAATTTTCAAGAATCACTTGGCAAACCTCAAGGTATTCAACAAATGCGTTAACATCTTGCTGTAAGCCAGTAACAGGAATGATGTGGTGATCAGCTGCATAAAAGAATGAATATAATGTGGTATCTACACTCGGGTTAGCATCAATAATAATCAGGTCAAAATCATCATAAAGTGGACGAAGAATTACATCTGAATACAAGGAGTATGCTTCATTACCTTTCTCATTTTGAGCAAGTGAAAGGGTAATATTCAGGTACTTTTCCATCTCTGAGGATGGCATGAGCTTCAAGTTTTCCATGAAGGTATCAAGCACCATGTTCGTTCCGTACATGTACTTGCGAAATTTTGCTTGAAAGTCGCTGCTTAAAAGCTCTGCTCGACTCTTACTTTTAACAGAGTCAATCAGGGTTCGAGCACCTGCTGTAGTTTTTAAGTTCGGTGCAAACAAATGACGAAGTGAACCTTGTGGATCACCATCAATTAATAAAACTCTCGGACGGTTAACAACATCAAGGCCACCTTCTACAGCCAAAGCCGTCGCTAGTGCTGTTTTGCCAATTCCGCCTTTACCGTCATGAACATTGATGATCGCAGGTTTAGTTTTGCGTCCATTCGCCTCTAGTTCAGCGCGTTTCTCTCTGATTGACTGGATATTTAGAGCTTCTGCGATTTCAGTGGCTTGTTCATAGTTGAGGTCTTTGACATTGTTGCCTTTCTTCGGGTACTTAATGCCTTTTTCTTCTTCAAGCTGTGCCATCTTTGTTTTAACAACGGCACTAGTTACCCCACTAGCGGAGGTAAATGAGTTTTGTTGATAACTACGCTTTTCCATCAGATCGATATTATCGATGACAATAGTGTTTGCCTTAAGCGGCTTTACATTACGGTGAATTAACCCGTACTCATCGATAGATGCTTGAATATCGCTCATGCCCTAAATCCTTTAATCAGTAAGTTACAAACTAGTTTATACCCAATTTCAACTATTGCAACAGCAATTTGCATGCTTAGCATGCAAATTGCTGATTGAGTGTGACAATTACAATTAAAGGGAGCATTTTGCGCATTGAGCTTGTAAGGTGGGTTTTTGCGAATGAAGTCAGAATTTAAACATAAGTAGCTAAGAACTGGCTGACCACCAGCTCTTACTGGTACTAACGAAATGTCATCAACGATATCTTTGTAGGATCAAAATTTAATTGTTCTACCTTTATCCCAAGAGCATTTGACACTTTCACCAATGTGCCTTTCTGGTGCTTTTTTCTGTTACAGTATTGGCTAATAGCAGGTTGAGTTAAGTTTAATCGTTGAGCGAGCTCTTCTTGAGAAACACCTAAGTAAATCATCCAAGCCTTCAATGCTGAGTCATGATCGATAGCAAGTTGCCTCACCTGCATTGGTATGTAAGTCATAGTCATTACAGAGAAAAGTTTCCTCTCTCTACCTCAATTGTTAGTGTATGCCTTTGAGTGTCAGTTTGGTTCTTCCAGACCAAACTAATCGACCATCTTCAAAATCCGAGATCGTTAGGTTGCCGTGTTCTGGCTCATAATCGATATTCAGTAATAACGAGCTTTCACCATCGACAGTAGTGGCGGAATTAGTTGTTATTTGCCCCTTTCGACCTGATGGATGCACCAATTCATTTGCTTGGTTGATGCTTGATTTTATGGCCATTGCTTGACCACTATCTTGATTTTCTAAATTTACAATCGCTTCAAAATTCATAGCATTATCCTGTTGATTGAGGCGGGTATACCGCCATGTTTACGTAGTTACTTTTTGGGCTTCTCTGATATTGGACTCTTATTCAACACCGAGATAGTATCTACCATCGATAGGTTAAAGCGCCCCCCGTATGCCTTGTACGCCAAGATAAGAAGTTGAGAGACTTTCGTAGGCTGAAGAACTCCATTGTGTCTCTTTTGCCCTTCTGAAAGTCCTAACATCACGCTCCCATCTTCATTTTTGGTCAATCGCATTGACTTATTGTTGTCCTTTCCATGGTATTTAAAACACAACTCATTTTCGTGTATCCGGTGAGTCAGAAAATCAATAAGTTGTTGAAGCTCAGTATCAGGAGATAGTTGAAAAATTATCTTTTTATTCCAATCCCCTTGTCTTTTACCCAAAACAACTTTGATGCACGTTTGCTCAAAGGTGAGCGTGGGAATTTCGTCCTTTGTTTCACCAAGCTCAATTTGAGTTGCTGCATTCGTTATTGCCTTGATTTGAATAGCCGCACGCTCTTTTCTACTCATTTGCGGACGGTTAGAATCCTGCCCATGTGGGTATGTCCGCTGCTCAGGCATATAGCTTGGTATTTGATGTGGATGACCGCTCATAAAAAAACCTCTGTTCTACTGATACATTCATTAGAACAGAGGTTTTAACCGCCGCAAGAGTCAGTTAGAAAGTTAAGGTTTACCTATTTCGAACTGAATTAGAACCTGAAATTCTTGGTACAGCAGCTCCCACATTAGCTGAAGAGGCACCCGGAGTACTTGTGGAGTTTGAACCACCTCCCATAGAGTTTCCGAAGCTACCCAACCCGCCTCGGGTAAGTCCGCGCCCCGTACTTAACATTCCTGACACAGTAGCTTGGGAGCCGCTTTGTCCAACAACAGCTGCACCCGCGACCATATTCATAAAGGCACTGCCGCCAATGTTCCCGATAATCTGAACCAACATGATCCAAATCGTTGGAAGAAGATAAACGAACGTCGAAGCAGTAGACGAAAGTAAATAAATGTTAACCCCGTTTTGCTCCATGATATTGTCAAGGTGAACCGTGACCGACTCTGAGTAATCAGCCATAGAAAGCAATAAGGTTTCGAATTGAAGAGCTATGTTAATCCAAAGCGGTACCAACGAAATAGCAAAGTATAGTAGTACCCAGTTATATATGAATTTCCCACTGTATCCTGAAATTACAACTAGCAAAGGAAAAGAAGCCAATAGAACAACTTTTACCATTACAACCATCGTAGGTAACATCATTGCAACTGCAAGACCTTTCGCTGACTCTTCAATATTGGCGAACACTGAACCAATAGAGACAACTACGTTTGAGAAACTGTTCATGAGATTCATGTCCTTGTTTTCAAACTGCTCCATGTTCTTTAAGTACTGCTCCCCTTCCGTCGTAGGAGTGGCCATGCCCAAGCTTGCAGATAAGTTTCTTGCAGTGTTTGCATCAGTCCACAGAAGTTGTTGTGAGGCGTCACCATTAACAGCATTGTCGAAAATGATGTTCACTAGATCGTGACGAACTGTTGCAGCTGTAGCCCTTGCATTGAACATTTGTGTATACGCAAGTACCTTGCTTTCATTGTCCGAATAACCCGGATACGCTCTCATATCTGATTCAAGCTTGTTATATAGACTATCTGCAAGCACTGAACACCTTTCATTATCTCCTCGTATAGAGGCATCAAACCAAGTGTCTGGAACTTGCATAGTTAGAAAGCTACTTGGGGCACCACCAGCTCTCAAATGATAATTATCGTATACGTCCATCATCAATTGAGAGCCCCAACTAGCAGGTTTGAAACCCCACCCATTCTTATCTGCAACATCCCCTGGGTTATCAAACTGCTTATTCTGCGCTAAATCTCTACGTATTACGTTCTTGGCTACGGTATAGCACTTTGCATTGAATTCTTTAGCACTTAGATAAGTCGACTCTGTTTTTGGTAGAGCATTGCTAATGATCCTTGATATTTCTGCCTTACCCGCTCCTTTGGTGCATGACATTTGCGAAATTGCAGCACCATTAATGCCGTTGAATACATTATGCAAAAAGCCCAATCCAAGAGGTATTGAATGACTGTGAATCCCTAGTGAGGCCAATACTGTTGAGCTCGCAGTGTTAATGTCCCTCATGGCGTTGTTTGATACCGACGGGTTATCTAAGCATGAGTATTGTCTATACGTAACATCGATCGTATTGCTTATAGGTGACAGAAGAACCATGATCACCAAGATATATGGGTAAAACCCCTTTTCTATATACTTAATGATCAACACTCCTGACGAGCCTTCATCCGCACCTTGTGTTATTGCTTTAGTCCAAGACACCACAAACAAAACTAAGAATGGAACAAATGCGAGTCCAAGCTCGTTAAAGATTTCCCATGAAGAAAGGTTGAGTGATACGCCAAGTGGTAACAAAAACAGTCCGCTGGCATCTGAAGTTACTAAATTCATAAAAGTTTCCTTAGAACTGTGATTTGTCGCCGCCGCCTTTACCCGAGACTCTAGGGTTCGCAGCTTTATTGCTTACATCCTTACCTGCTTTTGCTGCCGCTAGTGCCGCGCCTGTGAATAGGCCGACTAAGAACGGTGCTAACTTCATACCAGCCATAGTGCAACCTGCCGTCCAAACAAGAAGAACAATAAAGGGCATCGAGTAACCTATGTAATGCAGAGATAGATAGCTATTCGTCAGTATTTCGGTACCACCGTAGAAACTATCAGCGATCAGCCAAACAATGTTGGTAGCTAGGAAGGAAACATTCAGCCAAAAGTGACACATAGCTAAATAGAAGAAAATGAAGCCGATATTAAAGACCATTTCCCATTTATAGCCAGATAGAATGATTAACATAGGTGAGGCTATTAAGACTGCTCCCATGATGATTGTGACAAACAGGGGTAACATTCCGTATAGATTTACTCGCTCCGCCGACTTGAATGGGTTTTCCATGGCCAAACCAATAGCCGCTACCATATCGGTACCTAGTCCCGTTGGATCGTCTACTGCTCCGGTGACACGATTCCAGAAGTACTTGAGTGACTTAATGATCGGACTTTCATTTTCAATCTCGGCCTGTGCGGGTGTGGCTTGGTAGATTGTGCGTTTACCCGTATAAGCGTCTACAAAAGCTTGTTGCGTAAATCGATTTATAACGTCCTGTTCCGTGACATTATAAAGTGCTCCATTCTTATCTTTTGGTACAAGAGAAGCTGATTTGAACTCTAACTCAATACGCTCGGGCATTATTTGCTGCAGTCTTGTAGCTATCAAGACTCTCAAGTCTTGTGCGGCACTATCACATCTAACTGTCAGCTCATCTGTTTTGTATTTTTGTGTGTAGTCATAAGGGGTACTACTTCTCCCAGAACTGTAGTTAGCAGGGTAGTAATAGCTCTGAATAGGGGCAACGTACTCTTCATTCTTTATGCGGATATAGAGAGGCATTGGAGCCGGTACCGAGCCACTATGGTTACTCACATAGGCTTTGTTTAAGTTAACACCCCAAAAAACATTTGACTCATCATCGTACGGGAACGCGATTGTAGAACTCCCGTCGACCGTAACCTCCGCAATTCTCTCAAGAGCTGGTTGATAACACTGTTTTGCGAAATGCTTAATATTTCCTATTAGGGGCTCGTCATTTAGTTGAATGTAGTCCTTATTCATTTCAGACAGGATAGTAGCTTGATCCTTATTACAATCTAGCTGACTACTCAGCGCTTCGGAGCTGCCGACTGATAAGTTGTTAAACAAACCAAGTAATAAAGGTAACTCAACATCTCTGGTCGCTAGCCAGGTTCTCGTATCATTCAGAACTGGCCGTGCTTTGTAGATGTCCCCCATAGCTGAACTTGTCTGAGAATAACCACAAACGTAAGTTTTATTGGACACCTGTTGAGTCCCTTGGGACGGAATAACACAAATAACAAGAACAACCACCATAGAATAAAACTTAACTTCTAGGTTCTTAATTATTAATATCCCTGGCTGCCCTTCATCCTGCCCTTGAGAGCGAGCCTCCAAGAAGCACTGAACAAAAATGACTAACATTGGCAAAAAAACGATGGCGAGTTCATTTGCAATATCAAACATCGTTCTACTCAAACTAGCAGAGTATGGGATTATGATTTCAGCAAAAGTGCCTTGTACTAAAATCATAAGTCATTACCAAACTTGCCAAGAGGAGAAAGACCTTTTGATACACGGTCTGTTACCTGTAGTAATGCTGATACGTACATTCTCGGGGTATAGTTGTTTTTGTCGGTAAACTCTTTCAACTCTCTCCGTCTAAACTCAACTTGCATGAGTTGGCGGTCGTAGTGCGCCGTTAAACCAGACTTGGCCACATCATCAGTGTTCATGGCAGCTATGATCGATGATTCGAGCATGGTTAAGACAGTTAACGTTTCGAAGTAGGCCATATCAAACGCCCAACCGGAAATATAATCGGCTTTAAGCTCTAGGTCCTGATTCAGCACCGCTAGATTTCGAAAGTAGTTAGCGTCAGCAACGATTGAGTTGTTTATGCTTACACTTTTGTATTCATCTTCTGTTATCTGGCTAATTTGCTTGAGCGATAGTTGCTTAATCCTAGCCTCAAATACTTTTTGAACCTGCAATAGATAGTGTTTTGACTCTTTTGCAGACGTATTGATCGTGCTGCACCCGTTACAGATGCTCACATGAGAATTGCCAAGTAGCATTTCGGCTGCTTGGTTGAAAGCCGGTACATTCAGTAGCACTTTAGAGTCGGATTTATCTGAATCCGCGAGCTTGCTGATATCACTATTCCTAAAAGCAATACACTCGTTCTTGGTGAAGCCACGATATACACACCACCCTATTGAGAGCGTATCAGTAACGATATCCAGTGCAGGTTGACTATCACCGCCACGCTGACTACCAAATATTGAAAATCCTGCTTCTGCAGCAGCTTCGGCACCTTTTTTGAACACATCATCTACGTCTATGTGGTTCCATTCCTGATCTAACGCTGTTTGTGCATTCGCTTCGATAATTTGGTTTAGGGTAGATTGGCGTTGCATCTCAATCACTGTATCGTCAGCAACGTTCTCAATAATGGAGTTCGCCATAGCTTCGCAGCTTGCTATACCAGATAGGAAATCAGTAACGGTTACATCGATACCTTCTTGGATAAGTTGCCACAACGCAGGATTACTTTTTGATACATACAAGGAACTTAGATAGATCAAACCTTCTCGGCTTGCCAGCTGCCTTAAAACAGCATCGAAGTTGTCATATATTTTCTGTAGAGTACCGTCCGTAAAAGCATTTGATATAGCGAGTCCAAAGTTACCCTTACAAGATGTCGGGGCGACTACTTTTGCTGACATCAAAGTTAGCCGGGGCATTGGTGGAATTATAGATGCGGCGTTCTTAGATAAGTTAGAAGCGCCAAAGAACAGATTTAATTGGGCCTTGTCATTGGCCGACGTTACAACAGCGTTCGCATTAGCCGATAGTGTGATGGCCGATATTGCTGCACATAGTGTGAGTAGTTTCTTCATCCTGCGTTTCCATTTTCCCCTTATATAAGGAAAAACGCCGAATGAATTTAGTATCGCATTTTAGAGTGCCAAAAATACGGCCAGTTTTGGGATGATCGGGCTTTAGGATTTTGACATTTCCTTGTTCGGAAACGTCGAGGATAGAAATGTCAGAAAACTATCTGTCAGTGGGTTTCCTACCCTCTTTATTACATTCACGAATTACTCCCGCTTCGTCAATTTGGTTGCCCGTCTAGAAAATGAGGGTTGTAGTGTATAATTTCATCTATAGACGTCCCACTATCAAGAGCTTCGCCTGCATAATACTTTTCATCACGGTTGAGCTTTCGACCAATTTTTTGTTCCAATTTTTCAATCTTATTCATTGACTCAATAGACACGATATCTCCGTCGTAGTTTAGTTTTCTTGCAAGACAACGCACTAACTCAACTGCATTTTTACTAACTACTTCAGGTGAATCACCCTTTGTTGTGTACCCCTGTATAGCAGCGACAAGGCATGATTTTGTGAAATCATCTAATTTTAAGTAATCTTTCATTTTTCTAACAATCCTCTGAATGCACTTTCACATTTCGAACTAGTTGAACATGTTGGCGCTAGTAACGATTTCCTAATCAGATACTTGATATGGGGTGGGCTTCGTTTCAGTTTCTTCTAGCTCAGCAATAAAGAAGTTATAACATTCAAAACACTGACCAGTAGGAGATCCTAAGCAAGCTTCACAATCGGTTTGTACTTTATTGTCCATGTTAGTATCCACGAACTCCCTCCGTTTAATTATGTTTCGTACTAGTATAAAAGGGATTTATCTTCAACCACTTTTATTAAAGGCAATACCTTGTTGCTAAAATCTTTTGATGTTTCACTATCAATACCCTGCTCTACACATTCCCCTATATGCAAAGCTAACTTTTCAGCATTTTGCGATGCAATTTCGGCGTTAGGTTCTATCGAAACAACCTTAAAATTGAATTTTCGACAATCTCTTACGAACAAACTAACAACATTAAGAGGATCGAACTTTAAGGTTGTTTGAATAGCATCAGTTTTAGCATTTTTAAACTGGTCTTGTGCCTGAGATGAGCGAACGTATCCTAGTTTATTCATTAATTTTTCGAACATATTGTGCTACCTCTGTGCCTATATGTGCGTCGTAGATAGACGCTTTTCAGCATCGTTGGCGCATTTCAATAGCTCTGCCTTTGCATCGAATTTAGGATCTCTTTTCTGCTCGGCTTCAACGTAGTCAACGCAAGTATCAAGAATCATCCAACGGTCAATTACCTCTTGAGCTGTTCGATATTCACCCGCGATAACAGTACTTGATGACACAGTCGTCAAGACTGCAATAAGTAGATTTTTCGACATCTTAGTTCTCCTTTTCTAAGGAGGGACGCCAAGAGAGGTTAATATTACTATTTGGAGCGCCAAAAATGCGGCCATTTATATTAAGCGGCCGTGGATTGCCCGGTTAACTCTTTAGTTTCGTTTGTGTCAGTATGCAATCATTGAGAGGACAATGTGAACAATCATATTACCTATCAAATAACCGATAGATGAAAATCAGTCATTAGCCTTGCAGCATAATCGATTCGATATCTTTGATCTCTTCGTTTGAAACTGAATGACTGATTTCAATTCCAAGAGAGCGACAAGCAGCTTTTACATCTGAAATTTCTACTCGATTAGGCAACATTCCACGTTCGTTGCACCAATCAGCGATCTGCCATATTTCCGAATTTTTGAACATATCTCTAATTACTCCTTATACATCAGGTTGTACGATAATTGTTGATAAAGCCTGATTAGTTGCGATTTCAAGGGAGATTTCATTGTTACGATAGGCCCGTACAATTGAGTTAAATTTCTGGTTATCACAAACACAGAAAGCCAAATTGACCCCGCTAGTTTCATATAACGAGTTTTTAATATCTTCAATAGCTTGTGTGCTATACATGGCTTGTTACCTGTTCTCTAGCTTCTCAGCCATTGCATATAATTTAGCTGCCACTTTCTTGTTTTCTTGCTCCATTATCTCAGCTTCTTTCTCGGTTAAACCGATTTCGTCATGTTCAGCACCACCACTAAAATAGTCATCAATCATGCTTGCAGCAGTAGTAAGACTCATAATACGCATTCGTCTTCTAGTGTCGCCTAAAGGCATATATTCCCCTTAAATCTGAATTTCAGACCATCGCTTGCCACGCTTGATATCGGAGATATGGCTTTGATGGACGTTAAACTGTTTTGCTATGGCGGCTTGAGTTAAAATGCCAGCCTCAAATTTGACTTTTATTTCTCTTACTTTTGATTCTTCAGCTCTAAAAGGTCTTTGCGAGTTTTAGGGGTTCTTTGCTCTGCGATACGGTTTTCAACTGCCTTGAACTGATCTTTAACATTGGCAACAGTAAAGCCGCAGTAACCGCAACAAACATCAAACTTACTATCCACAAAAAAGTCTCGAGCATTTTTACACTGAGGACATAGCTTCCCAGACATTTCAAACTCCCTTCTATAATACTTTCGACATAAGCGTTTTAAGTGCTTCAGTATTCATAGATTAACCCAGTAAAAGTGACTCACAAGTGCACTATAAGGAGCGGGGTCATAACTACATATTGTTTAGCCACAAGAAGTGATCACTTAACTCTGAGTACGGATAATAAAAAGCCCCACACCAGATGGTGCAGGGCTTCAGGCTTACTTATTTCGTTCATTCAGTTTTCCATAAATGAACTTCGCAGTCGTTTTAGACACGAAAAAACGTGCATGTTGAAACATCGTTTCCTTCCTATATCCCGTCAGGGAAAAGTTAAATAATTAAACCGGCTATAAGCGTATTGGCATCACAACATGAAATGTACTGATGTTGTCGCTACCAACACCGTGAATCACAGCTGAACCATTTGGCCCATTCAAGCGGATGGTAATATCACCTTCTTGGATGGCATTCAGAGCGCTCAAAACATACTCTAAGTTGAATCCAATTGTGCAATCATCACCTTCAAACCCTTTAATCTCGATCACTTCGTCATACTTACCTATTTCAGAATGTGAGCTCAAGTCACAACGTTCTGGTACAAAAGTAAACCGACCTCCCTTAAATTTAGGGTTGGCCAGAGTAATCGAAGATTTAATGCTCTCTAAGAAGTCTAAACGATCAAGAGTTATTACCGCCGTATGAGTACAAGGTACAACGCGCTTCCAGTCTGGAAATCTACCATCAATGATTTTCATCCTGATGGCAGTACCGTTAGATAGCTTTATGCTCATAAACTTACTAGATAAGAACAAAACTACTTGCTCATCGCTCGTATCCTTCAACAAACTAGTCAAGTAAGAAACACATTCGTTAGATACGATCACGCTTCTCTCCTTTTCGTAGTCATGGGCTAAGAATTCACATTCACCCTTTGACATTCTATGACCATCGGTCGCTATAGCGTGTAGCAAGTTATTTGCATCAGCATCAGTTTGAAAACAGATACCATTTAAGTAATAACGAACATCACCTTTAGCTGTTGAAGCGCAGACTTGGTTGATTAAACATAGAAAATCCTTCGTCTTAACACAGACTTCATCTTGTTCTAATTCATCGTCTTCAAGTTGCGGTTTGTTGAACTCAGTTACCGCCAGTTGAGTCTTAATTCTCCCGGCATTAATAAGAAGCTCATTCCCAACAAGTTCAATGTTAACGTCTTTAAAGCGTGTCGCCACTTTACCGATAACAGCTTTGAACGCGTTATAATCGACCTGAAAAGAGAAGTTTTCGCCATCACCTTCAGCCTTTATCACACGACTCTTTTTAGAAGCGTGCATACCGATGCGCTCGACGATTAAGCCACTATCATTTACCTCAACGAATACTTTGTCGATGTATTTGTCAGCTTCTGCTTTTGAACGCTCGGACAGAGCCACGAAGTTAATGACGCTAGTTAGTTCTGTAGTGCATAGTTTAATTTTCATAGTTTATTTCCTTTTAAAGACCCTTTCGGGTTAATTAAGTTAGTATCCGCACTCAACAATATGAGTGTTACCTTAGCGGTGGTAACGTTTTGCTATTGCAGCAAATACATAAAAGCACTCGACTAAGTACTTTTATGTATTGGCAAACATGCCCTCCAATGGAGGGCATTATTTGATTAGCTATAGTAATAATCTTCTTCGTCATCTTCGTCAGAACCTTCATCCAGTAGATCAAGTACGCTAGGTTTCTTACTAGGACTTGCTGGACCACCAAAAGTCATATCCGTATCAACATCAGTATCGAAAGGTGAATTTAGTGTTTGATCTTGTTCAGAACCCGGCGAAGACTGTATTTCGCTTTCTACGTCAGTTGTAGTTGAGTCGACATAATCATCGAACTCAACCTCATTACTTGAGTCCATGGAGAGCACCACACCATCAAGTTCGTCAGCTGACTGCAATAGCTTAAGTGTTGTCATCACATGACTGGTTTCATCCAGATAATCTTCAGACTTCACAACAGTTGAGGGTAACACCGCGATAGTCTTTTTAATTAAAAGACTGGCGTTGTGAAGAACACTAGTGAGAAACATAAATCTCATGCAGTAATCTTCCATTTCAACTAGTTTGCTACGTGTAAAACGCGTTATTACAGGTCTTGTATTACCTTTCTTAGCGGCCTTTAAGATCGATTGTTCATACTCTCTAGCGATTCGGCCAAGACCTTGAATGGCGCCAGTAGCGATTCCACTCATGATCTCTTTTTGCGGCGAAATATACATCGAAACTTGGTCAATGATATGTTCTTTACTGAAAGCATTTTTTCTAACAATCTCACCAAAGCCTGGACGCATGTCCTCAGCTTCTGCCGCGAATTTCTCAAGTTCATCTTGATAGTTTGCGACTAAAGCATCTTTTATAACGTTACGCTCCATTTGCTTGTGTCTAAGTTGCTCATGAACTTCGTTATAAATGTCTAGAGGCACGGCCCAAGTACCAAAACTTCCGAAACGCACACCCATTTTATCCATGTAGGTATAGGTCTGCTCTTTGTTTTTACGCAGTTGCAATGGGTACTCTTTGCCAAGCACGGCCTTACGACCAAGTGAAGCTAGCTCACGTTGAATGTCTTCGCTCAAACCAAGATCTTTATACGATAACGAACGTTTAAAATCCGAACCGTTGATTGAGATATTGATTAGTGCCATTCCCTGTGATTTAAGGGCATCAGCGACACCTAGCACTTCACTAGGGTTTTTCTTTTCGTTATTACTCATAAGGGTATTTCCTTCTAATAGACCCTTTCGGGTTCAAGTTGCCCTTTAACATATAGTTAAAGGGCGATTGCGTTATTTTCCGCCAATAGAATCATCAAAGATTTGCTCAACGATTGACTTCTCTTCCTCAACGATGCCGTTTATGAAAGATAGTTTAAGTCCTGTTTTAAAAACATCCTCATTAAGATTTGGTGCAGAGCTCGCGTAGAAGCTCATGAGCCCCAACGTTTTTTTACACCATTCAATCAATGATCTAGTAGACATCACAGACTCAAGTGACATACCGCTTTTGCTCACAGACTTTTTGCCATTGATATGAGCTTTTCGGATGCGTTCACATACAAGCAACATTTGGTCGATAAGACAAGGGACAGGTGTGACAGAGTCCTCCACTGTTCCACAAATCAACTTGGTCAGTTGATTTATTTTTGCTTCCTTACCTTTTTCATCTTTAATCGCTCTCACTTCGGGGTGCGATGCAATGAAGGGTTTTGACACTTCCATCAAAATCAGCTTTTCAGCGTCTTTTGGAAGATACTGCTTCTCATAAAAGAACCAACGTTCATTTACAGAAGCATCATAACCACCAGAGACAAACATGCCGCCCCCAGTTCCAGTGTTGTTTGTGTTTGCACATGCACATACTCGCCAGTTTTTATGTGCAACTACTTGTTGTCCAGTCACTTCGATAGTAAATCGCTTATTCTCCAATACGTTATTCAACATTTTTTGTTGACGTGTTGGAAGCAAATCATACTCATCAAACATGATCGTCCAGCCATAGCGCATACTCTGAACTAGCAAGCCCTCATGAAACTTCATACCACCAGCCTCAGTAGGAAGCATTTGGCCACCTAAGTCGATTACCTCTGAGTCTTCACCCAAGATAATGTCAACTTTTGGTAAACCAAGGCGAGCATGTAGTTGATCAAAAAACGAAGTTTTGCCAGTGCCATGATACCCATAGAAATATGGTGCAAAGCCTGTCCCATTTAGAAAATACTCTATACATAACGCGACTTCCAAAACATCAAAGATATGAAAAGGGTTTAGCGCAGGTACTAGCGGATGTGGGAATACAACATCTTGACCAGGTATATAGTAAACTCGTACAGGAACTTTACGGCCCAATGCTGGAATTTGTTTAGCTTCAGATTGTTTGAAACCAAATAGCTTCCAAATAGGCGTAAAGTGAATCTCGTACTCAAGATTCATACCATCGAATTCTTCTTTGGTACGACGCTTTCGTTCGATCGGTGTAACTTTTGCTGTGTTTTGATTAGACATAATCAGATTTCCTTTTAATAGACCCTTTCGGGTTAGAGATTTGCCAAGGTTGGCTAGGTAGGTTAGATGAGCCGAATCCTCACATTTAAGGTGTCACTTAATCGGCGGTGACGTTTTGCTACTGAGAGCAAAATCTAGGAAACATGTCTGTTATTAAGTTCAATATAGAATAAAAAACAATCGGGATCTATACCCAGTAACAGCAATATCCCTGAAATATAGAATGAAAAAAGTCCGCGTATGCGAACTTTTTATCTTAATCCATTTTAGCAATGGCAATTTTTTGATCCAATCTTGTTAAGAATCTTCGGTCTAAGAACGTCCTTAACTCTAGGTTTATCCATTCTGACAATGTTGGTATTGGGAAGCCAACCTCTGTATCGCGTAGGACCGAGTAGTTCAGCTTTAGAGATGTAAGTTCAACTGGAGATAAGTTAGCCTTTGCCCCCGCATCAAAGAACAGCTCTAATGCCAAGTTGCAATTTTGGAAGTGCACCTTATCATCGTTGAAATCAGAGAGGGATGAGCATCTGCAACAAAAATCGTCATTACAATCGTGATAATCACAAGTCGAACAGGTAATGGAATAGTAACTGTTTAGACTCCCACCATCGTTTCTATCGTAATCCTTATATGTTGCCAGTGCGCCGCATTCCGGGCACTCGACAGTATCGGAATTACCGTGATTAAAGACTTCTTCAAGCACAATTTGATTGTATTTAGTGTTATTCATCATGGTTTCCTTTTTATAGACCCTTTCGGGTTAGATTTTCTAGAGAGGTTAAGTGTGCCGAGTCCTTACAGTAAAGGAGTCACTTTATCGGCGGTGACTTTTGCTACAAAGAGCAAAATCTAGGATGTGCATTTTCTATAATTCTAAACGATTACATTGCCATAATGACTACAATCTCACCTGATACATATTTCAATAACCTGTCTTACGACTCTTACCGACAATACTGAAGCTGATTTCACCACTAGGTTTCAAGTCACCATTGTATAATGCCTCTGCCTCACATTTTTCTTGATACTCTAGTAAGCGTCTTCGGCGCTGAGTAGAACTCATCACCGTTGCATTTTGTGTCGACTCGCTAATTTTTGATTTAGAAATTTTCAAAAATATGCCTCGCTACGGTCCGTAACCAATATTAACTAAAAGTTTTATGTCAGATACCCTGCAGTTAGCTCTCAGAAAAGCAATGCTCCTTGTACCCACAACTATCGCATTTTTTTGAGCACGAAAGACGCTTTGGTAACTGATTTCTAAACTTCACTTGTTTCGCTTTTTTGTGAAGAGGTTTTAGCTCTCGATACAAGCGCGCACTGCTGCCCGCTTCAATTATCTTAGTTTGTCTTCCCGTTACTATATACGCTTCTGTGATATTAAATTTCGACCTTGCGGCGATGATACTAGCAATGACCTGAATAGTGTCCGACTGCTTTACCTGCCCAACTCTAGACTTAAACTCCACAATTGCATACTTAAATAGACCAATCCTGAAAATGAAGTCAGGTTTAGCGCTCAATTCATACCTGTGGTTCACAAACACTTCAGCATTTGGCGAATCATCACTGTAAATGAGTTTTCCTCTGAATCCAAACTTGGTTTCTGGTAATGAGGATTGATAGATCCTGTCTGCTATTAGCAGTGTTATCTTCAAAGTGATAAAAAAGAGGAACAAAAGTACAAGTGCATCGAACCAATATTGGCTTAGTAGTTCAAGAATTTGTTTCATCTAAACATCCACCCAAACAGCCAACGAATAAATCGTCTAAATATACCCAAACTCCGTTGCTCATAGCGTACTTCTTCTGACAACTGTTCGTGTGCAATTTTCCCTCTTAGTCTTTGTTTACTGTTAATGTAGCTGCTTGGAGCTCGATTAACGTTGTAGTAATAAGCTCTCGCGCAAAAAGACACGGCCCCCAATTCACTTGCCGAAACATATCGGCGGCGAGGATTAAACGATTTTTTGCTCTTCATGCTTTCACCAGTAGCGCCTTACATCGTCGATAAGTTCATTTTCATCCAATTCGTACGTAATCGGGGCGTGTTCTAACTGCTCGATATAGAAATCGGAGTCAACGGCGATGCCAAAAATGGAGATGTCGTTTAGGTCTTCGGATAAACAGCCTATATCACTTGTTATTGATCCATCGTCATCCCAGAAACAGTCATATTGTGTCGTATTGAAGTTGTATCGTTTCGTTTTAGATAGCTTGCCATTCGTTATTACAGATTCTTTAATGCTATCGCCACTATAGCGATCAACTGTTTCAACGAGATCAAAGAGAGATTCATTTTTCCATACCTGTTTCGTAACCAACCCATTTTCGACATACTGCTCCTGCCATTGACCTTCCCTATCTAACCGTTCAGCTTTCGAAGACAAATAACCGCTAGAGTTTGTGTAATATTCAACACTATGTACTCCATCATGTTCGACCTTATTGCCAAACTCGAACCAACTGTACTTCGAATTAGAGCTATCAATGTGTGCTGCGCTACATTCTGAATGTAGGGTCAACCCCCCACCTTTCACATAACCAATACTTTGTTCTGCCCCGGAGTTAACGGATATTACGTCACGAAAACCGGTGCCATCGATTTCTATTCTACTATTCTCGACAGTTGTGCATAGCTGCGAGGTCTTCTCTAGCTCAGTATCACACGCAGTCAGTGTTAGACACGACAATAAAATCGGACTCATCTTCTTCATGCTACGACTTCCTCTATAAGAATTAGATAAGGTATCTCGATTGCACTACAGTTTGGCACCGCTCCGTGAACAAGGTGGGTTTTAATGTTCCCCTTACCGGCCCCAGCTATCACGACTTCATTCCACTGTTTATCAGTATCTTTGAAAGCCATTATTTTACTGTCATTAAGGTGAAACCAAGCAGCCACATCATCTAAGCAGTCACGAATTGCTACGTATGGCCCATTTTCTGACTCATCTATAAGGACAACACAATCTCTACCTTTTACAACCAAAGTTATATATGACGCGCAAGTAAGTCCCTTGCTAGTTTTAATTCGCAGATCCTTTGCTTCCACTGATACTGATGACATAACCAACTAGATCCTATTTAGTAATTTGGATGGAGTGCGTTTAATTACTTAATTTAGTCTATCCCTAATTCAAGTAACTAACTGTAACTTAACTCTATGGTAGGTTTTTATGCACGCAACTGATGGTCAATAACTCATGGAAATCTGCTGTCATTGTAGGGTGTTTAGAGTGGTTTGAATTGATAAACCAATGGTCAAGCATTGACTCAGAATTTGATACAGCCATCAAATATAAGACCCAAGAATGACTGCTGTATTTTTGGGCAGTTAATATCATGTTACTGTGGAAATTCCGTTTTCAAATCAATCACCTCCTAATCCTCTTTTCGGAGAGCTACAACGACTAGGAAACGAAAATAGCCTACTTCATATAATGGATGAATCTGAATGACCGAGAACACGACTCCACCGCCGAAGGTAATGTCTAAAATTACACATGTTGTACATTTGGTAACTGTGCGGCCAGTTTCTTTGTTCTTGATTGGTTTTCTAGAATTAATACTCACGTTAACAATGATGAAACGCGAACCTAGATGGCCCTGGGTTACCCCTGTATGTGCCCTTATTCTCGCGATATTAGCTTTGGCCGGTATTATCAGTATCTACCAAAATATGCTTGCTTATGAATTAACAAATCGCTTCTCTGCTTATGATTTGCTTAGTCAAGAAAAACCCTCACCTGTAGCCTTCAGTAAGACAATCAACGAATTGGTTGCTATCGAACCTGTGGAAGACCTTACTTATACAATCGAAACTAAAGGGCTAGTTCTTGAAGCTTGCAACCCCGTATTGGAATTCTTTAACTTTTGCGAACCTAGTAAGTTATATGGTTCAACTCGTAAAAATGAAGTAATTTTCGACTCAATATCAGGTGGAATTGTAAGTACCACTGCATACTCTGCACCTATAACTCAAAGAAACATCGTTGACTCTATAGCTTCTACTCACGCTGTGGGGTCTAAAGTCAAATTAGAAGATACGAGCAATGCCATTGTGTCATTGCTTGGCATACGAAACACACTAAGTGGTGAAAAAATCCAAGACTCTACGATTATTGTTAGAACGGAAGAAACACCCGAATGGCGCGATTTCGCAAACTGGTATAAAGGAAGCACAAAAACAAAAGAAACAAGCCTGGTTCAAGATTTCTATTCAGAAATATTGGCAGGGAAGAATGGCTCTTTTGTTCATGAAGATTCTTCCTTCAATCTAAGGGACGCTATGCTTCTTCCTGAGCATCAGCGAAATGAACATGGAGTAACTGGAGGCCTAATTCTAATAAACAACTTTTTCCCGTTCATTCGAAACAAAGAAGCGAAAAAATCTAGTTTGTTCGAAATAGAACACGCAAGAGATATTGAAGCATCAGTTGCTAACTTTAATCATGACTTATGTGCTATGCACTTTTTGGTTTGTTATTCGGATTCTACCAAACTAAAAAAACTAAGTAAGATTGAACTGAGTAATGTACAAAATTCTCACATCGTATTGTATGGTGAAATTCATGGTTATATCAAAAACTTAGTTAGTAGTAGCATTTCAATATCAGGGAATACATTAGGCTACCCCATACAAATACAAGCCTTATCAGGAGACATTAACTTTGTTCAATACCAAGACAATTTTCTACAACATTTTCCATCTCTATCTATATTGAACGGTCGTATCTATGATAATGCCGATAACCACAAGCGGTTACATCGTTTAATTGATAATGGATATCCACACATTGAAACTAGAAGGCTTTATAACTTAAAAGGACAAATTAGAGATTTAGAACGAGCTAGTTGGTTGGAGAAAAATCGTTCGAGTCGACAAGCTTTTCTTAAGGAAGGATTTTCAAGACTTCGAACCCAAAACACAAGATCGGTTAAGAACCTCAATCTTGATATTACTGAGTCTAGTGACAAAGATGGCAAAAGCACCACAAAAATCAATTTTTTCAATAATGTAGAAGACTCAATTATCAAAATTCAGTCTGATTCGGTACATTTTTATGGTTCCGTAAGTCGCAGTATCATCGCTCTTGCTGATGGCACTGACATAGACGCGCGGTTTCTCGACGAAAGTATTGTTCATATTCAAGGTTCTAGCGACCATATTTGCTCTAAGTTAGAGAGTGCAAAGCATAGAAAAATCATGATCGTCAACAAAAAGTGCCCTAATCTAGATGGCATCAGTGAAGAAGAACTCATGGCATTTTTGCTATCTCTTAAACACTCAAAAATAGAAAAAAACGAAGCTGCATTTTATGGTGTATATAGAAATCCAAGTCGGATAGGACTCTCAAGTTCTATAGATAAGAATAGAATAGCTAACCTAAGCAAACAGTTTGAAAAAGACAAAGTTTCGCTGAGCAACCTTCACAGTTACATCACATCAAATCACTAACTTTTGCACTGTCCTCCATCCTGATGATTGAGGACAGCTCACGCCGAAGTAACGGGTTCTAAAGTCACCTTCACTCAGGTTTTGTGTAGAGCACTAAATCTACTGAACCGTCATCGTTAAGTTCATGCAAGATAAAGTCGCGACCACCATTGACGACTTCGATTGGTGTTGGATACAAAGGAAACTCCCCAACATCACCAACAGGATCACTATAGGTAATCAGTCCATCGCTAACTTTATAGGTCGCTTTGCCAGAAAAACTATAACTAAATGGAAGTACAAAAAACGTATGGCCGCTCATATGTGCGGTATAAGTTAGACTGCCCTGATTAAATACATAGGTTCGATTAACAGTACCCGTCAAAAGTGTGTCATTTATGCTAAATGAAGATGTATAAACTCCGTCTTTGACCTCATGTTCACTTAATGGATGCCATTTGGAAATATAACTGGCTATTTGTGGTGTTTCGACTCGGCGGGTTTTCGCTATCTTCTCAATAGATGCTTCGTCAGTACAACCAAGAAGCGAAAAAGCTGAACTTAGCATGATTACTTTAACAATCTTTATCATGAATATTTGTACCCTATACTGATTATATTTCTAGTGTATGCCTTACCACTGGAAGTTCTTATGCAGCTTTCAATACGGCTTCTGTCACTCGCCTTGCCATCTCGGGGGGAACGGCATTGCCGATCATTGCTTTAGTTGGGACAGCCAGTTTCGGCCAAATGTAACCTTCATCAAAAGTGAAGCCTGCAATATATGTTCGCATAAATTGCAGGCTTTCTTCATATTTGCACCATAAGTCTTCATAGTCTATTTTTTGTTGTAGGTTTACAACAAAAGTGATTTTGCTATGTTCGACCAAACCAAGAAATCATCTCACGTACACAACATCTGTAAGTTCATGAGCTTGAAGAATGATGCGGTTGTTCGTACTCTCTCCATTTTAGAGTTCGATTTCTGCTTTCACCTCGAATATAACGCAGACATCAAAAGCTTTACGTCCCAACCTTTTGGTTTCCACTATCAATTTAATAATCGAAAGTGCCGATATACCCCCGACTTTTTGGCGACAGATCACGATGATCATTCAACTTTCTTCGAAGTAAAACACTCCAGTCAGATTCTCAAACCTGATTTCAGGGACCGATTCGAAGAAAAACAAAGAGTTGCGTTCAGTGAGTTTAACAGACGCTTGGTTTTAGTTACTGAGAAGCAAATTAGAATGGGACCAACTTTAGATAACTTCAAGCTACTACACCGTTACTCCGGATTGCGAACCGTGACTGAGTTTCAAAAGTTAGTGTTGGCGTTTATTCAACGTAAACAAATGGTGAAGTTACAAGAAGTGTCTTTGTATTTCGGTTTATCGGAGCAGGACACACTTATCTCTACTCTACCTTGGATCTCTTCAGGGCAAGTTAAAACAGACCTCAATAATATTGGCTTTGGGCTCGAAACTTACGTTTGGTGTTAACTATGTCATCGGACTCTAATAACATATTTGGGTTCTTTGATGAGTTTGAAGCTTCAGAGGGAGAGTCTCAGCCGCTTCCAATAGAGCTAATTCAAGAACCTATTGAAATCTCTTCAACTATTGATTCTCAATCACCGAAGGTACAGAAAGAAGTTATCCGTCGTATTAAAATTATCGATTTCGTGGAGAAGCGTTTAAAAGGTGGATGGACCGAGAAAAACTTGAACCCTATTTTAAGTCTCATTGAACCAGAATTACAGCTCACTCCCCCGAGTTGGCGAACTTTAGCAACTTGGAAAAAATATTATTTTGAAGCGGGTAAAGACCCATGTGCACTTATTCCGAAGCATACGTTTAAGGGCAATCGCCAAAAAGAAATGGATTCGCAATCCTTGATTGACGAGGCAATTCAGAACGTATACCTGACACGTGAGCGACTTAGCGTTGCAGAAGCATACCGATACTATAAGAGTCGAGTGATTCAAATAAATCGTGGGATTGTTGAGGGGAAAATTAAACCAATTTCAGAGCGCTCTTTTTACAATCGAATACACGGCTTACCTCCATATGAGGTCGCGATCGCAAGGTTTGGCAAACGATACGCAGACCGAGAATTTCGTTCGGTTGGTCAGCAAGTAGCTGCGACCAAACCAATGGAATATGTCGAAATTGACCATACCCCAGTACCAGTGATTTTGATTGATGATGAGTTGGATATTCCTTTGGGGCGCCCCTACCTGACTATGCTTTATGATCGTTTCAGTAAGTGTATCGTAGGGTTGAGTGTGAATTTTAGAGATCCCAGTTTCGACTCTGTGCGGAAGGCTTTGCTTAATACTCTAATAGATAAAAGCTGGTTAAAAAATAGCTACCCTTCTATAAAGAATGATTGGCCATGTCACGGAAAGATTGACTACCTAGTTGTTGATAATGGCGCTGAATTTTGGACCGATAGCTTAGAAGATTCTTTAAGACCATTTGTAACTGACATTCAATATAGTCAAACTGCTAAACCTTGGCGAAAGTCAGGGATCGAAAAACTCTTTGACCAGATGAATAAAGGGTTAGTGAACTCACTACCTGGAAAAACATTCACCAACCCTACTCAACTAGAAGATTACAACCCAAAGAAGGATGCGGTGGTTAGAGTTTCTGTATTTCTAGAACTACTTCATAAATGGATTGTCGACTATTACCATATGGCACCTGATTCAAGAGAACGTGACATTCCATACCACAAGTGGAAACAATCGGAGTGGACTCCCTCTTACTACAGTGGTGCTGAGAAGGAGCAGTTGAGAGTTGAGCTAGGTTTACTTAGACACAGAACCATTGGAGTGTCAGGGATCAGGCTTCATAACCTCCGCTATCAGTCCTCAGAACTTATTGAATACCGTAAATATTGGGCGTCCAACAATGGCAAAAAGCTGTATGTTAAGACCAAAACAGACCCTTCTGATATCAGCTCTATTCATGTTTATCTAGAATCGGAAAAGAAGTACATAAAAGTTCCAGCGGTAGACAACACCGGATATACAAGTGGTCTATCACTTTTTGAGCACGAACGCATACAGAGAGTACGCAGGCTTAACATCAGACAACTTGCTGATGATGAGTCGCTTGCAGATACATTTTTATATATGAAAAATCGTATTCAGGAAGAAACTGATAGATTCCGCAATGCAAAAAGTAATAAGGCTAGCTTGCCTAAAACGGGCAATACTTCGAAGTTAGCAAAGTTTAATGATGTAGGTTCTGAAGGGCCAAGCTCAATTAATACGACTCCAGATAAACAAGATACCACCTCAGTGTTCGATGCCCCAGAGCAGTTATTTGATGATGATTTCGAAGATATTGAGGGGTATTAATTTGAACTTAACATCTAGTCAGTTTGAGCAGCTAAGATCTTTCGAAACCTGTTTTATCGAATACCCTGCAATAACTGAAATCTACTCTATTTTCGATCAACTTCGTTTTAATCACTCCCTTGGCGGTGAACCAGAGTCTTTCTTGTTAACAGGCGAGGCCGGAAGTGGAAAGACGGCTTTGATTAATAATTACCTATCACGCTTTCCGTCGAGTTCAACTTGGAGCAAGCAACCTGTTCTTAGCACCAGAGTGCCGAGTCGCATAAATGAACAGAGTACGCTTACGCAGTTTTTAGTCGATTTAAATGGAAAGTCCGGCGGAAGAGGTACCCGTCGACTTAATGAAATTGCCCTTGGTGAGGCAGTCGTAACGCAACTTAAACGTAAATCTGTTGAGCTGATTATCGTCAATGAAATTCAAGAGCTTGTGGAATTTTCTACAGCAGAAGAAAGGCAAGCTATTGCTAATACGTTCAAATATATAAGTGAAGAAGCAAAAGTCTCGTTTGTGTTGGTTGGTATGCCTTATGCCGATGTGATAGCGACAGAGCCACAATGGAACTCGAGGTTAAGTTGGAGACGAAAGATTGAGTATTTCAAGATCTTGAAAGCTAACAGTTATTCGAGTGGAACGGCATCTTATGCTTTTGACTTGGAACAAAAAAAGCATTTTGCGAAATTTGTCGCGGGTTTGAGTGCGAGAATGAGTTTTGATGAACCGCCAGTGCTTACAAAAAATGAAGTTTTATATCCTTTGTTTGTTATGTGTAAGGGAGAATGCCGAGCGTTGAAGCACTTCCTGAAAGATGCACTACTGATGAGTTTCAATGACAACGTTGATACGATAGACAAAGCGATATTGTCGCGCACGTTTTCATTTAAGTTCCCCTATTTGGATAACCCATTTGATGCTCCTGTAGAGGAGCTTCGTCTTCATCAAATTGACTCTGGCTCTGCGTACAACCTAAATGCTATTGCCGCAGAAGATAAAATACTTGCCCCGCGATTTACAGATGCAATTCCGTTGAGCATGTTGTTGAGTAAAAGCGGACTTAAAGCTTAGAGATTACTTTCGCCATTTAGGTTTTCCAGTAGCGCCTTTTTCTCTTCATCACTCATCTTATCAATGGCACACGCCAGTTCAGCACTTAATTCGTTCCTACAGAAAAAATAGTTCAAGGGAACATTTAACTCTTCAGCCATTCGTTCGAGTGTACCAATATCCGGTACGTGTCTACCTTTCTCATAATGGTTCATTCGCCCACTAGCAGAACTTGGTTCCATGCCGATTTTCACCCCTAAATCTTTTTGGGTGATCTTGGCTTTTTTACGCGCAGCTTTGAGCCTCGCTGGGATTGGGTTGTCTTTCTGCACTTACACATTTCTTTTCAACCTTTAGATAACTTAGATTGTCTAAGTTTTACTGATTTTTGTATACTTAGCAATCCTAAGTTTTTATTGCATGTAAGAGTCACATGAAGAAAGTAACCAGAATTAACCCTCATATGTTTAACCTATTGATTGAAAAAGGGATGGACAATTTCTCTGTTATAGAAGCTAGGGATGCTTTGTTAAATGGTACTTCAACCTTTACGAGCAGTGACGAAGCTCGAAAGTATGTTTATAAGCAACTTCTATCACTTGAGGAGAAAGGCTGGCTTTCTGCCATTGGGGCTCGTAGAGGGAAGCGTTACCATCAAACTAATGAATTCAAAGCGCTCACAATTGAGCCTCGAGCAGCTAGAAATAAGAAAGCAAACGTTGATTCAATAACTGTTCAAACTCCGGAGTTCTCTCTAAATGCACTAGAACAAGAGAAAAAACAACATGAAGGTGAGTTAGCGATTACTTTGGGCGAGATTGAGGAATATCAATCTTTGTTAACGCGTTTTCCAAACAACAAACATGATATGGAGCCGTTATTCAATGCAGCGAGAGAGCGATCAGCTAAGCTATTGGGCAAAATCAATGCACTAACCAACTGGATGCAAGTAGCCCAAAGCAAGGCTTCCCAATGTTAAGAACATGGCAAGCTGAATGTGCAGCTCAAGTTATCGATAAATTCACTTCAAACAAACGTTCACACTTCTTCTGTCAAGCGACTCCAGGAGCAGGTAAAACTGTTATGGCTGCAGAGGTTGCTAAGCGTCTTTTTCAAGAAGGTATGATTGACTTAGTGCTCTGTTTCTCACCATCACTTTCGGTCGCTGAAGGAATGAGAAAGACCTTTTCATGGAAACTGGAATGTTCCTTTAATGGAGGCTTGGGCTCTTTAGGTGGGTCTTATACCTATCAATCCATCCGTTTTTTAGATGAAAACTTCTGGAACACTGTCAGTAAATATCGGGTACTAGTCGTATTTGATGAGATCCACCATTGTTCGTTTGATGACGAAGGGAGGTCAAACTCATGGGGGCTAGAAATTGTCTCGAAGATCCAAGGCTTTGCTCATTATACTTTGGCGCTGTCCGGCACTCCTTGGCGTTCTGATCGACTGCCGATTGTTATGGCCGAGTATTCTGGTCCTGATGGCAAGGTTGTTTGCGATTACCAATACGGCTTGCAACAGGCCGTTGAAGATAAGGTATGCCACCGCCCTAAAATCGTTTTAATCGATAATGAACACCTGAGCGTTAAGGCTGGCAGTGACAATCAACACTTCGCCTCTATTCTTGATTGCCTTAAACAATCCGATGTCTCTTATCAAAGCGTCATCCACAACGAAGACGCTATGAATTACATACTAAATAACGGTTGCCAAAAGCTAGCCCAAATAAGACAAGAGTCCCCAAATGCAGGTGGTTTAGTCGTCGCTGCTTCTATCAAGCACGCTAAACATATTCAAAAGCGACTGATTGAGCACTTTAATCAGTCAGCATGCATAGTGACTTATCATCATGATAATCCGTTGAATGAAATTGAGTCTTTTCGTCATTCGAATGTTCAGTGGATAGTCAGTGTTGGAATGATCAGTGAAGGCACGGACATCCCTCGGCTGCAGGTTTGTTGTCATATGAGTTCGGTCAAAACAGAGCTTTACTTTAGACAAGTCCTTGGAAGGATATTGAGAGTTAATGATTCACCCAACCAAGAAGCATGGTTGTATACCTTTGCCGAAGAAAGTTTGATTGGGTTTGCTGAACGAATTGAACAGGATGTTCCAGAAGTTTGTATGTTAGTAGAGTCGAATCTACATTTTGTTACTTACGAACATAGTGAATTAAAATCGGATCATCAAAGTAAAGAGCTACGTGGCTTGGTTTCTACTAAGGTGGATAATACTGTTGCTTGGGGTGACAGATTAGATTTTAGTCTAGACCCCCTCTCGTCGCTCAACAGGGAGCTTTGCTTTGGAAGTTTTAAGAAAAGGGTATTGTCAGCTTTTTTGAACTGAAGAATATTCGTCCAAGTACTAATTTGATATTCGTACTTGGACAAAACAAATCAACTAGTAACCTCGTTAACTTGTAACTGAAAGCTCACCGAGTGTGGTAATACCCCATAACTTGATTGAACTTGTTATTGGCACGTGACCAATATGCTACAAGAGACAATTAGCTTGCTTTATCTATTGCTTTAACCTGATTGATATGTCGAGAAAGTGCTTCTATGAGATCCTTTTTTATCAGAGGCTTAGTTAATACTTCGTCCGCTCCAGCCTCTAAGAAAGCATGCGTTGACGTTTGCATAATATCTGCAGTCCACCCCATGACTACAATGTTACCTTTAACTGCTTCTCGTATTCTCCTAACCGTTTCCACACCACTTATTTTCGGCATGTGATTATCAATGATTACAAGGTTGAAGTTACCTGACTCCAGATGACTCAAGGCCTCAAACCCATCCCCACAAGTAACACATTCAACGTTCAACTTATCTAAAAAACCTTTGGCGATAATCCGGTTCATCTTGTTGTCATCAGCAACAAGGGCTTTAAATTGGGATAGGTCTACTACCTGAGATTCTGTATTCTTCTCATCCGAGTGGGCAATTGTAGGGAGGTCAATGACAAAACTGAATCGACTTCCTTTAGAAAGCTCACTTTCCACACTGATTTGACCATTCATCAATGTTACAAGCTTGTGGCAAATTGCTAGCCCCAGCCCGGTGCCACCGTAGTTTCGCGTTGTTGATATATCAGCTTGTTCAAACTCATTAAAGATTGATTGCAACCTATCATTAGGGATCCCAATACCCGAGTCCTGAACAGCAAACTCCATTTTAGAATGACTTAATTGTTTAATATCAATATCAATCGAACCACTTTCAGTAAACTTCATTGCGTTTCCAGCCAAATTAAGTAGTACTTGCCGGATTCGGACAGAGTCACCGTAGTATGTTAACGACGGATCGCAATGATCGGTCAGATTGAACTTAAGGCCTTTCTCCGAACACAAAGTTTGGTAAGTGTTTAATACTGGACTAATAATTTCAGACATTTTAAATGCGTGCTGATCAATCTCAAGGCTATCGTTTTCTATTTTAGCTAGGTCCAAAATATCATTTAGAATTGCAATCAAATGTTCTCCTGAACCTAGGGCTAATCTCAGAACCTCTCTCTGTTGTTCTTGCTCTAATTCGTCTACAAGCATCTGTAGGAGCCCAAGTAAACCATTCATAGGGGTTCTAATTTCATGGCTCATCGTTGCCAAAAAGAGTGATTTCGCTTGATTGGCCTGATGTGCTTTGCTCGCTTGCTCTTCAAGCTCAAGCTCAAGCTTTTTGAAGTCAGTAACATCACGTTCAATCGCGATAAAATGTGCAATCTCGCCGTCTTCGTTACGTAAAGGCACGATGTCAATATCCACCCAATAAGGCACTTTATCAATTGTATAATTCAAAATTTCAGCTTTAACTTGTTTACCTTTCTTCAGTGCAGAGCCAATTCGGCTTGCTGTTTCATTACATGTGTCCTCACCTTGAAGAAATGAACCTGGCGTCAAACCTTTCACCGAGTCTAATTGATGCCCAGTCATGACCTCAAAAGCGTTATTGACCCACTCAATACGCCCTTCTTTATCAGTAATAACAACGGCATCTCTTGCAGCTTTGACTACTGTTGCAAGAAGGTGGCTATCATGCTCTCTTTCTGCTAGTAATTTGTTAGACTCTTCTAGTAGTTTCTTTGATCCTTCTAACTCCTTATGGGGGTTTACAAATAGCTTTTGGCCCAGTAAAAAGACCAAAATAGAACTAGTGATTAGAACGATCAAAAGTCCATTCAATAGTTCTCTTTTAAGAGTTGATAGTTGTTCTTTAAGAAAAGAGCGACTGATACCTTGGGTTAACACTAAGTTGCCTCTAGCGAGGGGGGTTTGAGTTAGCAACCAGTCCTTTTCATTGTATTTACTTGCGTGTGAGCTAAATGAGTGATGGTTGTGCTCAAGTTTACGGTTTGTCTCTACTAGAGAAGCAACTGGAGGCTCCGTCTGGCTCAATTCATACCAACGTTCCCTATTTGTTACAAATGATCCAAAAAAGTCATCGTAGTCAACGGCAGTTTCCCCATATATAACACCAGTAAACTCACCGGATTGATACAAAGGCATAAACAGTTTTATGCAAATATGGTTAGTATCGTCATGCAAAAGATACAATATACGTTCATGCACGTTTTGATTTGCGATTGCAGAAAAGATTGCTTGTTCTTGTTTAGCTGCAGGGTGGCGAAAAGTATCTTCAAACAATAATTTCCCTGTACGGTCTCGGACTGCAAATTGCATCGATTGGTTTTGCCCTTTGAAGCGCTCTAGGTGATAAGAAAGGCGTTCTATGTTCGATTGTGATGCGGCGTCAATCACTCCTTGATGTTGAGAGGCTAATACAATGCGGTCCTCCGCCACCTCTAGATACTTTTCCATAAAAATTTTAGCGGATTCAATCTCGAAACTGCTGTTGCCTTTTTGTAACTGTTTGGCAGTCGATTGACTATGATTAGAAAGCACATAGAGTGATATACCACCGAATGTTAAAGGTGTGAGTAATATGAAAAGAAATAGCAACACTTTAGGGCTAACTGAGGATAGTTTGACCATATCAAATGACTTCTATGTGGTTCCGATTAATTCATATGAAAACTATAGAATAGATAACGTTGCTAAAGTAGTGAGGGAGTCCATTTTTATCAAATTGCTCAACTAAAAAGTATTTCGTTACGAAATTTTTAGAAAGCCCTATCAGTTAGGCAGAAATGCATCATCACAGCACAAAATAAATATTATGGTTGCAATATACGAAAGATCTTCAATACTAAAACTTAGCAATTCTAAGTTTTAGTGGTGGCATGTGAAAACGGACATTCAATTTTACCTTGACGAATCGCTCGAAAGCTTCTTGTTGCGTTTATCGCAAGAGCAAGGTTACGAGCGATTTTCTCATTTTGCCGAAGATATCTGGTTCGACACCATGGATCAGCATAAGGCGATTGCTGGTGCTTTCCCCTTAGAGCTCAATCGCGTCAATATCTACCACGCTCAAACGACAAGCCAAATGCGAGTGCGGGTTCTTATCCACCTTGAGAACCAATTAAAGCTCAATAACTTTGGCGTACTTCGCCTAGCGCTATCACATTCAAAAGCTCAATTCTCTCCGCAATACAAAGCTGTGCATAGATTTGGTGCTGACTACCCTTATGCTTTTCTCCGCAAATGCTTCACGCCTATTTGTCCTCTGTGTATTGACGAAGCTCCCTACATTCGCCAGCAGTGGCAATTTATCTCTCACCAAGCTTGTGAACACCATGGCTGTAAACTGGTTCATCACTGTCCTGAGTGTAAGTCGAGACTTGAATACCAAAGCACCGAGAGTATTAGTCAGTGTGAATGCGGTTATGAACTCCGAAACTCGCCAGTAGAGGATGCGCAAGAGGTTGAGGTATTGGTCGCTCAATGGTTGTCAGGAAGCGATTCAAAACTCTTGGGATTGTTAACGGGGAAAATGACGTTATCCGAGCGCTATGGCTTTTTACTTTGGTATGTAAATCGTTATGGTGATATCGATGACCCTAGCTTTGAGTCATTCATTGAATATTGTTGCGCTTGGCCAGCGGCACTGTGGCAAGACCTCGATGTTTTGAAAGAGAAGGCAGAACTTGTTCGAGTAAAAGATTGGAAAAAGGTGTTTTTCAATGAAGCTTTTGGTGCTCTGCTTAAAGATTGTCGCCAGTTACCTAGTCGGCAGTTGAGTCACAATATCGTGCTTACTCAGGTGTTAGCTTACTTTACACAGCTGATGGCAGCAGTACCTTCAAGCGTGAAAGGAAATATTGGTGATGTACTGCTCAGTCCCTTAGAAGCTTCTACATTGCTCTCTTGCACCACAGATGAGGTATATCGGTTGTATGAGTTTGGTGAGATCAAAGCCGTTATTAGGCCGAGAATGCATACAAAGATAGCGAGTCATGAATCGGCGTTTACTTTACGAAGTGTCATCGAGACAAAGCTGACTCGAATGAGCTCTGAAAGTGATGGCTTAAATGTGTATTTGCCAGAGTGGTAATTATGACGAAATTAAGTGACTTATTGGCAATTGAAGACGAAGCGGTAAAGCAGGTTACGCTAAAGAAGATGTTCATGCCCTATACGGAAGATGTCTGTGTCAAAGGGTGTGAAAAAGAAGCGTTAACGATCTTGCTCAATCTCAGCTCAAGCCATCAATCAGATAGATGCTCGGATTGGTTGGATGTTGCCCGTGCTAAAAGGCATTTAAAAGCCGCAGAGAGCCTAGAGGCATCCCTTGATGAAATTAAGTGGTTCCACACTCATAATCTCAAGTTTCCAGACTGCCGAGTTAAAGATCAGCGAATAATTGCACAGCCTCTTTTGACAACCGAGGCATTGATTTCAAGCGCAGTATTAGAGCAACGCTTAGGGTGGGCGCATAATTCTGCAGTGTATCGCCATACATTGTGGTTATTGAATCCTTTCCGCTGGCAATCACAGTCCGAGTGTCTTCTTTTACTTGTTCAGCAAGAAACCTCTGTTTGGGTTGAGCTGCTCAAAGAATTTGGTTTAGGCATTAAGTCACTTGCTCGCTTAAAACATACAATTGAAGAACAACTTCCTGAAAATAGTTTTCCTGACAGTGTCAGCACTTACAGCAAGCAACTGCGGTTTCCATGGGGGGGGATTATGTTTCGGTGACCCCAGTGGTCAGTCATGCCATCCAAAGAGAATTAGAAGTGAGATCGAGAAGTCGAGAAAGTAAGCTCAGCTTTGTGTCTTCATCGCTGCCAAACTCGGCAAGTATCGGGAATCTGTGTGGCAGTTTAGGTGGGCATATGAAAGTCCTAAACTACCCGTTAGACGTCAAACCAGCGCAGGGTGGGACGTTAACTGAAAGTCGCAAAAAGAGTGGCCACTACTTTGATGACCATCAGGTAACTAACGTTAAAATCTGTCAGGTGTTAAATCATCTAATTGGTTCAGAGCCATCAAAAACACAGAAGCAAAGGGAGAGCGCTCGTAAGGTTAGAAGTAAGATATTGCGAAAGCAGATAGCCCTGTGGATGCTTCCATTAATTGAATTAAGAGATATCGTTGATGTTGACCCTAATCAACAGCAATTGGAACATGATGACACTTTGGCTCAAGCCTTTTTGACCCAACCAGAATCGGATTTGGGCTCTTTAGCTAGCGAGTTTAACCGTTGCTTACATCTCGCGTTTCAGAATAACAAGTATGCCGCCAAGTTTGCCTATCATCCTAAGCTAATGCAGGTCATCAAAGCCCAAATCGTATGGATACTTGAACAGCTCAGTAAACCAAATGGCAATGAAGATAAGGTAACGGGTGAGCAGTATATCTATTTGTCATCAATGAGAGTGCAAGATGCGGTCGCAATGAGTAGCCCATATCTGTGTGGTGCTCCTTCTTTGGCGGCTATTTGGGGGTTCATGCACCATTACCAAAGAGAGTTTAATAAGCTAGTTAATTGTGATTCCCCGTTTGAGTTTTCGAGTTTCTCTTTTTATGTTCGAAGCGAGAAGATTCAACCGACAGCGAAGCTTACCGAACCCAACTCTGTCGCCAAAGCACGAACGGTTTCGAACGCTAAGCGACCAACCATTCGTAGTGAACGATTGGCGGACCTAGAAATAGACTTAGTTATCAGAGTACATAGCGACAGCCGAATTTCAGATTTTAAGTCCGCGCTTAAAACGGCACTTCCCGTTGCTTTCGCCGGAGGGGCATTATACCAACCACAGCTTTCGACACAGGTTGAGTGGCTTAAGACGTTTACCAGTAGGAGCGAGCTCTTCCACGTCATAAAGGGGTTACCCGCATACGGGCGATGGTTATACCCAAGTGAGAGCCAACCGAGTAGCTTTGATGAACTAGAGCGTTTAGTGACTAAAGATGCCGATAATTTGCCAGTTTCTATTGGCTACCATTTGTTAGAACGTCCAACTAAACGGTGCAACTCGATCACTGATTGTCACGCGTATGCAGAGAACGCCATAGGGTTAGCTAAAAAGGTGAATCCAATAGAAGTACGTTCTAGTGGAAGAGATCACTTTTTAAACCATGCCTTTTGGTCGATAGAATGCAGTAGCGAAACTATTCTTATAAAAAAACTATAGGGATTAATCGTTTATGGAACTTTGCACTCAGTTAAACTACGTTCGATCACTCTCTGCTGGCAAAGCATATTTCTACTATCTATCTAAAAGTGGTGAGATGTGTCCCCTTGACATTGATAGGACTAGGTTGCGTGCGCCAAAAGGTGGTTATTCAGAAGCCTATAAAGGAGGTAAGTTCGTAAAAAAGAATGTTGCTCCACAAGATTTAGCTTACTCCAATCCACAGTTTATCGAAGAGTGTTATGTAAAACCTGGTGTCGATGATATCTACTGTGCATTCTCCCTTCGAATTCGAGCCAATTCTCTAACTCCAGATACCTGTAGTGATGACGAAGCGCGCTCTAAACTTTCGTTACTTGCGAAAACATATCAAGAGCTCAATGGGTATCAGGAACTTGCTCTTAGATACGCGAAGAACATTCTGCTTGGTACTTGGCTTTGGAGAAACAGAGAGTGTCGAAAATTGTCGATAGAAGTGGCCACCAGTGATTCACAAACCTTGATTGTAGAAAACGCAACAAGGCTTTCTTGGTATGGTCATTGGGATAAAGCTTCAGCAGAATGCCTAGAAAAGCTCACAGCCTATTTGATGCGAGCCCTATCTGACCCGACCGAATATTTCTACATGGATGTCAAAGCTAAAATTGGAGTTGGTTGGGGGGATGAGGTTTACCCAAGCCAAGAGTTCTTGGATGATCGAGAAGATGGTGTTCCTACCAAGCAGTTAGCTACTGTCGAACTATTAAACGGAAAGGAAACTGTTGCATTTCATGGTCAAAAAATTGGTGCAGCGTTGCAATCGATTGACGATTGGTGGCATGAAGATGCAGATAAGCCCTTAAGAGTGAATGAGTATGGAGCTGACCGAGAGTACGTTATAGCAAGGCGACATGTTTCCTATGGGAATGACTTTTACCAGTTAGTCAGAAATACAGAGAATTGGATTGAGACAATGATAGCTTCTCAGACCATCCCAAATGACGTGCACTTTATTATGTCGGTCTTGATTAAAGGTGGTCTTTTCAATTGTTCCAAAGCGAAGTAAGGGATAGATATGACTAAGCGTTACTATTTCTTAATACGTTACATGCCTGCACAAGCCGACCATGAATTATTGGCAGGGCGGTGTATATCTCAAGTGCACTTGTTTATGGTCAATAACCGACAAGCGATGAATAGGATTGGTGTGAGCTTTCCTGATTGGAATGAATCGACAGTCGGCCAAACTATTGCCTTTGTTGCCGAAGATAAAGAGATGATGGTTGGGCTCTCTTTTCAGCCCTATTTCTCTGTGATGGTAAATGAAGGTTTATTTGAGATCTCTAGTGTATGTGAGGTTCCAGCCAATGCTTTAGAGGTAAGGTTTACCCGTAATCAAACGATTGGGAAAAGCTTTTTAGGCTCTAAGAAACGCCGAATCAAACGTAGCATGGCGAGAGTGGAACTATCTGGCGCTGGAACATCGTTACCAGCCACTAATGAAGAGCGAGTCATCGAGAGTTTTCATCGAATCCCAGTTTCTAGCGGCTCCTCAGCGCAAGATTATATTTTGTTCGTGCAAAAGGAGTTTGTCGATGAGCGCGTTGCAGCAAACTTTAATAGCTATGGTTTAGCCACCAATCAAGAAAGAAAAGGCACGGTACCTGAGTTACGCTTTTTACCTTTTTTCTAAAGCTCTTTTTTAGAGAAGTAAAAACAAGGGCTACAGAAGTAAGAAGAAAAAGGGTATTTTGGTGAATTGTGACTTTAAGCATACAGAATGAGATAGTTAAAGACTATATTCTACAGTGTCCTGCCGAATAGGCAGCTAAGAAAATTTCCGGCGGTACTGCATTTCCGATCATCATGTGTCCTGCCGAATAGGCAGCTAAGAATAGGTCAGGAAGAAAGCAACCTACCTGCTGAACAAGCAGTAGATAATCAAAACCATCATGTTTAGGCTTGATGGTTTTTTATTAGTTGGTCGATTTTATCGGGGGGGATTTTTAATACGGAAATAAATTTATCTTTGTCCCCACGTCAGTTAAAAAATACTCGTGCGATTATCATATTAGTTGTCCCACAACTCTTGCACTCATCAATAAAACTCCTCTTAGATTTTTTCTCAATATGCTTGACCTATGTCTAACACATAGGTTTTAAGCTACAACTAATACATCATTAATTACGAATTGGAGAGAGTTATGAGTTGTTGTAACAAAGCCCCAAATGGTGGGAGCAGTGACCCTAAGTTGTTGTTAAAACTGTTCATCGGGTTGTTTGTGATTATATTTTTAGTCGCCTTTATTTTTGGCTAGCAACATAAAACGAACAAAGTCTCATGTGCATTAAACCTTCAGAGGAGTTGGTTATGTTGACAACTGAAATTGCGAGAGTAGCGGGTGTGACCGCTGAAACAGTCAGGTTTTACACTCGAAAAGGTCTTCTTTATGCAGAGAGAGATCCTAACAATGGCTACAAGATATACCAGCAAAGTGCGGTTAATCGCCTGAAGTTCATTTCTCATGCAAGAGCTATTGGTTTTAGCCTTAGTCAGATTCAAGAAATCATTGATTACTCTGAGCAAGGGCAGACTCCTTGCCCTGCTGTGAGGCAAATGCTGACTGATAAAATCGTAGAAACCAAGCAAAAGATCGAAGAATACCAACGACATTTAGCGATGATGGAAGCGACTTATACAGAGTGGGATGAAAAGCCGGATATGGAGCCCAACGGCAACGCATTGTGTTGCCTAATCGAAGACTGGTCCGAGAAACACCATCAAGTATTACCCGAGGAAAACTAACATGAACACCACACAGTATTCTCTAGCACTTTCCGGCATTAATTGTGGCCGATGTGTCGCTAAAATTGTAGATGAGTTACGTGAAAGAGACCCGGATGTATCTTTCACTATTAATGAGACAAAACACAGAGCAGAGCTTATTACCACGTTAATGCCGGAAAGCGCGATAGAAGTCATTGCAAAGTTAGGATATGTGGCTTCAATACCTACGCAACAAGAGTATCGTACATCAGTATCCAATGTTACTTGTCAACACTGTGTAGGTAAAATCACTAAAGCAATAGTTGAACTGGACGCTACCGCTCAAGTAGTTGTTGATTTAGACAAGCAAACATTGGTGGTGAATAGCAGTTTGAACGGCGATGAAATTGAAAGCGTATTAGTCGAACAGGGCTATAGCGGTAGTACTGATGGCACACAACCACAAACTACGGATGTTACTAAATCGAATAAAGTGAAAACAACACAGGCGGTGGATGTCAGTATTGAGCTGTCATTAATCGGTGTCACTTGCGCAAGTTGTGTCAATACGATTGAAGGTGCGCTTAGATCGGTGTCAGGAGTCGACTCTGTTGACGTGAACTTTGCGAATCGTACGGCGACCGTGGTTTCAAGTCAGCCTGCCAGCGTACTCATTGAGGCGATACAAGGCGCAGGATATGACGCAGAAGAAATTGTCGATCAGGCGTTAGCAAGCGACCTAAAAGAAGAGCGTGAAGCTGAGGAGTATCGCTTTAAAGTAAAACAAAGCGTTATTGGTCTTGGTCTCGGCGTGCCGTTGATGGTATACGGTCTGTTCGGCGGACCAATGAATGTTAATACGCAATCTGAGCAGTTGCTATGGTTGGCCGTAGGTTTAGTGACATTTTTTATTTTAGTCCGTGCGGGCAAGCACTTTTTTACTGGAGCTTGGAAGACCTTTCTGAGCCGTAATGCGAACATGGATACGTTGATAGCGTTGGGAACGGGTACCGCCTGGCTCTATTCAATGGTGGTCGTAGTCGGGCCGCAGTGGCTTCCAGAAAGTGCAAGGCATCTCTACTTTGAAGCTACTGCCATGATCATTGGTTTAATCAATTTAGGACAGGCGCTTGAGTTAAAGGCGCGAGGCAGAACTTCGCAGGCCATCAAGCGTTTGCTTGATTTGAGAGTCAAAACTGCCATGGTGATTCGTGACGGCAAAGAGATGTCTATACCGATTGAACAAGTTATCGCACGCGACTTGATTCGCGTTAGAGCCGGTGAAAAAGTCCCTGTTGATGGTGTGATTACAGAGGGGGAGACAACCATTGATGAGTCTATGCTCACTGGAGAGCCAATTCCTGTTGTTAAACAAGTGGGCAGCTCAGTGTCTGCCGGGACGATTAATGACCACGGAAGTTTCGTTTTTGAGGCACAGAAAGTGGGCAGTGATACTGTTCTTGCTCAGATCATCAGTATGGTGTCGAACGCGCAAAACTCAAAGCCACCAATCAGCCATCTAGCCGATAAAGTGTCTTCAGTGTTTGTACCAACTGTGATGATTCTATCGATTCTGACAGCGCTGGCTTGGTATAACTTTGGCCCTCAACCTTCCTTAGTTTATATGATTGTGGCAGCAACCTCGGTGTTGATCATCGCATGCCCATGTGCACTTGGTCTCGCAACGCCGATTTCTACTATGATCGGTGTCGGTAAGGCCGCCGAGTTTGGTGGGCTAATCCGAAATGGTGAAGCACTGCAAAGAGCCAGTGAATTGGATGTCGTTGTATTGGATAAAACTGGCACGATTACTCAAGGTAAACCTGAAGTAACAAATTTTGTCTTGTTGTCAGAGGACTCAGAGCTTCTGCCTTTGGTCAATGCTTTGGAGAAAGGGTCTAACCACCCGCTAGCTAAAGCGTTAATCGCATTTACTCAAAGTGAAGTGAGTGATGAAGCGAATCTACTAGAAGTGTCAGACTTCGAGTCATTAACCGGACTTGGTGTTCAGGCTCAGTATGCGAGTCAACGCGTGTTGCTTGGCAATCGCAAGCTGATGAACCAGTTTAAGGTCAATGTTGAATCGGTAACAGAGCATGCGTTGCAGTGGGAGCAAGAAGCTAACACAGTGGTGTATTTTGCGATAGGCGATCAACTGAAAGCGCTGTTCGGTATCAGTGATCCGATTCGAGATGATGCTCGAAGTGCGATAAATCGTTTTCATCAGCAAGGCATCCATGTCGTGATGCTAACGGGGGATAACCACAATACAGCGAAAGCGGTGGCATCACTCGCGAATGTTGATGAATATCACGCGCAATTGATGCCTGAGGATAAGCTTCACTGGATCAAGCAGTTGCAAGCGAAAGGGCATGTTGTTGGCATGGTCGGTGATGGTATCAATGATGCGCCAGCACTTGCTCAATCAGACGTTGGCTTTGCTATTGGCAGTGGTACGGATGTCGCGATTGAAAGTGCCGATATTACCTTGATGCGCAGCTCACTCCACGGTATCTCAGATGTGATTGGGATCAGTACTGCCACAATGAAGAACATTAAGCAGAACTTGTGGGGGGCGTTTATCTATAACAGCTTAGGTATTCCCGTGGCTGCAGGGCTTCTGTTTCCGTTCACAGGGTGGCTATTAAGTCCGATCATCGCTGGGGCAGCGATGTCACTGTCCTCTGTTACCGTCGTAACCAATGCGAACCGCTTGCGCTTATATACCCCACCTTCAGCCCCTACAACCAATGAGGAGTAGTACCATGTTAGTCAATTTTTTAGGTCTTACAGCAATCGTATTTATCGTCTGGTGGTTTTGGGGTAAGAAGAACGGCTAAGATGACAAAATTGTCATGAACCCCTCCCCATTACTGATCTAAGTGCTGCGATAAACTGAGTCTAAGTTAAACGAGTTCAAGTAACTTTGGAGAGCAAGAGAATGAAAAGCAAAAAGCCTGATTGTCACAAGAATGGTCATCACAAAGGTCATGGATGGATGATGATTCTATGTGCGTTATTAATGGTAGGTATTCCATTGTTTATTCTCACTTCTAGTCAAGAAGTGTTTAGTTGGGCATACCTGAGTAGTGCGATTGTTCCGTTAATCATCTGTTTAGCTATGCACGGTTTAATGATGAAGATGATTATGCCGAGTGAAAAGAAAGATTCAGAAACTAACGATCAATCGATGGCAAAGATTGAAAACAATCCAGAGTTCAAAGCATAAGTAAGGGTTTAGGTGATTTTATGAAAAAGTTATATGTATCAGTAATTCTTAGTAGTTTGATAGCTGCACCAGTGTTTGCGACTAGTACTAGTGAGCAGCATCTCAAGAGTTATACAAATCAAGATGTTCAGACACACATGAAGCAATCTAAGATGAGCAGTCAACAGGAATCCAATAGTATGATGGATGGTAAGAGTATGGAGAATATGCTTAACGATTGCAGAAAAATGATGGATAAGGTCTAAACATGGAAATGTAGGATTAGCGAAAGGACTTCAATTCTTCCAATTAAGTAAAGAGCTACTTTTGAAGTAGCTCTTTTTTTAATGAACATCAAACATAGTGCTGAAGCTTTGAAAGGTGTAGGACGAATTATAAGAACTGTTGATATTTTTGGCCAATTGAGCTCCCAGCATTTACGTGATCTGTATCTATTGGCTAACGGCCCTACCAGCCCCAACCTTGATCTCCTGGATTGATAGACACAGCTAACTAACGGTTCCATATATAAAATACAAATTAGTTTTAGGCGATTTCGAATTGCGGATTAACGATAAAAATGAAGGGCTCATCCAATTATGACAAAAATGTCATAATTGGATACCAATAGAGTCAGACCTGACCTGCTAAATTAAATTCGTCAACAACGAGAAAGGAAAGACGAATGAATACTCTTAATAAGATTTTGTTATCAGTTACTTGTTTATTGGTTAGTTCAGTATCAATTGCACAGCCATTACATTCCTCTGGTAATTATGTGAGCAGAGTAGACCATAAAACTGTTTCTATCGATGCGGTTAGCTCAAAACAAAGAGCATATATGTTAGGGGCAAAAAAATTGTCAGAGTTTGAGGGGATGAGTGGCAGAGAATTAAGTACGACTCTTATTCCTGTAACAACCAATGGTAGCCGACGAAATTCTACTCATCTGAAAGATGGAGGGTACGTAACTGTTCAAGAAAGGCTGAACAGTCAAGGGCAGCTTGAGTACGTAGCCAAAATCCACATTAATGTCCACTATCAGGAACGAGATAGTAATAACTAAACTGGCAATGTTCTTAGAGTTCTATACTACTTAAGGAGCTAAGGAGCTAAGGAGCTAAGGAGCTAAGGAGCTAAGGAGCGAATTATGATTGATAAAGTATCAGTAATATTTCAGGAGCATAGACTCGAAGAAATCGAATCTATTCTTATGGATGAAGGTGTTCGAAAGTTCACTATCTATCCAGTGCAAGGTCGCGGGACTCAAGCCAACTTAATTGATACACATGTATTGAGCTCGTACTACAAACTGGATGTGTTTATTGGTCAAAATTACACTGGGAGATTAACAGAAATATTGCTTAATACCGTAAGTGTATCGCAAGAAGGCAATGGGGTGACCTCTGTAGAAAGAAATGTTTTAGTATATGATAACAATACGAAACAGCAGATTTCATTATCCTCATACAATCACAAGCCGTGAGAGAAATTTGAGATCTGAAAAAGGTTTAATGTTATATGAAACTACTAGTGGTCGAAGACGAAGAAAAAGCAGGAGCTTATCTTAAGAAAGGGCTAATTGAGTCGGGCTATAGTGTAGATTTGTCAAAGGATGGCGTCGACGCATTATACTTAGCTACGTCTGGTGATTACGACCTCATCATCTTGGATATCATGCTTCCAAAATTGAATGGTTGGCAGATATTACACACACTTCGAAGCAGTGACATTTCGATCCCAGTAATTATTTTATCGGCAAAGGATGAAGTTGAAGATCGAGTTAAAGGGCTTGAACTGGGTGCGAATGACTATCTTGTTAAGCCTTTTGCATTTGTAGAATTACTTGCGAGAGTAAAAAACGTATTGCGTAATCAGGCTAGTACCAGCCGAGAGGTATCCACTTTAGATATTGCCGATTTGAGCTTTGATCTACTCAAACGTAAAGTTACACGTCAAAGTGATACGATTCAGTTGACGGCGAAAGAGTTCTCCTTACTAGAATATTTCTTTTCGAAAAAAGGACAAGTTGTGACTCGTACACAAATCGCATCGGCTGTTTGGGATATGAACTTTGATAGTGATACGAATGTTATTGATGCAGCAGTGAAGAGACTGAGGTCGAAAATCGACAAGCCTTATAAGCAAAAACTAATCCATACTGTCCGTGGTATGGGGTACAAACTTGATGACGCGGTAGAATGAAAAAATTATTAAGACAATCCATCGCTCGCAAACTGGTGTTTATGTTTGTCACTGCCTCTTTTGTTGTTTTAGTCGTTTTTGCTTTGACGATTCAGCACGCTATCAAGAATCACTTTAATGAACAAGATTATAAACATCTAGAAACAAAGCTCCTTCCTTTGATGGGCACTATCGAGCGAGATTTAGATATTTTTCATTCTTGGGATATCTCGGCTTGGATCTTAAACAACAAACAAGTGGTTCAAACGAATAATGGAACTATTGACTTTCCACCTGAACTGATAGAGGGCTCCTCATACGAATGGAGTGTAGGCAATAATCATTACCAAGCTTTTAAGTTTGATTATTCAGAGGTAGAAGGTGGTGCTATTGTTCTTGCAATAGATGTGACTCACCACAAGCTGTTTTTCGACAAGTTAAATACTATCCTATTTTGGACATTGGTTTTGACTGTAAGTTTATCTGGTGCTTACGCTTTAATTATTGTTAGAAATGGCCTGCTACCTCTAAAAACATTGAAGGAGTATATTGAGCAAGTGAATACGAGCAATCTCAGTATACGTATCCCAAGTGAATCACTTCCAAAGGAGCTAAGCAGTTTAATTGTTTCTCAAAACGAAATGTTAGAGAGGTTGCAAACAGGCTACCTCAGGTTGAGTGAGTTTTCATCCGATATTGCTCATGAGTTAAGAACACCGTTGAACAATATCATGACTCAGACTCAAGTGGCACTTGGTACAGAGCGCTCCATTGAAGAGTACGAAGATATTTTAGTATCGAATATCGAAGAACTAGAACGATTCAATAAGACCATTTCGGATACGCTGTACCTAGCTAAATCAGAGAACAAACTTTTGCATAAGACCGAATCAGAGCTTGAGTTGAAAGAGGTTATCACGCCCTTACTTGAGTACTATGAGGTATTGGCGGAAGAGAAAAACGTTCGATTTACTCTAGATGGTTCGTCGACTCTGTTCGGTGACAAAGATATGCTTCAACGAGCATTTGGCAATGTGTTGTCTAATGCGTTAAGGCATTGCTTTCATAATACGGATATATCGGTAGTAATCTCCGAATCAGAAACGAGCAACAAGGTGACAATTAGCAATACCGGTGAGCCTATTCCTTTGAGTTCTTTGCCATATATATTTGAACGGTTTTATCGTTCCGATAAGTCGCGTGTCCATAACGGAAGTGTTGGCGCTGGATTGGGGTTACCGATAGCTAAAGCGATTATGAAAGCGCATAGCGGGGATATCTTGGTGAACGCGAAGGATGAGCGAACTGAGTTCGTCTTTATTTTTAACAACTCTTAATTCCAACAAATTTTAAAGAACACTATTGCCCAACAGTTTCTATACTGTATTATGAATGCAAAGTAAAAGGTACGATATGATAAACTCTCTGAGACAGACAAGTATTATGATTATCAGCATCTTAGCAATGTTGATGTCTAGCTATGTCTCGAGTATGTCAATGATGGACATGAGTCCAATATCGACCTCTTCTTCACTTCAACCTAAACTTTCTCATCATGACTCGATGGGAATGACTGAGACAACAGCAAGTCATCATGCGATGATAGGCTGCCAACCGATGGAAGTGGCAGAGAGTGAAAGTTCTACTCATTGTGGTAGCTCATCTGTATTTGGTGGTGATTGCTGTAAAAGCGTTTGTTCTAGCGTATTCTTCCCACTCTCATCTTCTCGCTTAATCAATATATCTGAACCTGATTTAGCTCTGCGCCACCCAATAAAAATAGGCGTTACAGTAACTCGCATTCAGAGTTTACTGCGTCCACCCTCTGTTTAATTCAACTATTCTAACTATTTAGCTCTCAATTATTTCTGCTGGAAGGCAGAGGTTGAGGTATGTCCATATCGTTTTACGTGGATAAACAACAATGAATATTGAATCAAATGGTTCAAGGGTTCTTAGAACCTTGAGCCTTGGGGTTGCAATTGCACTTTATGCAATGCCTGCCCTGTCACATACGAAGTCGAACGTGACTCCTCAAACTATCGCTACTTCGACGCACCAGCTGAATGCACTAATTGAAGTGGCTCTAGAAAATGATACGAGTCGTTCTCAATATGCTGCGCAATCACAGGCTGTGCGTGAAATGGGCGTTGCAAGCGCTACTCTCATGGATCCAAAACTCAAGGTGGGTTTTGGGGGGTTACCCGTCGATTCATTTAAGTTTGACGAAGATCCCATGACGAATATCTCTGTTGGACTAATGCAGCAGTTTGAACGTGGAGCAACGCTAGATCTTAACCAACGCAAAGCGAATCAACAGGCCGATGGTATTGCGTATCAGGTTCAGGTTCGTGAGCGTGAAGTGGCGAATAGTATTACTCAACTATGGTTGGAACTGGGCTACCTTCAACACGCAGAAACGTTGATTGAATCTAATCAACGTCTCATGGTAGAGATGGAACAGTATATTCAAACCAATTACTCAATCGGTAAGAGCGAAGCGCAAGATCTGCTTAACACCCAACTTCAAGTTAATAAGCTTGACGAAAAGCTGCAATCGAATCAACAAATGCAAAATCGAGTGGTTGCCCAGCTATCAGAATGGTTGGGCTCAGAGTGGTTGCATCGTCGTGCTATTGATTCGAATCAGGTTGGTTATCAACTAGACTGGTCGCGTTTGAATACGCTTCTGGATCAGCAAACCAGTGATACCCAGTACTACTCGCTTCTTAATCAAAACCCCATGGTACAAATGGCTGATGCTAATATCTCTGCCAATCGCACTCAAGTTGAGGTTGCAGAGCAATCTTATACACCACAATTCGGTGTCGAAGTGATGTACGCCTATCGTCAAGCTGACAACATGAAGGGTGAGCCAACTTCAGATTTGCTGAGTGCCTATCTTACTATGGATATCCCTCTGTTTACTGACAGCCGCCAAGATAAAAATGTAGCGGCCGCTCAATATCAAGTGGGCGCGGCTCAATATCAAAAAGATACATTGCTTGCGCAGATGAATTCCCAAGTCGTTGCCTTAACAACTGATAGAGAGAATCTTGCTGAGCGTATTGAGCGCTATCAAAGCCGGTTCATTCCTCAATCCAAAGCACGTATCGAAGCGGTTGAGCGCGGTTATCAGAATAATACCGCTCCGTTTGGCGATGTAATTATTGCGTCAACGGATGACTTGGCTCTTCAAATGGAACTTGCTCGTCTAATAACCGATATGAACCAGATCAATAGCAAGTTATCCATGTTACTTGGTGGTTTCGCGTATCAAATTTCTGCGCCAAATACTCAGTACAAAGAACAATAATAAAGGAATCAAGATGAGTACATTTAAAGTTGCAAGCCTAGCGCTACTAATAGGTGGCGCACTGGGTTATGGAGCGAATATTTACCTTTCAGACATGAACCACAACATGACTGGAATGACAGCTTCTGAGTCTAAATCAAGTGATGAACCACTGTATTGGGTTGCACCCATGGACCCAAATTATCAACGAGATAAGCCAGGAAAGTCGCCTATGGGGATGGATCTTATTCCTGTTTATGCTGATGACCTTAATGGTAGTAACGACAAGCCGGGAACAGTGAAAATAGATCCTGCTGTTGAAAATAACCTTGGCGTTAAAACGGGCACTGTGCAACAAGAAGCGCTTGCACCACGCATCGAAACTGTCGGCTATGTCGCCTTTGATGAGAGTCAACTTTGGCAGACCAATGTTCGTGTCTCTGGGTGGGTTGAAAAGCTTTATATCAATGCTGTTGGTGAAAAAGTTAATCAAGGTGACACGTTGTTTGATTTGTATTCACCTGAGCTTGTAAAAGCGCAAGAAGAACTGATCAGTGCCTACAAAACTAAGCGTAAAGGCATGATACAAGGTGCAACCGATCGTTTGATTTCTTTGGGGGTTGATCGTAGTCAAATTGAATCAATTGTACGTATAGGTAAAGCCTCACAAACCATTGAAATTAAAGCACCGGCAGACGGTGTTATTGCAAGCCTCAATATTCGCGAAGGTGGCTACCTTTCTCCAGCTCAAGCGGTGATTAGCGCAGGCCCTTTGAATCAAGTATGGGTTGATGCAGAGGTCTTTGAACGTCAATCCCATTGGATCAAACAAGGTAGTCAAGCATCTATGACATTGGATGCATTACCAGGTGGCGAATGGAATGGTGAAGTGGATTACGTCTATCCCATCCTTGATTCTAGTACGCGTACATTGCGTGTTCGCCTTAGATTTGATAATCCACAAGGCGAACTTAAGCCAAATATGTTTGCAAATGTCGCTCTGAAGCCAGTATCAAATGATGAAGTGTTAACTATCCCTCGATCGTCGGTCATTCGATCTGGTGGTATGACTCGAGTAGTACTTGCTGAAGGTGATGGAAAATACCGTTCTGCTCGAATCGAAGTTGGTCGTGAAGCCGCTGACAAGATTGAGGTTCTAAAGGGATTACGACAAGGAGAGCGAGTTGTTACTTCAGCACACTTTATGTTGGACTCTGAATCAAGCCAATCTGCCGATCTATCAAGAATCAATGGCCTCGAATCAATTGATGAAACGGCGTGGGCAACAGGTGAAATTACTGATGCAATGGTTGGACATAGAATGCTAACTATTAATCATAAGCCTGTTCCTGAATGGGAATGGCCAGGAATGACCATGAATTTCATAGTGTCAGAGCACGTTGAAATGGAACCACTTTCAAAGGGTCAAACGATTGACTTTGAGATGAAAAAATCTGAATCGGGTCAATATGAAATCGTTGATTACAAAGTAACTGAGCTGAGCATAAATACGGAAATATGGATAGACGGTGATGTTTCTATGTTGATGGCGGATTTTGGTATGGTGACTCTAAATCATGTTCCTGTGGCTGATTGGTCATGGGACGCTGGTGAGCTCAACTTTTCAGTAGGTGGCGACATAGAACTCTCAAGTTTTCAGGAGGGTGACAAAGTTCGGTTTCTAGTGGAGAAACAAGGCTCTGATTATCTTCTCAAAGAGTTAGTTAAAAGAGAGGATAAGCAATGATAGGTGCAATCATCCGATGGTCTATCAATAATCGCTTTTTGGTATTGGTAGCGACTTTTGCTCTAGTCTTTGGTGGATTATATAGCGTAAAAAATACACCAGTTGACGCTCTCCCTGATCTATCAGATGTACAAGTGATCATAAAAACAAGTTACCCGGGTCAGGCACCCCAAGTGGTGGAAGACCAAGTCACGTATCCGCTGACAACGGCAATGCTTGCCGTTCCTGGTGCTGAAACTGTTCGTGGATATTCGTTCTTTGGTGATTCTTATGTGTATATCATTTTTAATGATGATACAGATATGTACTGGGCTCGCTCGCGAGTACTTGAGTACTTGAGTCAAGTAGCGCCAAACCTTCCTCCAAGCGCCAAGCCAACCCTTGGTCCAGATGCGACAGGTGTGGGCTGGATTTATAATTATGTATTGCAAGATAAAACTGGAAAGCACGACCTTGCAGAACTTCGCAGCTTACAAGATTGGTTCTTGAAATATGAGCTACAAACTGTTGATGGAGTGTCTGAAGTTGCGACTGTTGGCGGTATGGTTAAACAGTACCAAGTACAAATTGATCCGGCTAAATTACGTGCATATGACCTTACCTTACAACAGGTCAATATGGCTATTCAAAATGGTAACCAAGAAAGTGGAGCATCTGTAGTAGAAGTTGCAGAAGCTGAACATATGGTACGAACAACTGGTTACCTGTCTAGTATTGATGACATTAAAGCGCTTCCTCTCAAAGTAAGTAAAAAGGGGGCTCCTCTATTATTAGGTGATGTGGCTGATATTGATCTCGGACCTCAGATGAGACGAGGAATCTCTGAGTTAAATGGTGAAGGTGAAGCCGTAGGTGGCGTAATTGTTATGCGTTTTGGAGAAAACGCGAGCGAAGTGATCAGTGATGTTAAGGATAAACTAAGCGAACTTCAGCGTAGCTTGCCGGATGGGGTTGAGATAGTTGCTACTTACGACCGATCTACGTTAATCAATGCAGCGGTTGAGAACCTTTGGAAAAAGCTCGCTGAAGAGTTCATTGTTGTCGCTATTGTATGTGCGCTGTTCCTATTCCATATACGATCTTCGCTAGTTATCGCATTGAGCCTTCCGGTCGGTATTCTAGGGGCCTTTATTGTCATGCACTGGCAAGGCATCAACGCCAATATTATGTCGTTGGGTGGTATCGCGATCGCAATAGGTGCAATGGTAGACGGTGCTATCGTTATGATAGAAAACGTACATAAACACATTGAGCGGACGCCATTGACTGACAAGAACCGATGGCAAGTTATTGGAGATGCGGCGCAGGAGGTTGGTGCACCGTTATTCTTCTCGCTACTGATCATCACGCTGAGTTTTGTCCCTGTATTCGCATTGGAAGGTCAAGAAGGCAAGATGTTCTCACCACTTGCGTTTACTAAAACTTATGCAATGGCGGCAGCGGCAGGTCTTGCGATTACGTTGGTACCGGTTCTCATGGGGTACCTTATTCGAGGAAAAATATTACCAGAGAACAAAAATCCTATTAATAAAGGATTAATTGCTCTTTATAAGCCCTTACTGAATATCAGTCTTAAATACCCGAAAAGTATGATTGTATTGGCTATTGCTCTCATGGGGTCTGCTTACTATCCAACAACGAAGCTAGGTAGTGAGTTTATTCCTCCTCTTGATGAGGGTGATTTGATGTACATGCCAACCACCTATCCAGGTATTTCCATTGGTAAAGCACGAGAGTTACTTCAGCAAACAAACAAGCTAATTAAGACCGTACCTGAAGTGCAGACAACATGGGGTAAAGTCGGTCGTGCTGACACAGCAACAGACCCTGCTCCCTTAACTATGATTGAAACGGTCATTCAGCTTAAACCTCGAGATCAGTGGCGTGAGGGTGTGACAACTGAGTCGCTAAGAAAAGAGTTTGATGACTTAATTCAATTTCCTGGTTTAACTAACGCATGGGTGATGCCTATAAAAACACGCATCGACATGTTAGCAACGGGTATCAAAACTCCAATAGGTATCAAGATCGCAGGGAGTGACTTAGCTGAAATTGAGAAAATAGGTGCTCAACTAGAACCTATTCTTAACAATATTGCAGGCACTGCATCTGTATATGCAGAGCGTGTTGCCGGTGGTCGTTATGTCACTATTGATATCAATCGACCAGCAGCAGCTCGATACGGTCTTAACATCAAAGAGATACAACAAGTTGTTTCTACCGCAGTCGGGGGTATGAATGTTGGAGAAACCATTGAAGGTCTCGAGCGTTACCCAATTAATGTCCGCTATCCACAAGATTATCGTGATTCAGTCGTTAAGCTTCAGCAATTGCCATTGGTTACACCTAGTGGGGCTAGAATTGCTTTGGCTGATGTCGCTGATATTCGCTATGAAGATGGACCACCAATGATTAAAACAGAAAATGCTCGCCCAAATGGCTGGGTGTTTGTTGATATTGATGGCCGAGACCTAGGATCTTACGTTGAGGAGGCAAAACAGGCAGTTGCAGAGCAACTTGATATGCCAGCAGGCTATTCAATTGCATGGTCAGGTCAATATGAATACATGGAACGTGCGAAAGAACGCTTGGGTGTCGTTGTGCCGATTACAATTGCCATCATCATGCTACTGCTTTATTTCAGCTTCCGACGCGTAGGTGAGGTGATGATTATCATGCTGACTCTGCCTTTAGCGATGGTTGGTGGTTTGTGGCTCATGCATTACCTCGGTTACAACTTCTCAATCGCGGTAGGTGTTGGTTTTATTGCTCTAGCTGGGGTTGCTGTTGAGATTGGAGTCATCATGTTGGTGTACCTCAACCAATCATGGCATTACACAAAGCTGGACGCCAAAGAGCAAAGTAAATCCTTGAATGAACAAGATTTAAGTAACTCGATTCAAGAAGGTGCTGGCTTGCGTGTTCGTCCGGTAATGATGACGGTACTTACTGTGATTATCGGTTTGATCCCAATCATGTACGGTGAGGGGACTGGATCTGAGGTAATGCAGCGTATCGCTGCCCCAATGATTGGTGGCATGGCCTCAGCTCTCTTATTAACACTCCTTGTACTTCCAGCGATTTTCAAGCTTTGGAAAACACACGAACTTAAACACGGCTAAAACACCTTCGGGCTAAGAATGAACTTAGCCCGTCAAACTCATAAATGAATTACTAAGGAAAACAATATGAACATGAAAAAAACACTACTTGCCGCTCTTCTTTCGATTACAGCAACATCTGCAATGGCAGAAATAGACCACTCTAAAATGGATCATTCAAAGATGGATCACGGTAATATGAATCATGGTGATATGGACCATAGCAAAATGGATCACTCAATGATGTCTATGGAAGGGATGTCTGACGTTGGTATGCCAGCAACAGGTGCAAAGCCAGATAAAGTGGTCCATGTCTTGCTGGCAGATGACATGACAATCAAGTTCAAAAGAGAAGTACAAATTGAACCTAATGATGTAGTTCAATTTGTGGTTATGAATGTTGGCAAAATTGATCATGAATTCACTATTGGCTCAGCGAAAGAGCAACTTGAACACCGAGAAATGATGAAGAAGATGCCTCATCATATGCATGATTCTGGGAATGCAATTACAGTACAACCGGGTAAAGCTAAGCAGTTGATTTGGCACTTTCACGGTGATAGCAAGGTTGAATTTGCATGCAATATTCCAGGACATGCAGAAGCTGGCATGATTAAAAAGGTGAGCTTATAAGCAATAAAGGAATCTGATGATGCTAAAGCGTTCATTCATACTCGCGAGTATGTTTAGTGTGAGCTTATTCTCTTATGCTTCAGAAGACTCAATTTCGGTCGGTGAATCCACTTTTCGTACTGTAGGTGGATATGGATGTATTGCTTGTCATGGACTTTACGGACAAGGTGGGGGCAATGTCGGCGGAAATGTTAGGGGGAGCACTCTTGCAGACTTGGAATATAGCCTAAAGCATGAAAACACAATGAAGCTCCTAGGTGACGTATTGAGTCACCAAGATAAGGTAAATCTAGCGAATTACTTGGAATACCTTGGTGCGTTTCAATTAGTAGATTGGATTTATGAAGACTTTGAAGGTTCAAAGTTTTTTTTCTCAATAATGAATGGTGCAAAGAGCCAATTGATAGTGTTCAATAAAACTTTTGAGCCAATGTCGATTGATCTTTCTTCTTTGGCTGGTGAGCATTTAATTTTGCGTGTTGAGCCTTACGAGACTCAGCTATTTGAATGGCTCCCCGAGAAAGGTGTCTATGAGCTGAACTATGGTAATGAAATCATAAACATTGATGTAAAATAGAACTTAGTTAGGTAATTATTATGAATAACAAATTGAGAATTATTGCGTTTTCCTCTCTACTTTTTAGTTTTAATGTACTTGCTAAGCCAGTAATTGAGCTATACAAATCTCCTACGTGTGGTTGCTGTAAAGAATGGGCTGCAATTATGGAGAAGAAAGGCTACGAAGTTAATGTTAACCTTGCTCGTGATTGGAGTGATGTCAAGCAAGAGTTTGGTATGCCTAATCAACTTATGTCCTGCCATACAGCTGTCATTGATGGGTATATGATTGAAGGGCATGTTCCTGAGTCTGATATCAAGCGCTTGCTGGAGGAGAGACCCGAAAATATTTCAGGACTTGCCGCTCCCGGTATGCCGCAGCATTCGCCGGGAATGGCACGACCGGGGCAGGAGTACAAAGACTTTAACGTTGTGTCTTTTGATAAGACAGGTCAAATGAAACTATACAGTAAGTATTAAAGGACTTAGTTTCTACTATGCTCTTGGATCAGGCTCTTTCTTCGATATAGGGAAAGAGCCTTTTTCATGCAATCTCGCAACTCAGTATGTTCACCAACACAAGCGACTTTAATAATTTGTTTTTATTAGATAGGTACACATATTACAACTATGCTTTTCGAACAGCTGACTTGAGTGTGGTAATTTTACAACCTTGAACTTAAGTTGTTGTTCAAATTTGCAGACTTTCGATACAGTTTTATGCGAACTTGTGTTGCAAATAGTATTTTAACTCTTTGAGAGTTGGTTCGCGTTATGAAGACTTATGTTGCAAGCATCAAAAAGATTGAGCAGCTGCCATTTCTTTGATGCTGATTGGTCGAATCTTGTCACCTTTAACAAGGGAGTGAACATTAACGGTTTTTATTGTGCCAATTGGTTTATCTAGAGAGCGCCCCGACTTGGCCGACCCATATGCAGCATCAAGGAAGATATCTCCATAACGTTTACGCCCATTTCTAACGCGCATTTGTGTCGCTTCAACGCGATTAGATACTAGGTCCCATTTATAACCCTCGTCACTAAGATCAATGATTTTACGGGCAGGAACTATTGGCTCACGTTCTATATTAAGTTGGATTGGATTTTTACTACGAGTGCCTACTATAAATACACGCTCTCTGTTTTGGGGAATGCCGATGGAGCTGGCATTTAACATATTTACCGAAAGGGTATAACCGAGCGTGTTTAGCGCGCTCTCCCATACTGGGTACAATTCCCATTTTAGAAAATCTTCGACATTCTCTACGATCACAATTGGTGTCCTATGAACCTCTAAACACGATACTACCGCCCACGCAGTAGAACGGCTTTTATCAGCCTTCATGCTCACACGCATTTTACCTGCTGCTCGGCTGTGTCCTTGGCAGCATGGGCTCGCGAAGCAAATGTCATGTTCCGGAACGAGACTAAAATCAGCTTGCTGTAAGTCTTGTACAGCGTGAATTATCTCTGGGTGGTTATATGAATGATACTCCACAGCTAAGGGATTATGATTAGCCGCCCACAGAACCTCTACTCCTGCTTTCTTGGCTCCCAGTGTTGTACCACCAGCTCCTGCAAATAAATCAATAGCTCTAATTGCGCCCATAGTCACCCTTTTATATTCGATACGATAAGGCTGAAACCATAAAAATGAATCAGATAGATTCAGCGGTAACAGCTATGACTATTGTTAAGCATCATTTAGGTGCCGCAAGGAACACTTTCCTGAACGAAAAAACCCCCGCTTGTGCGAGGGCTCTGGTTTTATAGAGCTAAAATCTCTTATCCGTTTAGATTCAAGACAATGTTTCTGGCAGCGCAATATTCCCCTTTTTGGTAATGATTCTCTGCCTTTTTGAGTTTAGCCATTTTCTCTTTGCTAACTGACAGCGTTCCACTTTCTACCATCTCAATCATTGTAAAAACGGTTTTTGCTTGGTTCTCACACTCTGATTCAGTCATGGCCGCTGTTGCCGTGAATGAGAAGAGTGATACTAGTAATAGAATACCTTTCATTTATGAGTTCCTTATGATTTTTTATTGTGGGTATAAATTCACTTCAGACTTAAAACAGCCCTAAAAGATATACACAAAAAAAGTGACTATTTAGATAAAATTCATTAGCTGGCTGAATTCATCCATTCACTCATATTAAGATAACAGAGAGCCTCAATCCCGCAAGAGGTTGATTGATATCCAGATATTCCATTTATATGCGAACGTTTTAACTAGAGTGTAAATATGGCTCAACGAGAGCAACTAAGGTCGATTTCCATCATTAGGTCTTCAATTCCTGACTGACCTAGCCCAAATCGCTTACCATAAACATCACACTTAGTGCATCTCATCCAGTCAAAAATCGCATCACGGTGTTTATCATGCTCTCCCACATTGCTCCACTTAAACCACTCATGATCGCAACTCTTAACATGATCTGGGAGAGGGTTTGCTTCAAAATGGTACCCCTCTTTATACTGTTTCGAGTATTTGTAATATTGAACTTGAGCGCCAACTCTTGACACCATATCCGCACAATCTGAACAAACTCGCCACCAACCGTAGTTTTCGCTTTCACTTGGGTCTACGTAGTATTTCCCTACCGCCTTAGCACCTTCACACAACTGACACTCACGCTTTTTGGGGCCTTCTACCTCACCCGTCAGCAGGGCTATAGCTTCCTTAATAGAATTTAGACTCATAAAACAACCTTTAGTAATTGGTGTAGTGATAACGATCTCAAGCATCAGTGCCAGAATTACTTAACACTCAACCTCTACGATGCCAACGCGCTTGACTTCGATTCGAGCATGACTTTTCCCTGATGCGCTTACTACACCAATCAAATTTTTTGCGGCAAGTTCAGTGCTTTCCTCCAGGCTTAGTCCTAATTTTTGACATCCGATTATGAATTGCTCAATTAGCATTTGTTTCTCTTTATCCATGTGGGAACCCTTATTTGTACTTAACTGTATAGATAGTAATGTCCGGCTTCATCGGCGCAACATTACGAAATTGTACCGCGCACCATATAGACAGATAGTTTATTCCCGTATTAATCGACGAATGTTTTATGAACACTTAAGTTTCAGGTTATTGCTATACTGTACATAAACACAGTATAGTTTAAGTATGATTGCACTAAACAACACGGTTTCAGCGTCTATTACTGGATTTGAAAACCCCACACTACAATTTCGCGACCAGGCACTGAATCTAAATGAATTGTTCGTTTATTCACCCTCATCGCAGAGAATTATTCATAGTCCGTCAAACGAGCTGAGTTTAGGCATAGCAGAGGGTGACTGGTTGCTTGTAGATTCGTCTCGACAGCCACTGTTAAGTGATGTCGTTTTGATGCTCAGTCACGACGAGAGCTACTTAGTTAAATGGGAAAACCTACGTAACTCTTCAACTTTCAGTGCCTCCGATTTTGAAGAGATCATCATGGTTGGTGTAGTGACCATGTCCATACACCATTATCGCCATCCTGTTTTACTACCTGAACATGAAAGCATGATTTGTTTAGACCTACATAAGTTACTCGTTGAGCAAGAACACTCTACAGTGATATGCAAAGCAGATGGCGAATCAATGCGCCCTTTCGTGCACAGCGGGGATCTATTGTTACTGGAACGACACCTTAAACCAAACGAAAATGATGTGTGTATCTTGGCCTTAAACAACGACATTGTGTGCAAACGAGTCCATTTACGCTCTAGGTGCCTCTCTTCTGACAACCCTAAGTTTTATGACTACCAAGTTTCAGATTCAGATTACTTACGACTACACGGTGTAGTCCGTTACAGTTTGAGGTTACATAGACCAATATGTATGGGTTAATCGACGGGACACGGTTCTATAGTGAAAGCACTTCAATCTATAAACCAGACCAAAAGTCTTTGCCAACAGCAGTTACAGCAGGTCAAGGGATAATAATCGCAGCAAATCGCGTTTGCTCAGAGATCGGAGTGGCTAAGTTCACACCGATTTGGGAATCATCAGAACTCTTGAAGCTTCACGGTGGAAGAGTTTACAAGGCGAATTTTAATACTTTCAGTCACCTGTCAGATCGCTTTATGACCTGTGTAGAGCAAAACTCCGTAGGTTCGCGTATTTTTCGTTATTCGGTTGATGAGCTGTTCCTCTCACTACACCACTTAGATCGAATCAACGTGGATTTAGATGACCACATGAATGATCTAAGAAAACGTGTGTACCGCGAGACTGGAGTACCTGTTGGGGCCGGTGTTGGCGCGACATTAACTTTGGCTAAAGTGGCATCATGGGCAGGAAAAAATCTTGATGGCTACAGTGGTCAATGCACCTTAAAAGATGAGAATCAAATAGATTCCATTTTGAGCCAAATGCCCGTTGGGAAAGTCTGGAACATTGGTAGTGCCTATGAAAGACACCTTAAATTAGAAGGTGTAACCACAGCGCTACAGCTCAAACATTGCGATGCCAAAACATACCAAAAGCGCTATTCAATTAATATTGCGAATGTGATCTTAGAGCTAAATGGTATCTCAGTTCTTAACTACTCAGACGTAAGAGAGAAGAAGAAACAAATTTGGTCAACATCTAGTTACAGAGATAGATTACGAGACTCAAAATCCTTGTTCTCGGAGATAGCTCACCACTGTGCAGAAGTATTACGTAAGGTTCGAGCGCAAGAGTCAGAACTGAAAACTCTTTCTGTTTTCTTGTCTACTGGACGCCATGACAAATGCACTCCTTTCTATCGAAAATTGGATATCAAGTTTGAAAATGGCCTTACTGACACTAGTTATGCGTTAGTTAAGATAAGGGATAAGTTCAGTGAACTTCTTCCTACTAATTTGTCGTTACAGCCGATCTATAAAGTGGGCGTTGGAACAACTGAATTGGTTAATGTACAAGCTAAACAGTTTGATTTGTTCGAGCCAGCATTTGATAACAAACCGAAGTTAAACGCTACGCTCGATGCACTAAACTCGCGCTTTGGCCGTGGAACTTTAAGTTATGCCTCACAAAAGCGCCAGTACCGAGAGAGTGCAGGTGATATCAAGTTCTCTCGCTTAGAAAATTACTACACCGACGTTAACGATTTGCTAATTGTCAGATGTATCTAAGATACTTTTTAAAGCGGTTGTATCTTCTCCATAAACAGTGCTAACCTGTATATAAACACAGTAAATTAGAGAGCTAAAATAAAAAAAACAAATTTGATCGCCCTATCTACACTCGCTCTACTTTCCACTAATGCTTTCGCAATTACAGAATCTAAAGCTGAATCTATCAGTGCAAAAGTTCAAATGATGGAAAGAACTGATAACACCAAATACTGTATTTATAAAGATACTGTTTATGGAAAAGGTTCTATCGTAGACATGGCAGGTACAGCAATGCAATGTTCTGTGGAACACGAATATTTAGACAGTAAAGTGCTAGTCTGGAAAAAACCATCTTAATCTTTGTTTGTATGTAATATTAAGAAAAGCGCCCTCGACGGCGCTTTTCTTGTTTTTGGGTTCATGGTTCACCCAAGATACAGATGACTCAGCCATATACATTCAGTTTAGCACTCATTACTTATGGCTACTATGCTATCTAATTGATCCCCGCCATACATCAAGAAGGACGGCATACAATGAATACTAAGATCAAATACGTCGGCTTGGCTGCAATCCTGACAACCCTTGTTGGGTGTAAAAGTAATGATGCATCTCAAAGCTCAATGGCTATCCCCAACTTCCAAAATACCGGCCTCGCCAAATTAGAAGTTGAATCCTGTACATCAGATAACAAGGCGTTAGGTTCGGAAACCACCGCTACCATCATACAGTCGGTCGTGTCGGCTAGCCTAAACTGGTTTGGGAGTTTGGCCAGAAGTAAGCTAGACGATGATATAAATAACACCATACTAACTTTTAATCTGGAAGATCCATCCAAACTCAACGGGCAATGCCTCAAGGTTACTCGTTACATAAATAGTACTCCCGATGGCGAACCGGATTTGTTGTTTTCAGCTCAGATTGTAGCGTCTGAGAAGCACCCCGAATACATTACTTTTGTTCCGACTGCGTTTACGTACGCAGGTTATACGCCGAACGATCAAGAAAAACGCAAAACTCGTGATGTGGCCGTCGCTCTTGGTGTTGCGACACCGGATACGAAAATTGATTACGGAAATCGAGATAAGACGCAAACTATTGGTCGATTGATTAATTTAGGCACTATCACACAACCAACAAGAACCGACGAATTCTATGCACCTGAATTTAGCGAAAACAGTTTAGGACAAGGTACTCAGTGGATGGAAGTCAACACGGATACTCCAGTTACTTTGGTGGTTCAAGTAATTGAAAGTACCAAGCCAAATAAAATCGTGAAACTATTGGCTCAAACCTACGTCACGAATGAGGAAACGTTTAAGGAAACAGTATCAGAACTGGAAGCACTTCAATCAGATGAAGCGTTGAAACAGGCGAAAATCAAGAAAGAAGAAAATGCCAACACTGCTAGGTTAAAATACTACGAAAGTCTGGACGATGTTGCCAAGGCCAAAGACGCTATCAACGAAGCTTGCAAACAGTTGTCAGAAGAGGAACAAACCAAGCCGCATACAAATATTGCTCAGTTACAACGCACATATGACTTAGAACTACGACAATCACATGTTGAGTCAAAGAAAGCGGATATTAATCATAATGAGCCGAGATCTTCTCCGATTGATGGAATCTGCAAGCCGTAATGAAAATTAGGGCATCCAATGGATGCCCTTTTCATTTTTGGTCCCAATCGGCTAGCTATTCCAACCCAATTCACCCACTACGATAACTTAGCATTCTCACGTTCCAAAACTAAATTTCGTTGTTTTAGATCCTTAAGTTCTTCCGATAGAGTGCTTTGAATCTCACGCAATCGAGCATTTTCATTCCCGATAGACGTTTTATAGGTAAGAGCCTTTTGTAATTCTTCCTCGACACTCTTATTCTCTGCAACCGAACGCTCGTAATTTGTCTTAAGCGTAAGTAACTGGCCAGTTAGCTCTCCATTTTTTTCAGTGGCGCTAGAATGCTCAGTACGAACTTGTTTCAGCTCTGCTTTCACTTCGGATAGTTGTGTCTTAGCATCGTTCAAAAGGCGAAGGTTGGCTTTCGACTGAGACTCTGATTCGATTTTGTCTTTGTTAGCTAATTCGAGTTCCTTGCCAAGCTCTGAAATAGCTTCTTCTTGCTTCACTCGAGACGTTTCTAAATCTGTTAGTTTCAGACTTTGCTCTTTAGCCGCAGCGTTTAATCCATCTATCTGTGAGCTAAGTTGTGTAATTTTGGTGAACTGCTCAGAGTTTTCGATTTCTAGAGTCTTCTTGGATCCTTTAAGCTCATCCACTTCAAATTTTAACCTACTGTTATCAACTTCGAGTGAATCGTTCCGGTTATTCGACAATGCTAGGTCTTTCTCAAGTTGATTTATTTTTTCTAGGTAGCCGGCAGCTTGTATCTCTGCAGAGTCAAGTAGGTCTTTTTGGTCTTCAATAGTGTTGTATGCCTGGTTCATTTCTTCTTCAGCAGAGGCCAAGCGTTCTGATGAAACTCTTGCCATCTCTTTAGCTTGAAGAACAGCGGCGTTCAAACGTTTTTCGGCAATACTATTTGCGAGATTATTAATTCGAGTAAAGATGGCACTCATATCAGAGAGGACAATTTCTCTCGCATCTAAGATTTCAGGAGGTAGTTCATACTCCTTCTCTTGTTCTTCTTCGACGGGCAGCTGGCGATACTTATCTAGCGCCCCCTCTTCTAACAATTTTTCATAAGTAGCAAAGATATTCGCTGGCCTACCAGTACCAATCACACTTCTCAACGAAGAGCCGTTGATACTACGACCTTTTTCCGTCAGCTCTGCGACAGCCACGATCACGTCTTGCTCAGAATACCCTTTGCTTCTCGCCATAATCCACACCCAATTAATAAATGTTATTTGTTTTGTTTGTTATGTTCAAACATAACATAACAAATAACATTATTCAAATTGGCCAATTCAACCCAATACCCAAACATTACCCCTAAGAATAAAGTGTGACAGCGTAACCAAGAGAAATCCCTATTCTCACACCTCCAGATCAGTGCTATAGTTACTTCGCTAAATATGTATTTAGCGAAGTAACCAACCTATCGATATAAAAAGGACATATAAAACAACAACTTACAAACATCACTTGCGCGGAGAAAAATGGATGTGAGACTCACTAAAACAGTGAAAAATCATCCTTGTGCAATATAGGCGTTGTTTTACATGAAATTGATGGCAGCTAAGCGAATAAATAATAAAACAGTATCTTTCTCACCTGATAGCGAAGAGCATACAAATATAGTTTTGCATGTTGTGGCTAGATATAATCCACTAATTAGCTCATTTCTAAATGTACAGCGATTAACTGGTTTAAGGTATTCAGACTGTTCACGAATAACCGTTGAAAATATTGCAAAGTCTTCAACTCAAATTCGATCCCAATTCACCATCGTGCAAAAGAAAATCTACACAGGTGCACTGACAAGATTGAAGAAGAATGAAAAGTACGTGAACCACTCGGAAACAGAGCTCCACTCAATTGCCATTAACAAAGCAAGCTTGAGGGTTTTTATCAGCGACAGACTAAAAGATGTATTTGTTGAAGTTTTGAAGCTGCAGGACGATAACCCTTTCTTCAACAAAAAAGACAAAGAAGCTCTTATTTTTACCAGTACACACCACCACGCAAAAGGGAATGCGATCAGCAAGGAAGCGATTAACCAGTTGCTTAAATCCGATAAAGTTGGCCAAGAATTATTGAAGCATGGAATTTCAAACGAAAATCTCGGTTCTCATTCTTTCCGTAAAGAGTTTGGCCAAAGGTTGCTAGAAAAGGGAGCAAATGTCATAGACATACAAGAGTTGCTTGGTCAATCTTCGCTAGATTCAACTATTAAATACTTAAGTACGTCAGACAAGAAAAAGAAAGATTTGGTGAACTCAATAGCTAGCCAACCAACAATCGTGAACTCAGCACTAGAAGGCAACACTTCCTCAGCAAGCGGTCTTAATAATAATGAGGACATACCTACCGCTACCACCGAAAATGACAAGCTTCTTGCTCTGATTGAAAAGGCTATTGAGAGCGGCGCTCCCGAATCGGTGATTAATGGACTGCTGAGCAAAATGAAATGAGTTTGCCGCTAATAAGGGGCTCACACTGGCAATGCTAATTTCAAAAATTTGATGAGGTCGAAATAGACTAGCCAGGTTAAATAACGTTGTAGGATATGAAAGCTTGTTAGAGTATCGAGTCTAACCTCTACTTAACCGAAGACACTTGTTATGCTTGGGCAATTTATAAAGAGGAGGGTTGTAGCCCTCCCCTCTAAAGGTTAAATGAACAGTACAATAATCAAAGCTGACGCTCTAATAATTGCCGCTACATCCACACTAACCTGAAAGTTCCGAGTCTTAACAGTAAACATAAGTTTCGCCTGATAGTTCTCGGGCCGACCCAAGATGAAATCCTGAGATTTACGTGGCTGGCCACCACGCACAAAGGACGATTTGCAGTCATTCCAATGCGATTTTTGCTTTTAGTACGAGTAAAAGCATCAGAGTGTCGTACCACCTAAATTTAAGGTACTAGGCTTTGCCATCCCAGAAACCGGTGCACTCCTAGTGTCAGTCACAGCCTTGCCTTCAGACACCTAATTATCGATTATACTGATTCAAAAGTGGTATGCAATTCCTCTGATAATACATAACGCCTTGTTCTTAGTCCTAAAAAAGGACATTCACACACCTAGATTAAATCTGGCTACTCTGATATCTTAAATGTCGGAGCTGATTGCCAAGGCTGTAAGTGACCTAAAAGACAGCGAATCTAACTACCTGCCAAATGCAGTTGATCTTTATTAACCTTGCTGGCAAGCGTAGTGACTTAAACACTTACCACTACCTTTAAAGTCCGGCATTGTTAAGTGAGGATCACTCCTATGAGTATTGATCTATCAAAACTATGCGCAGATTTTTTGCGTCAAAATTATGCTTCCCAATCAACAAATAAACTAAAAGCTTCACATGCCAGAGAACTGGTTGCGGCATTTTTTGGCTATAAGACCCATGCGGCGCTAATGGCCGAGAAGACATACCCACTGACTCAACTCCTAGATGCATATATCTTCATTCCTGATATATCGTTAATGAATGATAGACGAAAAAAACTCAGCGGTTTACCAAATGACCTAAACCAGTCAATTGACCTCGCCAAGCTTCTTTCAAACATGCTTTCCGAGGAAGGACTATACGGTGGAGATGTCTGGATCTATGACACACTGGATACCTATATTGTCGAAGTCTTACTACCCGATTGCCAGTCTCTTATAGATGATCAGCTTTCCGGTACGATGGCTGAAACCAATGCGGAGTCCTTCGATGCGCCTTATTATGACGATATACAAATCGAAGATCGTAGCGGCGAGCTCGTTGCTATTGCCAAAGCTCAGTACAAGGGCGAGCCAATGAATGATAAACCTTTCTGTGGTGATACTCTTGATATAGTTGTACAGGTAACATTGCCCCGCATGGCAGGAAAGCGCGGTTTTTATGATTTCGAACTTGAAGCTGGAGGCTCCGTAAATTACGACTGGGTTGACCCAGAGCTACGATATGGCGAACGCCCTCAGAGTATATTGGCAGAAGAGCTTGGCATAACAGACGAAGAACTTGAATCGCTGGAATGGGACACTCTAGAAAACAGCAGTGATGAAGGGTTGATCTATGACTTTGTGTTGGCCTTTGCCGAAACTTGTCCTCCTGAGATTTTAGATAAGATCGAAGGATTAACAGATGATCTAACGATCCGTGTGTCAGCCAACGCTTTTGACAGCCCTCTTCCAAATGAGTTCTAGGCGGTGAAGTGTTCTGAAACGCTAAGCTAATCGGGGCGCCTTAGAAGTTCCAACCTCTAAGGCAACCCCCGCATTAATACGCTCAAATTAGAAACACTCCGCCTGTATGAACTTGTTTACTCTTCTCCTGCAGATTAACAAAGGCAAGCTAATTGTCGCAGTTTCTATAAGAGAGGTAGCTGCACACCTTGCCTACCACTGTGTATTCCATCGATCGCTGTTAAAGAGGAGATAGCTTCAATTCTAGACTCTGATAAGTCCGATCTAGTTTCACTATGAAAGACGTCATTGATGAACATCCTCTTCAAGATATCGATGAGCTCGTGCTCTGATGGATAGGTTTCAATCATATTCATCAAATACTGCTTATGTTCCAACTCACTATCAAACCTATGGAAAATCTTCATAGGCGAGCATTCATAAGAGTTATAAAGACTTGTAAACCTTACCGGGTCTTCATCAATTAGATCCATGGCCTTGTCATATAGTACTGGTTCTTCTGCTTCTTCATTAATGCCATAGTCCCTGTAAACAGCACTATGTTCAATTTTACGACGTTCTAATAACGGCTCTAGTTGATTAATTAGTTTTGTTCCTGCTGCTGCTTTTCGCTTAGGCGTTTCAGAAACAAATAAAGCAGAGGTACGACAGGCATCCATGCTAAACTTAACATTGAACTTTTCAGCCAATAAAAGTCTCTGTATCAGTAAGTTACCTCTTGTTTTCTCGGACATCCCAAGACAATGCATCTCTTTGAACACATATCTATTACCAACCTTTATCTTTAATAATGCACTAAGTTCTTGAGAGTTAAGTCGTGGCTTTATGACCTGCCCAGTATCAAAATCTTTTATTGATGCTCTACATGGCACCCCTAATACTACCCTAGCGTATTTTAGTTCAGACATGATCTCTTGGGTAATGGACTCTATGCTTGCGTTTGTTTCATGCGGATAGCGATGCATAGGCACGATGCAGTTTGTCATTCGAGCAAGGTACCGTATCTCTTCACTGTATTGTGAGACGATTGAAACCGCCGATTTACTGCAGAAGGGGTTATCTGGAATTACAATATAAAGATGTTTAAGGTACTTTGAAGGTAAGGTATCAACCATTTCCCGATACTGTTCTAAAACATTGCTCGGGTGAATTGGTCTTCCCTTTCGAAGAGCCGTTACGATACCGTTATCTAGGAATGTCGGAATTCCTAGTTTGAGATCTTGTATCAAACAAGCGTACAGTTTTGGGTACTTATTGGGACCAACATTGGCTAGTGTGTAGCCTTTTGATTGGCGATGTAAATGGTAGCCGATATAGTCAGCTACATTTGAAACCCCTGAACGAAAGATTGTTATTTTGTTTAATAAATGGGGATGTTTAGTAATAGACATTATGTACCCTTAAAGTAGCAAGCTTTAGGGGTACTATAAAATGAGCTTTAATGTACGCAAGAAAGGTAAGTCTTCATAAAAGATCGAAACAAATTGTTTATCGTGGTTCGTTCAACCATATCAAGTGTTCTAATTCTCGGCCAATTCCCACGCCCAAGTTCCAGATAAGAAATCCAGAACCTGTATAGTTTTTCCCTCGAAATCTATCTTTTCGTCAAACAACTCCGTGTTGACTTGGCACTCACTCTCAAGCAATAGAAAGCCCGTATCTTCAGCATTTCTATGAATCTGATAGCAATCCGGTAGCGCCGAGTTAATTGCTTCAGCTATCTTCTTACTGGTAGAAATATCGAATTTGGGCATAGCGTACCCGTTCCACCGCTTTGTTGGATCATGATACCCAACAAATTCCTGTTTAATTTCGCCAATCGTGAACTTAGCTTTTTCTAACTTCATAGTTACTGATACCCGTGAAAAAATCTACTTGTAGAGTATCCCGTAATTTTTAGCCTGCAATGGATTTGATAAAGCTATTAATGCAGAGACAGTAAAAAACCCGCTGGGAGCGGGTTTTCATTATTGAACCATTATCTTTGTAATACTAAGACTTTGGCGAACCGTGGGATATTCAGTACAGAACGTACTATTTCTTGACTCCCAGCAATACGGTGGCGGTGTGTATTCATATGTACCACCTGTTATGGCACTGCCTGTCCATCGAGCCGTAGCATTGCCGCTGCTTGCAAAATTATAGGGTGCAGAAACGACCGGGATAAAGTGGGTACTGCCCGTCGACGTAGTTACATACAAGTTAGCGACCCCACTTGGAATTGAGATACTACCAGTAGTGCTACCACTAAAGAGTTCAGTCCATTCACTACTGCCGCCTGTATCAATATCACTGATTTCGCTGTTTGTACCTCTGGTATTTGTTAAGTCCAATGAAGGCGCTCCATTAACACTAGTTCCCAGGGTTACATTGTTTAACTGGCCAGTCGCTTGGCTAAGATCTATATCAGCTTTCCAAGTGCCGCCAAGCTCGTTACTTACGAAGCCTGGATCAGACACACTACTGCTAATTGAGTCGTCTATTAATTTTGCACGCGGAGCGCTATCTTTTATCGAGGATACCCCGGCAAAAGCCAAGGTGGTGCCTATAGTGGCATAAAGAATGAGGGTGTGCTTTAGCATAATAATTCCTTCTCATAAAACAAAACGGCCAGAGTAGCCGAGTAGTATTTGTGTTCTGTTAAATGAGCATTAATATGCAAGTAATTTATACGATACACTTCACAGGTGAAAATTGCAAATAGCACCTAAATAGTGAGGGCCTTCAATCGGCCCTCTCCCTATTCTTCTTCAAGTGCCTTGACTCTTGCCTCTAAACGTTCAATGACTTTACGTTGAGATTTAGAATATCTATCAAAAACATATGCTTGAATGAGAAAAAGCACAAACAAACCAATCACATATTCGTTCACATAAACTCCATGTTAGACATGGCCAATTTATCAATCAGCTTTATCAACTCTTTTCTACGACTATCGAAAACTGACCAAATTCGCCACGTTCCGATTTAGTGACAACGGCCTTACCAGTTACCGATTTCTTTCCTTCTTGAATTGACACCAAAAACTCATTGAGGTCAGCGTGCTCATCAAGAGATTCTGGAAGTATTACCAATTCGTTTCCATACACTTTTAAGTTAGCCATCATTATCACCACTACTCTTTTACTAGAGTTGCCATATATTGAATTTGTTCGTCAACTGCTTTCTCACATCTTAGATAACTCTTATATGCTTCCTCGGCCATACTGTCTCTATGGTTTTCTATTCTTTCGTCATCTCCAAAATAGTCATTTGAATGATCAATCGCATCATCAAAACTGCTTTTTGCCGACTGCATATCCTTTAGTAGATCTGAAAGTTTTTCGTTGGCTTCAACGAGTTCTTTAGACTTATCATTACACATTTCGCTTCCTCATAACTTTGAAGTTCAAATCCTATCGGCTCAATCGGCTTCTAAGGGTTACCCTAATAGGTTACTCAACTGTTTATGGATACCGCTTAAAGCTGAGAGATACAAATACTAATATTCCATAATTGCCACTTAAAAACAGCAATCAAGTGCAAAAATGCCGTACCTATCGCTTCATAAATAAAGTCTTAAATCACTTTTTTATGCGAACACTCATAATCTTTATAGGTTCCGTCAGTGTGTATCTTGACGATCAAAAATGATATGGAAAGTTGGATATTGCGCCCAACCAAAACCATGAGATCGTATTACATAGAAGTCACAACTAAGAGTTAAGCGATGATAAATGAACAGGTGGCCAAAGTTGCTCGACAACTACGAGTAAGAGGTCATGTTGATAAAAACCACTGTTACCTTGTTGAACTATCAAACTTTTTCGAAGAAGTCTCTAATGGACAGATTTTCTGTGAACGTGATTGTTTTGATGACGATAACGAAGTTGATGTCTTTGGTGTAACTCTTGAAGAATCACTAAGTGATCTTCTATACGGAAGAAACTCAAGACAAATAACTCGTGTATGTGGTTTTTCGATAGAAGAGATCAACAAATTAATTGAGGCTGAATTATGATTTTTATGTTTAAGCAGGCTACATTTGAGTGGTTTTTAAAACCTCTTATCGCCATCTGCGGCATCATCTCAATCTACGGTCACCTTACAGGCCAACCGATTGAGCCTATGATTTCTGCGATAATGGGGTACGCATTTGAATTCGGAGTTAAGTTATATAAGGCGGCTTTCGAAGTGTTGCCACTGATTATTGAAAGGTTGTCTGAAATAGATGTATCTGATCACATTACGACCGACTTTTCTCAAGCTGAGATAGAATAGTTAGGCTATTTTTCTAAAAAAAAGCGCCTCTCAAATTGAGACGGCGCATTTTTTTAAGCTGCTTCTTTATCCATTGAACGTAAAACAACAAAATCTTGTTCCAACGCACTCATTGCTTCGAATGTGGATTTCGCCGCAGGGTTTAGGTTTTGAAGTAACTTTTTACGTTGACTGTTGATCAACTCATTATGACTCTCAACCCAAGGCTGACACTTATCGCATACAGCTAAGTACTCAGATTCAGAGCTCACAACTACTTTCTTCTGACAACAAATACATGTTTTCATGTTTTTTCCTTCTATAGACCTTTTCAGGTTTTGGTTTCAAGAGTTAAGTTTAACTGTAGTAACGTCCTAGATATGGACAACACTTAGCTTCCGTTAATTTTTCATAGACAGCATTGCGCTCGGAACTAGCTATTTTTAGCTCGACGTCACACGGTATTCTAGTCTGAGTTAGTCGTTCCTCGTTCAAATGTTCATTGATTGATGCAACTACACCACCTACGTTGATCTCTTGTTGAAAATCTTGGAACATCAACATGTCATCTAGATTAATCAACCTTTTTAGACAATCCATACATTCTGAATAACCATAACGATTGGATAAATGATCTACATAGAAATTGCCATGTCGCAGAGTAACACCGATCTCAAACGCGTCCTCGTCATCTAGATAATGATCTGGAAAGTTCTGTCTAGCTAACCAATACAGTACATTCACAGTCTCACCAGAAACCGTCGTAAATCGACCAAAGCCATCATAATAAGTAACTTTAAGGCTCTCTTTAGGGCCAACAAGCCACCATTCTCCATGCGAACCACCAGCAATCGATTCATTACGATCTGATGTAAGAAATGAAAAGAAACCCATAGTTATATCTCCGTTTATAAGACCCTTTCGGGTTATTGTTAAAGTTTAGTAGGCCGCAACTCTCCAAAAAGAGTGTCACTTAAGCGGCAGTGACGTTCAGCTCTATTGAGCTAAATCTAATTAGAAATACGCCCTTCGGACGTATTGCTTATCAGACTATAGACACTTTTTTCCGTGCTCTTTGTCTTGTTTTTTTTCAGTTCCTTCTTTTAAGGATACCGGCTTAATTTCAATGAGGTTTACTGTATCTGGCTCGGGCGCAACGCACTTGTTCTGACAGATCCCCTCTCTGCAGTTTCTACACATAGTGAAGTTCTCCCTACAATAAAACTCTTAGAACAGGTTTGTTACCCAAGTGATACGAGTCACCGAAGATAGTACGACCCATAAAATCGCTATGTTTAATGTCCTTTGTAGCAACCGTTACCAATTTGCCATTATGGTAGATCGTGTCACCTGCCTTTATCTTCGTAATATGGACTTGCTCATTAGTCATAAGTTGTTTTCCTTTTTACAAGACCCTTCCGGGTTCAATAATCTATAAAATGGTGATGCCTACTATTTTGTTTCAGTCACTTCACCAATTGGCTCAAGAGATGCCTCTATGTTGATATATTCAGCAAATTCTTTACCGCATTTATCAGAACAAAAGTCTGAATAAGTGTTATGGGTAACTCCACAATTACAACATTTTCTTTGTAACATGGTCTTTTTCTCTATCATTGCTCGTTTCCTTTTCGTAGACCCTCTCGGGATAAATCATGTTAGTTTACTTAGCCGCGACTCGGCAGTCCGAGTGTCACTTAAGCGGCGGTGACGTTCAGCTCAGTAGAGCTAAATTCCTTTAAAAATACGCCGTGTAAAGACGCATTGTTAAAAGAACTCTATTAGAAACCAATTGAGTTACGACCTTTTAGGAAAATGTTCAAAGCGTTAGGCATTGTCACCTCCATTTCAGTCAATAACTTAACTAAGGTTTCATTTAGTTCAATATTGTGCTCAGCTGAGCGAGCACCAACATCTTCAAGTTGATCAATATAGTTGGTTGGATCAACTGGATAACTCGGGTCCAATGCTAATAAAGAACAGTCGATCATTAGATCAGTTTCAATATTCGCCAAGTCCGTCATTAATGTGCTGTGAGATACCATGTTTCCTTCCTCTAGACCCTTTCAGGTACACGTAGTGTTTTAAATGACTAGATAGCCAAATGGCTATCTAGTCCTCATAAAACTATGCGTTGACTTGCTCCAAGTGTTTAATGGCCTCAATCTCCGCTTCGTAGCTACTGATTGTTGAACAAGAAACTACCGTGACATTACCTTTGGAGTAAGAAATTATCTTAAGTTCCTGGGGCAATGTAATGCAGCTTCGATGAAATTCATGATAGAGAAATTCATCAGGTTCACTTGTCATATTCTCGATGCAAAAAAGACTAAAGCTTTTTGCGTTCGTTCGAGTCACAACATTGTTTCGAATGTTTGTTTCGGGCTTAAACCAAGCTCTTGCAACTACCTCTCTCAATGTCGATATCACATTTCTAGAGACATGGATAATGTTCTCAAGAGAGTTTTTAGGTTCTAAGCAAGGCTGATTTTCCACCCAATAGAGATTGCATCCAAGATAAGCCAATAAACCCTGTGCTTGGCGTTTATCTAGGTATCGTAGAGCAGCAAACATCCCTACAGTATCAAACGGTTGTCCGAGGTAAGGTTGTACTGTTTTCTGGTACATAATGTTTTCCTTTTCAAAGACCCTTTCGGGTAAAATTTAAAGTTTCATAGGCCGCGACTCGACAATACGAGTGTCACCAGAGCGGCAGTGACGTTCAGCTCAATTGAGCTAAATTCTCTTAAAAATACGCCGGTATCGGGCGTATTGTTAAAAGAACTTACACAGAATAAGTTGGGTTGCAATTAGCTTGACCGCGGCCAGCTAAAAAGTAGTAAAGTGCATTAGGCACCGTTGTTTCCATATCTGCTAAGTAAGCAATTAAAGACGGCGTCATTTCAAGATCATGAATCGCTGACATTACCCCAACACCTTGAAGCGCATCTTTAACCCCAAATGAGTTAACATCATGGCTTGAATCAATTTGGGATACTTTTGAATCGATCATTAAATCCGTTTCAATTTCTGCTAAGTGAAGCATCAAAGTACTATTTTTTATCATTGTTTTTCCTTTTCAAAGACCCTTTCGGGTATGTATATAATGTAGGTACTGTCATACCTAAGAAACATAGGCGTTGTAAGCATCCCATAAGGCACCTGATGCCATTAACGACAAGAAGCTCTATAGGAATTCCAAATATTGGCGTGATCTTGACCAGAAGCTTTTTCAAACTCGATAATATAGGATCTGAAGTTCTTGCAGTCCCAATCACTAAACTTATTTAAAGACATATAGTGTTCAATTCGCTCTTCATAAGAGTAATTGAAGTCGACTTTAGATTCGTTAGCCTCGACCCATCTTTTTACTTGCTCAACATTATGAGCACCTGCTCCTACATATTGAAGGTAGTAGCAATATGAAAAGTCTCGGTATAGTTCAGGTCGTTCCTCTCTCATAACTGCAAACTCACTCAATAGATAGTTCTCTTTCCCTGCAAGAATTTGGCAAGTCGTTAAGTCTGAGAAATACCCTTTATGATCAGTCAACTCAATCCATCGAAGCTCTTCATAACGTAAATAGTTAAAACGCTCTTGGTCAGTGGCTAAATGTCTAAACTCGCCTTTAACAATTGATTTCAACAAATCGTCATAACCTTCAAGGTTGCTCTCTGCAATAAGTGGTGCTGATATAGTAGTAAGTAGTACAGAAAGTAAAATTTTCTTCATAGTAGTTTCCTTTTATTAGACCGTTTCCAGTTCATTGTTAGTAAACCGCAACTCAACAATTTGAGTGTCACTCAAGCGGTAGTGACGTTTGCTAAAAAGCAAACCTAAATACGCTAAACAACTTTGATAGTGCCTTTAGGTTTGCTTACCTCATTGGGGAGATAAGAAACCATCACAACTAGTGATAACCATGCATTAACAACAAATAGAACTGATTTGATGAGAAATTTGTAATAGAGCCAACTTCTGCATACGTTAAACTGCAAGGCGTTGGAGTTAGATCCCATTAATATTGCTGATCAATCGTTACCAGCATTGAGACTATGCATGCTCCAAAATGATTCACTTACCTATAAAGCAATAACTTAGTTTTCACTAGCACTATGCTTTGAATGGTAAAACATTCCTTTGATACAAAGTATTTTTCCGTTCTATCTCCCTTTCGGGACTAGTTAAGTAACACGATCGCTCGTTGTAGTAAAAAGGCGTACATGTTTATAGATCAACGAGCAAGATCGAAAGTCATTGAAAATGACCAACGATGAATTACTTTCTAGCTTGGATCATCAAATCAGGGACACCGTTGTGCCCATAATCTGTGAGATGTTCAGATGAGTCGTAAAGACAAGTATTGTTTGAATGGTTAATAGTAGGATTCTTCATTAACCATGTAATCTTCATTCTTGCGAATTGTGAATTAAAGTCAAGAAATTAGAGCATTAAATGTGCAACTTTAAGTCTAATAGACTGTTTAAATGTAGTCATCTGACCTACATTGGCAAAGTGAAAACGTACTTCACTTTGCCGACAGTCAAAGCTACTTCTGCTTGTTCACTTGATAATTTTCTTCAATAAGCTCGATGTATTGGTAGTAGTCAATCCTTGATTGAGAGTCTTCAAAATTGCGCCCTTGCTCATAGCACCAGGATAAATATCCAGTCTTAAAATCATCGTTAGTGTAGAAAGAGCCTAGATGATCTACCCCTTCAGTTTTATATTGGTCGATGTATTTTTCAATAGTCTGCTCATCAACATCTGTTTTCGCAGCAATATTCTGCACCAAAGCAACATCGTCTTGAGGACGGTTAAGCGGGCTCACCATTCCGACAAATTCACTATCAATCTCAAAAATGGTTAGGTAGTTAAACTTAACCACGTTAAGAACATTATTAAGACGGCGTAGAGGGTTATTAACACCCTGATCTTCAAGTGTATGGTCAAAAAACTTCGCATCCCTTAGTTCATTTGAGATAGTCGGTGTGTTTCGACGCGGAGCTGTGTTAGCTGCTTTTAGAAGTTCATCTTTGTTCATACGCACATTGAAAACTTGGGCCTTGTAATCGATGTCACAGTGGTAACCATAAAGCTCTAGCTTGTGATGATATCTTGTGACTACATTAGCTGAAAGAAAGGCTTGTTTCTTTGCGCTTTGGATCGAGTTGATCTTTTTTCTAAGTTTAGACACCTCCCCTTTAATCAATTCATCGCGCTCACTTCTACTGTTCGCGGGTACACCGTGAGGAAAGAATGCGTCGTCAAAATTGATTTTAAACTCATCACTTTGTTTGTTGAATTTGTATCTGAATTGCATGTACAAATGGTAAAGAAGAGTATGTTTCCCCAAAAGAGATGGTGGGATAAGGAAGTGGTAATCACGCTCCTTAAGTGTTTTGAATACCTCACGATTCAATGAGATCGTATAGTCAACGGTAGAATCAATTACGTTGATGCTACCGTTCTTACGGTAAATTAATTCCTCTCGGCCAAATTTTTCAAATGGTCTGAACTCGACTAATCGAGCTTTTTCTAGGTTAACGTTTGAATCAACAGAGAGTAATGCCTTGTTGTATTTTGAAATATCCTTGACGTTATAGATATCGTCAATGCCATAAAAATCAACACTTGTCGTTCTAATGCGCTCGAGTGCTTCTCGTACATATGTGCGCTGTCGAGAGCTGACCGTTTTTGTATCTGGGTATACAACGCGGACTATATCATCTAGGTGTGCATGTAGGTTGTTTTCAACTTGGTAGTCACCACCATAGTCATGAGTGTTCTTATCATGGACAACAGAAAAATAGGTCAGGCTACTAGTTGCCAAATAGACCTGAATATCTTCTTGTTGCATGATTGAACGTTCACTGCCTTCTTGTGCGGTCTTCGTCGTGATCTGATACAAGACTTCTTTAGTGGTAACTTCACCTGTACTTTCATCTTCTACGTCCATGCATAACGTACCTTGTGAAAAGTTAACATCTGAATCAGGCAGGATTGACATTAAAATTGACATCATACTTCGGTTATTACCACTCAGTTGAATCGTTCTTTTAGCTTCGATACCGCGAGTTGATGTTCTTGGACGTAGTGTTGATTTATGATGGTAACTAGGTAGGTTTAGTTTTTCTTGGTTGTTTTGGTTTGAAATTTCTTCAGATACACGATTGAACAGGTCAACCAAGTAATCATTATCGGTCGATACGTGAAAGATTCGTTTATTGTTTGATGATTGAGTAACGATACCAAAGTCGTTTGTTAATCTCTTAAAGTCGCCTAGTAATGCTGTGGTACCGCTAGCTCCATCGTTTTTTGCGGCTATTGCCTCAAACAACTCAGCTCTTGGGATTACAGTTGTACCAGCAATAAACTTTTCAATGAATACACTCATCCATCGAGCAAGACTTTTAGTTTTAACATGCTCGGAGTTTTTGAAGGCTTTGTTGAGGTTTCGGTAAGTTTCAAGCACATCATCTCCGAGCTTCGTTGAGCCCGATAACTCAAATGAAACTGAGAGTGATGGTCTACCTCGACTTGAGCTAGTCAAATTGGATGATCCCTTTTCTGTTTGATGATCCTTGTTTCTATGCATTTTGAACTTATCCCGATAAAAGTCAAAGCCCCATATCCTATTATTATTATTGATCTTTTAAGAAGATCTAATAGATAAATAGATAGGGTGATTTAGTGTTATGGCCTCAGTTGAAGCTAGTCTTCTTGGCTAGTCTTTGGAGAGGTTGCACTGTGAGCTTTCTAAACAATGTAGTAATAGAAATGGTCTTGAAAACTCATATTTAAAAGACGTTTTATTAATACCCTTCTTTCAATGAGTACTCTCTTTAACCCCTTACCACATAAGGCCTTAGCCTGATTGGTAAAGATTAAGTATTTTTTTCGTCTACCTCAAGGCATTTTTTTCGCTTACCTACAATTACTCTGTTAGCATTAAATTCTTCCATCACATTCTTTTAATTCTGCCACCACAAAGAATTTTTTCTTTGTTCAGTTCTTTTTAATTCTTCACTCACAAGTTATTGATTCTTCGACAACAAGCATTAAATTCTTCCACCACGATCAATAAATTCTTTCATCACAACCATTAAATTCTTCCACCACAATAATTTGTTTCTTCGATCAGAATTTTTAAAATCTTTGATCACAATTTTGTCAGAAGAGTGTCACATGGCATTATTTTTAGTGTTAGGAACAGTTTGTAAACAAGTTATCCACAGAAAATGTTAACGAAGTGTTATGTTTTGGGGCGGAGATGCCCCAATTTCAGCTCCATTAAGATCTTTTTAATGGGACTTGGCTCTCCTTTTTATATGGATCCTTCGCACAACAATGCGTGTTTAAATCTCAATAAAACACCGTTTACATCATTTAGGTTAACGAATAAATTCCGATAAAACTAAAAACCAGGCTACTCTTAGGATTGGAGTTTAGCTTTTTATTTATTGAAAACAATGACTTAATTCTGAATCTATCGCTTCAAGTGTACGTTTTTCACGTTGTGCTGATGATTTTTTGAACTCTTTCACTTAAAAAAAGGTAGACGAAAAAAATCCTTTCGATACCTAAACAGTATCAAAATAAGGACTTTTTTCGAATTGGGGGACTTGATCGAAGGTAGTTTTAAAGCATGTAAACCACCTTAACCCACACTAAAACAGCGAGATAGGGACCTAAAGGGTAATATCCTTCGGCCTTTTTCTGAGTAAAGTAAGTAAAGAACATCATTGTTAGTATCGAGATAGCTACGATGGCCAAACTATTGATTACACCCAAAAGCATCGCCATAGCAGCCATCAACTTGATATCTCCACCACCAAGTGCCGGCTTATCAATGAGCTTGTTACATGTGATGTTAATTAGCGATAAGCCTAAATATGTCGTTATGGCTGCGCAAAATGCATTTGCTATTGATGAGTCAATAATCGAGTAGTTAATTGCAAGTAGCGAAAATCCAATGGCAAAGAGGTTTAGTTCATCAGGGATAAGCCACTCTTCAAGGTCTATAAAGGCTATAGCTATTAGAACTGCACTGATTCCAACACCAATTAACGCGGCTTCTTTGCTTGGACTAACGAAAGAAGTGATTCCAAATACAACAGCTGTAAGTAGCTCTAGGCCAACATATCTCGGGCTGATTTTTACACCGCAGTAAGCGCATCGACCTTTTAATAGGATCCAACTTAGAATTGGTACATTGTGTTTTGCTTTGATCAGTGTATTGCAGCAAGGAGCTACGGAAAAACCGCCTAAGTTAGTTCCTTTGATGTATTCAGCGAAGTCCCTTTCTACAAGAAGCTCCGGGTAGAAATCTGCTAAATCGCAAACTACCCTCTCTTTAATCATCAGCGGAAGTCTATGAACTACAACAGTAAGGAAAGAGCCAACAACGGAGCCTATTATCGTTAGAGATATTGTTCTATAAAGATGATCGTTGAGAACAAAAAAGATTACATCTCTAGTGTCGAGAATTGTGTTGATTAGTTGATTCATGAACTTACCTCAGTTCAACGTAGTCGAAGTGAGATGGTGTGTTTTTTTCTAGGATGTCCAGTGAAAGAAAGACTTTGTCTTTCTGAAAACCTGTCTTTCCTGTAATGACAACAGCTAAACCAAGCATTGTTAAGACGATTTCATTTTCGGTGTTAGCGATGTTAAGAATCTCAAGTTTTTTCTTGGGATCTAACTGGTTGCCTGTTGTTTGATATGCACGAAAAAGAGCTTCGACGAGCTTGAACACTTTTAAAGATATCTTTTCCAGATCTGCTTCCGGGTACATTTGCGCAAACTTCATGTAATGCAGCAGGCAGCAGCTAATTTTGTCTTCATTGCTCCAATTGCTTTCATGAAGCCACGGGAAGAGAATCAGCCTATCTTTGCTCTTAAGTTCTACATGTGTTGTTTTTAGGGGTGTCATGTATATCACTAAGCTCTTTTCTTTTTCTCTGCTAAGTAGGTTATGCCCCACAAAGACGGCTACAGGAAAAATATGAAAAAAGCTTAAAAAGGTAGGTTAAGTTACTGAAGTGCGAGAGGCATAAACTAAGGTATCAACCATTAGTTTTGGACATCAAAGTGATCAAGCAGCTACTTATCTTTGAAGTTAATAAAGATACAGACTTCAGGCTACCAATGAATATTGGTTCACTGATAGAAAACAACTCTAAATTCCAAGGCTGTAAGTCGTCTGAGTCTGAGAGTGACGGGTTTATCCCGGTTGAACCAGGTTCTTTATACTCCTACGAAATAAATGACACAGCTCTGAAGGTTTCAATTCTTAGATTCCAACGGCAGAAGAAAGTTATCCCTGCTGGCGAATTGAAAAAGAGAGTTAAGGTACGTATTAAAGAGCTCGAAAGTAAAAACGTTAAGATGACAAGAGATTCAAAAAGTGATGTTGAGTTTTACATGCGTAAAGAGATGGCTAAATCAGCGTTCTCCAATTTTAACCAATATTACGTTTTTCTCTTTCATGAGCTTCAAGTTGTGGCTGTTAACGGAAGTGAATCGTTAGCTGAAGACATAATTGCTCTTGTCCGAAAGTCGCTCCCGAACAATGTATTTCCTTTAGTCCCTTATTCGAATAAATCACTTCAAGGTCTGTTTAAGGATTGTATAGATGAAAAAGACGAAGACTTTGTTATTGGAAGCTATGCTGCAATGGTCAGTGAAGCTGATAAAAGTGAAGTTGTATTCAAGAATAAGTCGAATCTGGAAGAGTTAGCTGATAAGGCTCAGAGTCACAGAATACGTCAACTTTCACTGGAAGGTTTAGATATGCAGCTAGACATATCAGATTTGTCACCTATAAACCTTTCTAAAATAAAGTTCTCAATGGAACTCGAAAAGACGAAGCCATCAATGGATCAGAAGCAGAAGCAACAAATCTTCGATAGCAACGTTCGACTAGAGTTATCTTCGGTGCAATCGGTTTTGAAGAAACTCATTCAATTAACATAGTGAACTCGTTGTCCTCAATAAATCTAGTGCAGATAGTGAAGCTTACAGTTTTCAAGTATCACTTGGTTTTGTGATTTAGCTAGTTTTGAGTTAACAGGGATGAATACCGAAGTGCAGCTATCACAAACAATAAACGCTTTTCCATCTGTGTACCTTTTGTAAGTTTCCTTTCCATTACACTTTGGACAATTTTCGCCGTGATAAACATCATTGATTTCATCTGTCTGGTTTACCTCAGTGGCGAACTTGACATCACTGGATAACGGTAGAAGAAAAGTCATATAAAAACCTTCGTTTGCTTTAAAACTATACCTAGCTTATGACCGGCGTGTGTTTTCGCAAGGGAATCCCCTTCTAACTTGCGAGCACCAAAAGCTATGTGACGATGATAGTCAGAAGGTATATCTCGGAGTGTATATGAACAATCTATCAAACCCCGTTGTGAACAAGATAAAGTCTGTGCTTAATCACTTGAAGTCTAACTATTCATATGAACGCGATGAGCTTGAAGTTAAGTTAATCAATGATATTAGACTTGCACTAGACATCGATAACCCGATTTATGTCTTTGAAAGTTGTATTGGTTTAGATCGTCAAATAGCATACTTGATTGCTGCTATTGCTCACGCACAAGCTTCAAATAAAAAGCTTGTTATTAGTACCTCTCATACGGCACATCTCCCAGGGTTAATCGATAAAATCGAACGCTTAAATGGTGCGTTCGGTGAATCGTTCGAATACAAGGTAATAAGTAGCGAAGAAGAATTTTCTGATGTGGATGTTTACATAACTACACACACTAGGCTAACTGAGAGCGTTCTCCTCGACGAAGATAGCTTGATACCTAGCCCCAACAAGGCCGTTTATGTCATTGATGAAGCTCACCGGCTGGAAGAGTTAGTTTGTGCAAGAATGAAGTCATCTTTGACTATCAATAATGTACTGACGCTGTTTGAATCGGTAAATGTTGATACTACTCAAGTAGAGTCGGTTTTGCTTAGTATTAAAGGTTTACTTGCTTCTCAACATAGAAGCATTTTCAGAAGGGGTTCAACTCATTTATTTCAGTTTGGTGTTATGCCAACTGAACTTTACGACCTGTTAGTTAAGTTGCAATTTTTGGTAGCCAAGATTGCAATTACCAATTCCGAAGGGGAAACCTTTGCATCACTTGCGAGGTCATTAATTGGGTTGCTTAGTTGTTTTGATGGGGATACGCCAATTGCAAAGTGGGTTGAGTATGAAGGTGATTATGATTATACGATTTCGGCGCAACCGATTTCTATGGTCGATGTACTTCAGAGAAGATTTTGGTCGAATCATAGCGGTGTTCTTCTAACTTCTTCTTCATTGCAAATGGTTGATGGTTTATCACCGACAGGACGTTCATTTATGCGATTTCTTCATAGCATTGGACTGAATTACTCTTGTTGCAATGTTAAGTCTTACCAAGCATCAAATGAAGTATTTGAACAATGTAGCATTCAGGTTCCTAAGCTACCTTTCCAAGTTACGAGCGATGAGTTTTCAACATGGTTGAGGTTTAACATTTTTGAGTATTTAAATACATCGTCGACCAGCTTAGCTTTATTTACATCATATTCAATGATGGATTCAGTAAGAAACCACATTGAGAGTGCCTGTACAAGCCATGGGATCTTGATTCAATGCGAGGGTGATAGGCCCGTAGAAGAAATTATTAAGTTTCATAACAAGGCACTAAATCAGGGGTTCAAATCTGTCATTTTTGGGCTAACGGGGTATGCAGATAAGTTAAGTAACGCGTGTAGTGTTGAGAACTTACTGATTATCAGGCTCCCATTTCTTCAACCTGACGAGCCTCATACAAAGGCTAAAGCCGAATATGAACAGTCGCTTGGGCATTTGTCTTTCTACACAATGTCGCTTCCTCAAGTCTCGATAGAGTTAGCTCAATCCTTGTACAAAATAGTAAACCCTAAAGCGCGTAGTCGTTGCGTTGTTTTTGATAGAAGAATTGTCGATAAGTCATACAGTGATGCACTGTTAGTAGCATTGCCGCCAATTCAGATGAAAGTAGAAAATTAATAGGAAATAAAGATATGTCAGTAAATGCGAAATCACTAAATTTAGCAAAACTCAGCTTGTTTACTACCAACGTAATTAACTTCTTTATGGTGTCATACTTTGTCATCGGCTGGATGTCGAACTTAGTCATGCCAACGCCGATTTATGTCGCTTGCATCATGTTGTCATTGATCATTGCATGGGTTCCAGTGGTTAGCACCGGGTTCTTTCTATACTTCATTTACTATATCGGTGTTACCGCTCCACTATTGTTTTTAGGAGCGGCGCTACCCCTTTTGACGTACTTCGGAATTACTCTGTTTTACAAGAACCGTATTGTGGTCCCGTCAAAAATATGAAATTTAGTTTATTTCCTATAGAAGAGGCAAGTATTGTCAACTAAAGGTTTGTACCCTTTCATGATCGAATGTTCAACTTTAATTGACCTGTCTAGTTCTTCCAATTTTGAATATTGGATTGGATCGGTACTTTCAGACAAAACGATTATAGGAGAATGTACCTTTTTAGGGTCGCACTTTACCTTTCCATGTTCGTTGATGTACCGAAGTACAGATATAGGGTGAACTCTAATTTCTGTCTTTTTGTAGATATTTGGAGCGGACTCTATTCTTTCTTGATTTCTTCGAGCTTGCCAATCGGGGACCGATGAGTTTACAGTTTTTATCAATGCTAGAGCTTCATCTGGCCCGATTTTCTTTAACCCCTTTTGTTCATCACACCAACTAGTAGTTATTCCTAGTGTGTTGTAAGGGGCAATGGGGGCCCTTCTTCTTAAGGTTTGAAATAAGATACCTGGATAAAGTTGTTTAGTTAACTTTCCGCGTTTCCTTTCATTCGATTCTACCTCTATCAAATATTTTTGAAGCTCTTTTCTTTGTTTCCAAGAGGAATCAGCAATCTCTATGATTGCTTCATAATCTTCGGGTTCAGCTTGAAACTGAATCACACCTTCAAATCTTTTTGGCATGTTTATATTGTACGAATATGCCATTTGGGGACGGACACATAGGTCTAATACACGACTAGGGCTAAGTTTTGTTGGTGTTGGTGTTATTAAAGTAGGGAGAGCTTCGCCCCGTTGGAACTGAGGTATATCTTGAATCTTGCATTGAACAACGTCTAGTTCTGAAAGGGCCTTGATAAGTTTGGTGTCTGTAGAGTTAATTTCCTCCATTTTTTGTAGTAGAGCGCTAAGCTGAGATATTGAAGCCATTCCGTTGCCTATATAGGTTTTAAATTTAAAGATTCGGGCATGCCGAGGTAGTAGCCTTGGTAGAAGTCGAACCCGATTTTTTTCATAGCAGTAAGGGTTTCTTTGTTTTCGATTCCTTCCGCTAGAGTTTTTGCACTGGATACTTTAGCATACTCATACGCTTGCATTAGCGGTATAACGTTACCTTCCATAAATTGGCGGACGAGCGCTCTATCCATTTTTACAATTTCAGGCGATATATGATTTAGCCTATTGTAATCACTAGGATCATTCATGAAGTCATCATAGGCTACATGGAACCCCCTCCCCTTTAATGACCTCGATGCTATACCTAAGATATAGTCAGAATCGTATTTACTTTCTACAAATTCGATGCATATATCACTAGGTTTTAAATTAAGGGACTTTAGATGCTTTTTGTTGTAGAGGTCATCCATCAGCCCAATGGCAATATCTTCACAGGCCAAGGGGGTTAGGTTGATAAACAAAGTCCAATTCTTTTTTCTCTTCCTGTTTTTGAGAAGTGAAAAGTTATGAATGTGGAGTATTCTGCAAAGCGAGTTTATGTTTACGAGGTCTGTTTCTGTTATGGAAGGGTTATGGAAGATCTCATTGGCTGGAATGGGTTTATCATTTTCGTCAAAAGCTCTCAGGAGCCCTTCTAAGCCTACCTTTCGATTTGATGCATCAAAGATAGGCTGAAAGGCACTTGTTAAAGCCATACCGCCATAGTGGGCACGATACGAGCCATTTTCAGATAAGGAAAGGGTGTTTGTTTGCTTATCAACTGTTTTGAGAATCATACGACTATAGAACGTTAGATGTCAAAATGCCCGCTTCACGGAGCGGGCAGAGATTTTTTATTTTGACTTGCGTAGACGACCTAACATCAATAGACCCAATAGTGAGAATAATCCCGTTGAGCCACCGCTGCTGCCGCTTGAGCTACCGCCTGTGTCAGTCGGTGGTGGTGTCACACTTGAGTCCTTAACAGTCAGACTGATTGGAATCATGGTGTTGTTTGTATCATTCAAGTGAAGAACCACATTTGAGTCATTCGTTTGTGCATTACCATTTGGGTTTACTCGTACTGTCACTTTGCAAAATTGATAAGTATCTAGATCAGAATCGCAGCCAGAGACTTCAAAGTTGTGAGTGTCACCTGTAAGGCTAGGTGAAATGTTGTCTGTAAACTGGGTTAGGTTTTGAACTTGAAAAGTCGTGACTAACGTATCTGTAGCGTCTGTGTCCATATCAAAAGACATTGAAGATGGAGCTGTTACCTTGTTGATCTCAGATGCAATGTTTTCTAAGTACGATCCGATGTTAGTGAAGAAGTTTTGTGTGTGTGCTGCGTTCTCGGTAGAAGCAATCGCAAACGCTCGGTCTTCACTTGTGAGCATTGGTGTACCACTGTCGCCACTAGATGCTGTACCACCGACAACAGTAGGCTTGATAACCATGTAATCTTTGATGCGTAGTTCACAATTAGCAACAGATGCCGAACAGTCGGTTGTAGTGCTAGATGAGTCTACAGGTTTGTTAGGGTTATATTGGCTTTCAGTAAATGGAAGAGCCAAAGAGGTTTCTTGCATTGTGCTTGGCGAAGCACCTGTTTCTGTGCGTCCCCAACCACGAAATGTAAACGTATCACCACTAACAATGTTATATGAGCTGCTTACGGAGTCGAATACTGGCATAAGCGCGGCTTGATGTTGTTGTTCAATCTTGGTGTTTAGTTTAATAAGGGCAATATCTCGAAAACCTGTTCTGCGAGTCCAATCAAGGTCTTGCCAACCACGTTGAGCTGTGAACTTTGATGCTCCAAAAATAGACTCCAAGTAAGTAAGCTCAGTTAACAAAGAGTTATGAGCAGACTCAAAAGAACCATAAACATCCATGTTACTGTAAGTTGTCTTGTGTTCGGTACCGTTGTAATCAATACCTACAAAAACAGAAATGTCATTCGATGCACCACCATCTAACCAAGGAATATACTCGGTGTAGTTAGCTGCGTATGTCGAGCTACCAGAGCAATGACCCGCTGTTAGAATGTATTCACCTGCGATTAACAAGCCGCCACAGGAAATCGTTGAGCCATTGCCGTTCTCGACTTGAAAACGAACAGTGTGATCGCGGTAATCATCCTCACTTACGTCAGTACCAAATCGTACCGCGTGAGCATTGATGCTAACTAGTGCAGCCAAGACGCCTAATGTAAATTTTGTTTTGCCTAAGTTCATCTTTTTATCCTTGAATAAGTGTTTGTTACACTTCCAATGTCTCACGGGTTCTTTAGGGCGCAAGAGTGTTTGCGCCCAGGTAACTACTTAGAAAAAAATCAATGCGACGGCAGTTGCAAAGATAATTGCACCCCACTTTTCAATAGTGCGGTAAATGTAATAAGCCAAAAGGTTACCTAAAGACCGAATGAATACATTTCTCATCATAACCCCCATTAATACTTTTAATTTGAAATGACTTAATAAAAACATTTCAAACTTAGATCTAGTTCACTATATATTTCACTTATAATTACAACACGTTACTTTAAGTGCGCAAGAGATTCTTTCGTTCTTAGTTGTTCCTTTTGGTATCAATGCAATATTGGTACTAATGACGCTCCCGTTACGTCCGATATTTAAGTGGGCTTCCCAATCTCGTTGCCTAGCCTATTCTTTGATAGTTTATGCCTCTGAAATTGTCTCTAGTGATCGAATGTTTCGAATAATGAAGTTACTTTTGCCTCAACATCAAACTCAATCATTCTTAAGTCGTTCAATGTGCAATACTGCATAATGTAATTAAAACTTTCGCTAAGCTCTGAGATGCAGTTTAAGTTTGCTGATTCTGCATCATCTATGACATCGATAGAATCTTTTAGAGCCTTCAATTTTATGAAAAATTTACCACCACAGCCCAGAACGTTCGTATGGTTGCTATCTTCAACAAGTCTTTCTAAAGTCTCTAGATCCTTCTTAGTTAAATGTGAACTTGATAAAGAACCACATAAGTAGAGTTCGTGAAAAGTATTGTTGTTTGTCTTTTCAATTTCTGCATTTATAGCTTCGAGCATTTTCTTGTTTCCTTTCTTTTCCGAATGAATAAAAGCCGTCGATAACCAATTCAGCAAATTCTTTGCCTTCAATTTGAGCTGTTTGCCAAATGTATTCATTAGCCAATAGTTGGGACCATAAACCTTCAGAAACTAATAGATACAACTCATCGCCTAAGAAAATTGGATTCCAATAAACTGGCTTGAGACGTTCCATTCCAACGTTGATATTCTCTTGATGGAAGTTGGTATTCATTTTTTATCCCGATAAGGTTTTTTGAAATTTGAGCAGTGTTTTTCTAGTTCGTCGTGAGTAATATTGTTGACTCCGCGAATGATGTAATCTTGGTAAGGAAGGCGTCGGTTTCCTACGACTTCGGTATCGCCACCTAACCACCGATAAAGTTGGTATAGTGAATCGAATCGAATTGAAGCCCTAAAGCCTAGTTTATGGCTAAGTTTTACGTTCTTATAAAGTTTCCAATCACTTCTAGGTATAGATTCAATTAGGTCACGAAGTGGGGTCGATTCTGGCTTGCTGGCTCGGGAGTATGAACCTGTCATCTGATAACGCATCATTGCTTTGGATGACCTCATTAGGTACTTCATTTCTGAACTTTTCATTTTAAATCCTAAATAAACTGGCGAATTTTAGAGTCGCACGGTTTAGGACCTTCGCAATTAATCCAAGCAATTTAACCAAATACACTCGGCCTCCTTTTGCTTTTGCATTATGAGTTCTTCAATTCCATTCAAGCTAATCCCCAAATTGGTTTCATTAACTAGTGACTCGTTAGTTACGATTTCGTCGAAATGTTTAGACGTAAACTGGTTAAACCAATCCGATGTAGTTTTACAGTTGAAATCTATGTCTATAAATACTGGTTTGATAGTGGATGGTGTACTTCTGTTTCCTACGTAGGCAATACGTTTGGATGTGCCTTTTGTAATAACAGTGTTGGAAATGCTATTTGTAGGACTGCTAACTCTGATCACACTTCGTAGTATTTCTTCTTCGTCGGTTGTGTGTAATTTCAGTCCTGACAGCTCTTCAATAAATGTCCTTTGTTCGTCGCAATGTGTGACGAACCCAATATTAAGAATATTAAAGAGATTGCTTCCCTCTAAACAAAAAGCTTCTGAGTGAGCCAACAATACATCTACCTTCCAACCTTTAAGCAATGAGTTAAATTTGTAGTCGTAAAGAACCTCTCGGACAACGCTCATTTCGAGTTCTTTTGTTGATTGGCCACTTGGTACAATTTCAATTTTTACATGGTTATCTTTAAGCTCGGGGATGAGTGAATTTGTACCAAGGCTGATTGTTTCTAAGGTCTCTGAAGAGTGTGAGGTATACGTAATTGATGGGACGCAGATTACTATGTCATTGCTTCCATTTAGAACGCTTTTTAGGACAGTTGAACATGTGCCGATTGATAAAAGATTTAGCTTCTTAGGGTTCTTTTTGTTGGGCTTAAAACTGAAAGAATGCATTACTCTATCGTTTGTACCGATGGTGTTTATTCTATTCAAGGCTTCTTTTATATTTGGTACAGATTGATACTCAATGGCCATCAGATCTCCCGCGATGCTTGGTAGATTCTGATGCAGTTTTTGAATAACTAGATTTTGAATGTGCATTCTCTTTCCGTGACTATTCTTTAACAAAATTTAATTACACCCATAAGGTAGTCAATGTAGGCTACAGGGTGTAACAGCCTGTTACACCTTGTTTTTCAATGACTTAACAATTTTCATCGGATAGTTCCTGAAGTATATTGTTGAAGTCAGATTTGAGCCTTTGTCTATCAATTTGGCTTATCGTCGCCTCATGTACGCCCTTGATTGCACCGTCCAACTTGTAAAGTACTGACTCTGCGAGTTTATCCCCATGTTCCATCTTAATTAGTGCGAAGGCCATCGGTGCACCTTGCTCGCGCAGTTCTTCTGGTGTGGCAATTCCTATATCTTTTAATTTCTTCGCAAGAGACAATTTGATGTTCGGCATCTTATTTAAAGTGCTTGCTCTTACTTCTCCCTGGAGACGTCGAACTCTTAAAGCTCCAAGATAAGTTTTTTCAAACAATTCAGATAAAGTAATAGTGTGCTCAGAGGCTAAGTCATAGTGAAAGAAGCCAGAGCGGACGATAAAGTTTCGTTTTTGATAAGTGTGTTGTTCGAGGGAAAGGTCTTTCAACATCGGGAGGCTGCAAGGCGTTGCTCGAACTATTAGATCATTGGAGTATGTAATCAGCCCTACGGTGATGCCGTTAATATTAATACTCAAGCCAAAGAACAGAGGCTTGCTATCGATGCTGCCGAGTGAATTGATTTCGTTTGAAATTAATTTGTAGGTTTCAAAAACCTTGTTTGAATATGCCATGAGCGAACTTCCTCTGGTTCACCCGACCTCATAGCGGTTGTGTTAATTTATGCGTACAAACTGTAGAGCGATCAAGAATTGCTAAGGTCGGGAATTTACTTACGTAATGAGCTCCGAATTCAATGTAAGCGAGCAATTTCACTCCGCAAGAAGCACAATTAAATGATGGGCTATTGCTATTAGCTTTGTTCTGTACCAGTAGTGTGTTGATAACAGCTTCACAGGCAGGGCAGTTCATTATGGGTGTCCTTTTATACAAGCTGTTGATTTATTCCATTCCAAAACCTGTCCATTGCTGTTTTCTCTTCGTAGTGAAAACACAACTAAGAGCTTCGCTACTATGCATAACCTCATAGCGGAAGTCGCAAACTAGGGATGCAAGGATAATTGATTCTTTCGTAGTGTTACTGCTTATTCTGCGAGGAATAAAAAGCATGATATCTCCATTCTTGCAATTCACACTTGCTGAAGTAGGACTTTCGATGTGACACACTCTTTCGTGCTCTTCTGTGTCGAACGACTCGTCTACAGCCTCTTTTCTAAAGTTGGCGCTTGCACCTGTTGTAAGGGCAACGGTTAGACCCAGAATGAACATTAACGTAGCTTTTGATTTAATAGGTATCATAGAAATCCATTAGGCCAATATGGTTTGAAGTTGTTTAAGAGCATTTCGTTGAATTGTTCTTATCTCTTCTGTTGACTGATTAAGTTTGGCAGCGAGGCTTGCTTGTGATTGCTTTTCTTGGCTGCCGAAGCCATATAATGCAGTTAAACATAAACGCTCTTTGTCTTTTAAAACGTTTGAGTCGTTAATAAGTTGTTCAACTTTGGATAGAAGATCTTGTTCATCTACGCTCTCGAGCGAAGTGTCGTTTGGATCGGATATTGTTTCTTCATGGAATTCGTCAATGGGTACATAAGAACGAGAACTAATTTGTTCTATTTGTTCCATATCATCTTGTGTACACCCAACTTCATCTAGAATTTCTTTGAGTGGGGTATCTTTACCCTTTAGGAAGCTTATTTTTTTGCTCTTGTAGTAAGCACGTTTTGGAGCGGGAACAGCTGAGTGATTGAATAGATCGTATTGATTAAGCCTATTGTTTATCCAACACTGAGCGTACGTACTAAAACGGAAACCTTTAGATGGCTCGAATCGCTCTATTGCTACTGCTAGGCCTAGGTTAGCTTCAGAGATCAGTTCTATAAGCTCGTATTTTGGGTTCTTCCTTTGAAAGCTTCTAGCGCTCTTTAAGGCAATTTTAAGGTTTGCTTCGACTAATCTTTTACGAGCGTTGGGATCGATTGCTAGTAACGGGTAAAGTGATTCCTCTTCCTCTCTTGAAAGAATTTCCTTCTCTTCTAGCTCTTTATAATAAATTTCTATTGGCTGCATTTTTATCCACTCCCTGACTTATATACCGGGACGCGACATTGATAAAAATGAAACCTAAGTTGTGCCAAAAATGCGGACTAGATCATGCTTTTTTATAAAGTGCATGCTTTCATGGGAGATGTGCGGAGAGTTGTTACCAAAGAGCGGTATAGCTTAAAAATTGTGAGTTTTAACTAAGTTGCTGATTTGACTACTGTAACAGGCTGTTACAGTAGTTTTTTTAACGGGGTTGCTATGAACTATTCGCTAAGTGAGCTCTAAGATAGTTTTCCGCCATTGAATGCTGCTATGTGGAGATTGTTCTTATAGATGTTTTTCACCCATTGATTTCTCTTCATGATGTTCTTAATTTGGTGCATTGGAGGCGTTATCAATCCGGATTTAAGCCATCGAGACGCGCCAAAAAGGAAACAATCGTTTTTTAGCCAATCTTCTAACAATGCTTTATTTGAAAACATTGATTCGAAGTGTTCATCTGGTGCGAACTGCCAACCCCTCTCTAATTCTTCGTCTAACGTGATTTCGGTAGTATCGTTTGTGTTTAGGTCGGGAAAGAAAATATTCCCAAGGTTTGCAGGTTTTTGTTCAGGTAAATTACCGTTCCGTTTGTATCCTGCAGGTATGTCATATCTTTTTCCACCGTATACAATTTCGTAGAAGGTTTTTATTGCCATATTGGGCTCCAACTGTAAGCCGCGACTTTGCCAAGAGTAATCGATAAAGGCTATGTCTTTCGGTGTGAATATGACAATCTCAGGTTCAGTCCTTGCGTTATCCACATCAAGATGGAGTCCACTTTTAACAAGTTCTACTTCTCTTTTAGCTCTTTCTTCCTCGCGTACTTGGATCGTTAACCCAATTCTCAATATGTCTAATAGGTAAGCCCCTGAATGTGATGATGCACTATATCGTGTGTAATTACTTGCAGAAGTGGGAATGTGTGATCGATTAAAGGCATCAATATTGTTCTCAAGCATAAACCGTCTAAATTCCCCTAACGGTGCTAGGTGTGGGTTACTTTCATATAATCCTTTGTCGAGATATGGTTTGTCGCTAGCAAAACAATTCCAACACCCGTCTCTTGTTCCCATACAACTACTCTTTTCAGTAACACCGGCTGAACATTCACCACCATTAAGTTCATTGTAAAACTGCAATGTTGAGTAAAATCCGTTTTTGGTTCCCTCAAAATCAGAATCGTCCACTTCTTCACAGAATAATAGGTAATCCCATACGTCTTGGTTTTCCCAGCTATAAATTGGATAGAGTTTGGTTTGACCATTGTAAGTGATGACTTCAAATTCGTTGGCACACTCTTTATCTAGGTTACGACCTCTATTTAAGCTTTCTTTATATCGACTACCTAACAATCGAGTTAGTGTAAGTCCAAGTTCTTTGGCAAATTTTTCATATGGCCTTACTGCATTATTAAGTGCCAGTATCTTCCAATCCACAGCGCAACCCGAACCGACAGGCAGGCGAACGTCCCATTGTGAAGCGTATCCACCTACGATTTTGGTTTGCCAAGAACTGGCACCTGTTGGTTTTCCGATTACGACTTCGAGTTTAAAGTTGTGTTTTTTCGCATACAACTTGAACTCTTCTATAAGGTCTTTGAGGTAACTTGCTTTAATTGGGTTTTCACAGCGAGTGTCACTGTAAGCAATGATAAAAGGGATCTTTCTAAGGTCGGGGTTTAGCTTGATCGCATTTCTCCAAGCAACCAAACTAATTGAAGTCGTACAAGATGAATCCTTACCTCCACTCAATAGGGAGGCAGGTAAAAGGCCAGATGTTGTAAAGTGCTCCGTAAGGTTGTTGATAGCACGTCTAACTTTATTTTTCAGAAGTTCCTTATCTGTAAGGTTGTTATTTGCTACTTTTTGCCACTTCATAATGTATTCCTGTCATTCGCTTTGATGATCGGTAATACAGTCTCATGTAAACACCTGGCCGCAACTGAGCGTATGGCTAGCTTTTAATACCAAGTCTTAATTCTCTCAGCACGCTGCTAATTCCACTCATTTGCTCTTTGTCTGTAGTGACTAGTCTGTTTTGCTCCTTTGGATAGGTTTTTGCCCTAATGTCGTAAGCTGCATAGAAAGGGTTTTTATAGCCTTTATTCGCTTGTTTTTGAAATAAAGCCTCTTTACCAGAGACACTATTTGAAGTATTAATCCAGTTACTTATGGATTCGTTACCTCCTCTTTTTACCATCATCTCAACAACTTTGTCAGATGCGATTGTTGATGTTAATCGCTGGCAAATGAGCATTCGGGACTTTCCGCTTTTCTTCGCTAACCGGATTAAGAGAGCGTCATTAAACTGATCGAAGCTATTGAAATAATTCACATTTGTTTCAATAGCCTGAATGATTAAATTTTCTATTACCGATAGAACGGGCGCGCTTTTTGAGCCCTGATATAAGAAAACAAGGCTTTCGATAGATTGAATTCGATTCTTAAAGGTCAGTTCCAAGAACTTCTTCATGATGCCAGAGGATTTCAATTTATCCGCGACCCATAGAACGTCCTGATTAGACAATTCAGAGTGAACTTCATTGAAGAAAAATGATAGAACTTCGTTTCTATGTTCATTAGTCACTGAGGCTTGAGACTTCGCTAATGCTTGATGATTTAGCCAATTTTGTAACGCATCTGCCAACAATTTTTTCTTGTTGCAGATTTCAACAACTCCCATTTCTCTTGCTGCTTTGTAGTATGAAGATTTTTTATCGAATTCCATATTAATGCCCTTGAATAATCTAACCTACCTTTAGGTTTGCATGGATCTTTGACTGCGCAATGACGACATGTTCACGAACTTAAGTTGTTGATTATAAAGCTGTAACAGGCTGTTACGGATGGTTTTTGATTTGATTCTCGGTGACGTCGGTCAAGTAGAGTGACTACTAAATGGCATTTTATGATAGTCACCAAAGTCAAAGGCGGTTTGAGATGCTTTAGATAACACCTGCATTTCGAATGTATCTGCTTTGGTATCTAACAGGGTAGGGGATGATAAAGGGGTGGTATAGATACCAGTTTCAATTAGCTTTGTTACGTAATGAACGCGGTCGAAATGTTCATAGTTTTCAATGAACAAGCCTTGAATCGATTTGAATTTTGTTTCTGAATTGACCGAGTTACCTTTTAAGCAAACACCGATGATTGCTGTGCTCTGTTGATCATTTTCATGACTAACTAGCCATTCGACCATTTTAACTTCTATACAGCTGAACCCTTCCACATTGAAACTTTGTTCTAAGATGGTCTTCATGTTGTGTTCCTTTTCATGATGCGGTAGCGAATCGCTACCGCCGGATTTGTGGGGGTGGGGCGGTTACTTGCTGATTTCGATTTGTCTAATAAGCGTTTCTAATTTCTTCGACCAATTGTTCATAAATTCTGAGGCGTCATTCTCTTCGTTAACCTTGGCAAAGGCTATGATCATGAGGTTCAGGGATTGTAAACTGTGCTTGGCGGCCTGAGATGGATCCATTAATTCTAGTTCTGAAGCATTCATGCCAGATATCTGGTGCATTGGTAGCCATACTGTTCGGTAGATTGCATGCGATTTGTTGATGCGTATTAAGATTTGTTGCGTGTTAGCTTCAAAATCTAAAAAGGTGTCGTTTAGCAGTGAATCAACTTCTTCAATGACAAACGGACGGCTTGATTTACGTTCAAGATATTCATTCTTATCTGAAATCCCAACTTCTTTCGCCAAAGAAAGTAGTTTTGTCATTCGCTCTGCTACTTTCTCACTTGTATTAGACTCTGCTCGGCTCAACGCACTAAACACCGATTCCATTCTTTCTAGAGCCTTCTCAGATGCCTCGAAATCAACACTTTCGGTCTTTCCATCCCATCTCTGACGCAAAACTTTGTTAGCAATCGGAACATATAACTTCAGAGCTTCTGTAATTCGCTTCTTCATCGAAGGACTAGGCTCGACTCCGCGCTTAATCATTTTCGTTCCAAACTCAGAATCGAAATGTCCATTAAACTTTATTTCAATTCCGATAAATCGGTCTTCTGCAATCGACGCTCTTCCAAGGCAATTGTGGTAGCTGTCATAACCAATTTCACGGCCTGCTCTTAGGTAAGTGATACGCCCTTGGTTTTTCTTAAGGCGCAAAGCTCTTGCAAGCTGATCTCCTCCTTTGCCCGGAGTTCTAGTTACTTCTTTAGGCATTAGAGTTACGCTGAGTGTTACCTTTTCTTCACCGTCGCTAACGAGTACTAAGTCTTGTGCAAAGTATTGGGGCTCGAAATGTTGCGGTCTTTTGTGTTCCCCGAGATATACTTTACTTAGAATCTCATCATTGTATGTCTCACGTAGTTGAAATGTTGGATCGAATGCTTTTATAAGTTCACCATTGAACTGGATTTCAAACCCCGCGTATATGAAGCGACGGAACATACGGCCAAGTTCACATCGAATCTCGTTGTCCATGGCACTAGAAGATCGCTTTGCCAGTAAGTCAAATTTTTCCCAGACTACGATTGTATTTGCGTCATCACGAACCAGGAGATTCACATCATTTGGAATTTCTGTTTTAACTGGTTCAGATATCCCTACGATTTCGTTATTACCGATGATGTTTTCAAGGTCGTAGGATGTGGAATAAAAGTCATTTGTGCCTTTGATACGGCTGTAAACAGTGATTTTCTGACATTGACAATATGCAGATACCTTAGCTCCGACCCCGAATTTCCCGATAAAGGAATTTGATAACCAATTCGAACTCTCTCCCATAACTAAGTACTTGTGAAGAATGTCCAATGGCATACCGCAACCGTCATCTGAAAAGATGATCTTTGAAACAGATTTACCGTCCATTACCTTGTCAATTTGGAAGTAGTTTGCTTCGGCTTGAATTGAGTTATCTGCAATCTCTGCAATAGCTTCAGTGATCGAGTATCCCGCATTGCGTTGGGATATAAGGAATTTGTTTACTGAGATAGGCATCATAAGTTGAGTCTCCAAATGTGTACTTTAGTCAGTCGTTTTGCTGACACATTTAGAGTCTCATTGGAAGTTATCGGCGCAAGCGAGGCTAGCTTGTTTGATATAGCAAGGCCAATAGCGGGTTTGCTACTGGCCTTTCATTCAGAAGTCTAGAACAAAGTCATCTGTCCGTTGCTGCCGATATCAGAAGTTAGTACTTCCGTTGGCGGGTTGATATTTGTTGATGGGTTAGAAGTCTTAACATTCTTAATTTCTTCGATTTCTACGTCTAAACGTTGACTTGAAATTTCATGGAACTCGGATATTACGGTAGCCCCTTTTTTTTGCGCAGCTTCAATCTTCTTAGCACCGACTTTTTCCCCACAAACAAGGTAATCAGTTCCTTTAACAACGCTCTTTTGTACCTCGCAGCCAAGCTCTATGGCAATGTTAGACATTTCACTTCTTGGACGTGAGCAAGTACCAGTAAAAACCACCTTCTTACCCGCTAATGGAGAAGAATGCTTAAGCGACGCACTGATTTCAGCTTGAGCTTTTGTATGAATGATCACTTTCTCATATGCTTCTAAAAGGAACGGTAGCAGCGCACTCTTGGATAGGGCGTTAGTGATTGAGTCACTGTTCACTTTCCCAAACCCCCGAATAGAAGATAACTGGTCGACGGATAATGTAGAAATATCTTTGATATTGTAGTGAGCGAATAATTTCTTGCCTGTTCCTCGACCAAGGCCGCTAATCCCAAGAGAAGCTACAAGCTGATAGTCGTTGATCGGTGAGGACTTAACGCGATTAATTTCGCTAATCAGGTTATCTGTTTGCCCTTCACCGAGACCACAAGATAAATAGTCATTTCTTGTCATTTTATATACGGACTCAACGGAATTGAAACCACCTTCAATAAGCTTGTTTACTGTTGCCTTGCCAAAAAGTTGCGCCTTAACTAATTCGAAATGGTACATAATGAAGGCTCGGGCTTTTCCTTTGCATTCATCGTTGGTGCAGAACCAGTTGGCCTCTTTCTTTATGACTTTCTTGCTCTTGTCATTTACGATTTCATTCAATGTAATGTCGCGTTTATCAAGTTCGGCACCACAGTGTGGGCAACAAGAAGGTAAGTTGTGGTCGGTAGAACCAATAATCACGCTCTGTATTGCAGGGATAATTTCACCGGCTTTGATCACTGAAACTCTTGAACCAATCCCTATGCCTTTTTCTTTTAGGTTCCCAACATAGTGGCCAGTCATTTTTGTTACTTCTGAACCATCAATTGTTACTGGATCAATGTGAATGAGTGGTGTTAGAACTGAAGTTCGACCAATAGGGTAAGTTATGCCCTTAACGGTTGCTATAACACCTTCTGCGCGTTGTTTTTTTGCGATCTGCCACAGGTTGTGGTGTGAGTTCGAACCAAGGAGTTCTTTGATTGAGTCTTTAACAACCTCGTATACAACGCCATCGAATGGGTAATGAGTCTCGGTGCGGAGTCGGTTCTCGATCTGTTCATGTGAAGATGCAAATTCAGAAAGTGGAAGCTCTACACTCAACATGTCTTTGTACAAAACCAAATGCACACCGCCTTCGCGTAGGATTTTACGAGATTCTTCACTTAGTTTGTTGGCATTTACAATACCGGCGACAACGCTTCTTGGGTGAGTCATGTGTGAAAGGTGCTTATCAAAATACTCTTGAGGCATGACGATCTCACCAATACCATCTACAGAATCGTCACCTTTGATTACAAGACCATTTTGCAATAGGGATGTAATAACACGCCCAACCTCGCCATCACCTCTGGTAGCTAACAAAGGTTTTGTATTATATCGACAAGCAACACCGTCAAGTTTAGCTGTACAGCGGATAGTTGGAGATTGTACTCCAACTGATTGCGCAGCTTTAGAAATTCTCTCCAACCACTTTTCGATATCAGCTACTTCATAAGCTTTATCTGTACTCAGCATTGGGGTTGGATGCTTATATTTCTCTCCACCAGCCTGTTCCAAATCTTCTACTTCAATAGTGTTGAGAAAAGGGTGGTTTGGCTCTAATGAAGATCACTCTTCAATTAGAAGGTCGTACGCACCGTCAGTAACTAGTGGATTACCTTTACGATATTCAGAGTTAAGTTCCTCTAGACGTTTCACAAGATCGTTAACAGACATTTCATTTCCCTGTTTGGTTGCTGATATATCCATATTCTCATCGAAATCTAGTGTCGCAAGCTGCGTTAGAGTTGTAAGGGTTTATCTAGGAGGCAATGGAAATCAAGCCGCTATATCAGGTAACTGTCCCTCATAGCAACCATTGAGTATGTTGTTGTATGAGAGGATTAAAGAAATACGTACTTAAAATATAATCAAACATCTATCGCAATAGATTTTCCTTGGAATAGTGTTTGATTATATAAAATCGTATGTATCATTTGTTTTGTGTTTTCTAAGAGTAAGCGGAGATACCCGAACTTGATAATTCCAACGCCCAGGTATAGGACTGTGATGATGGATCAAAGTTATGTATCACCCAATTTTGCTGTGTCCCTTCCTGATAACGACGCCCAATTTCAATTGCTAAGGCTGACTGGACAGATAAGAATAAGTGTATTCTCTTGCAACCCGGTAGCGCGGATAGCCTGTCAATGAGTTCACCAATTCTCGCTGACATCTCTTGTAAATTATCCTGATTCTTAATCAGGTTCCTCGAACTACCTTGTTCAGAAAACAGCATAGTGATTGAGTTCCGAAATTCTTCAGGAATTTGGCTGATGTTTATAGGGGTACTAAGGCCTATTGCTAGTGCGACGTCTCCTGAGTGATTGACCCTATCCACAAGAGGAGATTTCTTGAATGTGACATGGGTGTGCTCATCAGACAATAATGCGTAATTTCCGTTACGATGAAACTTGTCAAAATACAAGATCTCCGCTGAAAGGTTTCTTAACAGGGCACCATAAGCAACTAAAAATGGGATGCGAGCTAGTCCGCCTATATAGAGTTTTTGACCTTTATCTTGAAGGATATGGCGCTTAAAAATATCCACTTCTAATTCGGCATTATATCGCCGGATCTGCTGCTCTATATTTTCAGAGATAGTCTGGGGTACGCCAAGATGCACTGACTCTCTGCAAAACGCTTTCTCGGATGGCTCCAACACTTCATCAGGAAAATCCGTCGAAACACCAGGCATTGCTGAAATTATGACCCTCGCAGTGTGGCGAAGTTTTTGGTTCCACTCAGAGAAAATAAGCATTGCGCCCAAAATGAACAAAGCAACACTAAGGTACATCGCATACAATGAGGGCTCCTTATCGGCCAGGCTCAGAGTGTCGACAACATAGCCACTTTCAAATTTGACGTTAAGTACGCCAATCGAGAACAGGCCCGATCCCAAAGCGGCGAGGCAAGCTCTAACTCCCCACTTTGTTCGTGGATAAGCTGTGCGTTTGAATTTTAATGCTGTAACAAACAGCCATTTAAAGCGTTCCCACATAGTCAGCTATGTTCCTCCGAAACGATTGATAATTCGATTATTTCCCCCTTACTCAAGGTGTAGACCGACGTTTTCTTTATGCCTACAACAATAAAAAAAAGTGGGCGATCGGGATTTTCGTGCTCATGGGTTCGCCAGTCAGTTTTATCCGGGGTTGAGGGAAGCGGCAAATCCTGAGGATGAGTGTGCCAAGTCCCAACATAGCCTAACAGCTGATCTGAAGCGATATAGGCATCGTCAATTTCTGCCTGGTGAGCCTGCGCATCTAGCTTGAACGTCGTCCTGGTTCTTTGATCGGATGCTTTTGGAGTGGTAAAAGTATCTATTAGTACTTCACCGTTCTGGTTGTAATACCCAATGAGAAGTCCAGCAGACTCAACAGATGTAGATTTTTCCTGTCGATAAGAACACAATTCTTCATTAAGAGTCTGCGGCAGATGAAAGAGTTTTCCACACTTGCTTTTATAGGTGATAAATTCCCTAGGTTGACATACGTCACATAGTGGATGCCGTAAAGGCAGCTTTTTTAAAGAAGATGTAAAAGTTTGATATCGTCTAGTGAGGTTGAGCCCTTCACGTTCTGCATCTGCGCTATCGCCTTTCCAACTAACTTTTCTTGACTCCGTCAGCTTTCCTTCTAGATATCCCACAGCTAGGTCCGCTGCGAGAAGGGCTGTTTGTGTGGAGCTAATTGCACCATATGGGATAAACATCTCACCGCAGCCTGCATAATTTTTAACTACATTCTGGTCGGGTTCTATAAAGTTGAGATTGGATGCCAAACCACGAATCCCACTACTCGGTTCAACATACGCACAACGCAAACATCCTGATTGATGCGGAATATCTAAAACAGCATGCCCTCCAATTCCGTACCCTTCAAGCCAGCTATATATTACAGGAACTTTAACATCCAATTTCACTAAGTAATCATGGAACAAGCGTTCATGGGTCGGCACTCCGATGGCAATGATAACGAGGTCATACGCACTTAAAGTTGAGCGCTTTCTATAATCGAGCAAAGAATCGCAGCAACTACCTACTTTCAGCCAAGGAAACTTTTTTTGCAACTGAAGGCCTACAGCTAAAGATTTCGGCCAGTTTGTCTTATCACCGTCTAGGGTATGGCGATAGATGTTAGACGTACTAAAACAATCAGGATCTACAATATCAATACGACCAATTCCTGCTGCTCCCAGCTTATGCGCTATTTCACTTCCCACGGAACCACAGCCAAACAATAGCACTTTCTTGCTATCAAGTGATAGGTTAGCACCGCTGCGTGGTAACATGAGTTCCTTGTTAAAGGCCTCTACAAAGATAGGCTCAATCTTCCACGGTTTCATCTTTTCAGAGGTTAGGGGAAATGCCCGCTTCTTATCTAAGTAGAGCTTTACCCCAACCCATGCTTTACCTGATGGTGTTCCCACGTTTAGCACCAGCCAGAACTCTTTAACCCGGATAGAAAACAACTCCCTTTCTGCTCTACCTTTGATTTCAGGAGCGAGATTTTGGATAGCTTTCAACAACCAAGCTTTCAATCCATCACCATTGCGGGGAATAATCGGATCTATAGACTGCAGCGGAAGAATGCACCCTGCGGCATCATTTCGTCGTTGACGGGATTTCATTTTGAGAAATCGAGCCACATCTTGATCATTGCCCTCATGTGGCAAGGCCGTGAAAGATGCGGGAATACTCATCACACTATCTGTTTGAGTTGGTTGATAAATATCGAGTTGAGTAAAATTAGTAACGCGCGATGTGCAGTACAGTGTCTTTGGCGATGAGCCCAGCAGGCTATTGGTGTTCGCATACCAATTTGTACTAAACTCCCTAAGCAACTCACTCTGATTAAATTTAGAATCAGTGATGAGCATACGTAGCAGTTTGATATGCCGCCTTATGGACTCTTCGAAAGCTAATTCTGGCCTCTCAAAATTGACGGACACAGAATCCAGGTGGTTCACACAAATGTTCCCAAGCCCTTCAAAAGACTGTGAAGGAAGTACATGAGCTAAAACACCAAAAGATGCATAGTCCTCCAAATAAAATTGAGGCAACTGCTGCAGTTCATTAATACAAAAATGCACCAAAGTCATTAAGCTGCCTTCAATTTCAACGCTGACTGAAATTGTATCCAAATCTGAATGGCTTGAGGGCTGAACCTCAAATTCACTATCGAGGAAGTACTCTAGAACAGTTGCGTAGTTCACATTATGCACCTTGCGACGTACCGGAAGCTCCTGCTGTACTTAGGGGGGCGACCCCAGCAGTCAGAAGTGTTGATGCAGCCTTAGAGGATGGTTGCTTTTCTTGTTTGGGTACCTCGAAATCGTCGCCAAACACCTTATTTAAGATTTCGCACTGTTTTCTTTCGTCCGTCTCATCCAAGGCTTTCTGAAGCTCCTCTTGAAGCTTAAGCAGCTTATTTCTAAGTTGGGCACCGACATTAAGATCACTACCATCAGCGTGCCCTCCTTCCACTTTGTGTTGAAAAACATCGCGTTTAGGCACTTTTGGTAACCTGACATAAACGCGGTAATCATCGGTTCCCCATGGAGCTGAAATATAGTCAGCATCAAGAATCGCATCAACAGTGCTTTTCAAAGCCTGTAGATCGTCTTCCACCTCTGCAGAGAATGGATTAGGGCTGTATTGCTCTTTCATCATGATGGTTAGACCAATCGAAAAAACCTTCTTTCTTACCCCTTCAGAATTAAAGTTCACATCTCTCCAGCGTTTTATGTAGCGGATCAAACTCTTGAGTTGCTTGCGTTTTGCAGTAGCTCCCAAAACAAAATCATCAACACTATCAATCCACTCAATAAGGCCTTTCTGATCGGCTTCTGACCACTCCTTATGTTCATCACTGGAACCATTTTTACCAACAGCTAGGTAATAAGTATCACCAAAGAGAGAAGTCTCTTTTTTGTATACCGTATAGTCAATATGCAGATTGATAGACTTGTAGTCAGCTGTTACGCACGGCTTCTTGATTCTGGGATCCTTGAAATTCCGCTTATCCAGCACTTCTTTGATGACTTTCTTTGGAGCAACAGGATCTTCAGGTGCTTTCTCTGCATCAATGACGATTGCACGATCTATGTCAAAATCACCGTCCAGACTATTGATGGCAGTGTTAACGGCAAATGATCCTTGCATGAATGAGTCGACTACAGGATAGCCAGCATCTTTGAAAGCGCTTTTGATTTCCTCGAAGATGTTTTTATCCTTTTCCTTTGCCTTTTTATATCCTTCTGAGTGGCTGGTTAGGTAGATTTTCTTATTAAACTTGTTGAAATGAGTTTGAATAGGCATGAGCACAGATCTCCTTAACGATGGCGTGAGTCTATATGCTTACATGGGTATACATACAGTAAAAATCAAGTGACCGGATAAAAAAAGCTCATTTCTAAGGTGGTAAAGCAATGAAAAATAGGGGCAGATGCACCGCTAATACTTGGCTCACAGTTAAGTGACTTTGAGAGTCGCTTCTGTTAGGAAAACCTGGACAGTCCATACATTAGGAGGGACTTGCTGATGCGTCGAAGTAATAAAATGTCGGAGGGAAGCGGTGACGATCTAGAATTTTGGTCGGATGATAATGATTGACTATGTGCTCTGGCAAAACCTTATCATTAGTAATCACAACAAATTCTATCCCACGGTTCTCCTTTGGAAACTTATGATAATTTCCCCAATAAGCCAGCAGTGTCCGTGCAAAATCTTTGACTTGAGAATCTGGAATCAATTCATAAGGCAGATCTACTTCGAAAATTGTTGGGATTCCAACCGATTTGAGACGGTCAACTAGCGACTTCTCTAGCTCTTCTTCCAATGCTCTCGCGGCACATAAAAGCATCTCACTGCCATATATAATGTAGTTTCCGGCTCCTCCATTTACTAAACGCTCAGTATCACATATGAAGTAAGTCTTTGTATTCTCGTCTGAACGGGTTTCGTATATAAATTCAAAGATAGGAACGGTAATATTTGAGTGAATATCAGAAAATGTTTCTTCAAACTGCTTCTTTAGCTGCGTATGTTTATTTGCTGAAAATCCTAATTGATAGTAACTATTTACAGATAGAGGACGACACCCATGAAACACTTTGATTCCTGCAGACATTGCTGTCAAAGCGGTAACGAACTCATTGAAGTTAAAGGAGTCTGGTAACCAATCAAGATCATCCGAATAACACCAATCTATTTTACGTGACTTAAGCCTTCTAACTTCCTCTAAACCAACAAGTTTATCTACGAAGTTAACTACTAATTTAACGTCACGAACATCTAAGAATTTGATGATTACCTCCTTGAGTTTTGACCTTGCCAGGTGAGTGAACAATATTCACTACTGAACCAGAATAAATAGCTCTTTACCATACATATCAATGTGTTTTCTTTCTAGTTGAGAGTCATGGACTACTTACTTTGCAATATTTCTATAAGTAGACGCTTGTGCTCATCGTCGAGAGGGATCCGTAGTTGTTGCTCAAGATAACCGGCACAATTGGCTAGCTTTTGTAAATCAACTTTCTCAATGGCTCCTGAAAAATGTTTTAAAACTACCGTGTATTGGCTCTCGATGATTTCTTCGATACTATCTCTAAAATCGTTTAGTAGCCAGCGTATAAAACGCTGCAAAGCTTCATGTTTTGCAAACTGCTTATGTCCTCTCCTGTATTCAGTTGTGAGTATCGATTTAGCCTTCATCAATTCATCACGATATTGTCCGTGAGCGCACCACCCTTTGCTAAGAGCAGGAAAGTTTTCTTCAGCATAACGAGCCTTAAACTGACGTTCAGCATCAGTTAACGCTGTTGAGAGCTGCTGAACAAGATCGTACCTTCCAAGTTCAAGACATTTTCGCTCCAACCGGGCTAATTTAATGTTGTTATGACCAGTAGGTAGTTCAGTTACACCAGTTTCATTAAGTTCCTGCAAGAACTTGTAACATTCTGCCAGTTGCTCTTGCGTACCAGGTAGATTCAATGGAATCGGCCTATCTGGATTAGTTTTCAGTTCCTGGATGTAGACTAGCAGTGCATCTGCTAGCTGTTCAGCTTTATCGTTATCAATTGTATTCTTGATTTCCTCGAGCTGCTCAAGCATCCTTTCCAGCTCTTTCAATTCAGTATTCAGATTGGTGCTGAATGCACCATGCAGACGTTGCTGTGACAGCAACATACTGTTCTCTATTTGTTCCAGTTGACTTAGGGCTTGCCTCTTTTGGCTTGCCTCCTCCAGTTTTTGTTTTTGGGCGCGTAGCAGCGCGATCAACTGCTCTGTTCGTTTCTGCAAATAGCCACCAAACGAGTGAACCAATAAAGGTCGTGTGAGCTCATTCAACACCCGGATGTGATCATAGATATCATGGTAGTGAAGTGTTGCTAGGCCTGCTTTTAACTCACTCTGCATTGTACGTACTTTACGGACCCTTCTTGCCAGCTTATCCCGTTTGTTCTGTGTATCTTCTTCTACTTTCTGCAGGTAATCGTCTCGAGCCTGCCGGTAGTTATCCAGTGTTGGTACCGCATACGGCAATCGATTTTTAGGGTCTAGGTTCAGGTCCGTGAGCGTGGCAATTGTCGAGTGTATGGTTTTACTTAGATATTGAATATCAGTGTGCGCAGAGAAGACTGGAAACTGTACCTCAAACCATAATTTTTGCTCTGTATTACTACGGTTCTTCGTGTCGTCAGTTAGTACGAATGCGTTACAATGTCCACTGAGTCCAGCCTCTGTCAAGTCCGGCTTGTATGATGGCTCATTACCGCCGGAGTAAAGAACTAGATTAAACGTTGCTGAGTTATGCTCAGCACAAGTGGGGCTGAACAGCCAAAGCAAGTTTATTCCCTGTCGCCGGAAGAAACGCTCTCGCTCTATAACCACGCGCGGGTCCATCCACCACCTTGTTAACTCTATAGCAAAGCAATCACCACTGACAGTTTCAAAGTACACATCCGGACGGCGGCGAGCATTCTTCTCGGGATCTTTATCAAACAGATATTTTTCAACCTGAATGGAGTCACTCACCACTTGAGAGGACAGCTCAAGTAACTGCGCTAGCCAGTATTTGTGCTCCATGTGCCACTTGCCTTCACCGTGATAAATGGAGGCTGCCCCAAAGAACTGGTGAGACTGGGTATAAAATGAGCACTTCTTGACCTGTTCTATGCTGTTAGCTTTCGATACCTGATGACGAAAATGAGCTGACTGCACGGCATTCCGAGCCACATACACCAAGGGACAGCCACACTCTGAACAACGAACATAGATTTTGTCATCAATCTCACCAAGGGCTATATGGCGCTTAAGCAGAGCCTGCCCAATATCATCATCTCCACTGCCTAGACACTCGATTAGATCACAGGCTAAAACAGTGGACTTATCTTCCAACTCCAGTTCCCAAATAGAATGTCTATAATCCGTGTCCATACCTCACCCTCTATTACCCCAAAAACGAAAGGCCTTCTTTGCAAGTGGCTGTTTATCATTGTGATATACGCTCACCCATCATGTCTACTTGTGAGAAAGAGCTTTATTCAAGGTTGGGCGACTAACACCGAAATGCTCAGCAACTTCTGTTTTAGTTACCATCGGGTCAAGCAGCATAGCCTTAGCTTTACGGATATCCGAATCATTCATTTTTGATTTGCGGCCTCCTCTTCGACCTCGAGCTCTGGCCGCAGCTAAACCAACTTTCGTTCGTTCTGAGATCAAGCGACGCTCAAATTGCGCTATAGCCCCAATCATGTGGAAAGCCAGTTCTCCCGTTGCGGTTGTTGTGTCTATGTTTTCACTCAGGGATATAAACTTGATCCCACTCTGACTAAACCTATCTA
>NZ_CP045340.1:0-518670 GCF_009363355.1 Vibrio sp. THAF190c | reverse complement strand
TGCTCATATCGGTAGATAAAAAAATGTGATTCGATGTTGACCTGTCTATAGCTTTACACTTTATAGTTTGATTATTGAAAACGCTGAGACGTTAAATCGTTGTCGGCGAATATTCATTAATCGGATGAACAGATATGAACATTAGACATGAAACAGAACTAGACTTAAATCACATAGAGTCAATCACTTACCAAGCGTTTGAAAATCACCCTCACCATGAACCAGGTGCAAAACCGACCGAACATTTGATTGTGAACAGACTGCGAGAAGCCAACGCGTTAACGCTTTCTCTTGTTTGCGACGAAGAAGAAGCACTTATCGGACACATTGCCTTGTCTCCAGTGCTAATGGGTGGGAGCGAAAGCCGATGGTTGGGTTTAGGCCCAGTATCCGTAGCTCCTTCTCATCAAGGTAAAGGTATTGGAGGCGCATTGATTCGCGAGGTACTTTCACAAGTTCAAAACTTAGGTTTTGAGGGCGTTGTGTTGCTCGGTGAACCCCAATATTACGGTCGATTCGGCTTCAAAGCACAGCCAGAATTAACGTTATCAGGTGTGCCAGCCGAGTACTTCCTAGCATTGTCATTCAATGGTGAGTTCCCTGAGGGCGAAGTGAGCTATCACTCAGCGTTCTTCGGTTGACTTGTCTATAACTTCATAGTTTAAAGTAATGAACTTAAGCTACAAAGAATGAGCGTAAACCATGTATCAAATATCTGAGCTGGCAAAGAAAGTTGGGTTATCGCGAACTGCACTGCTTTATTACGAGAAGCAAAACCTTATCTCTGGTCGCCGATTAGAGAACGGGTATCGTGTATACAGCGACAAAGATGTGCAGCGTGTGCGCTTGATTCAGCAGTTACAAGCGGGTGGTTTGACGCTGCAGGAGTGCAAGCTATAAAGTGGATTTTGAAACTTATGCATATTTTTCAGTAATTTGCCTACATAAAAGAGCCTCCAAAGGCATCAGCGCTAACCTTTAACGCCAAAGTACAGACAGGTAGGTACTTGTAAAATAACATTAAAGATTGACTAATATACCACCATTGACAACTGCTATCTCGTTATCGGACTTTAAAGTCCTACTTGTTAGGTGATTGTAATTCACTAATGCCGGCGTCTAAAGATGTTGGGGGTGATCATCTTAATTTTGCAATTCTATCGTATTTTTTATCAGTTAAATGCACGAGCTAACATGCCGTGACCTTCACATAAATATTTAATGGAATGATTGCTGACAAAGACAGATTCGCCTGCTTTTAGGTTTATTTTATCCTGCTGGTTTGAAATGGTTACTTTTCCTTCAATACAAAATAGAATTTCTGGACTACGAACGAATTGTATGATGTTCTGATTTGCAACAGGCACAATTTCAAATCCAAAATCATCAACAGGAACAGGATAACTTAGCTTGCCCTCTTTCAATTGCGGCTTTAAACGAATATCTTTTGGCTTGATCGGTTCAAAAGAGGTGTTATTAATCAGCTCAGGCACATCAATGTGTTTTGCAGTGAGACCTGCGCGTAAAACATTATCTGAGTTTGCCATGATTTCAAGGCCTGTTCCTCGAACATAAGCGTGGGGAGTTTCTGAAAGTAGGAACATAGCTTCACCAGGCGCAAGTTCAATCGTGTTAAGCATTAAAGGAGCAAACAAACCAATATCATCAAAGTAATGCTGTTTAAACTCTTTACTGTACTGCAATGCTTCTCGACCCATGATCGTTTTTGCTGGACGTGTTTGAGCTGCATATAGTTCATTCAATGCTTGATCTTTGCGCTCTCCTTCAAGAGACATAATGGCAGTAAAAAATGTTTTGAGAGAGTCATTGTCTGCACTCGTTTTGAGCTCATTAAGTTCTATAGAAAGCGAAGAAATTTCCGCCTCTTCAAATAGTGCAATAATGTCAGCAATTGGGCGGAAGCCATTCATTGCCTTATAGAAGGTTAGTGCATAAACCAATTCAGGCTTATGATTTGGATCTTTGTAATTGCGGTTTTCTGCATTCAATGGAATACCCAGCGCATTCTCACGCTCAAAGCCGATTTCCGACTTACGTTTGCTTGGGTGCACCTGAATAGAAAGCGGTATTTCTGCCGCTAGTACTTTAAATAGAAATGGCAGCTCACCAAAGCGAGAAGCAGTGTAATGGCCTAAAACGTCTGCTTTGTTACCATCGATAATATGCAACAAGGACTCACCTGTTAAGTCCACTTTAGAACAGCCGTTTGGATGCGCTCCCATCCACATCTCAGCTTGCGGTGAGTGTTGGGGATTTTCGATATTAAACATCTCATGGAGAGAGGTGAGGCTACCCCAATCATAGGTTTGAATTACGTTGTTAAGTTTATATATCGACATGTTAAATCTCGCTATTTTAACCAGTTAGCCATTCATATTGAATGGCTAGCCTTTGACATAATTACTCTACATCTAGTAACCATTTTTGAGCTGGAGTTAAGCGGCTAGCTGTATGTTCTGTCAGCCACTTTTGCTGGTCTTGTTGGGCGGCATCATCTCGATCTATATATAGGCCGTGAAGTACTCGTCGGCGTGTTCCCGCATAGTTAATGGTTCCACCGTGCCAGGTGTGAGCGTTGAAAATCATCACGCTGCCAGCAGGGCACTCTAGATAGATTTCGTCGGGGTGCGCGCTTTCTACGTCGTCTAAAACTTCTTCAGGTAACTCTGGACGTAAATGAGTGCTTGGGATAATTCGCGGTGCGCCATTTTCACGAGTTAGGTCGTCAATTGCCCAAATAGAGTTAACCAAGTGAACTTTAGGAAAGTCGGGACGTGGTTTTTTCCAATCGGCATGCAGCGGTTGATGACCACAGTCAGGATGCGCTTCGCGCGCGTTGAGGCTAGAGATTTTAAAAGCGCCACCAAATATGTGTTTACAGGCAGCGAGAGCAAGCGGATGCGCCCATACCTTTTCCCATACTGTGCCTTTATTGATCAGGTTAGCGACTCTTGTTACGCCTTCTTCTTGGTGATGTTCTATCGCCAAGTTTTCGCCTTCTCGTTTAACTAGCATGTCGATAGTTCGACGCATCTCTTCAAGCCAATCTTCATCGACTACGTTGTGAATGACGGTGAAACCTAGGGTGTCTAGCTCGTGAATCATCTGGGGAGACAGTTCAAGATCTGCACCGAGCGCGCTTAAATGCGTTTGAGCGATTTGTGTCATGTAGGGTACCTTTTAACATTATTTTTAGTGCTGACTTCAACCACCAAAATAATGGACATTACGCGTTTTATAAGTAGGGTAATTGTTCGAAATGCTGGATATTTGTTGACTGTTGAGCAAAGTGTGATTTAGCACATATTCTTAAGGTTATTGCTCGAATATCTTGTTGTAAGTTAATGGCTACAATGCTTTAAGGCTTAATTATCCTAAGATTGGGTGTAATGAAAACTCATACAGATAATCAATCATGCTAGACAAAACATATTTATTAGAAGCACTTGAATATTATGCCAACCAGACGGAAGCGATCAGCGATGTCTACTTTGCTGGTAATCTGCCTACACCTCCGCCTTTGGCTTATCAGGTTCACTTTCCTCGTGTAGAAATGGTGCTGGTGGGCGAGTTGGATATGGAAGTGGGCAATAACATGGGTGTTGATACCCAGTACACGCTAAAACAGGGGGGGGTGTTGTACCTGCCTGCGGAAAGCTGGAATAAGCCTGTGTGGAATAAGCCTGTGGTGACGTTAACTGTTATGGCAGGTAAGCAGAGCTTTGGCATGAGTTTATTGAGTTGGGATGGTGAACAGTTTGACTCCGCGATTAAAGAAAGTGTCCTTCGTCGCGGCCCTCGCATTGGTACCTTTATCCTCAATGCCATTGAAGAGTTGATCAAGCAGCCTGAGAGTCAGGGTACTAAGCGACTATTGGTTGGTTCACTGTTTAGCCATATTCTTGATCTGATTGAACGTCCTGTTGAGACACCATCTAAAAGTCATGCGCTATTTGAAGCGGTGAGGGAACATCTTGAGCAACACTATCATGAGCCGTTAACGCGTGAATCGGTGGCTCAGCATTTTTATGTGTCGCCGAACTATTTGTCTCAGCTGTTTCAAAAAGAGGGGCAACTTAAGTTTAACGAATATTTAAACCATGTCCGTTTAGAGCGCGCTAAGTACTTATTGATTGAATACGATATGAAGGTCAAAGAGGTCGCGCATCGCTGCGGATTTAAGGATAGTAACTACTTTTGCCGAGTGTTTAGAAATCAAACTGCACGCTCACCATCGGAGTATCGCGCGCAGTATCTTAGCTCAAGCGCTACGCCAGCAGATTAGAGGATAAGCTCTGCATTGGGTGGCGCGTTGCGTATTTTTTCAATCGCCTGAAGAACTTCGACGCTATTTTTCAAAAAATGCGCTATGGAACAACGTACAATTCGCGTTTGGCTGAATCGCTCGACACCGTCAATATTGATATCGGCAATAATGACCGCAACATCAGCTTCTGCGATATCAGACTCTTCAAGTTGGTTCTCGCTCCCCAGTGCTCCTTGAGTTTCAACTGAGATTTTATATCCCGCTTTCTTACAGGCTTTTTCTAGTGCTTCTGCAGCCATGTAGGTGTGTGCTACGCCACTGATGCACGCAGTAACTCCAACGATTTTCATAATGCGGTCTTTTATTAGTTGTACCAATCGAGATAAATACCTGATTAGTATTATATGTTAATGCCCAACGATTGTAATATCATTGGGCATGCGATTGGTTTCAATTTGTGTGTTTCATAATCCAGTGACCAAAAACTAAGGACTAGATCACATTATAGTACATCTAGCACCGTGGTATCTTTCCCATAAACGCCTTCCCAATCAGCCACAAAGCCTGCGACACCAGAGTCTGTCAGTGGATGAACCAACAGTTGGTCAAACACGTCTGGTGCAATCGTAACTGAGTGTGCGCCTACTAGAGACAATTGATGCACTTGCTGCACGTTTTTAAATGATGCACCGAGAACTTTAGCATCCAAGTTATAAGTGTCGATCAGTGCCACCATCTCAGCAGCAACATTCACACCATCGCTACAGATGTTGTCTAGACGGTTTACGTAAGGGGCAAGAAACTCTGCGCCAGCAACTGCTGCCATTAGCGCTTGCTGAGGAGTAAGGATAGCCGTTGCGGTAATACGGATGCCTTCTGCATGGATAAGCTTCATCGCTTTGATGCCCTGAGGAGTTGCTGGCACTTTTACGATGATGTTGTTATCAAATGTCTTTAGAGCTTTAGCTTCTTCAAACATTGTCTCTGCGTCTTTACCCATCACTTGGGCATGTAGCATACGCTGTTCACCAATACACTCACGGATATCCAATAGAATCTCTTTGAGAGGGCGGTTCTCTTTAGCGATAATGGATGGGTTAGTCGTTACCCCAGCCAGTGGGTAAAGATCTACCGCTTTGCGAATTGCGTTAAGGTCTGCGGTATCTAGCATGTAAATCATGGTATTGCTCCTAAATTGGGCTAGGCTACGCCCCCGCGTAGCCAAACAAACTTAAATAAAGTGGAATTCTTTCAGGCACTTGGTAATAGCATCTTTACTCTCAGTAAAGACAACCCCTTCGTCGGCGAGTTTACTTGTGTCTAAGCGTACATCGCGTGTTTTTGGTGCATCTGCTGCTTCTAACAGTTCATTTAGGCGCTCTTGTTGGCCTAACTCTGTGAGAATGTGCTCTGCAATTTCGTAACGGCTTGCTGGGTTATGTGCACCTGTGTGGTAAGTACCGTAAGGAATAGTAAAAATTTTCGGGAACTGTTCGATAAGCTCGTGAACGTATGTTAGACCACGGAATTCATTGCGACGTTCTTGCATCACCTGTCCGTTAACTAGCGCTTGTAGTGTGTTCCAAACCACGTTCGGGTTGATGGTCGTATTGCGCTCAGGAAGACCAAATAGCCAGGTAAAGCGCAGTACCCACATCTCTTCGAGAATACTTGCTAGCTCCTTCTCTGCCTCTAGTTTGTTCTGACCGTATACGGTATCTGGCACTGGTTGGTCTAATTCGCTGTATGGACCTTTCTCTGGGTTACCGTTAAACACTTGCTCCGTGGAAATAAACACCAGCTTGGCACCGTGTTCTTTACACGCTTTTGCTACGTTGATTGCTCCTTGAACATTAACCTTGTGTGCAACATCAGGATGCTTGTTACAGAAGTCTGTCACCGCAATCGCCGCAGCGTGGATCACGTAATCTGGTTGGAAGCCAGAAAAAGTAGCAATGACCGCTTGGTTGTCTGTGATATCGAGTTGTTCAACGTCTAGGCCAAGGATTTCAAACTCGCCTTGGTAGCGGTTGATAAAACGAGTACCGAAGAAGCCTTTTGCGCCAGTAATGAGTATTTTCTTAGTCATGTTTATCCTCCAATGGTGACGTGGTAGCCTTGTGCCGCAACGTGCTGGCGTATGCTTTCCACCTCTGATTTACTCGGAACCGGAACGTCTTCGAGTAGATACTCCATCCCCAAGGTTTGGTATTTGTTTGCGCCATATTGATGAAATGGCAGTAAATGAATTTTGCTAAGATTGAACGGGCGCAAGAAGTTGATCACCCGGTCAGTATTAATTAGGTCTAAGGTGTAACCTGGGATTAGGGGTAGGCGAGGGACGACGTTCGTCCCTTGCTCTACCAATTGGCGGAAGTTGTCTAAAACCAATTCCAGATTAATCCCAATCACGGTTTTGGCCCGTTGTGGGTCCATGATTTTAAAGTCAAACAGCACTTCATCACACAACTGACCAATTCTGAGTAGTTGCTTGGTGTTACCGTGCCCCGAGGTTTCAATCGCGGTTCTAAATCCCATCGCCTTCAATTTGCTGAGTAACTCAATAGCAAATTTAGGCTGAGTTAACACCTCGCCACCTGATAAAGTAATGCCGCCATCTGAAGTGTTGAAAAACACGTCATCTTTTGTCACTTCAGCAACAACTTCATCTAAGGTCATATCTGTGCCTACTTGCTCCCAAGCGCCACTTGGACACTCATCGACATTCATGGCACAGGATTCACAATCAATGCACTTGGACTCTCGGCGCAAGTATGTAGTGCGGTGCGAACGCGATTCAGGGTTAGCACACCATGGGCAGCTTAATGGGCAGCCTTTAAAGAACACGACGGTACGGATACCAGTGCCGTCGTGCAGCGAGTAGCGCTGGATATTGAATATCCGACCGCTACTCGCTTGATCTTTTGGCGTTGAATTACAGCTCATGTGCGGTTCGGCGAATGATGTCATCTTGAATCTCTTTCGATAACTCAACAAAGAATGCGCTATAGCCTGCGACTCGAACCACCAGCCCTGCGTAATCTTCAGGTTTTTGCTGCGCTTTCTTCAGCGTTTCCGCGTTGAGCACGTTGAACTGAACGTGTTGTAGTTTTAGCTTCATAAACGCGCGCAAGAAGTCGGACAGTTTGCTTAGTCCCGATTGACCTTCTAGGGTTGCAGGAGTGAACTTAACGTTGAGTAAGCTGCCGTTCGAAAGTAGGTAATTGTCAAGCTTGCTTACTGATTTCAGTACCGCAGTAGGGCCAAGTTGGTCTTTACCCAACATAGGTGACAGGCCACCATCTGCGAGTTGTTCTCCAGCTAAACGGCCATCTGCAGTCGCCCCAACAACAGCACCTAGCGGTACGTGCGCTGAAACAGTGTAAGAGCCCGGAGTAAACTGACCACCGCGCGGGTTGTCATACTTCTCTACCTCTTTACAGAACAGGCGCAGAAGCTCAGAACCTAAGTTGTCGACTTCATCAATGTCGTTGCCGTACTTCTCATATTTGTTCATTAAGCGAGTGCGAATCTTGTCACCTTCAGGAACGTCGAAGTTGGCATTTAGAACGTCAATAAATTCAGAAAAACTCAGACGTTGCTCTTCAAAAACAAAGCGTTTTAATGCTTGTAGTGAATCTGATAGGTTGGCAATACCAATACCTTGCACACCAGAGAAGTTATAGCGCGCGCCGCCGTAAGTGATGTCTTTGCCGTTCTCGATACAGTCGCTAATGAATGATGACAGTAGAGGCACTGGAGCCCAGTCACGGTGGCCAAAATCACAGATGTTTGAGCCTTCGACCATGAGTTTTACGTAGTGTTTGATGTCAGTGCGAATCTGCTCAACTAAGTTATCAAAGCTGATATCTGGATTATCCTGATTGCGCTGCATGGTGAGTTCCATCACTTTGAGCAGGTTGAACATCGCAATGTCATGCAGGCCGTAAGTCTTACCTGGGATAGATAATTCAACGCAACCAACTACTGAGTAATCACGCGAGTCTTCCAGTGAAACACCACGGTTCAAGAAGGCAGGAACGACGACTTCATCGTTGAAGATCTGCGGGATACCGGTACCCAAGCGAATGGTTTCGGCGGTTTTCATTAGGAAGCCACGGTCAATGAACTCATTAACGCGTACACCAAGGTTTGGTTGTGGTAGCTGTACGCTTTGATATGCGTCTAAACATAGGCTAGATAATGGGTTAACCGCGCTTTTACCTGTGTCAGTCAGCCCGCCAAGTAAGATGGTGTAGCCAGTAGGGAAACCTGCGAAGAACTTAGCACTACCAGAAGAGCGCAGCAGAACGATATCGTTGGTCTTAATCCATAGACTTTCTAATAGCTCTTTTAGGAATGCCGGAGATTCTCCAGCATCAATGGACGCTTGATAGAACGGCATCATGTACTGGTCAAAGCGACCTAAAGATAGTGAGCTTGCATTAGATTCGTATTGCAGAACAATGTTCATATACCAAAATAGCTGACACGCCTCGTAGAAACCTTGCGGTTTACTGGTGGCGATCTTCTTAGAAATATTAGCGATCTTGACGAGTTCTGCTTTGCGCTCCGCATCATCACACGCTTCTGCCATAATCTGCGCAAGGTCAGCGTATCGGTAGATATGACGAATTGAAGCTTCTAGCAATAGCACCACAGATTGATAGAATTCATTGTCGGGGTTACTTAACGCTAGGCCTTGCATTTCATCCAGTAGTGAACCTAAGCCATGCTCTAACAAGCGATCAAAGTCGATGATGATATGACCTTGGCCTTTATCTGTTTGGTTGACGCTAAAGATCTTTTGCGCCACGGCATCTTTAACTTCAGATGGGATTTGCGCGTTGATGAAATCTTTCATTGAGCGTTCTGACCAGTAAGCCAGTAGCTCGTCACGGTAAACGGCTTTATCTTGTTCTGAGATAAAAAACTTATCTTGAGGGCGAGTAGCGAAGATATCGAGCTCTTTCTCAATCCAGTATGGGTCCATCTCTGGAGAGGCAATACCTGCGCGCGCTTTCACTGTGCGGTTACCGGCAATCAGCTCATCGTCACGAATAGAAATTTCGACATTATCTAGAACATAAGCGGTGGCTTTTGCACGACGAATAAGCGTGTGTTCACCTTCAGTTGTTTTATGACTTTCTGTGTAAAGCAATGCGCGCTCAAGTGAGATTTCACGTTGTGATTCAAACAGTGCTGACTTGAGGCGTTCAATTCTTTGGGTGCTCATTTGCGTGGCTCCTTGCATTACCAGTAATACGGTTGTTGAGCGTTTTGGGGTTTTGAATATTTATAACGAAGTCACCGTGTGCGGATTTCTCAGCAGCGGTCACTTTGGTATCACTACTCGTTGGTGTTAGGCCTCCCCTCCAAGGAGGAGGGGAGTGAGCTTATAGAGGAAAGTGCTTAATGCTATCCTAAGCCGTTACGTTTGCTAGATGAGCTTCAATCTTATCCATTACTGCTGCAGCTCGCTTAACCGCGTCGCTAACACCTATACTCACTACTGTTTTACCTTCAAAGCGTTCGCTGTTTTTGATGTCGATGTCTTTAGTTAGGATAACGACTTCAGCGGCTTCAATGGCTGCAGCAGTCAGTTCGTTTTCGATACCGATAGAGCCTTGAGTTTCCACTTCACATGTCCAGCCTTTTGCTTTTGCTGCTGCGTCGATCGCTTCTGCTGCCATGTACGTATGTGCTACACCTGATGGGCACGCTGTTACTGCTACGATACTAGTCATAATTTGGTTCCTTAATATTCAGTCTGGAGAGCAAGGCGCTAAGTCAAAGAGAGCGCGCCTTGCAAGTTTTGATAGGGTTTGTTGATTAACCGATTTTGATATCTAGGTCTAAGTCGTCAGATTCTTCGTTTGTTTCTTCAAGCACCGGGCGACGTGCCTTTAGGAAGTTAACCAATAGTGCAGTGACGATTGAGCCAACGGCTAGAGCTGCGATAAATCCGATGCGTCCATCAACAACTGGTAGAACAATTAGGCCGCCCCAAGCTGCGTAGCTTTCTACACCGATTACTGCTGCAGTTACTGCGCCGGCTGCGGTACCGATCATGATCGATGGGATAACACGTAGTGGGTCGCCTGCTGCGAATGGGATTGCACCTTCAGTGATACCCATAGTACCCATTAGGATTGATGCGCGACCTGCTTCTTGTTCACTTGAGTCGTATAGTTTCTTGTTGATGAAGGTTGCTAAGCCCATACCGATAGAAGGAACCGCTACGGCTACTGAAGAGATACCCGCTACGTTGTAGATGCCTTCGCCGACACACAAGATAACGAATGCGTAAGCCACTTTGTTGACTGGACCACCCATATCGAAAGCGATCATACAGCCCATGATGATAGCAAGTACCACAATGCTTTCATTCTGCATGCTCTTTAGGAAGTCAGTTAGTGAAGCTGTTGCGGCACCAATTGGCTCACCAATACCCCATACAATAGCGCCTGCTGTGATGAAGGTACCTATGATTGGAATAACAAAGATAGGCATGATGGATCGAGCAAACGCGGGTACTTTTATCTTCTTCAAGTAGAAGACGACGATACCACCGAGTAGACCAGCGAAGATCGCACCGAAGAAACCAGTATTGTACATGTTAGCGCCAATAAAAGCGGCGATGGCAGAAGGTGCTAGCGCTGAACGGTCTGCGATGGAGTAGCCGATGTAAGCAGCTAGGATTGGCACCATAAGTTGGAAACCAGCCACACCGATGAAGAACAGGTCGTGTAACCATGTTCCTTCTTCTGGAACGGCACCTTCACCATACATCATAACTGACGCAGCAAGTAGGATACCGCCAGCTACCACAAATGGGATCATATGAGATACACCAGTCATCAGATGTCTTCTGGTGTCCTTCAAAATTGTGATTAAATCATTCATAGACCTCTCCTTGGGTCAAACTGTAAGTATTGAATCTGTTTCACGTTGGTTTAGCTGCCCGGGCTTTGAATCTAATATAGTGAGCATTTGTGCTGTCTAGTTAGAGGATTTTTATGCTATTTACTGGATAATTGTTAGAGTGGAGGCAAAGTTTGATCACCATCTACATTTTTGTCCAGATTAGCGCCAGATATGCTTGTTATGGTTTTTATCTATTAAAAACAATGGCTTATTTGTTTTGTTTCTGGTTTTTCTATCATTTAAAGTGTTCTGGCTCACAAAATGGATAGTAAATTTGATTTCCTTCACACTTGGTTCCTGATAATACAAAAATCCAGTAATTAGTATTTTTGTCCAATGGCTGGAGTGTGATGATTTGTTATTGTTGTTACATCAACTCGGGCCTATCGCCTAGCAGTACGAGGACAATATGTAATGAAAACTTTCTCTTTCTCTTGCGAGCTACCAAACGGTGTTCACGCTCGTCCAGCGAGTCATGTCGAAGCGCTTTGTAACCAATTTTCTTCTGACATTACTTGGCAAAATAAACGCACAGGTATGAGTGGTAACGCGAAGAGCGTTCTTTCTCTTATTGGCACTGACACGCTTCTTGGTGATGAATGCTTAATTACCATTGACGGTCAAGATGAAGAGTCTGCCATTAACCAACTTAAACAGTTCATCGTTAACGAGTTCCCACACTGTGACGCACCGTTACAAAACAATGAGAGTGCTGACGATGCTGAACTAGCACCGCTACCGCGTAACTTCTCTAATCTAGAAGTGGCACATGAGCGTGGCCGTGCAGTGAGTGAAGGTATTGGTCGCGGCACCCTTACTATTATGGGGGCGGTAAACTTCGATAGTCTAGACAATCTTCCACCTGCGTTAGCGTTCAGTGAAGAGCAACTGCAAATGCAAAATGGGTTGGAGTCAGTGATTAAGTCGGTTTCAATTCAACTCAAAGCCGCTGAACATACCGAAGGGGAAGTGCTAAAAGCTCATCTTTCAATCGCTAAAGACGAAGAGTTTCAGCAAACCATCACAGGTAACTTGAGTGAAGGTCAAAGCTGTGCTGATGCTATTATCGCGACAGCAAAACACTTTGGCGAGATGATGAAGAACTCGTCTAGCAGCTACATGCGTGAGCGTGAGTTAGACATTCGCGATGTTTGCTATCAACTACTGCAAAGCATCTATGGCGACGAGCGATTTGCTAGCCAAACTCAGCTTAATGAGCCAACAGTGTGTCTGGCTGACGATCTAACGCCAAGTCAGTTCCTTGAGCTAGACAAATCTCTGCTTAAAGGATTGATTCTATCTCACGGAGGCAGCACTTCGCACACTGTTATCTTGGCGCGCTCTTTCGCTATCCCGACGATTATTGGTTTAGATGCGGATAAGTTAAGTGAGTTTATGGGTAAGCAGGTGATTGTAGATGGTCACTTAGGTGCGGTAGTGACAGATATCACTGACCCTGTTGAGCGCTACTATGCTCAAGAGCAAAAAGTAAAAGAGATTGTGGCTACACGCCAAGCCAAATACCGTGACCTAGCAGCAGCAACGGCCGATGGCAAAGTGTTAGAAGTAGCAGCGAACATTGCTCACTCAGTGGAAGCGCCACAAGCCTTTGCTCACGGGGCGGAAGCGGTAGGTCTGTTCCGTACTGAAATGCTCTATATGGACAGAACATCTGCACCAGATGAGAACGAACTGTACAACATCTTCTGTCAGGCTTGTGAAGCGGCGAATGACAAATCTATCATTATCCGTACCATTGATATTGGTGGCGATAAGCCAGTGGATTACCTCAATATCCCAGCTGAAAATAACCCATTCTTAGGTTACCGTGCGGTTCGTATCTACCCTGAGTTTATTGAGATGTTCAAAACTCAACTGCGTGCCATCTTACGCGCTTCGGCTCACGGTAACTTGAAGATTATGATTCCAATGATCTCATCAATGGAAGAGATCCTTTGGGTGAAAGATGTACTAGCAGAAGTGCGCCAAGAGCTGCGCAAAGAAGAAGTTCCTTTTGCCGAGCGTGTGCCACTAGGCATAATGCTTGAAGTTCCTTCAGTCGCTTTCATCATCGACCAGTGCTGTGAAGAGATTGATTTCTTCTCAATTGGTTCAAACGACCTGACTCAGTACCTAATGGCAGTTGACCGTGACAACGCTAAGGTCGCCAAAAACTACAACAGCTTGAATCCGGCATTCTTGCGCACGCTTGACCACGTGGTACGTGAAGTCCATCGCCATGGTAAATGGATTGGCCTATGTGGCGAGCTAGGTGCGAAAGGTTCAGTGCTACCACTATTGGTTGGCTTAGGCTTGGATGAAATCAGTATGAGCGCGCCAAGTATTGCAGCTACTAAAGAGCGAATTTCTAAGCTTGATAGTCGTGAATGTCGCCAACTGCTTAACCGTGCGATGGAGTGTCGCACTGTTCAAGAAGTAGAGCATGTTCTAGCTCAGTTCCGCATGACTCAAACAGAAGCACCTATGGTGTCGAAAGAGTGCATCAGCCTTGACCGAGATTTACGTAGTAAAGAAGAGGTCATTAAGACACTTGCTGATAACCTGTTTATCACTGGCCGTTGTCGTTACCCGAATAAGCTAGCCGATGATTTATGGGCACGTGAAGATGTGTTCTCGACTGGACTAGGGTTTGGTTTTGCAATTCCCCATACCAAAAGTGAGCATATTGAACAGTCTGCTATTAGCGTTTGCCGACTAGCAAAACCAATTGCTTGGGGTGATGAAGAAGCACAGTTCATCATAATGCTGACTCTGAATAAACATGCTGCTGGTGACCAGCATATGAAGATTTTCTCTAAACTTGCGCGCAAAATTATGCATGCAGACTTTAGGGAACAGTTAATGACTGCAAGTAGTGATACTCAAGTTGAAGCGCTGTTGAAACAAGAGCTGGAGCTCGCATAAGTTACCCCCGTTTGTACTTTTTGGCTGTGGCGCTCTCTGGAGTCACAGCCTTTTTTATAAGGATCATTTGATGGAAACAATTAGAGTCGGTTTAGTTGGCTTCGGTATTTCGGGGCAGTGTTTTCAAGCGCCAATTATCAGCGATTGTCCACAGTACGATCTTAAGGCTGTTGTCTCTAGCAATGGGGACAAGGTAAAAGCCCAACTGTCAGATGCAAACGTATATCCAAGCTTAGACGTTATGTTGGAGCAAGCTGACATCGAGCTTGTGGTGATCTCAACGCCGAACCATTTGCATGTGCCGCAGGCAATGGCATCACTGCAAGCGGGTAAGCATGTGGTGGTAGAAAAGCCGTTTTCCGTATCATACCAAGAGGGTAAAGCACTGCTAGATATTCAGGCTACCTCAGGCAAGGTACTGACGGTTTATCAAAGTCGTCGTTTTGATGGCGACTTTATCACTATCAAAAAGCTGATTAGTGAAGGCAAGCTCGAAGGTATTCATACCTTTTATTCCAGCTACAACCGATATCGCCCAGTGGTGAAAGTTCGTTGGCGAGAGCAAGACGTCCCAGGTGCCGGCATTCTTTATGATTTAGGCGCGCACTTAATTGATCAGTCCATCGCGCTGTTTGGTACCCCAAATGAAGTGACAGGCATATTGCGAAATCAGAGACCGGGAGCAGAAGCTGTCGACCACTTTCATATAGTGCTCCACTATCCAAAGCGTGAAGTGATTGTCCATGGCAACTGTTTGAGCACGACAGAAGGGCCAAGATTCCAGATTTTTGCCAACAATGGCAGCTTGATTAAATATGGCATGGATGGCCAAGAGGACTTTCTGCGCGAGAAGAAAGGGCCGAGCACCCCAGGTTGGGGTAGCGAAAGCGAAGATCTTTATGGTCAGTACACAGATGTAAACGGCGTTCAAAGTCGCATTGCGACCGAACTTGGCTGTTATCAAAACTTCTATCATCAATTGGCCGATGCAATTCGTCACGGTCATCCTGAACCCGTTCTCGCACAAGAAGCTTTGAGTGTTATTGCCGTCATCGAAGCGGCTTATTTGAGCGCTAAAGAGAAGCGTCGAGTGAAATTACAGGAGCAATTATGATTACCGATCTAAGTCAACTGTTGGCGCAAGAAGCTGAACTACAGTTTGAAGCGTTTAATAACCAAACTGCCTGGGAACTGGGCAGCTTTATTAAAAGCCGTGCTGAAGCGAAACAGGTTAACGTAGCGATTGAAATTGTGCGTAATGGTCATTGCCTGTTTAGTTTTGCCATGCCTGACACGGCTCGTGATAATCAATGTTGGATTGAGCGTAAGCGTAACGTGGTCGATCGTTACCAGCATAGTTCTTGGTATATGGGCCAGTATTACAAGGTGAAAGGCAAAACCATTGACCAAGCATCCTTGGTGGATGCCAAAGAGTTTGCTCCCTACGGTGGTAGTTTTCCTTTGATTATTCGAGGCGTAGGTGTGGTTGGCTCTATCTCTGTATCCGGCCTTCCTCAGTATGAAGATCACAAGTTGGTGGTAGATACCATTACTGAGTATCTGGCAGGTGAAAGGGCGTAACTATGGATATATTACAAAGAGCACGTGATGTAATCGTTCAAGAAGCGGCCGCTATTGCTAGTATCGAAGTTGATGATAACTACGAGAAGGTGGTAAAGCTAATCTTAGAGTGTGACAGCAAAGTCATAACTACTGGGATCGGTAAGGCAGGATTGATTGCGAAAAAGATGGCTGCGACGTTGAGCTCTACGGGTAGTCCGGCTGTGTTCCTTCACGCTGCTGAAGCCGCCCATGGTGATCTCGGCATCGTAAACAGTAACGATATTCTTATCGCTTGTTCAACCAGTGGTAAATCACGTGAGGTGATTGAGATCTTAGAACTCGCTCGCCACCTTGGCGTCCGACACATAGTTGGTGTTACCTCGCATCCAGATTCAGAGCTGAGAGAGCATTGTGAATATGTGCTAAACATGGGGCAGCACAAAGAGGCGTGTCACCTAAACCTAGCACCGACAACCACAATCGCGGTGATGCTGGCGATTTGTGATGCGATTTCAGTGTCTGTTTCAGAAGCAAAAGGGTTTACCAAACAGGAGTATGGACTTAGGCACCACGGCGGTTACTTAGGACGAGCCTCGCGCACCAATAACAATTAATTGCGTGACATCTCAATATTAGCAAGATCGCACATTTTTCTAGTTTATCGAACATCTAACCTACATATCGCAGTACGCAGATTACTTAAACTGTTTACAAATCTACAACAATCCATCCTTTTGGGGCGTTTGCCCTATATGGTTGAGAACCTTTAACCAAGTACATTGCATATAAGGAGGTCAGTTTGAGTCCGACAAAATGGGTTAGTGTGACTCTAAATCCCGCTGTAGACCTGTCTGCTGAAGCGGAACATTTTTCGGTTAACCAAGTTAATATAGTCAAAGAGCAGCACCGCTACGCCGCCGGCAAAGGGATAAATGTTGCTAAGGTAATGTCGGATCTTGGTGCTTCAGTTACTTTAACGGGGTTTCTTGGCTGTAACAATCGAGAATTGTTTGACGAGATGTTTGACGTTAGTGGGCTAGATGCTCAATTTGTTAGCGTGGATGGTACTAACCGGACTAACATCAAAGTTCATGCTGTCAACGGAGAGACCACCGACATTAACTTTAATGGCTTCTCTGTACAGGCTAGTGATATTGAACGGCTGCATGGCAAGCTTTTAGAATTGGCTCGCGACCATGATGGTTTTATTTTTGCCGGTAGCCTGCCTGACAATATGGATGAAAACGTCGTTACAAGTTGGATTAAAGACCTAAAACAGCTTGGAAAAAAGATTGTGCTCGATAGTAGTAAAGCCATGCTCAAAGCGGGTGTTGCGGCGCACCCTTGGTTAATTAAGCCCAATGAAACAGAGGTTTCTGAACTGCTTAGTCGCGACGTAGAATCAATCGAGGACGGCGTCACTGCAGCCCAAGAGTTAGTAGAGCTTGGCGTTAATAATGTTCTAATTTCTATGGGGGAGAAAGGGCTTATTTGGGCGACTGAAACAGACGTATTACTTTCGACGCCTCCGTCTGTTAAACCTGTCAGCACAGTTGGGGCTGGTGACTCTGTGGTCGCTGCATTCTGTTGGGCGAATCAGTTTGGCAACCCACACAGTCAGATTGCGACAGCGACAGCGATAGGAGCCTTGGCGGTTACTCAAGTGGGGGTTGGCGTTCCATCGACCAATCTACTCGATGAAATGCTCAATCAAGTTATTGTACAGCGATACTTGACGCGAATGACACATGAGACCAAGTATGAGATTAAGTGATCTTGCTAAGTTAGCTGGTGTGTCTAAAACGACTGCGAGTTATATATTAAGCGGTAAAGGTGACCAATATCGAATCAGTTTGCCTACACAGAACAGAGTCTTGGCACTAGCCAAGCAGCACAACTACCGACCACACATTGCTGCTAAAGCGTTGCGTGGTGGTCAGAGTCAATTGGTTGGTGTTGTATTACCAAACTTGCACAATTCAAAGGCAATGGAATGTTTGGCAAGAATAGAACAACTCTCCCGAGAACTCGGGTATCGCCTTCTCATTAGCAGCAGTGAATCCACGGAAACGTGTGCGGAAGATTTGTACCGTGATATGCTGCTGCAGGTCGATATTGCAGTCTTAATAACTCAAATTCAAAACGAGTTAGGCCTACAAATTGACGTGCAAGTGCAATATCCAAGAGCAGACAAATACGCTATTAAGTTGATGGAGGCTACTATGCGTAATGAAGAAAAATAACAGGGATGTCGCTAATTAAACTGGCCTATCGGATAGCATTTTCCTACTATTGGCTGTATCACAGAACGAGAATGAGTGTTCAAAAATACTATCTAGTGAAGATTTGTACTATTTCCGCCACTTACGACTCCTGTTGAAATGGAAGCAGAAAAGTATTGAAATCATTATCATAAGTAGAGGTAAATTATGATTACAACGACAGTATTTCCGGGACGCTATGTTCAAGGCAAAGGGGCAAGAAAACACCTCGGTGAAGAGCTTCAACGATTTGGACAAAAAGGTTTGATCATTTGTGACCCGTTTGTTTATGACAATATTTTGCCTGAGTTTGAGAGCTATCTTAGCCAGGTTGAAGTCGATATTGTTTCCTTTTCAGGCGAGTGTTGCGATCAAGAGATCTCTCGCCTTGTTGATAGGCTGAAAAGCAGAGGCGGCGAGTTTGTCGCTGGCCTTGGTGGTGGAAAAACCATCGATACAGCTAAAGCAGTGGCTTACTATGCTGAAGTTGCAGTCGCGGTTGTGCCTTCTCTTGCTGCTAGTGACGCGCCATGCAGCGCGCTTTCGGTTATCTATACCTCGCAGGGTGAGTTTGATCGTTACTTAATTCTGCCGCAAAACCCTAACCTGATTTTAGTCGATAGTGAAATCATTGCTAAAGCGCCGACTCGCTTGCTGGTAGCAGGCATGGGTGATGCCCTTGCGACTTGGTTTGAAGCTAACTCATGTAAGCAAAGCTTTGCGACTAATATGACAGGCCGCTTAGGCTCTATGTCGGCCTACGCGTTGGCAGAGTTTTGTTACAACACTCTGTTAGAGTATGGCCCTCTAGCCAAAGTATCTAATGATGAAGGTGTGGTCACTACAGCGTTGGAGCGTGTTGTAGAAGCTAACACACTGCTTAGCGGCTTAGGTTTTGAAAGTGGCGGTCTTGCAGCGTCGCACGCAATTCACAATGGCTTAACTGTACTAGAGCCAACTCACGCCTATCTACATGGTGAAAAAGTCGCGTTTGGCGTTCTTACTTCGCTTTTCCTAACGGGCAAAGACCCACAAACTATCGAGCAAGTTTACCAATTCTGTGAAAAGGTAGGTCTTCCAACGACGTTAGCGGACATTGGCCTAAAACAAGTGGACGATGCTGACCTAGTTAGAGTCGCACAAGTGGCCTGTGCCGAAGGTGAAACGATTCATAACGAACCAAATCCAGTCGATCCTGACGCGGTGTTTGCTGCAATGAAAGCTGCAAACGCAGAAGGTTGTCGACGCAAAAGCGCTTAGCTTCAACTAGCAAACCCATATCAAATGCAAGTTTTGCGTTATCAATTACTATTTAATCAATCTATCTAGAACGTGAACTAAAGAGGCTTCTTTTTGGAGCCTCTTCCTACAACAATAAGTGGAGCCAGGCGCGCTTCATTTGTCGAAGACTCCACACAAGGGGCTAACATTGAATTTAACTGTCATTAGTCGCACCATATTAGGCTTTAGTTTTGTCGTCTTTTTGATGACACTCTTAGCGGGGGTGGGCTTCTATGCCCAAAAGCAATCATCCAGTGCCTACAAAGAAACAGCAGAAACGCTGATTCCCATTATGGAGCGCAGCTATCAACTAGCGATCATCGCACAAAACGTTAATAGAGCTGTGAGTCAACATGCTAATGCTCTCAACAACCAACAACGCAATCAATTAGAGCAAGAGTTTGATGCTGCCGTCAAACAATATACGGACCTGCGTTCTTTACTGAGCAGCTCTTTAACAGACCAAACTGAGTTCAATCGCTTGCTAAAGCAAGCTGATCAAGCGTTCTCTCAAGCCTTTGCTTTGGGACAACAGCAGATAAGCGCTACCAATGAACTGGCGACGACACGAGACGTGTCACGTGCGGAGATACAGAACTACACAGCCAGATGGATTACTTTCGATGATGAGAGAGATGCAGCAGTGTTGCTAGCTAGCAACTTAGGCTTGGTAGAAAGCTTTGCGGTTTCAGTTATTGCCGACAGCTTAACCCTTGCGCAAGCAACCCTAAGTGGTGTTAGTAATATTGAGAATTTAGAACTGCTGAATAACATTAAGCAAAAGCTATCGACCAATGCGCTAAAGACCGTATCTCGAATCAAAAAGCTCAATGATATGGCACCGAACTCAGCCGAGAAGCTTAAACCTTTTGTCGAATTCCTTAATTTCTCGGTTAACGATAAGCGAGGCTATCTATCTCTGCAGATCAAGTTGGTCTCATTAGGTGAGCAGATAAACCAAAATTTAGTTGAAATCGGCTCATTGGTCAATCTAGGTGCGAAAAGCCTTGATGAACTATCTCAATCGATAAATTCGTTAGTGGCGAGTACCAACCAGAAAGTGGAACAAGGCGCTGACTCTAATATTCTGATGACTTCTGTTTTATTTGTCGTAGCGATAGTTTTCAGTGTTTTGATCGTGTTGAGCCAAATTCAGAGTATTAAGACGCCACTAAAAAGTATCACCAATGCACTGGTTGCGTTAGGCAATGGTCAGATTGATCAGCATATCGATCTTAACAAGAAAGATGAGTTTGGTGAGATTGCTGGTGGTATTAATCAGCTCGCCAAAAAGCTTGGTGGCGTGCTTTCCGAGTTAAAAGAGAGTTCAAGTACGCTGTCTCATTCAGCTCAAGGTGCACTCGATGTAACAACTAAATCGGAAGAGATGCTAGAAAGCCAAAAATTCCAAACTAGTTCAGTTGCGACAGCGGTCACCGAGATGGAATCGGCGGTTTATGAAGTTGCGAGAAATGCAGAATCTTCACTGGGGCAAGTGTTAGCGATTCGCGAACTGGCATCTACTGGTAAGTCGAAGATGGATATGTCGATTAATTCGATTAACGAGCTTGATTCAGACATTGAATCAGCCGCTCAAACCATAGGCCAGATGAAACAAGAGTCGGAAAATATTGAAGGGATTCTTGAAGTGATAACCGGTATTGCCGAGCAAACCAATCTGCTCGCTCTAAATGCGGCCATTGAAGCGGCTCGCGCAGGGGAGCAGGGCAGAGGTTTTGCTGTTGTTGCAGATGAGGTGCGCAATCTAGCCAGTAAAACGCAGAGCTCGACGGAAGAGATTTATCGCATGATTCAGTCACTACAGAAGATCTCTACGTCATCTGTGGACATTATGCAGAAAAATAGCCAGACCGCGAAAGAGGTAGTGGATAATTCTCAACATGCGGCTACTTCGCTGCTTGAAATCTCAACTGCTATTGAAACTGTTGCCAATATGAGTGAACAGATAGCCTCTGCGGCTCAAGAGCAGTCTCATGTATCGAAGGAGATTACGGAAAACGTGGTCGCTATTTCTGACTCTGCAGAGGAAATACACCAATTATCGCGAGGTAATCGACAAACTTTTGCGGACTTAATGTCGCTTTCAGATCAGCAAGCGAAAATCACAGAACAGTTCAAGATGTAGGGGAAAGATAATGAAGAAACTCGCACTCACATTATGTTTATGTTCTGGATTTGTTTACGCTAACTCTTCGGTTGAAGTGCTTCATGGTTGGTCATCCGGTGGTGAAGCTGCTGCCGTAGAAGTGTTAAAGAACAATCTACTCGAACAGGGCATTGAATGGAATGACTTGAAAATTGCTGGGGCAGCGGGCGTCAACGCTCAAAACTACCTTCGTGTTCGAGCCGCCTTTGGTAATCCGCCAACAGCGGTACATATCGGCGGCACTAAGCTGACTGAATGGGCTTCAGAAGGGGTGATGGCAAACATCAATAGTGTCGCGCAGAAGGGGAACTGGGATCAAATTGTCCCTCCAGCACTGCAGAAATTTTCAAAGTATGAAGGCAAATGGGTTGCGTCTCCCGTAGGGATTCACCGGACAAACTGGATATGGGCCAACAAGCAGATTTTCGATGAGCTAAATATTGCAGTTCCAACAACATTTAACGAACTGATGGCTGCCGCTAGTTTAATTCAAGCGTTTGGTTATGTTCCGTTTGCTGGTGGCGGTCAAACTTGGCAAGAAGTGACCATTTTCGATAGCGCAGTACTCAGTGCAGGAGGCTTAAACTTCTATCGCAAAGCGTTTGGTGATTTGGACTATAACAGTTTGAATAGCGCGACTATGGCTAAGGCATTTGAACAGTTAAGGCAGTATCGCGGCTATGTGGATGCTGATTACCCTGGGCGGGATTGGAACAAGGCTACAGCTATGGTGATGCGTGGCGATGCTGCAATGCAAATCATGGGCGACTGGGCCAAAGGGGAGTTTATTAATAATGGCAAAGTGCCAAACAAAGACTTTCTCTGTTTCCAGTATCCAGGTACGGATGGCGCTTTTGTGTTTAACTCTGATCAGTTTGGAATGTTCGACGTGTCTCAAGAGAAGAAAGGGGCTCAAGACAGTATGGCGAGAGCGGTCATGGATCCGGGATTCCAGGCTAAGTTTAATCAGGTTAAAGGCTCTGTTCCGCCAAACTTAGAGGTTAGCGATGATGGTTTTGATGCTTGTGCTAAGAAGTCGATGGCTGATTTAAAGCAAGCCGTGAAGCAAGATTCAATGGTGGGAAGTATTGCGCATGGCCACATGGTATCGAGTGAAGTTCAAAGCGCGATTTATTTGGTCGTGAGGGAGTTTATGAACTCCAACATGAGTGCCCGGCAAGCGTCAAAGGTTCTTGCGGATTCAATCGCTTTTCTTAAGTAGAACCTTGACTTACTAGAGTAAATGAGGCGCTCAGAGGAGCGCCGAATTTCTATCTGATGGATGCTCATATCGGTAGATAAAAAAATGTGATTCGATGTTGACCTGTCTATAGCTTTACACTTTATAGTTTGATTATTGAAAACGCTGAGACGTTAAATCGTTGTCGGCGAATATTCATTAATCGGATGAACAGATATGAACATTAGACATGAAACAGAACTAGACTTAAATCACATAGAGTCAATCACTTACCAAGCGTTTGAAAATCACCCTCACCATGAACCAGGTGCAAAACCGACCGAACATTTGATTGTGAACAGACTGCGAGAAGCCAACGCGTTAAAGCTTTCTCTTGTTTGCGACGAAGAAGAAGCACTTATCGGACACATTGCCTTGTCTCCAGTGCTAATGGGTGGGAGCGAAAGCCGATGGTTGGGTTTAGGCCCAGTATCCGTAGCTCCTTCTCATCAAGGTAAAGGTATTGGAGGCGCATTGATTCGCGAGGCACTTTCACAAGTTCAAAACTTAGGTTTTGAGGGCGTTGTGTTGCTCGGTGAACCCCAATATTACGGTCGATTCGGCTTCAAAGCACAGCCAGAGTTAACGTTATCAGGAGTGCCAGCCGAGTACTTCCTAGCATTGTCATTCAACGGTGAGTTCCCTGAGGGCGAAGTGAGTTATCACTCAGCGTTCTTTGGTTGACTTGTCTATAACTTCATAGTTTAAAGTAGTGAACTTAAGCTAAAAAGAATGAGCGTAAACCATGTATCAAATATCTGAGCTGGCAAAGAAAGTAGGGTTATCGCGAACTGCACTGCTTTATTACGAGAAGCAAAACCTTATCTCTGGTCGCCGATTAGAGAACGGGTATCGCGTATACAGCGACAAAGATGTGCAGCGTGTGCGCTTGATTCAGCAGTTACAAGCGGGTGGTTTGACGCTGCAGGAGTGCAAGGTTTGCCTTGAGGCTAAGGTAGACAGGCAATTACTTCAGAATCGACTCAAAGCGTTAGATGAAGAGATAGAGCAGAAACAAAAGTCACGAACCCTATTAGCGGCGATGCTCGGAGAAGGTGACTTAAAGGCATGGCATGAAGGGCTAGATAAGCTGGCTCCAGATGCTCATCTTGATTGGTTAATGAAGCAAGGCTTTAGTGAGAAAGAAGCCTTGCGATTGAAATGGTTATCAAAAGATATGAACGAACATGATCTCTATATGGCTGACTTTATGCGTGTATTTGAAACGCTAGAGCGATGGGGACCAGGCAGCGAAGAAGAAACTAAGAAAGCACTGTCTCGAGTACCGACTAAGCCGACTAAGATCCTAGAGATTGGTTGTGGTAAAGGGCTGGCGACACAAGTATTGGCAGAACAGACTGAAGCGACGATTACCGCGATTGATAATGAACAGTCAGCACTAGACAGATTAACCGAACGATTTGAGCAACTCGGATTGTCTCAGCGTCTCGCAACGGAATGTTCGAGTATGACTGAGTTACCTTTTGCGAAACGAAGCTTTGATCTAATGTGGGCTGAAGGCAGTGCTTATATCATGGGCGTGGAGAAAGCCCTCGCTGCGTGGAAAGATCTGCTAAGTGACAGTGGTTACCTCATGATCAGCGACATGGTTTGGCGCACGGATTCGCCGAGCAAAGAATCTATCGATTTTTGGAACCAAGAGTACCCAGATATCCAACTGGTACAAACGCGTATCGAACAGATGAACAAGGCGGGTTATCAGGTAGTGGACCATTTTCCAATGAGCGAGGAAGTATGGTTGAACTATTACGGTCCATTAGGCCAAAGAGTCGCTGAGCTTGAGAGCGAAATGGCGGGATCGGCAGCGTTTAAGGATATTAAGCATGAAGTTAACTTATGTACGCAACGTTCTCATGAGTTTGGCTATCACATGTTTGTACTGGCGAAAAGTTGATTTGTTAGTGCGTTAAGTTGCACGCTTGGCTAGCTAAAGGGATCACTGATATGGACGTGACCACTTTACTTATTTCCTTAAAATACATGTTGCTTTTATCTAGAAAATTGACGATTCTATAATGCTGCGTAAATTTTACCGCACCAGCAGTTGCGACCGACAACAATTTTCTTCAAAGGTAAAATATGAAATTCCCTCAATCTCTTCCTCAATCTCACAAAGCACTTCTGCAAGACATTCTGGTTGTTCTCATTGAAGACCCGCGTATTTGCGGTATTGGCCTCAGTGGCTCCTATGCATCAGATACGATGGATCAATACAGCGACTTAGACTTTGTTATTGCAATCGAGCCAAGCCAATATCAAGAAGTGTTTGAACAACGTTTCGATATCTTGAATCAGTTCGAGGAGATGTTGGCAGGTTTCTCGGGCGAACATGTAGGAGAGCCAAGACTGATTGTCAGCGTATTCGGTGGTACAGAGCTTATCCATGTAGATTTCAAGTTTGTGTCTCTGCCAGATGCCGCTCAACGAGTCGATGACACGCAAGTGATCTGGCAACGCGGTACCTGTTTGAGTGATGTGTTTGCAACGGCTGAACCGTACTACCCTCAGCCCGATGCTCAGTGGATTGAAGACAGAATCTGGATTTGGGTTCATTATGCGGCAACGAAGATCGCACGTGGTGAGTACTTTGAAAGCTTAGAATTTCTCTCATTTTTGCGTTTTACGGCATTATCGCCACTAGCACTACAGCAAGCTGGGATGACACCATCAGGTGTTCGTACTATTGAAAAAAGGTTACCGGAATTCGCTGCCAAGTTAGTGAAAACGGTGGCGATGCCTGAAAGAGCATCACTCATTGCAGCACTAAAACAGTGTGTTTCGGTCTACTTAGAGCTGCAGGCTAAAGAGAACGTTACCATCAACGTAAAGGCGAAAGAGGCCAGTATCGAGTATTTGGAAGGGCTAGAGTGACATTGCCCCTAACTTAATTCTTGATGGTGTGACTCCATTTGTGGATATAAGCGGACCTTTTGGGTCCGTTTTTTGTTGGTACTCACAGCACTGTTTTTGTTCAGGTTTCTTTTGATAGGTTTTACCTACTGAATTGATAGAAAAGTCCAAATTTACCCTTCTAAAGATTCGATGCAATATAACCCCAACAGCGCAAGAGAGCGCAAACACAACCGAATTATTGAGAGAGTAAAATCATGATCAACACAGAAATCAAACCATTCAACGCAACGGCATTCAAAAACGGCGAATTCGTAGAAATCTCAGAGCAAGACGTGAAAGGTAAGTGGGCAGTATTCTTCTTCTACCCAGCAGATTTTACTTTTGTATGTCCTACTGAACTTGTAGACCTACAAGAGAAATACGCAGAGCTTCAATCTCGTGGCGTGGAAGTTTACTCAGTATCAACTGACACACACTTCTCTCACAAAGCATGGCACGACACTTCTGACAAAATCGGTACTATCGAGTACTTCATGGTAGGCGACCAGACTGGCACTATCACAGATAACTTCAACGTAATGCGTGAAGGTCAAGGCCTAGCAGACCGCGCTACGTTCCTAATCGACCCAGAAGGTGTTATCCAAGCAATGGAAATCACTGCTGAAGGCATCGGTCGTGATGCTGAAGACCTACTACGCAAAGTTAAAGCGGCTCAGTACGTTGCCAACAACCCAGGTGAAGTTTGTCCAGCTAAATGGAAAGAAGGTGAAGAGACTCTAGCACCATCTCTAGACCTAGTAGGTAAGATCTAAGCATCTGTTAACCTGTTCTACAGGCCCGCCTTAGCCTGCCTCCTAAAGGGCTTTGGTGCGCCGCCCTAAATCCTAACGCTTCACCATGATACCGAGATATGTTCGCTTGGTTTTACGAAAGTAAGTCATATGGTGAGGTGTAAGTTCTCCCTCTGTCCAACACGTTCTTGTTAGAAACTTGTCGCAAATTCGACACCACTCCTATGGATTTAGGAGTGGCTTTTTTGCATCTGTAGAAAGTTTATTATTAGTTTTTATCTAACAATTTAGTAGGTATTGTTCGTCTAGTTGTCACTAATCTCTTCTCCTATGATCTCCCTATCGACGTACAACCGCAATCGTACGTCCATACACTTTACACAAAGCAAGCTACGAAAAATCTATTCCGCTTGCTTGCAATGGGAAATCAACAATGAATACAGCAACTCAAAGTGCTACGTCAAAATACAGCGTGGGATTAACTCTACTCGCAGGATTACCTCTTTTTACCCTTTTGCCACTTGGCTTGGACATCTTCTTGCCCGCGGTATATCAGATCGGCGAATTTTTCAGTAACCAAGGAGTACCGTCGTTAGCGATCAGTGTGTATATGCTGTTCTGGGGACTAGGGCAACTGTTTTGGGGTGGTATGGCTGATACCATCGGAAAGAAAAATATCGCTCTGATTGGCCTTTTGTTGTTCGCTTTAAGCTCTTACTTAATCTCTGGGGTGTCGGCAAATGAGACGACTCAGTTCTTAGCCTATCGCGCACTTCAAAGCTTTGGTGGGAGCGCGTGTTTCACCGCTATCTTTGCAATCATTCGCATGCGATTTGAGGGTGAAACACTGAACAAAGCGTACAGCTACTTAAATGGTATTTTGGCGTTCGTGCCTGTAAGTGCACCTTTAGCCGGTGCTTACATTATTGAAAACAATGAATGGTTCACTCTATTTACCATCATGGCTACGCTGGGTGCGATAAGCATGGTTTGGATTGTTCTAACATTGCCTAATGACAGAACTAAGGGGGCGGTCAGCCAGTCCGAGATTAGTGGTTCTCTAATCAAGCGTTACGTGTCAGTGCTGGCTAACACTCGTTTTAGAACCTACTTGTTCTTTGCCTTGGTTGCACAGAGTCTGTTTATCTACCTTTTAACGGTCGCACCTATGTACTTAATGGGTAAACTCCAAGTGTCACAAGTCGCGTTTGGTCAGATGTTCATGGTGATTGCCGTTGTGTTTATGGTCGGCAGCTTTTTGTCTCCAAAAGTGAATGCGTTGATGAGTATAAAATCACTAATTGCACTTTCACTGACACTTATTGTGGCTGGTGGCGCACTGATGTTTGCCATGAGCGGTGTTGACGCGTGGTACTCATTAATTGGTCCAATGGTGATCATCGCTATCGGCTGTACCATTCTTTTGAGTAGCAGCCCTGCCAATGCACTAGCAGAGTTTAAAGAGAACGCAGGCATTGCAAGTGGCCTATACACGGCGACGACTTTTGGCGCTGGTGCACTTATCTCAGCCTTGTTTACAAAGTTAATCGACAACACGGATTTGACTCAAGTATCACTAGTGTATGCGCTATTTGCAGCCTTCGCGTTAGTGGTTTTCTCACTGAATAAAACCGTTAAACAAGATTCAATACATTAAAAAATAAGGCTCAGCGTTTCGGCTGAGCCCTCATTTTATCTATCCGGTATTTCGGATTACTTCAAAGCCGCCAAAATTGTCTCGGCTTTGCTTGCTTCAAATTGCTTTGGTTCTTCAACATTGAGTTGAGTGACTACGCCATTTTCCACGATCATTGCGTATCTTTGAGAACGCACACCACCAAAGGTCGCGGTATCCATCTCTAACCCAAGTGCTTTAGTAAAACTTGCATCACCATCGCCAAGCATCAAAATTTCGTCAGCATTGTGTGCCTTGCCCCATGCGCTCATCACAAATGCATCGTTAACAGACACACATGCAATCGCGTCAACGCCTGCGGCTTTGATTTGGTCTGCTAAAACGACATAGCCGGGTAGGTGGGCTTCAGAACACGTTGGTGTAAATGCGCCTGGTACTGCAAAAAGTACGACTTTCTTGTTTGCAAAGAGCTCTTCCGTTGAGTGATTCTGCATTCCTTCATCGGTCAGTTCGCTAAGAGTTGCACTCGGTAGTGTTTGGCCTTGCTGGATCATGTTTGCTTTCCTTGTTGTGTTTGTAATAAACAGTGTAGCGAGCAATGGTGAATTGAACCACCGACAGAAAGTAAGGGATTGAGAATATTACTAAAAGTGAGTCATAGACTATTCGTATCACTCGCGATATCTTGGTGTTTACTTAAGCGTTTTCTCCAAGTTGATGACCGTTGATCGCTCGCTGAAGGTTAAAACAGGATAGGTAGGTGCATTATTAGAACGATGATTTTCGATGTGTTTTCTGGGGAGTTTCAATCTGGAAACCCTTGCGGTGTGGTGATGCTGGATGAGTGGTTGACTGACGCAGAACTGCTCCAATTGAGTCAACAACTAGGGCAACCGGTAACTTCGTTTTTGATTAAGTCGAATGGACAATTCCAGATTCGTTGGTTTTCATTGGAAAGTGAAATTAACCTGTGTGGTCATGGTAGTTTAGGAGCCGGTGCCTTTGTTATCACCACATATCAACTTAATAAAGTAGATCTACACAGTCAGTACGGCACAGTAACGGTTCAGAAGCGAGATGAGGGTTATTGCATGACACTACCTGCCTGGAAAGGTGAGTCTGGTGTCATTCCTGAATCATTAAATGGCAGTTTCATGCAAGTGGATGACGTACTTTTTACTCGCGATTTAGTGATCGTTTTACCAGATGAACAATCTGTTGCCAACTTTCTACCTGACCAACAAAAAATTAAGCAGATTCGTAAACATCATGCTCTGATTGTTACTGCGTCGAGTGGCGATAGCGAGTACGTTTTAAGGTATTTCGCGCCCAACATCGGTATAGATGAAGATTTTGCGACAGGGTCAGCACAATGCTCGTTAGCTCCGTATTGGTTTGATAAGCTTGGCGTGGAAACTCTGAGTGTTCGCCAATTATCTAAAGCGGGTGGTCTGTTTCATGTCGAGAAGGCTTCAGACTCGTTGATCACCGTTATCGCCAATGTGACTCTTCGAACATAAACAGTAGATAAGCGTAAAAGGAAGTTATGAAATTATCTGAATTACAAAGCCATATTAAAGCGTTTGATCATGCCCCTGAGCTGTCGGATCACTATTTCTTAAAGTTGATAGAAGAAGTTGGTGAAGTGTCGGAAGCCATTCGTAAAGGGCAAAGTGGTCAGCCAGCATTAGAAGAGTTAAAGGGTTCGCTTGCTGAAGAGTTGTATGATGTTCTCTACTACGTCTGTGCTTTGGCAAACATCTACGACGTGGACTTAGAGAAAACTCACGAACTTAAAGAAGTTCTAAACAAAGCTAAGTACAACCGCTAATGCTCTTTAGCGTATCCGTTTAATCGGAGCCCAACGTCTATGTTTTTTTATCGAACTTGCTTTGGATGGTCACATAGTCACGTGCAAAGCAGCTTCTACTCATTTTTTCCCAAACTATGAACTAGTATCTCTAAGTTATGACAATAGAAAGGTAGATCGTTTCGTCTCACGCTTTATGCTTGTTGCACAATACAGCCGATTTATAGGCGCCACTACCCTTGTACTATGGCGCTAAATGATTGAATTAGAGACTATTGATGAAGAAAATAATTCTAGCTGCACTGATATGTTGTGCTTCCAATGCTCACGCTGAATGGGTCAAGCCTAGCGAGAGATATGCGAATGAATACAAGAAGCATGAAAGTGCAGTTTGTCCTATCGAAAAGAGCGATATTCGCCATTTTGTCTATTTTGCGAGAGACAGGGCCGGCATCCAAAATCACCCATTACTGAAATCTAATAGTTTTGCTGGCGCCCAGATCATGTATCCGTGGGCGGAGTTAGAGCCTGTAGAGGGCGAATATGACTTTTCTCAAATCGAAGCGGATCTCCAATATCTAGAAGCGCACGGAAAAAAGCTATTTATCCAGCTTCAGGATGCGACGTTTACAACCACCTTTAAAGGTGTCCCTGAATACCTTCTGACGGAAAAGTACGATGGTGGCGTTGTTAAACAGATTACGGATGATGGCGTGCATGAAGGCTGGGTGGCCAAAAGGTGGAACAAAGACGTCAATCAACGTTTTGCGAAACTGATTGTTGCCTTGGGTAAGGCGTTCGACGGCCGTATTGAAGGCATAAACCTTCAAGAATCTGCCATCGGCGTGACAAGCGAGATATCTCCGGGATTTACTAATGAGGCTTATGTAGCAGCGATAAAGTCGAATATGGATGCATTAAGTTCAGGTTTTGAACAGTCCGCTACAATTCAGTACGCGAACTTTATGCCTGGCGAATGGCTGCCGTGGGAAGATGAAGGTTATCTTAAGTCCATTTACGAATATGGCGAGAGCATTGGTGTTGGCCTCGGTGCACCAGATTTGATGCCAAAACGTAAAGGACAGCTAAACCATGCGCTTGCGATGATGCATGAGAGTGACTACTCGGTACCCCTGAGTATTGCAGTTCAAGATGGCAATTACATTGGCAAAACCAACAGTATGGATGTTGAGAGCGGTCGTGAAAACCTAGTGCCACGCTTAGTCTCTTTTGCTACGAAGTTTTTGAAAGTCGACTACATGTTCTGGGTAAACCAAGAGCCATACTTCGAGCAAGATGTCCTATCTTGTTTTGATGGTCAGGGAAAATAAACTCAACCGACTTAAATACAAAAGAGCTTAAAGCACTCACTTTAAGCTCTTTTTTTCATTCATTTGAGCATCCGTTGGGAATAATCACGGATTTCTCTTAAGGCGTATGAAATCACCTCGTTATGTTCTAATGCTGGAGAGAAGAATACGCAGATATTGTAATCAATAGTATTTGCGAGTTCATAACAGTCCACTTTTTTGATGTACCCCAACTGAAGATAGTCTTTTGCGAACTCATCGGGAAGTGCTGCCCAGCCTCCTTGTTTTAGCAGCTCTATAACAAGATCATTGCTGCTTATTAAACTGTAATTCGGTGATATTTTGGTACCTTGCAGCTCGGCATCAAAGTGAGTTTCAAAAATATACTGTTTGCTCAATTGCAGTTCTGCTATACGCACATTTTCCCTGTTCGCGAGTGTATGGCTGCTACCCGTATAGATGGAGAGAGGTACTCTACCCAAATTGATGTAATTGACCTCTTTATCAGGTTTCACCAACATTTTTATTGGCATTAAAGCAAGGTGTGCTTGTCTTGAAATCAAATCTTCCATCGCTTGCTGGCGGTGCTTTTGAAGCCAGTTGACCTGTACCTCAGGGTGTCGCTCTTCCATCATATTTGCGATATGGGCTATGAGGGACGCGGGAACAATGGGGTCGTAATAAATGTTTAAAGTTAGTAGCTCTTGTTCAAAAGAGTGAAGAGCGGCTTGTTCAAACTCTTCGATTTGTCGAGCAATAGCAATGCTCCGAGGAAATAACTGCTTTGCTGGCGCCGTTGGTATTGCAGAACGCCCAACAATCTCAAACAGCGCCACACCTATATTGTCTTCTAGTATCGTTACATGTTCACGCACGGTAGAGCGATCTCTGCCGATCTTGCGCGCTGCTGCACTGTAAGAACCTTCCTCATAAACAGCACAGAAACTAATTATTTGGTCTCGGGTAAACATAGATGGCACCAGTTCAGATAGTCAGAATTCATCATAACGAGTAGAACATGGATGATAAAGAAATGAAACTAGCTATATTTTGCTCTCTTCCTGTTGTTTGAATGGCTAACCCCATCATAAGTGGTTATTTGATTCTAGTTTTGGTGGGTATATTTGTCTTGTCGCAGCGAGATAGCGTACTAAGTAATGAAGGTATTTGGTTGCTGTTTTTAAGCTGAAAAATCATATAGTAATTTATAGGTGAGGCAGATTATGTTCAAAATTAACCATCTAACAAAAGCAGTATTGGCATCAGCATTGATTGGTTTTACGAGCTTTACAATGGCAGGCGAACATCAAGTCATTGAAGGGGTAGTTTATGGTCAGGGTGATATTACAAGCAACGGTAAAGTAGAACCAAGAGACTTATGGATGGATGCATACTTGCCTTCTACATCAGACGGTGAAGCAACAGAAGCGATTTTTATGACATTTGGCGGTGCCTATCACCGAGGACACCCGCATAACCCTTATCTAATTGAAGGTGCGCAAACTACTTCAATGAAAGAGTACTGCGAAACGTTCGTCAAACAAGGTTATGCCTGTTTCACCATCGACTATCGTGTAGCCCCGGAAATTCCCGTACCAACAGGGGAAGGCTATAGCAAAGACATGCTGGACCTAGCACCAGCAGCCAATATGGAAGGGCAAGTTAACATTGTACGTTCACTCATGAATCTACCTCCGCTCGATTTTTCAAATAGGTCGGATGTAGAGATTGTAGAAAACACCGTTTTGGCGGCAGCGGAAGACCTGAGAACCGCAGTTAACTTTGTTAAAGAGAATGCCAAAGAATACAACATTGACCCGGATAAGATTGTGTTGGGCGGTTTTTCGGCAGGAGCAATTACCAGTCTCAACGTTGGGCATGGTATGCAGGAACCTGTTGCGGGCGTAATGATGTTGGGTACGGCAGAAATCGGCTTTGATATTAAAAAGACAGTGGTGGATGGTAAATCAGTCAGTCCAATCCTTATGTTTCAAGGGCAGTATGACTTACCTGCAACCTTTATGGGGACTCCGGAACTGTTAAAGCATTACGAAAAGGTTGGCGTCGATTATTCATACTCATGGGTACCAGGAGCGAGTCACTTTTACCCATCAGGTGCGGTCGCTTTGTCAGGTGACGGCCTTCGTCAACCAATCGAGCAGAGAATGCTAGCGTTTATCGAGCGTGTGACAAAATAAATTCAGTCACATATAGAGTGGCCTAGCTATCGGTAGGGCCACTGATTGCTTACAAGCCTAAAAGCTCGATCTCTGAGCTCAGACCATCAATTTCTAACCATCATGGATTTGTCTTAAATTACTTGGTGGTCTGCGTTATTAAAGCTCTCGATTACGGGATGTAACTTGGGTAATCATTGAGGTTTTGTCATGATAATTCACAATACAAGCTTAACCTATGAGGCTCTACCAACGGTATATCCTCTATTGAATACGCCTATTTTCATGTGGGCGATAGTCATCTTTACTGTTTTACTTCTTTGCTGGGTGTTGAAGAAGCTTTGGTACATTCATTCTATACCAAAAATGAAAGCTAAAGAGGAAGGCTTGGCTCAAGCTAAACTTGTCTTTTGGCTCTGCATAATGGGTCTAGTGTGGAAGCCACTTTGGATTGCAGCTGTTATCGCCATAGTGACTGACTGGAGTAAAGTACAGCATTGGCTGAAAGGAGCGCGCGCATGAAAGAAATAATGCTTCCTTATATTCTTCTCGTTTGGCTACTGTTTAAGTTTAAACTGCTAGAGCGCACACCAAGCAACTATTTCACTACAACTCTTATCGGAGTTTTTTTGATGGTAAGTCTGTTTTTTGCGCACCGGTTTTATTCACCTGCTGACTTAACAAATTCTACGACAGTGAAAGCATCGCACGCGATATTATCTCCGGCATTCGGCCAGCAAATTGACCGTGTGTACATCGACCACAATCAGGAAGTGAAAGAAGGTGAAATTCTTTACACATTAAAAGACGACAATATCAAAGCATCGATTATTGAAGTCGAGTCAGAAGCATTTGAGATAGTTCAGCTCATATCCGCTAAGCAAATTGAATTAAAACAAGCCCAGAGAAATCATGTGAGAAATGTGGGTGTTGGCGAGCATGTTTCAAAAGAGGTGTTAGAGCAGTCTGCTGACTTGATAGAGATATTAGAGGCCGAACTAGCGATATTGGAGGCTAAACATACCGGGTTGAAGGCTCGTTTAGCTCACCTGAATTTCGAATACGACAGATTAACTGTTCGAGCCCCCTTTGATGGTATGGTTACCCATGTTTTCATTGCAGATGGTTCACGAGTTGGTGCGTTACATCTTTGGGATGTGAATAAGAAATTTATTGAAATGAGAATCCCTGATCAAGCTTATAAAAACATCCGAGCTGGGCAGTTTAGTGAGTTTTATGTGGATGCATATCCAGGTGAGATTTTTCGCGCCAAGGTGCACAGTATCGTAAATGCTACTGGCGAAGCTCAGGGCAATTTGATGCCAATTGAACAACGCGTTTCCAGTCACATTACGATGGGCGCTGCGCCCGTGGGCAGAACGGTAATCCTAGAAATGGATGCTGAAACAATGGCGCTAATGCCAATTGGTGCAACAGGCTCTGCGTGGATAAGTGCTGATAAGCCTCACTCTTTGCTAGGGTTCCTAGATATTATCGGCGGTGCTGGGGTTAGACTGACCTCAGCCAAATCTTATCTTCAAACGCTTTAGCGCTTTGCATTAGAGTGTTGGACTTTCCAAAATGAAATCAAAAAGAGCTTAAAGCAATCGCTTTAAGCTCTTTTTCAATTTAGAAGTAATCAGCTGGTTACTGAAGGTATGCGTTTAGCATCCACATTAGCTTCTCTTGCTCACGGATGTAGTCACCCATAAGAGCTGCTGTACCTTCATCAGATGCGTCACCTGCTTGTTCAAGAATGTCGCGCTGTTTGACTAATAGCTCGCTGAAGCCATTTACTAGTCCAGTTACGCAGTCTTTACCTTGCGTGGCGTTTTGGTGTTCATTGATTGAACTTACTTCAAGGTAGCGGCTGAATGCGTGATCGGGTGTATGACCTAGTGTAAGGATACGTTCTGCGATCTCATCGATTTTGGTTTGAAGGTCAGTATAGATCTCTTCAAATTTCACGTGCAGCTCAAAGAAAGATTCGCCTTTGATGTTCCAGTGGTAACCACGCGCATTCATGTATAGAACTTGGTAGTGAGCAAGCAGTGAATTTAGTTCATGTGCAAGTTGTTGTGATTGTTGGTTATCTAGTCCAATAAAATTCTTAGTCATTTTGTTTACCTTGTTCTTGTTAGGTTATTTTGTTTTGTTGGGTACAGTTTATGCTGTCCCTATGACTAAGAGAAATGGACTGTTTCTATGTTTTTGATAGGTAAAAGCTATCGTTAACCTGAATTATGAAATAGGTTGCTCGCAGTGGCTTTTAGTATATCGGATTCAATTTACTCTCTAAAAAGTCCAGAAAAACTCTGACTTTCTCTGGTACATGACGACGCTCTGGATAGACAGCGTAGATGTTGTGATCAGGTAGGCTGTACTCTTGAAGTACTTCTAACAATTGCCCTGAATCTAGGTGGCTTCTTACTATGAAAGTGGGCATTTGGCATATTCCTAGCCCCTGTAAAAGCATCTCGCAAATTGCATCGCTGTTGTTGACCACGAAGTTACCCTTAGGTTCAACTTTTAGTTTTTCGTTATCACGATAAAAGGTCCACTCAACTCCCGCTTGGAATAGGCTGTAGTAGATACAATTATGATCTTTTAAATCAGACGGTGTTTTCGGAGTCCCATATTCGGCCAGATATTCTGGAGAGGCGCACACTACGCTGTGGCATTGAGCGAGCCTTTTTGCAATCAAGGACGAGTCTTTGAGCTCACCAATACGTATGCCGACATCGTAACCGCCTTCAATCATCTCTACGACTTTGTCATCCATGCTCAGTACCACTTTGATATCTGGGTACTGGTCGAGAAATTCTTTTAATAACGGGACTAAGTGCAATCTAGAAAACGTCATTGGTGCATTGATTTTCAATGTGCCTTTGGGCTTTCCCTGATGGAGTGTGGTTGCATTGATCCCTTGTTGAGCGATGAATAGGGCGTTGCACGCATAGTCAGAGAACTGCTCTCCGGCCTCAGTCAGTGTGAGTTTACGAGTGCTACGGTGGAATAAACGCGTGCCGAGGTTATCTTCCAGACTGGAAATACGTTTGCTGACTGCGGACTTTGTCATATTCAAGCGTTCTGCTGCTGCAGAGAACGAGCCCGATTCCACGACAGCGACAAAAACAGGTATGGCTGAAAATACATCTCTCATTGTTGAATTTAACTCAACTTAGTTGTTATTAAGTGGATATTATACTTGTTTAATTGTCATCCCTAAACCACCGCCTTTGGCGGTGGTGATTGTTCCTAGGGGCTGTTGCCCGAAAACACGCCCATGTTAGAAGTAATGCTCTTATTCACCACAAGTAAGAGGAAACAAATAACATGGGCGATTATAGAAGTTCATCACACGTCTATTGGCGATGCAAATACCATATCGTTTGGACCCCAAAGTATCGGTTTAAAATTCTCAAGGGTAATGTTGCCAAGGAACTGTATAAGTCAATCTACATACTTTGCAATATGAAGGATTGTGAAGTACTGGAGTTAAATATTCAGCCAGATCACGTTCATCTAGTTGTTATCGTTCCACCAAAAGTTTCGATCTCAACATTGATGGGTATTTTAAAGGGTCGGTCTGCCATTCGATTGTTTAATAAGTTTGCCCACATTCGAAAGAAGCTTTGGGGTAATCATTTTTGGGCGAGAGGGTACTTTGTCGATACGATAGGTGTGAACGAGGCCATAATTCGGCACTACGTTAGACATCAAGACAAGAAAGACCAAGAGTATGAAGCGCAGTTAGAATTGAAGATGAACTAACAGCGTGGGAACGCCCCCTTTTAGGGGGCTGAAAACTAAAGCCGCCTTCTAAGAAGGCGGATTTTTACTGCCTAATTATAATCATGCCATCTTTAAGAGGGTAGATTATGTTAGAGAAACTAAGTTTGAGCCTTATGGCCGTATTTAGCGGTGTGTTATTGGCTTTGATGATTAATGTGAATAGTGAGTTGGCCGTTGCAACGTCTGCTTTTCAAGCGTCCTGGATTGCTCATGGTGTCGGCGGCATAGTAGCGCTCTTCTTGTATTGGATATTTAAGAGTCGTGGCAGTTCGCAGGAAAAGCTAGAGGTAAAGAACCGATATTGGTTTGGTGGAATACCTGGGGCTTTTACCGTGGTCTTAGCTTCGATAACGGTACAGAGTGAAATTGGCCTGACAGGAACGTTAGCTCTGGCGCTGATTGGGCAATTTGCGTTGTCACTTTTGATCGAGCAATTTGGACTGTTCAACCAACCGACGGTAAGGTTATCGCTTGCCAATCTCGTTCCTACATTGTTTGTAACAGCAGGAGCGTTATTGATTATTTACGCTAAGGTAGGCGGCCAATGATTTTTGTGTTGATTGGAATACTGAACGGCTTCTGTATCACATTGAGTCGAGTCTTTAACGGGCAGCTTTCCACGAAATACGGCGCCTTTCATGCGTCTTTAGTGAACCATGTTGTTGGCTTTCTGTTGTTATCCATACTGCTGCTCACTATGTCGGTTTCACTATTGGGCCCTTTGCAGGCTATGCCAAGCGAACCCTTATTATATCTCGGTGGTGTCATTGGAGCTTTATATGTCGCAGTTAACAGCTTCGTAATAGTGAGGTTAGGTTCGACAAACTCCATCGTATTGGTGGTGGCTGGCCAGATGTTGTTTGGCCTCGTCGTGGAAATGTACACCAAAGGTCTAGCGACTTTAGAAATGCAAATGATTGGAGCAGTTTTGGTGGTTTTTGGCGTGCTTTTGAAAGGACGTACTTCGTAATGATGCACTTAACTCGCAGTTTTAACCTTCGAATTATTTGCTAGAACGGCGAGTTAACGAGAGTGCTAAGGGTAGACACTCACTTCGACTAAGTTTTTATCGGGGTCTGAAAAGTACACGGATTGGATTGTGCCAACGGCACCAGATTTTGCGATTGGACCTTCAATGACCTCGATGTTTTCTTTATCCAAGTGATTAATCACTTGTTCTAGTGGCCAATTGGCAATTAAACAGAGATCACCAGAACCAACATTAGCGATGTTTCGTGGCTCTTGTCCTAACAATTGAAAATTGATCTTTTGGTTTCCGAATTTGACTGCCTTGCGACCGTTAGCAAAAGTCACTTCTTCCATGCATAACACACGTGTGTAGAACTCGACAGCTCTCTCTATATCAGAAACAGTAAGAACAATATGATCGAAATGGCTAATCATCTTCACACTCTTTTGGGACATTTATTGTCGTTATTTTAATCAGACTGACCACAAGTAAACAAAGACTTATCTAATTTATGAGAAGTGGGCAGTGAAGAGATCGAAGGAGTTAGAAAGAACGATGGGTTTGAAAAATTACAGTTTGAGAGAAAGGGCAGTGCGAAACTGCCCGATAAGCTTACTGACCAGTTAAAGTGTAGCCAGAGTATTTGATACCAGAGAGGTGAGCCATTTCGCGATTCCAAGTTGCGAGATCGTTGGGGTTAAATTGGTTGAGATGATTGTGGCCACAGGCTCTCGCCATTACCGTCATTAACTCAGTTGAGGCTTCGAAGAAATTCTTCAACTGGTTCGACGCTTTTTCTACATTCAAACGCTGCCTTAAATCGGCTTTCTGGGTTGCAATGCCTGCGGGGCAGCTGTTGGTGTTACACATTCTGGCCGCCACACAGCCGATGGATTGCATCGCACTGTTAGAAATCGCCACACCATCAGCCCCAAGAGCCATAGCTTTAACAAAGTCCATCGGTACCCGAAGGCCACCAGTGATAATAAGTGTGACACGATCTGACGCGCCTACTTTATCTAGGTAAGCTCGTGCTCTAGCCAAGGCTGGTATTGTAGGAACACTGATGTGGTCTCTAAACATCTCTGGAGCTGCACCTGTACCACCGCCACGGCCATCGAGAATGATGTAGTCTGCTGTTGCATCAAGTGCGAACTGGATATCTTCTTCAATATGGTTGGCGCTTAACTTAAAGCCAATCGGTATTCCGCCCGTCACCTCTCGTACTCGGTTGGCAAATTTCTTGAAGTCGTCAACAGTATTCAGGTCTTTAAATGTCGGTGGGGAAATTGCAGCAGTACCTGCTTCAATGCCTCGTACCTCAGCAATTTTTCCGATGTTTTTGGCTCCGGGTAGGTGGCCTCCCGTCCCTGTTTTCGCACCTTGTCCTCCTTTAAAGTGAAAGGCTTGGACATTTTTTAATTTAGACTCTTCGAACCCAAACCCAGCACTGGCCAGTTCGTAGAAGTAACGGCTATTTGCTGCTTGCTCTTCAGGAAGCATTCCACCTTCTCCGGAACAAATCCCCGTTCCTGCAAGCTCGGCGCCCGTGGCTAAGGATACCTTCGCCTCTTCAGAGAGTGCCCCAAAACTAATGTCAGACACGAACAACGGTATTTTGAGTTTAAGCGGCTTCTTCGCTTTAGGACCGATGACTAGCTCCGTGGAAACAGGAATGTCTTCCATCAGCGGTTTAGTTGCCATTTGAGCGACCATAACCTGAATATCGTCCCAATGGGGAAGCAGGTGTCTTGGCACGCCCATGGAAGTCATAGGACCATGATGCCCCATCTTAGATAGTCCTTCCCGAGCCAGCTGATGGATAAACTCCACTGTGGGTTCAACCTTGGTTGCGGTAGCGACTGGCATAGCATCGACAGTTTGAATTTGTACGCCCGGGCCTTCAGCGCCTATATCAGAATCAGAAAATTGCTTATGGGATCCGTCACAGAAAGGAAGGTTTTGGGAGTGTTTACATTGGCAGAGGTAGCTGTCACCACTCTCTTCAGCCGTAAAAGCTTTGGGTTTGAATTCAGTTCCCGCATGAGAACCATCACAGAAAGGTTGGTTTTTTGACCGTCCACAAGTACAAAAGTAGTACTCTTGGTTAGCCTTCAGTTCAACCTTGATAGGTTTGTTACTCGCGACTATTGGTTTGCTCATCATCACATCCATATATTATTAATTTTTTATGGTTTGCTATCAGGCTAAAGTAAAGTTGGACATCGCGAATATTGCAATTAAGCTCGGTAGAAGGACTCCATAGATTGGATAATAGAATAGGGATACAGAGTGGAACAGAAACGCATAAATATAAGACCAGCCAAAGCCAGTGAGCTGACTGAGGTACATGCTTTAGTTACCTCTAATAATGAGTGGACAAAATATAATGGGCCTTACTTCTCATACTCACACCCAACGCTTGAGCAATTTAAAGCATCGTTTTTCCAGCGGTTACTTTCGGGTACAGAACTACAACTTATTACCGCAGACGATATCCCAATTGGAACAGTGAACTGTTATTGGGAGTGTGAAGAAACACGTTGGTTAGAAGCTGGCGTGGTCATTTATGATGCCAATTATTGGGGGCAGGGCATTGCAGCACTCGCGGTCTCACTCTGGGTTTCTTATCTTTTTGCAACAAAAGAGATTGAGCGAGTGGGTTTAACGACATGGTCGGGTAACCCACGAATGATGTCGCTTGCCTCTAAACTTGGCTTCCAACAAGAAGCGAGGCTGCGCAAAGTCCGCTACTTTGAGGGCGAATACTATGACTCAATTAAATATGGCGTGCTTAGATCAGAGTGGGAAGGGTAATATTATCACTTATCCAATGATAGCCAGTGATGGACACTTTTCGAGTTCAACACCACTGGCCACTTGTAATTGTTACTGTTTATAGCTCACTTCGATTCTCTGTAAGTTCGCATCAATGGTCTGATCGCCCTTCAAACGTTGCCAAAGTGGTTCGAGTAAATCTAGGCCTCGTTCACTTGGGTAACGTCGAGTCGCTTCAAGCAATTTCCATTTACCATTGCTATCTTTCTCTGCAAATACAAACTCAAATGATAGGTTATTCGCCATACCTAAACGCAGGTCCGATACAATTAAGGCGTCGTCTTCCACTCTATAGTTTAAGTAGCCATGAGAAAATGCATTGAGCCCCTTTAGTGTGTTTGGTTTCTCTTCTAATGGCCAATTCCCAAGTGGACGAGATATGAAATCAATGTGCTTGTCTTTATCTAAAACTGACGCCAACCCTTCCCAATATTGCCCATCGTCCATTACAACCACGCGCCATAAGAAGGTGTTGAACGCTGTTGGTGTAATCAACACTTGCTGCCCGGGCAGTTTTTGAGCAAGTAAGTTCTGTTCAACGCGTTCAGAAATCACTTGCTGCGATACATAACCCCATCCCAAATAGAGAGTGGATAGCAGTACAACACTTTGACACCATCGCCCTCCTTTGTGCTTAGATATTAAAGCCACACCAATCGCTAGCAATAAGGGTAGGGTGTACAAAGGGTCGATAATGAATACGTTGCGAAGCTCGAAATATCCTTCAAATGGCCAAATGAGTTGGGTGCCATAGGTAGTCATCGCGTCTAACAAGGTATGTGTTACCAGTACACTCACCGTTAGGAAGAACACTCTCGACAGTGTCCAAAACGAGTCAGCGTAGCGGCGGCAATACAGCCATGAAATCAGTAATGCGAAAGGTGGGAGCACCAGCAACGAGTGACTAAAGCCTCGGTGCTTAATGGTGTTTTGAACGGCATCACCGTAATCCAGAATGACATCTAAATCTGGTAGTGTGCCCAAGGCTGCACCTGCGAGGAGAACCTTTGCGTTGCAGCGTTTTCCAGCAATCGCACCAGCAACCGTTGCGCCCAGCGCAGCTTGAGTAACAGAATCCATATCGCCCGTATTAATGTTATTGAAAGGTTACGTTGATTCAGAAAGTAAATTGAAGACGTTTGAGAGTCAAACGTCTTGAAGACTGTGGAGTCTTAATTTACTTACTTTTACATTTTTATGGGATTGTACGATGCTCCAAACTATTTGATGTATGCTTCCAGAATTCGATATTTATCTGGGTGGGTTTCACCGTCACGCTGTTTAAACGAATCAAAGGCTTGTCTAACGCGTTCGTCGGTGACCCTGTTGTTGGTAAGCTTTCCTCCCGCAGCGACTATAGCATCAAGTTTTTCGATAGCTTGCCCAAAGCGCTCTTCGTTTTTTGCTGACGCGGCTTGTAAAAATGCCGCAGCAGCAAAGGATATTTCAGCTGGCCCTATTAGGTTTGGGTCAATGCCGGCATCAAAAAGTGCTGTCATGGTTTCGCCCCTTACGATATCGCTTGAACGTAGAGCGGTGATTATAATGGTGTTAGCATTCTCTTCATCTAAGTTACGATCTAGCTTATTTATCATTGACATTACTACATCGTCATTGGCGCCAGCTCCCATTAAACTCACTAAAGCAATACGATTTTTGGCTCTCTGGTTTGGGTCAAACTCGTTGAGCTGCTCAGCTATATAGGGATTATTGTTCGCATCACCAAAAGTGACTAAGGGGATGATGTGATCATAGGTATCGGTGAGCTCATAACCTGCCGCGAGCAAATAATCAATTTTCTCACGCTGAACACTCACTTCTTGATTGGAGCGACTGATCATTCTAATCAGCGGACTGTAGATCTTCGCGTTGATATCTTGTGAAGCATCGACCAGTTGCGAAAATAGCTCGATGTTTGATTTTACTGCGGCAAAAAGTAACGGATATTGAAAGTTCTGAATTCTAACCCGCTTGTCTATATCAGCACCCTGCTCGATAAGATTAGTGATCAGCTCTTGGTCATTGAGAGTCATGGCAATGTAAAACACGACTTCTGGACTAAGTCGCTCTGAGAAGTAATCAATGGCCGATAGGCTTGTGAATTCTGACCACTGCTGCTCCGTAAGATTGGCCAAATCAAAACCATAGTCATCGAGGGTTTCTTTGATAAATTTTGGAAACGTTTCAGGAGGTTTGGGTAATCGTTCCCCATTAGCTGACGCGCCGTCATTGTTTTCTATTGTCTCGACGGGTGGTGCCTGTGTCTTTGCAGTGAAAACCTCTGCAGGCGTGATTTTTGTTGATGATGTGTGATGAAGGTAGGCACCTGAGGCGTAGCCAACACCGACTGCGAATATAATAGGTAGAGCCTTTTTAACGTTTGTCATTATCCATAACTTATTAGTATTTAAAGGCTTTACTTTATCGATAATGTGAATCGTTTACAATTAGATATTAACCAGTTCCATCTTTAAGCATAGCTTCCAGTCTTGTCTATAATTTGCACTATGGCTCTTTTAGGTCAGCCACATCGAAGGGAGTATACACAGCAGTTTTCGCCTTAGGTTATGACTGTGTATACGTAAATTTCGGCGAGCAGGAGAAGCTCCATGGCATTAACTCTTAACGTAAATGGTGTCGATGTAAGTGTCGATGCAACTCCAGATACTCCAATCCTATGGGTGATTCGAGATCACCTTTCTATGACGGGCACTAAGTTTGGCTGTGGTATGTCATTGTGTGGTGCGTGTACTGTTCACCTGAATGGTCAGGCTATTCGCTCTTGCATTACACCTGTTCAAGCTGCGGTTGGACAAAAAATCACTACGATTGAGGGGGTGGAGAGCCCTGCAGCAAAAGTAGTTCAAGAAGCGTGGGACGAACTTCAGGTCCCGCAATGCGGTTATTGCCAATCAGGTCAGGTGATGTCGGCAGTTGCGCTTTTAGAGCAAAACCCAAACCCGACGGACGATGATATTGATGCTGCTATGGCTGGTAATGTGTGCCGATGCGCTACCTATGTTCGTATTCGCAATGCAATCAAACAAGCTTCAACAAAGTTGTCGTGAGATGGAGTGAACGATTATGCGCTTAATGTCTTTATCAATGGCAACACAAGAAGTTGCTACTAGTCGCCGTGACTTTCTAAAATTGATCGGTGGTGTTGGAGCTGGGTTAACTCTGGGTGTTTCGATAACCAATCAAAAGGCGTTTGCATCCGAACAGTCGGCATCAGATGTATCGTTTGAACCAAATGCGTTCGTTCGTATTGGCAGTGACAACACCGTGACTGTGATGATCAAACACGTTGAAATGGGTCAAGGAACTTACACAGGGTTAACGACACTTGTTGCTGAAGAGTTAGATGCGGCATGGGAACAAATGGTTCCTGAGGGTGCACCGGCGGATGCTTCGCGTTACAACAACACGTTATGGGGCCCTATGCAAGGAACGGGCGGTAGTACCGCAATCGCCAACTCTTACATGCAATTACGAACTGCCGGTGCAGTGGCCAAGTCTATGTTGGTGGCTGCTGCTGCGAAAAAGTGGGGCGTAAACGCCGATGAAATTGTCGTCTCTTCAGGTGTGGTGAGTCATGGGAATAAACAGGCAAGTTTTGGTGACTTGGCCGAAGAGGCTGCCAAAATGCCAGTTCCCGACCCAAGTACCGTCTCTCTTAAATCGCCAGACGATTTTACTTTGATTGGTAAAACCAAGCTCAGTCGAAAAGATATTGGGAAAAACAACGGCACGGCGATATTTACTCAAGATTTCAAATTGCCTGACATGCTGACGGCTATGGTGCTTCATGCGCCTAAATTCGGCGCGACACTGAAGTCGGTCGACTCTAAAAGCGCGAAAGCTTCTCCGGGTGTTGTTGACGTCATTACCATTCCAACTGGGGTTGCCGTATTAGCCACTGATTATTGGAGCGCAAAAAAGGGACGAGACCTACTCGTTGCATCTTGGGATGAGAGTAAGGCCTTCAAAAAAAGCTCCGTTCAGATAATGGAAGAATACACGGAACTCTCAAAGAAACCGGGACTGCCGGCTCGAATTGATGGTGATGCTGTTAAAGCTCTCGAGTCGTCAGATGTTGTGATCGACAACACCTATGAGTTTCCTTTCTTGGCGCATGCAACCATGGAGCCGATGAACTGTGTCGCGCAAGTTTCTGATGATGCTTGTACGGTTTGGAATGGCGAGCAACTTCAGACAGTCGACCAGATGAACATTGCAAACTTATTGGGTATTAAGCCGGAGCAAGTCACCATCAATATGTTGTTAGCTGGTGGTAGTTTCGGACGAAGAGCCAACCCAAGATCGGATTACTTATTAGAGACGGTCGAAATTGCAAAACAGAAAAAGGGCACACCGATAAAGCTTGTTTGGAGTAGAGAAGACGACACCCGCGCAGGTTACTTCAGACCGGCCTATGTCCATCGAGTCAAAGCTGGTTTAGATGCTGATGGCAATATCAACGCTTGGCAACAACATATCGTTGGTCAGTCTATTCTGCATGGCACCGCTTTCGAAGCCTTTATGGTCAAAGATGGCATTGACGCGACTTCGGTCGAGGGTGCGTCGAATAACCCTTATGACATTGCCAACCTCTCTCTTGAATTAACAACGGTTAAAGAAGGCCCGACGGTGCAATGGTGGAGGTCTGTAGGTAGTACGCACACTGCATTTGCCGTTGAAACTATGATCGATGAACTGGCCGTCAAAGCAGGCAAAGACCCGGTTGAGTATCGAATGAAGCTGTTACAAAAACACCCACGCTGGCAAGGTGTCCTTAAACTCGCGGCAGAAAAAGCTGGCTGGGGTAAGTCACTACCAGAAGGAAGTGCCCTTGGTGTTGCTGTTCATGAGTCGTTTGCTACTTATGTCGCACAAGTTGCCCAAGTTTCGATGAAAAATGGCATGTTGAGCGTTGATAAAGTGGTGTGTGCGGTCGATTGTGGCGTTGCAATAAACCCAGATGTCATCAAGGCACAAATGGAAGGCAGTGTTGGTTTTGGTTTGTCTCCAACCCTAATGAGTACGATTACCTTGGATGGTGGTGGGGCGGTAAATCAGTCAAACTTCCATGACTATCAAGTGCTACGCATCAACCAGATGCCGGAAGTCGAAGTTCATATCGTACCATCGGCAGAGGCACCTACAGGGGTTGGCGAGCCGGGTGTTCCACCTGTTGCGCCCGCTGTAGCAAACGCGTTTGCTGCCCTTACTGGCAACAGACAGCACGTGTTGCCCCTCAACCTTAAAGGTTAGGGTAATTCAGTAAACGTCGATAACAGATAAGGGAATGGGGAGTAATATGTCGAATCACTTATTTCATGTTCTGTCGCAATGGCTTCCAAGAAAAGACCAATCTAATTGGGTATTGGGGACTGTGTTCAAAACGGAAGGGTCTGCTTACCGAAAAGCAGGCGCAATGATGCTTTTTAGTGATTCGGGTGAACAGCTTGGTATGTTAAGTGGCGGCTGCTTAGAATCGGATATCCATTTGCAAGCACGTAAGGTCATACTGACAAAAAAGCCAAAAACCTTAACCTATGATGGGAGTGACGAGGACGATCTTGCGTTCCAGTTAGGAATTGGTTGTGGTGGGACGGTCCACGTATTACTGCAACCTATCTCGAGTGAGAACAATTATCTTTGCCTGCCCGATTTGTTCGCCGCGATGAAAGAACGTCGTAAGGGCGAGTATCTTCAGAAAATCGCGATTGATGAAGTTTATGCGAACTTTAGTTCAGGCGCAGTTCGGCTCAGAAGTACAAAATCAAACACTCAATTGATCAAAGATGAAAAGGGTTTGTGGCTTTCGACGCAAGTAGAGGCTCCACCTCACTTGCTTATTGCCGGTGGTGGGATTGATGCGCGACCTGTGGCCAATATTGCTCTCCAGTTAGGGTGGGAAGTCACGATATGGGATCCGAGACCTGCCAATGCAAGACCAGAGTATTTCCCTGAAGTGAAACAGCGCTTGGCCGGCAGTGAAGAGGAACTAACACGCTATTGCAAAGAACATACGGTGCAAGCGGCAATTCTGATGACACACAATGTAGAGTTAGATAGCCAAGCATTGTTCGCTTTGAAGAGTGTGCCGCTGAGCTACATCGCTTTACTCGGGCCCACCAACCGACGAGATCGCGTATTGTCACAGTCAGGCGTAGCGGTCGATGAGCTGAGTGTTCCACTCTCAGGGCCTGCTGGTTTGGATATTGGGGCCGAGTTGCCTGAAACCATCGCTTTAGCCATTCTTGCTGAGTGTCAAGCGGCAATGAGCCAAACAACGGCTGCGTCATTGAGTGGCGTGCTACCTGAGAACGAAAGCCTAAAACGAGCAGCCAGCTAAAAGATGAAGTTAGCAATCATGATTTTAGCGGCAGGACAAAGCCAAAGGTTTAATGGCTGTAAACTGCTCGCTCAAATGAGTTCTGGGGACAGTCTTTTGTCTCACTCTATCGTGAATGCTACAACAAGTGAGGTTGGCGATGTTTACGTGGTTACGGGGCGCTGGCACGACGACATTGAACATGCCCAATGCCAGGCGTTAGTTCCTCCATGTAAACTACTATATTGTTCTGAATGGAGTCTTGGCATTGGTCACTCTATCGCATACGGTGTTGGCTGCTTAGCAGATGATTATGAAGCAATATTGGTGACTCTCGCAGACCAAGTGGCATTGACATCCGAAACGTTCAAATTGCTTGTTTCCGAATACGACGGTAGTGAGATTGTTTGTGCTCTGTACGCTGGCCAGTGTGGCGTGCCAGCACTTTTTCCTAAGCGATATTTTTCGAAATTGATGTCGTTGAGTGGCGATAGTGGAGCCAAAAAAATCCTTTATACTGAAGACGCAGTAAAAGCGATACAGATAAAGAGTGCTGATGTCGATATTGATACCAAAGCCGACCTTGACCGCTGGAATAGCCTAAACGCCTAACACTCAAAATATCCCATCATTAAAGTGCTTTTCACTCGTGATTGATGGGGGAAACCTAGCATCTAGATTTCATTGAGTTGCGCTTTCTCTATCAGGAAATCGATAAGCACGCGCGTTTTCCTCGCTTTCTGACTATTTTGAGAAAAATAAACGTAAAGCCCAGGGATTTCATGCCAGTAGTCTTCAAGAATCGGTATTAAAGTACCGTCTTTGAAGTGCTTCTCTGTCAACGTTGCTAAAAACCGACCAATACCAATCCCAGCTTTCGCAGCGTCGATACTGATATTGGTATCGTTCACTATCATGGCCAGAGGCATCTCAACAGTTATCGTACTTCCATCTTGATCGAGTAGAAGCGGGGCCAGTTTATTTGAGGCACCAAAACGATATTGAATCAGTTTATGTTGCTGTAGATCTTGCGGAACTTTAGGAATGCCATATTGCTGCTTGTAGTCTGGTGATATAAAAAGGGCTTCTTTCACTGGGTCGGTCAGTTTTCTGGCGACAAGGCCTTCTTCAATTCGATCTCCGAAGCGAATGCCAACGTCTATCCCTTCTTTAATAATATTCACTGACGTGTCTGATACTGAGATTTCGAGTTCGATATCTGGGTATAACTTGCAAAACTCGGGGAAGATAGGGCGAATAACGCTTTGATAAACAAACCGAGGAACCGTCATCCTTACCTTTCCTGAAGGGGCGTGGGATAAGTCATGGACACCTTCCAATGCATAATCGAGAGAAGCGATCGCATCCGTGGTGTTTTCCAGTAAAAATTTCCCCGCTTCGGTTAGGCTCATTTGTCGCGTTGAGCGGCTGAATAAAGGCAGTCCTAATTTTTTCTCTAGTAGCTTGAGCGATTGGCTGACAGAAGGCGCAGCCATTTCTAGCTTACGAGCGGCCCCTCGAATACTACCTTCCTTCGCAATACTGTGAAAAATTACGATTTGATTATAACTTGCTCCTGCACCTTTCATCGCTAAATCCATTTTGCTTTACGTAAGGAAAAGGCTAACAGTCTAGTAGTCTTGTGTCATCTTTAATTTATCAATCCATAACCTAGAATAGAATCATCAACAGATGAGTAACTTTCTAGTTTGCTCTTATTTTAAGTGACTTAGGCGACCTAACACCCTTAGCGTGAAATTGTCACTGTTGATGCTCCAGGTAGCTTTGAAATATGGATCTACTCGGTGGCAACCGTCTGAACAACGTAACCTTACAACAGAGGACAAACACCATGAAAAATGTAATTACTCGCTCGCTGCTACTTGCAGGGCTTTTTTCAACATCTGCATTCGCCGGTGACATGCCAATGAATAACCCACAAGCTGCTCAGGATGCAGTTGAGATAAACAATCCTGCACTGTGGCCAAAGCCAGCCAACCCTGTGGCCTCTGGCTCGGAAAACAGCGATGCGCTTAAAGTTGTACAAGGTTTTTTTGGTGCTTACGGTAAAGGTGACATGGAAGGTCTGAAGCAGTTTGTATCGGAAGATGTAGAGTGGCATATTCCTGGCCGCCACCAACTTGCGGGCACTAAGCGTGGTATTGATGAGTTTGTCGATTTCTTTAATCAACTTGGCAAAGCTGGTTTTGCTGCTGAGGTAATGATTCTTGCAGCGAACGATACTTACGTTATTGATGCGCACAGAGGCTGGAGCTCAAATGCAGATGAGAACGTTGATTTGAACTGGATCCTTCTCTATCAAATTGAAGACGGCAAAATCAAACGCGTTCAGAACTTCTCAGGAAATCTCTATGAGTCTGACAAGTTCTTCGAAAAATTCGCTCAATCTATGAAGTAGAAACCATGAGTCAATCGATATAGTGTCGTGTTATTGAGTATTAAATCAGCCTGTTACCTTAGTGACAGGCTGTTTAGCTTGAGGTGGAATATGAAACAAACAAGCCAAAAAATAGCCTTGGTTACGGGTGGTAATCGAGGAATCGGAAAAGCGATCGTCGAATCATTGGCAGCGCAGGGATTGAAGGTACTGCTTGCCTGTCGTGATAAAGAAGACGGGCTTAAAGTCGCTCGAGAAATTCACGGAGATGTGTCAGTCGTACAGCTTGAACTTTCTGACCCTAAGAAGCTCAATAAACAAATCCGCCAAATTGGTGCAGAGTATCCTCAGATAGATGTCCTTGTTAATAATGCAGGCGTACTTGAAGAGAGAGGTTTTTCAAACCTAAGCAGTTCAGATTTGATGCATTCCATGCAGGTCAATGCACTCGCAGCGTACGAGCTCATCCAATTCTTCGGAAATCGCATGGAAAACAATGCCTATGGTCGTATTGTTAACGTATCTTCTGGTTGGGGCGCATTTTCTGATGGACTCACTGGCCCTGCAGCGTACTCGATTAGCAAAGCGACGCTAAATGCAATAACTAAAGTTGCCGCGAATAACTATCCTGATAGCGTCAAAATCAACGCATTGTGTCCTGGTTGGGTGAGAACTCGTATGGGAGGCGCGTCAGCGTCAAGGTCTCCTGAATTGGGAGCTGAGACGGCAGTTTGGCTAGCAACGTTGGATGATAAAGGGCCAACAGGACAGTTTTTCAGAGATAAAAAACAGATTAATTGGTAGTTAATGGAATATATAAAACCAAAGAAATAGCTATGAATGTGGCAATTGAACATAAACAAAAAGGCCACCCAAAACATTCGGGTGGCCTGCGCTTAGGTCGAACTTGGAACCGACATTTAGGCGCAAAGCAGTATATGGACTGATAAAGACGATTTATTCTGCATATTGAAGAGACATACGAGTGATCTTCCCGTCGTTGTTCCACCAATAATGGTAATGTGCAATCCAAGTACTCCAGGCTACTTCTGTTTTGGCGTATGAATCATTTTTCTCTAGTATTCTCACATGTGAAAAGCTTCGGCCGTAGGGAATTACCTCTCTGAGTGCCCAGCGCCTAATAGCATTTTTACCCTCGAAATTACGTGAAACATCAGTCATGACAGAATTTTCCGCGAAGCAAGACATATAGGCATCAATATCTTCTGATTGAGTATTAGTCTGATAACAATCAATAGCTGGTGGAAGCGGCTGCGCGTAGGTCAAGCTTGGTGATAGAGCTAAAGCAAGTAATAAGTATCTCATGCACTTTCCCTTTTTGGTTTTTAACATTTAGGGATAATTTTAAACATCGCTTGATAAGAGTTATTGAATAAAACTGCTTTATTCGTAGTACTTTCTTGCTTAATTAAAATGGTTAAGTATTCTGAGCATTTTTTGTCATTAACAGGGTTAAAATCCGTAAATTACTTCTTGCAAAGGCAAGAAGTAATTTACACAATGAGTATTGTTTAAACTCTATACATAGATAGAAATGCCATGACCACTACAACCACCAGAGCTGTGAGAAGCAGCAGGTGGTGCAGGCTGAGGGGCTGCTTGTTGAGGTGGTGGAGTGCTAACTTGTTGTGGCACTTGTACTGGTGCTGAACCTGATACATTCATATTTATTTCCTTATTTGATAATGACGTTTAAATCTCGATATCTACGAGGTTGAATAAACATAGTAATAATATCGGTTAACACTAATGGAATGTAAGGAAAGGGTTCACTATTAGTTTGTTAGGAAGAAGCTAACACTGGTATCTAAAATTATTCGATATTGTATTATTAGTTGTTATTTATATGTTGGATTTACTTTGTTGGGTTCTATTATCTATGTTTTATTAATTATGTTTACACTAGCTAATAAAATTATCAAACCTGACTTAAGAGTGTTAGTTAATGGCTAATTATTTATTAGGTTGTTACGTTCTTCTTTGAAAAATCGTGAAGCTGTAATCTAAGTGAAATTGTCTAATAAATATAGGGTTAGGAGTGAGTATGAATCGAACTGAATGGGCACTTAGTTTTTTTATGGTCGTAGACTCTCAAAAAATTGAAGATATTACCGCTTATATGACGGATGATGTTCGCCTTAGAATGGGTAATTTCGAAGCGACAATTGGCGTTGAATATGCGAGACAAGTGTTTGCGGATTCAACGGAACGTTTTATGTCCATACAACATGTGGTCGATGGGGTTTGGGAAGGAATGTCCGCAGGTCAGGAGGTTGTATCTGTTGAATGTCGTGTTCGCTATACATTGAGGGATGGACGAGAAATTGAAATTCCAGCAACAAGCACTTTGAGGCTGAGAGGTGAAAAAATCTGTGACTATCGTATTTTTATCGACCCAACACCATTATGGGCATAGTTCGTTGTTTTAATACTTCCTAGGCCGACAAGTTAGGTTATCGAAGAAATAAAAAACTGCAGTAATAGCAGACTTTGAACCTGTTGTTACTGCAGTTCGCCTGTAGTGTGGTTATCGAGAGTATTGTTATTACCCTTTAAAGAATGCAGCAACTGCATCACTGGCATCGTTCACCACATCAGTACGATCATAAAAATCAAACTGAGTTACGTCATCATCGAGCCAAAGCTTTGTTAATGGAGCTTTCATTCTCTTTTCATATGCGTCAGCGCCTACTGGTAAAGCAATAGAAGGAGAACCGACCATTAACATTGGTTTGGTTAATCTATCTGCAGAGCTTTGGGCATCATAAGTTAACCATGGCTTCCAACTCGCAACGGATAACTTGTTGTCATATTCAGTAATCAAACCACGGTCTGTTTCGGTGTAATAAGGAGCTTGGTACATGACTGCTGTTTCGTCAGTTGTACTTGCACCTAATAGTACTTGCTCTGCTGCGCCAGGCGCTTCACTTGAGGCAATTAAACCAGGGACAACCTCTGGTCCACCGTACACCGCTTCAGCGATTGCTGGATCATGTAACCAAGGTGCAACTAAAGCGACTTTTTGAAGATTACTATTGTCGGCGACGGCAGCGGCCATATAGCCAGAAGACGCGCACACCCCTACACCTGAGATGTTTGAGCTATCTACAATATCAAGAGCCGTAAGGAAATCTGCTGCGGATTGGATATCAGCCGTCTTTACTGCAGGATCTTCTACATAACGAGGTGAACCTTCACTCTCTCCCCAACCAGTGAAGTCAAATGCAAGTGCGACAAAACCACGTCCTGCTAGCTCGCGAGCATAAGTACCAGGCATTTGTTCTTTTACTGTCGTCCAAGCACCTGTCACTACAACAGCAGGGAGTGGGGCACTTTGATTATCTGGTGTATATAGCGTTCCCTTTAACGTTGTTCCATTGCTATCAAAAGAGATACTTTGGCTTACAACACCGTCTTTATCTGGAGTGTTTTGTAGATTAATAATGTTAGACATTATATGTCTCCTTGCGTTGGGTCGCTCTGTGAGCTTGTGATCTAATGGAAGAGGCTCTAGTCGATAGAGTCGGATGTTGTGGATGTAACCAGTTATAGTCGTAACAACATGAAAACCATTTTATGTTAATCAGGTGTATAAGATAATAGTCACAAAGCCTAATGAACTGTTAGGTTTAAGCTTACATATGATGCGTCTTGTTCATATCTTAAGTAATAAAAAAACGGCCAGACACTAATGAGCCTGGCCGTTTTCAATGTGAGCTGTTTTTGCAAAAACTACGAAAGTTTAAAGGTAGCTACTTTGTCTGTTAGTTCTTGCGCTTGCTGCTTCAACTTCGTTGATTCTCGTGAGCTATCTTGAGTACTGATGACAAGCTCGTCGGCAACGTCTTTTATAGAGGTAATGTTCTGTGTGATTTCACCTGTGACGTGTGTTTGCTCTTCCGCTGCTGTAGCAATTTGTGTTGCCATGTCGCTGATTAACGAAACTGCATCATGGATTTCACTCAGGGCATTGGTTGCTTGATCCGCATCTGACACGGACTTGTTTGCTAAACCTGAACTGCTATCCATTAAACTTACTGCACGGGTCGTGGTTTGCTGGAGTGTATCAATCGTTGTTTTAATTTCTTCTGTGGATGCATGAGTTCGTTGTGACAGGACGCGAACTTCATCAGCTACTACAGCGAACCCTCGACCTTGTTCACCTGCACGCGCAGCCTCAATTGCAGCGTTAAGTGCCAATAAGTTGGTTTGTTCAGCAATGCCTTGAATAGTCGAAAGTACAGTCGAAATCTCTTGTGCGTGGCGATCCAACTCACTGATAACAGAACTTGCTTCATTCAGTTCAATCGCAAGGTTGTTGATTGATCCTTTTGTTCTTTGTACTAAAGATTGGCCATTGTTGGTGCTCTCGGTTGAGCCTTGCGCTGCATTCGCCGTTTGCTCTGCGTTGGAGGCGATTTCGCGTGTCGCGCTTGCAAGCTCAGTTACCGCCGTTGCAACCATGGTGATCTCTTGTTGCTGGTGGTGAATCTCGGAAACGGCATGGTTAGAGCGCTGTGTATTGTTATCTGACTGTTCATTGATGAGATGCGCTTGCTCTCGGATATGGCCAATCAATTTTTGTAGACTGTTCACAAAAGTATTGAAGTTATGGGCGAGACGACCCACTTCATCTTCGCTTTCGACATCAATTCTCTGAGTAAGATCACCACTACCATTGGCAATTTGCTCAAGTGCTTGCGAAACGTTGTTTAAAGGCCTAAATAGGATGTTACAAAGTAGGTTGAATAGCAGTGTACAAATAACTACTACGATGGCTGTTGCTAATACTTGACCCCACACAGCCTCAAATAAAGGTGCGACCAAAGAACCGTAGTTTATGACAGTAACGGTTGTTAGTGACGTTCCATCAATCTGCTGAGCGTATAATACGTACTTTTCCCCAGAGATTGAAATTGATTGGTCTTGGCCACTGCGTGATGCGTTCTGAATGGTATCGAAGTCTAAGCCCAGTTGTGTCACTGGTTGATTAAGAAGCTTAGTGTCCTTATGAGTAAAGATATTGCCTTTCTCATTAGCGATGAACATATAGCCGTCGCCAGGAAGGATCACTTTATCCATGCTATTTAGAATGTCAGTGATTTCTACATCAGCACCTAATACGACCTGTTGGCCATGCAGATTGAGCGCTTTACCTAAAGATACAACATTGGCACCGGTAGCGGCGGCAACGGTTGGGTTGTCCATAAATACTTTGCTAGGATTGGCGACGGCGTTGATATACCAACCCCATTGACGCGGATCATCGTTTCCTGGCGGCAGCACAACGCCATTTGCGTTATCTTGACTACCATCTGGATAAGCCAAGAATACGTTATCGAAATCTGCAGAGTGGCTAACTTGCTTAAGGTGCGTCACGATAGCGGATTTATTGACTTCTTGAGACAACGAAGTCAAGGCTCGCTCCTTCGATAGCAACCAATCAGTTACGTATTGATTATAAGATGCCGTTGTACTCTCAAGGCGCTGCTCAACTTCTACATCCATGCGATTTAGTGAAGCATTGAATGACAAGGCTTCTACGAGTAGCCCCCCGACTATGATGGCCGTACTCGCTGAAATCGCGAGTTTGTTTTTCAATGAGAGTTTCTTAAGCATTGTAAACCTTCTTAAGTGTTAGATTCAGTTCCATTCGGAACAAGCGAAAATTATGTAACTATTTATTTCTAAGCGTGAATTAAATAATCTTCGAAGTCTAGCTTTTCTAGGTTACCGAGCTCAAATATTCATAAAATTGTCTGTAGCTTGTAATGAATTCACAATATCTATGTTGTCTATGTTGTCTATGTTTACAATGACTTGCTATAGATCTCTGCTCATGAAGTGCCATTTGATGGACGAGCCGGAGGAGGGGGAAGGCTATTTTTGTATATTAATCGGAAAATGAAATCGGTGCTTCAGCGTATCCATGCACGTATTTCGAATACTAAAGGAAGCGGTCATTTGCTTCCCTTAGACAAATTCGAAAGGTTGAGTTATTTGGCTAGACCTGGGCCATGCTTTAATACCCCCGACTCGAATTATTCACCTCATATCAATTTCGCTTTTGGAAAATTACGACGCCAACTCTCTCTGCTCCCGCAATGAAAAATGGAGGTGTTTTCAGCGTGAGTTTGTCACCTTCTACGCTGTATTCTCGTTCTTCTGAATGGCCAACCCAGTTAGGAAATAGGGAATGCTCAATCACGTGTTTTAGCTTACCTTTCTCTTTGACAACCACCCGGCCCGCGTAAGAACTGTATGTTTTCATCGCTAAGACGAATTCCTGTTCGCTACCAGATAAAATGTCATCGGACGAAAAAGCTTCGCGCTCACTATTGTGCAGATCAACACTCATAAAACCGTCTTCGGTGTAAATAAGCTGGCCGCTGGGTTCCTCACCAAATGGGAATAAGACATCGTCACCATTGTCACTGGTGAGCGTAAACCTTTTTAATGCCCATGTACCGATAAGTGTTTTGTCCATTATCTACCTCAGAACAGATCAAACTTGGTTGCTTCAAATGTTTCCATCTCTAGTGAGTCGAACCATGGCTGCGCTTCAGCAAGGTGAGACTGCATGTGTTCTGTTGCTAGGTGAGCAAGAATATCTTCTTTGCTTTCCCACTTTTCAAAAAGAAAGAGCACTAATTCGTTTTCTGTATCGACGTTCAAGTCGTAGGCAATACAACCCTTTTCTGCTCTGACTGTTTCAGCAAGTTCTGCCATGTGAGCAATGAACTTTTCTTTGAATTCAGGTTTTACTTGGCCTTTTACTGTATTGATAATCATGAGGTTCTCCCAATAGACAGTTGCTTTAAGTGAGCATTGCTTTGCTCCAATGGATACAAACGAATTTACGGGTGAATCTTTTGACAATAAATACAACAACACACAAAATACTTTTGTACATATAGGCAATAGGCAAAGTGATGAGTGAAACAAACCTAGACTTGAAATTACTGATGGTGTTTGTCGATGTTGTTGACGCTGGCAGTTTCACCGCAGCTGCGAACCTGAGAGATACAGATGTCGCATACATCAGTCGCCAGATAAAAAAGTTAGAACAAGGGTTGGGGAGCGTGCTGTTTAATCGTTCAACGCGCTCGCTATCATTAACCTCATTGGGTAACGCGACGTATCAAGATGCATGTAAAATCAAAGCGTTGTCTCAAAATATTGTCGAATCTGCCAATCTCGAACAAGAGACGATACAGGGTACAGTTCGAGTCACTTGCGGTTATTACCTCGGCAGGCGATATGTGTTTCCTGTGTTAGAGAAGATAAGTGACCAATTTAGCAAACTGACAATCGAATTTGAGCTTAACGATGATCAGGTCGATTTGATTAAGCAACGCTTTGATTTGTCGCTTAGGGTATGGAAACCAAGAGATACCAATCTTGTTGCGCAGAAGCTACACAGTTTTAGCTTTAAGCTCGTCGCCACGCCAAGCTTCATTGCTCAATACGGTGTGCCACAGTCTCTTGATGATCTCTCCTCGCTACCTTCGGTGCTCTATGCACGACAAGAACACTCCAATAAGCAGTTCTCTTATTACGACTCGGAAGGCGTGATTCGGTCTCACCGTTTGGAAAGCAACTTACTGCTAAGTGACGCTGAGTTGATCGTACAAAGTGTATTAAGGGGCAGTAGATACGGCATCTTCCCAACGTTTATGATTCAAGAACACTTAGAAAGTGGAGAGCTCATTGAGCTTTTACCTGAGATTGAAATTGCGAGTGATGAAGGGATTTACTTGGTGTACCCGACGAAGACAAAAACCAAAGCGGTTGAGTTGGTTATCGATGAACTAAAACGCCAGATTTCGTTCGCGTAAAATACTCAAAATCTTGAGTGGACGAGTAGAGGTCAGGGATTCAATGGCTCAACAGAGTTCCTGTGGAAATAACCAAAGTGCCCGAAAAGTCGAGTAAAAAAGGGCACAATGGTTATTAATTATGGATCAGCTTAGTGCTGGTACTGGAATGATTTTTAGGTCGCTAAGAGCACGATCATCACGTAATTGCTTAAGTGGCGCATACTCTGGTGAATCTAACCAAGCTTGCGCGGCTTCTAGAGATGGCCATTCTTGAATCACGCTAGCATCGATATCAACTGAACCATGAAGTGCGCTAGGTTCCTTATTAACTGCAATAGTTTTGCCGCCATACAAAGCTACGGTGTCAGATACGTTTGCAGCGTACTGTTGAAAGGCTTCCATCTCTTTAATTTTAAATTGGATGTATAGGTATGTCTTACTCATAGGTATTTCCTTAAGCTGAAACTAAACTTGAGAGCGTTTCTTTGATGCCTTGTTGAACTGAGAGCGTCCCCTCTGGCCCGTGAGCATCTTTTGGGTTAATTCGAACTAAAGTACAGTTCGGAATTTGTGTAGCTAAGTGCTCAAAAGGTGCTCTAATGACCCCCGGCGTGTTAAAGCCAACACCAATTTCAAGCAGTAAAAGTTTCTTACCTGCGATATCGGTTAGCCATTGATTGAGTCTTTCATGTTGAGGCTCGTAATGCTTGCTGATGTAGAATGGGCCACTTCTCACATTCATGTAGACTTCGCCACCACAATGAGGGCAGGTGGGTACATATTTGTCATCGGTGAGCATCTGGGTTTCTGGATTTATGTGCTGTTCCATCTCTTCAAGCAATGGCAAAGCATCCCATACGTCTTGAGAACAAGGTGTTTTGCATTGAAACAAGAAAGAGTCACCCTGAGGCGTATAAATCTTGTCGCCATCAAAGCCATTTTTGTAGAACAGACGATCGACATTCGTTGTCATGATGAAATGGTTTTTATCAGCTAAGACGGTCTTAAGGTTCTGGTAAGTCTCATCACGCCCCAAGCGCGCACTGTCCATTAAACTTGCAGAGAGGTATCCCCATCTAAGTTTGTCATCTTGATACGGATATCCCAATAGTTGATAACCATATTCAAAACCGTACTGAGTCATCGCAGGATAATTTTTTTTGAACGCTTCACGATCATCAAGGTCAATGCCAGCAGGGATCGACATTCCTGCACCAGCACCAACTAAAATTGCGTCTGACTCATCAATAAGACCACGTAGCTGGTTTAACTGAGCATTCAGAATCATAGTGTTAATCCCTTCTGATAAAGTTCTGTTGTCTGCTCATCAAATGTGTTGAAAACAACGTGTTTAATCTTGTGATTATGGCGACTTAGCCACGCGTTAACCGTGTTGATGGCAATTTCTGCAGCTTCTTCTTTTGGGAAGCCAAATACACCAGTAGAAATCGCACAGAACGCTACTGACTCAATTTCACCATGCTCTAAAGCAAGATCTAAACAACTGTTATAGCAATCAGCCAAAGCTTGTCTGTCACCATTGGTCAAGAGAGTACCTCGATGGATGATGGGTCCTACAGTGTGCAAAACATAACGGCTTGGTAGGTTGTAACCACGAGTGAGCTTGGCTGCGCCCGTTATTTCATCCTCACCCTGGAGTTGAATGATGGTATGACAATCTTCTCGAAGTCTTGGACCCGCAGCGGTGTGGATGGCATTGTCAATACACGCATGAAACGGCTGAAAACACCCTTGCATCTGTGAGTTAGCGGCATTGACGATGGCATCGGCTTGCAAGGTTGTGATATCGCCCTGCCATGTGATTAGTTTGGTCCCGCAACTGTGGTGCTTATTTACAGGTAAGTCAGATACGTTGACACTTGGCTTAGCACTGTTTGTCTGAATACACCAATGATCAATCGCTCTAAAAAGAGACTCGTTATGGTAACCGGCAGGGCGTAGTGTAAGCATGGCTTTTACCCACTTTTCTTTCTGATCAACAGAAACGATTGGTGCTGGGTGAGCTTTTACGTAAGCCGCCAAAGCTTGGTCATTAGACAGCTGCTCAATGACCTGATCAAGCTTGATGATTTCTTTATATTCTGGTGACCAAAGCTCAAAGAGATTGATCTGCTTGGAGTAATGTTTTAAGTGCATATCACATCCACAGTATTGATTGCTTGGGTTCTATTCTAACTCTGCACTTTTAACCTAGTAGTGGGTAACGAGTTGAATCTATTTAAACCAAAACGATTAAAAAAGTGTTCGAAAAGGTGGGGGGAGTGAAAGCCGCGCAATTAAACAGCGCGGCTTCAGCGCCATTAGATCGTTTTTGAGAGGCGCTCTGTAATGATGACTTTATGATCTACTGTCAAATCGATGGACCACTCTTCGCTGGTGGTTGTGTCAATCGCTTGGCCGTCAATCGTTTGAGCCTTGATATTGATCGTCATGAATACTTTAAAGGCGGATTTGTCACCTTTGGTCATGTTAAACGATTGAATTGTATGTTTGATCGTACCAGGTTTTAGTGTCGCTCTAAGCCCCTCAATCCACTCGACAAACCCCTCATGTGCTTTGTATGTTTTGCCATCAAAATCGAAATGTGTCGTTAGGGTGAAGTGAGCCGTGAAGTGGCCGTTTTCTTCGAGGTCATCCGAAGCAGGAAACCAATCGTTGATTAGAAAATCTTTAATGTGTTCTTCTTCTGAAAATTCCGTGATCGTTTTGATCTCGTTAATCAGCTCATCTGCGTGTTGTTTGGCCCTCGCTTTTACCGACTTTTCACTGTGGTAGATGCCTGGTACATACGCCATATCGTGGCTACGAACCGCGCGGTGCCAGATCATTCGCGCTTTCAATGCGGTTTCTTCGAATGGCGATAATAAGGTATCGATATAGAAATGGTTCGCTCCACCTGGTTTGTAGAATGAGTCACCACCACCAGCCGTGGTTGAAACAATAAGGTGCTTACCTACAAGAGCGTTGCCATTCGGGCCATACGCCCAGCCAAACTCAAGGACTTCATCCAAGTAGTGTTTCAAAATAGCAGGTGAGCTGTACCACCACCAAGGGAACTGAAAGACGATAACGTCTGATTCTTCAAGGGCTTTTTGCTCCGCTTGTACATCAATCTGAAAGTCGGGATACAGAGAGGCAATATCACGCACCTCGACTTCGGGCATTTGTCGATCAATTTGGCGAATGATCTCTTTATTAGCATAAGAACTGCTCATTCGTGGATGAGCTAAGATAACGGTCGCTTTTTTCATAGAACATACTCTCAATGAATTGTTGAAATCTCTAAGAGTAATTATCTTGATTCGCCCAAAAGACAGTAGGGTGAGTGTGGTTATTTGTCTTTCAACCGAATGTAAAAGCTGACAGCGATTATTTAATAAGATAACTGATTAATGTCATGAAAATGGAGGGGAAGGTTTGGTATGTCGTGGTAATGGTGGGAATTGGTGGGACTCTAGAAAGGTTTTGGACAAAAATGTGCCAGAGGTTTTGCTAAATTAGCAAGCCATCAATAACTACCCATATGGCAAATAGTAAAACTGACGTGCAGGACGCACAAGTTAAGTATATAGAGGCTCAGGTTTGTTCAACACTTAGGAGTTTACGTTGGCTACGCAAAGCTTAATGTTAATCTGTTAGGGCTTGTAGCCATATATTCTCAACCCTACCTTGTCCATCTCTACTTCGAAACTCCCGAGCATATTTAAATGCTCTAATATTGGCATTAAATCCTGCGTTTTGTGTTGCGTTGGTGCATTTTTATATGGCTTAAACTCAACTCGCTGAGGCAATAAAAGCCATTCAATACGCCTGAATTCAAAAGGACCATTCAAAGCGCCACAGTCGCCTACATAATTGTCACCAAGTTGCTCTAAATCGGGAACGAAGCCACTTCGGCATTGCTGTTCACCTACAAGTTTCCACGTACATTGTACCATTTTCAAACTTGAGTCATTAACAACCCCGAACAGTTTTCTCCATTTAGAATCGGACATGCACTTGTATGAAAATTTAGCGATATCTTTGTTTAACACCGTATTCTCCTAGAGCCCTAACGTTCATTCTCATATTAACTCAACTGACAATCAATACCTTATGCCACATAAAGAGAAGTTAGAGTACAAGGTGTCACCGAGTAACGGAAAGAAGAGTTATCAGCTCAATCGAATCAGTTTTAGTAGGGTCAACGCACGCCCTCTTATTTGCATAGAGTATTTAGTCTAAGTAATTTTGGGGCATTTTCCACTTTGACCAATTAGTGCAACAAACAGCTGCACTAAAAGTGTTAGCTTAACGTATCAAACACCGCAACCCGTTACGTGTCTGTTGATACATCATCCCATTCTTGGCCCATATAACCTACGAGCCAATTTAAGGTGTAGTGTCTTTCTAACACGACACTTGAATTTATCCCTGAGGGAGTTGGTCGTCCATTGATGCGAGCGTCTACTACTGCCCAGTGATAACGGTAGATAAGATCTGTCTCATCAAGGATTTCGTTAATTGGTCTTAATTTAGCGTCGGAGATGAACTGTTCTGTAGATCTTTGATCAACAAACGCAATAGCTGCATTCACATCACAGATAGTGCTTGGATAGGATAACTCTTCAACATAGCCTAACGCCCATAGAAGAACCCAAGCTGCTTCATACCTCCAGATAAATTGGGTTGTATCATATTCGGAAGGCGACTCATCGTTAATAAACTTCACTTCATTTGGCGACAGCACACTCTCTAGATCATAAGTTTCAACTATTCCATCTATGCCTTCTTGGTTAACTCCATGTGCTTTCACGGCTACTGTAAGTAAAGCGATAGCTCTTTTGGCAATCTCTTCTGTACTCCTTACTAAAGCCTCGTGTTCATCCTCGATATACGGAAGGTTTTTATTAATTGGGACGTCGTATTTGCTCAGGATTTGCTCAGATCTAAATTTTCTCTTTGCAGATGAGATGGATATTTTAGATTCCATCTTTTCAATGTGTTCTCTTCTCTCATTTATATCAGAGGCATTTACATTCATTACACAACCAAGCGCGAGCACCAGTAGTAACTTTTTCATAGGAGGTCTTGAATTCTCTTCACTTAATATTTGAAACAGGCTGGCTCGTTTGAATGCTCAAAACGCAACCTTAGACAGATCGTCTTTATATCTAGTTGCGGGGACTGTATGTCTAGTTCCTTCTTGAGACAATATTTATAAAAATTATGTTATATAAACAGTGATCTACAGCTATAAACCAAGTGAATAGGTGATGGTGGTGGGGTTGGTTTGTATAGTCATTGACAGGGACTCACTAGCAACTATAGTCGAGAAGGGTGGGGAGCTTGTTTTTAGGCCACACAGGCTAGAGCAACCTGTGTAGCTACTTCGCTACCTGAGCTTATCAACAATGAAGTCGATGAATAGGCGTGTACGCTTGGGAAGATTTTCTCTGGATGAATAGTAAATCCAAACGGGTTTAGCACCAGGCCAAGCCGACTCTAATATCGGAACAACTTCTTGTTTTTCGAGCTCTTCTTTTACGTGCCATTTGCCCATATAGACGATACCTAGATCTTGCATCATCACGACTTTTGCAGCGCTAATATTAGATAGAGATAGCTTTCCTTGTGGCGTGAATTGGATGTGTTCATCGTCCTTATTTGACGATGTTTCTCGTAATGGCCAAGTAAAAAGCCTACCGCTCGACAGAGGGCGGTAGATGATGGCGTTGTGTTGCTTCAGTTCTTCAATCGATTTTGGTTCACCGAACTTCTCAACGTAACCTTTGCTCGCAAAAAGCCCACTTTGCATCTGATAGATGGTTCTTGCTACTAGGCGACTGTCTTCATTAATGCGGTTGCCAACACTCACATCAAAACCCTTATCGACTACATCAAGAACGTTGTCACTTAGTACAATATCTAATTCGATTTCCGGATAAAGAGTCATGAACTCGGCAATATGAGGCATGATGAACTTGCGGCCGAAACTATCAGGTAGGTTCACTCGTAACTTGCCTGACGGGTTTCGATTCTGCTCCGTTAAGCTATCCATGCTCTCTTCGATTTCTGAAATCAATGGCTCAACTCGATGGTACAGAGCAGCGCCATCTTCAGTTAATGAAAACTGACGTGTATTACGATGGAAAAGTCGAACGCCCGCGTGTTTTTCAAGTGCAGCGACGCCCTTACTTACCGCTGCAGCAGAGATACCTAGCTTACGCCCAGCCGCAGAAAAGCTTCCTTCTTGGGCAGAACAAATAAATAAGGGGAGTTGAGAAGGCAACATAGATAGGCTCCTAAGTATGTCGATATACTGACGATAAGAGTAACTGTATAGAACAATTTTAAACTTATGGTTATAAGTGGTGCCACTTTTTATTTTTGTCTTTATGTCATGTATGACGAAAAAGGTCTGATATGGCAGTGATCAATATCAGACCTTGAAGGGTGCATCTTAGATGATGTTAAACGTGTTTTACGGTGGTACCAGTATGAATCAGTTCTAAGAATTCAGGAGTGTGGTACGAGTATGGCGATTGTGGGGTTAATGCACTGACTTTGTTTAAGGCATCAACATGTGCTTGGTCCAGGTCGAACTCTAACGCTTCAAGATTGCTTTCTAGTTGCTCAAGTTTACGAGCGCCAATAACCGCCGTAGTTACGCCGCGATGTTTAATCATCCAGTTAAGTGCAATTTGCGATGGCGTGTGTCCAGTTTCTTTCGAAATGCGCAAAAGCTCTGCAATAACAGCGACTTTCTCTTTCGTAGCGAGGTTCGCGACACTTGGGTCTGTTGCCCATGCTTCTGTCAGTCGTCCTGCTCCGGTTAGCTCACCTTCCGCGTTGACTTGGTATTTACCTGTAAGTAAACCGTTCGCGAGTGGGCTCCATGCCGTGTAGGCAATACCTAAGTGCTTACACATTGGTAAATACTCGGCATCATCACCGCGTGCGACTAAGCTGTATTGGTTTTGAATAGCCGATACTGGGTTTAAGAAACGTTGTTGAGCAATAGTGTGGGCTTTACTTACATACCAAGCTGGGAAGTTTGAAAGACCGTAATGGCGAATTTTTCCCTCTTTGATCAACTGATCAAAAGTCATGACTACTTCTTCAACAGGAGTCACTTGATCCCAATGATGTAGGTAGAACAGATCGATGTAATCGGTGCCCAGTCGCTCTAGCGATTTGTTGACGGATTCAATAATGTGTTTACGTCCATTACCACCACCATTTGGATCGTTCACCGCTTGATTCTGTGTCGCTTTGGTTGAAATAACTAAGCGATCACGGATGCCTGCGTCTTTGATGTACTCTCCGAGCCACAGTTCACTCTCACCAAATTGGTACACGTCAGAGGTATCAAAGAAGTTGCCACCCGCTTCAACGTATCGATTGAAGATTTCGCGGCCTTGCTCTTTACCCGTAGACCAAGCATCCCCCCATTTTTCGCCAAAGGTGCCAGCGCCGAATGCAATTGGTGAAACTCTTAAACCAGTATTACCCAATAGTCTGTATTCAGTTAATGATTGAACACGTTTGTCTTCGTTTTCTTGCTTAGCGAATGCGCCATCCCATTTTGAAGTGTCTGTCATGATGTTCTTGCAACCTGTTGTTTAAAATCACTCGATCAATATAACGACTTAGTTATCAATGAGTAGCGAGCAAGAGTTTAAACAGTTTCAACTGGTTGTTGTAAATATTGGCATGAGTGCTTTTATATGTTTGGCAATGTAAAAAAGCCTCACTGTTGTACAAACTAGTGTCCGAAGTTGGCGATTTGTAGGGTATGCTTGTAGCAACAAACACGTCGTTAAATGATAAGGATTTTATGCATAACGAAGATACTGGCCTCGATGAGCAGGGATTTATTCTCAATGATTATTCGGTTGATAAGATTCAACCTGAGCTTAAACCTGTCGTCGACAGTGTGGTGCAGCAACTGACTCAACAACTCCCAGGTCAAATTGATGGAATCTATTTGTACGGTAGCATCCCAAGAGGCACGGCTGTCGTAGGTCGCTCAGATCTTGATGTATCTATTATTTTCAACAGGCCAATCACGGAATCAGAAAAACGGGTATTCCAAGAGATAAGTCATGCAATTCCCGATATTCACCCAGAGATCAGTAAGATCGATATCGATCCGGGTTATCTCAATACCATTCAAAAACCAGAAGAGCTTTACCATTGGCAGTTTTGGCTCAAACACTGTTGTTGCTGTGTATGGGGTAATGATAGAGCGGTTTCATTCGCTAAGCATCAGCCTAAGTTAGAGATAGCTCTTGCGCTCAATGGAGATCTACACTCGTTCTTGGACCAAATGGCTGATAGCTTCTCTAAAATGGATGACAAAGCGGTTGCGAAGATCATCGGAAAGAAGTTAGTAAGGGCAGCGTACTATTTTATCGCAGAAAAAGACGGGAGTTGGTATATCGATTTAGCTCAATGCGCCCGAGCAGCGAAAAAGCATTACCCTGATCAACAAGACGATATTGAACTCGCGTACTTATTTGCACGTGGAAAGCTAACGTCAAAAGCCGATGCCATAAAACTCTACCAGCGATTAAATGACAAGATTAATGAAGTGGCGACTTAAGCGCTTTATCTGAATCATAACTCTTGGCAATTTCATTGTGCGCTAAATCAAAACGTGAAGGGCCCATTCTGGAGCTCGTTGATGGTTTTCTATACTCTTCAGCGATATTGATTTAGGAGAGGCCATTATGAAAAGGATTTCTGCATTACTGCTAGCGTTATTGGCAGCTTGCTCCATCAATGTTCAAGCGAACGATCAGCAACTCAAGCAAGCATACCAAAACCACCAAAGTGACTTGCAGATCCAAGGTTCAGGGACCGTATCAAGAGTACTTCCTGACGACAATATAGGCTCTAGACATCAGAAGTTCATACTGCGTTTGGACAGTCGACAGACATTGCTGGTCGCGCACAACATCGATCTGGCACCTCGTATTCCAAATTTAAAAGTTGGTGATGTCGTCCAATTTTATGGTGAGTATGAATGGAACGATAAGGGAGGCGTGATTCACTGGACACATCGAGATCCTGGAAATCGACATGCCCACGGCTGGCTCAAACACCAAGGCAAGATTTACGAGTAAATTCGCTAGATTGAAGCCGACAAAGGCAGCTTAAATGGATTGTTCTTAAATGATAAGGGAGGAGAAAACTTGAAAAGTAGTATTACTATCAGCTTACCACAGATACCTGTTACCAAAGGCGACGTATCGACGAACTTGAAGCACCACATCAGTGCTATTGAGCGATCTTCTGAGCAGAACGCAGATGTCGTGGTGTTCCCTGAACTTTCTCTTACTGGCTATGAGCTTGAACTTGCTTCTGATTTGGCGTTTGACCCACAACCTTCTGCGTTCACAGAGCTGTCGCAAGCTGCGGCAACACACGAGGTTGTTGTGATTGCTGGCTGCCCTCTGAACACTTCAGGATCTTCCAAACCCACCATTGGCTCTGTGATATGTTTCCCTGATGGTAAGGTTGATTTTTACTCCAAGCAATATCTGCATTCTGGTGAAGAGATATATTGCTCACGAGGAGATCGAGATTATCATTTTCAGTTAAAAGGCAATCAGATTGCACTGGCTATCTGTGCCGATTTTATCGAGCCGCTACACTCTACAAGAGCCAAAACAATGGGTGCTGACGTGTATTTGGTGAGTGCACTCATCTCTGAAATGGGTTTCGAACCAGACTCTAAACTACTGTCTGATATTGCTTCTACACATAACCTACCTGTGCTGCTAAGTAACCATATATCGGTGACTGGAGGCTGGGATACATGTGGCAAAAACTCGATATGGGGAGCTAGCGGTAATCGGGTAATCTTGTCGAACGGCAAAGAGGAGTGCTTGGTTATGTGCTCGATTGATGGTGGACAGATCCAAGCTCGTATAGCGCAATAAATATTTGAGATAAATAACAATAGCTAGTAGTGTCGATAGCCACTTGCTGACGCGTTAAGCCACGATGTAAGGTCGCATCAATTGCGCGTGCGGGTCTTTACTTACAAGGAGTGTAGGGTGACACCATTTGTTTTGTCTCAAATACTGGTCGCAATCGCGATCTGTTTTGATCTGATGTCCTTTCAATTCAAAGAGAGGAAAAAGATCGTTACGTGTCTTTTCTTTGCCGGGACTCTCATCTCAAGCCATTTTATCTTGCTTGAGCAGTGGACCGCAGCCAGCCTTATGCTCATCGCCACCGTTCGCTATTTAGTGAGTGTGTTCTCTACTTCGGCAAAATTGAAGTACCTATTTTGTGGGGCTTCAATCATTTCTACTTCGGTCACTTATACTGGCCTAGTCAGTGTTGTGAGCTGTGTTGCTTCTCTGTTTCAAACGGTTGCCGCTTTCAATAAAGATGACCGCCGTTTAAGGGAGCTGATGATTATCGGCACCGCACTTTGGCTTATTCATAACTACATGGTTGGATCGCCAACGGCGGTCGTCATGGAAGTCCTTTTTATCTCAAGTAATTTAATTGGATATTATCGTTATTACATTAAGGGTGCGGCATTGGCGTAATTGTCGGCAAGGTTATGATACGCATCCATTTTTGAATATAGGGCTTGTTCTCTAAAAGATAGGAGTCAGATGTTGAAAGAAGTTACTCAAATCCTCGATTTCATGGTCGAAATCGAAAAACTAAAAGGCGTATTGAGAAAGTCGAGACCGGTTGGCTTAAAGCGGCATGAGAACTCTGGCGAACACAGTTGGCATGTGTGTATTAGTGCTCTGATGTTAAAAGACTACGCTGACGAGGCCATTAACATCGATCGCGTGATCACAATGCTATTGATTCATGACCTGGGCGAGATCGACGCCGGCGACAAAATCGTTTATGAATCAGAAACCGTAGAGCAAAAGAATAAAGAGTGGAATGGCGTCAAACGAGTGCTCGATATGCTGCCAAACCGACAAGGTGAAGAATATTTGGCATTGTGGGAAGAATTTGAACTTGGTGAAAGTGCCGATGCAAAATATGCAAAAGCCATCGACCGCATCCCTCCGCTTCTGCACAACATCAACGACGATGGTTACGGCTGGAAGAAGCATAATATTCCCAAAGAGAAGGTTCTCAACTTCAACCAGCAAAGAATATCAGCTGGTGGAGAGAAGATATGGGAAGGTGTCGAAGCTAAACTACAACAAGCTATCGTCGATGGGACTCTAACCTAATCATCCCAGTTACTTCTTCGGTTAAGCACAACCATTCTCCTTTGAATGTCATTGTGAGCTTTCGTAAGGGGTTGAGTCATGTAGAATCGGTGTTTTAAGTTTAGAGGCCGCCATGATGAAACCAGTGCAACAGCAAATCGGAAACATCGCCCTTGTCGTCGAAAATTATGACGACGCCATTGAGTTCTATACGCAGAAACTTCAATTTACGTTAGTTGAGGATACCGATTTAGGCGGTGGTAAACGCTGGGTACAAGTCGCTCCGCCCAATTCTAACGGCACCAACCTTTTGCTTGCTCAAGCGAGTACCGAATCTCAAACACAAGCCATCGGTAACCAAACGGGTGGTCGCGTGTTTTTGTTTCTTCAAACCAACGACTTTTGGCGTGATTATGAATCCATGAAAGCCAAGGGTGTGAGGTTTAACGAAGAGCCTAGAGTTGAAGAGTATGGAACTGTGGTTGTGTTTCAGGATCTGTACGGAAATAAGTGGGATTTGCTGCAGCTAAATCGAAGCGGAAACTAGCGGGCACAACCGTCGACCGCAATCCGGAGGTAGAGATGGAACTGAGAGAATTTAGACGGGAAGACTACGATACCCTGATTCATTGGATAGATTCAGAGCGGCTCAACTATCAGTGGGGCGGTCCGAATTTTGATTTTCCATTAGACCATAATCAACTCGAACACCATTGCGTGAAATCCGAGGTGCTGCCATTTATCTTCACTTCAAATGGAGAGGAAGCAGGTTATGTTGAGTTGTTCAAAGTGTCAGATTCTCAACATCGTATTTGCCGAGTGTTTGTCTCGAACGATTTTCGAGGGCAGGGGCTGGCTAAGATCATGCTTAAACAGCTCATTGAGAAAGCTCGAGTAGAATACAAGGCACAGGTTTTAACGTTAGCTGTGTTTGAGCGAAATGTCGTTGCCAAAGGTTGCTATGAATCTCTTGGTTTCGTGGTGACATCTCGTGAGTCTGGAACGCGCAGTTTTGATGGCGAGTTGTGGGATTTGTTGTTAATGGAAAAACACTACAATTAATAACTTTAGGAACATCAAATGAAAGCTAAAGCTGTGTTACTCGTTGCCTTGGCGATGTTGCCGATGACTGCGCTCGCTCAACAAGATGAAATCGATTGTGAGAACGCAATGAACACCTTAGAGATCAATCAATGTGCAGCGATAGAGTTACAAACCGCTGAAGAGCAATTAGAGACTTATCTTCAAGCAAGCTTTGAACATAACGCTGAAGATCCAACCTTGGTAGAAGCGATTAAGCGAGCACAGAAAGATTGGTCGACGTATATGACTGCTCATTGTGACGCTATCTACACGCAATGGCGAGATGGTTCTATTCGTGGGGTTATGGCGCTTTCTTGTAAAACTGAGCTAACCAAAGAGCGAACCCATCAAATCTGGGCCAATTTCTTAACTTATATGGACAGCACACCGCCCGTTTTACCTGAACCAAAGATTGGTAACGATTAACGCGTTCTTGGTTTGTGCGTCTTGAAATTTTTGCCGCGTTTTTCCTCTCTTTATAAATAACATGAGGAGAAACGTTATGAAGTATCTTGCCAAAATTGTTCTAACACTTGTCTTTTGGTTGGGGATTGTCGCCCCTTCTTTTGCTCTTGAACCGGTATACAGTGACTTTTTCGGCAAGGCGATCAGAGGCTACGATCCCGTAGCGTACTTCACTCAAAGTAAAGCTGTGGAAGGAAGCGATAATTACCGCTACGAATGGAATGGTGCTGAATGGCGATTTTCCTCACAACGACATCTCGATTTATTCAAAGCGGACCCTGAACAATACGCCCCTCAATACGGCGGATACTGTGCTTGGGCGGTGAGTAAAGGCTATACCGCCAAAATAGACCCGCGAGCTTGGAATATTATCGATGGCAAGCTTTACCTAAATTACAGTAAATCGGTACAGCAAACTTGGCAGGGTGATATCGCTGGAAACATTGCAAACGCAGACGCCAACTGGCCAAGATTGCTGAATGAGTAAATGAATCCAATATCGATTTCTGAAACAACTAACCATTGATTGCATTTATAAATTCAATTGACACTCACTTAGATTTATATGACATTGGCTGCATGAAATGTAATCGAACAACATTCAACCAACGAATTATCATCATTCTATAAGAATGGTGGGGATTTTGTTGTACTGAGAAAAGCTAACCCACCCGGTAAGGTGGGTTTTCTTTTTCTATCTTCCGGGCCGTGTTCTTGGAGGAACTAACATGAAAAAAGTCGCCGTTTTTGGTAAGCCCGGTAGTGGCAAATCTACCTTCAGCAAATCATTAAGCCGATCAGCAGGTTTACCGTTGCATCAACTGGACTCTATCGTCTATCAAGCGAATGGCGAGCCAGTTTCCAAAGACGTTTTTAACCAAGCTCATGAAAAAATCTTGAATGAAGACGCGTGGATCATCGATGGACTTGGACCTCTTGGTGCATTCCATCAGCGCTTAGAATCTGCAGATACCCTTATCTATATCGATTTGCCCTATTTTGTCAGTTATTGGCTCGTTACTAAACGCTGCCTGAAAGGGTTGTTCGTAAAACCAGAAGGGTGGCCAGATGGCAGTTCAGTCATCAAAGGCACGCTCAATAGCTACAAGATGCTTAAACTCTGCCCTGGGTTTTGGAATGATGAGTTTATGTCTCGACTGTCTCAGATTTCAGAAGGTAAACAACTGCATGTTATTAAGAGTACCGCCGAACTCGATAATCTACTTACTCAACTCTCACAATAACAATGGGCCGGTGTTAATTGACTGAATAGATTGATACTTTGAACTGTCTGTCAATGGAGTAAAGATGGAATTCAAACTAGAAATATACGCCCCAGCATCAGAAGTTATTGCAATTCGCGATGCTCTGAACTCTGCGGGCGCTGGCGTTGTGGGCAATTATGACAGTGTCATCTCGATTGTGAAAATATCGGGATTTTGGCGCCCAAATTCAAAAGCTCAGCCAGTCACGGGCTCAAAAGGTGAAATCAACTTTGGCGAAGAGGTTCGTATAGACGTTCGCTGTAAAAAGGAGCGCGTTCAAGCGGCACTCGATGCTGTGCGAGCGGTGCACCCTTATGAGGAGCCCGCTATTAATATTCTCCCTCTCTACAATCACGAATTTAATTAGAATCGATACTGAAACAAGGACTGTATTTATGTCAGGAATTACCGATCTAGATGAACTTTTGCGCTCTATGCGCCCTAAGTTAATGCCAACGGAGTTTGTGTTCTGCACGACTTCTGGCGACCTAAGGGATTATGTCAATTTAGAGCCTGTAGCCACGTTTATCGAATCAGAAGGACTTACTCTGGTCCTTGAAAAGTCTCGAGCCGAGGAAACAGGTTTGGCATTTGAAGGTATCTACCAACAGATCACCTTAACCGTTCATTCCAGTCTGGATGCGGTTGGGCTTACTGCAGCTGTCGCCTCCAAGCTCGCGTCTAAAGGGGTCAGTGCTAACGTGATTGCGGCGTACTATCACGACCATATTTTTGTACAAAAGGATAAAGCCACTGCTGCGCTATTGGCACTGGAAGAGTTTTCCACTGAGTGATGGGCATGGATACTAACACCGAGATTTGGCGCAGCTATTATGAGAAAGCACTTGCCAAACCACATTTAAAGCGGACCGAATTTGTCTGTTCACTTAATCAATCGGCATCAAAGGTAGCAATTGACTGCGGTTGTGGCGTGGGTAGTGATGTGGACTTTTTGAGTCAACATGGCTACCGAGTACATGGCTTTGATATTAATTCAGACTCGATTGAGATGTGTGAAGAACGGTTTGCTGATAACCCTTTAGTCGACGTTACAAACGCTTCATTCGAACAATTCCAATATCCGAAAGCTGGGATTGTACTCGCGAACTCTAGCTTGTTTTTCGCTGATCCTTCTCAGTTTGAATCTGTGTGGCATAAGATCGTCGCGTGTATTGAAATTGGAGGTGTTTTTGCCGGCGATTTCATGGGTGTTAAAGATACTTGGGCAACCCACTACCGAAGTCCAACGTCTTCTTTTACAGAATCCGAAGTGCGCGATCTATTCTCCAGTTTTGAAGTTCTGAGGTTTCATGAAAGGGATGAGATGGCAAAAACTGCATTGGGACGAATGAAACACTGGCACACCTATTCAGTTGTCGCGGTGAAACGCTAATTTAACATGGGTTTATGAGTCTAAATAACTTAAAAGATATGGATAAAATCGTTCACCTTCTGAAACAAGATCCAATGAGAGTAGAAGCTTTGCACTGTGTTAAGAGGCTAGAGCTGCCTCAGTGCTATATTGCCGCTGGATTTCTACGAAATTTGGTTTGGGACGCCCTGCATAACAAGACTAAGCCAACACCTTTGAATGACATTGACGTTGTCTATTTCGATGATGATGAAGTGGACCCTAATGCCTGTTTCAAGTATGAGGCTTGGCTCAACACACAAATGCCACAGTTTAACTGGCAGGTTCGCAACCAAGCTCTGATGCATCACAGAAACAACGACCAACCTTACAAAAGCACACTGGACGCGATGAGCTATTGGCCTGAAAAAGAAACGGCTGTTGGTGTTAGAGTCACGGCAAACAGCGATTACGAGTGTGTTTCCGCTTTTGGTTTTGAATCTCTATTCAACGGACACATTAGTTATAACCGGAAAAGACCGCGTTCGCTGTTTGATCAACGTGTATACGCAAAGAACTGGCTCGTCTTATGGCCATCGCTCAAAGTGATTTATGACAACGAAAAGGATTCGCAAGATGTTTAAATTGGAAACTGAGCGACTGATTTTGAGAGACATGACACTCGATGATCAAGATGCTTTTGTCGCAATGTCTCAAGACGCTAAGTATCAACGTTTCTATGATGAAGATGATTGTGATCCAAACAAATATAGGCAACTCACCGAACTGTTTGTGGCGCAGTCAACTGAAAGCCCAAGGCAAGCTTATCAACTCGCAGTTGAACTTAAGAGTACTAATGAGTTTATCGGTACGGTTTGTTTGCGATTAGAACAAAATCGACAAGCGTCTATGGGCTGTGCTTTCTCTCGAGCTTCTCAAGGAAGTCAGCTAGCTCAAGAAGCGGCATTTAAGCTCGCTGATTTCGGTTTTAAGGAATTGGGTGTTCATCGTATTTATGCTGAGACTATCAGCCGAAACTTGGCTGCGATAAACCTTTGCCGTCGTTTAGGCATGCGGAAAGAAGCGCATTTAAAAGAGCATCGCTTCTTTAAAGGGCAGTGGTGGGACACTGTTATTATGGCTGTACTGCACAGTGAGTGGTGTGATTTTTAACCAAAGTTCAGATAATTTACTGATACTGTTTTTATGTACAGTGTTGTTGTGTATCCTATCCTAAAAAAGGAGTAGTACACGATGACGTTTGTATATGAACAGCAAGTCCCTAACCCTCAAGAATTTTGCGATATGCGTGTTGCAGCAGGCTTATCCCCTAAATCACTCAAAGCAGCAACTATCGCTCTGCCTAACAGTTTGTATGGGATCTCTATTCGAGATGCCGATAAGCTGATCGCGATGGGGCGAGTTGTCGGTGATGGTGCGTGTAATTTTGAAGTGGTTGATGTTGCCGTTGATCCTCAATATCAGGGCTTAGGGTTGGGTAGGAGAGTGATGGAGTATATTGATGGCTACTTAGCATCTGTAGCGCTAGAAGGTTCTTATGTCTCTATGATTGCTGATGAGCCTATATTTTACGAAAAGCTAGGGTACAAGCTCGTATCACCATCTAGCCAAGGTATGACCAAGAAATTCAGACCCAATAACGTTTGAGTAGGGTAAGACAATGGAAATTAGAACAGGGAAGTTAGCTGATGTTTCGAGCATTACGGATATTTTCAATTATTACATTGAACATTCTAATGCTCGCTTCGAGGAGTCCCCGTTGTCATTAGACAATCGATTGAAGTGGTTCTCCCAGTTTAAGCCAGATAGTAGACACCAAATCTATGTAGCGATCGATAGCGGTAAACTTATAGGGTTCGCTTGCTCCCAGCCATACAGAGCAATGGCTGCCTTTGATGAAACTTTAGAGGTGACGGTTTATCTGGCGCCGTTCATTCAAGGAAAAGGGGTTGGTTCCAAGCTTTATGAGAAACTATTCGGCGCCATCCAAGCTCATGGTGTTCATCGAGTTTTATCAGGTGTCGCCTTGCCGAATGAGGCTTCAATAGCGCTACATAAGCGTTTTGGTTTTAGAGAAGTGGGCGTGTTTAATGAATATGCAAAGAAGAACGGGCAATACATAAGCTCGATGTGGTTAGAAAAGATGCTTAGCGAATAATTCGATATCGATTCGAAGTTGGTTAAAAAGGGAAAGTCGAGATTTTAATTGCAACTCAATGTGTTAGATTAGCTTTCATCGAGAGTGATTTGAATACTGAGAGGTGCAGAATCTAATGGACGAAACATACATGTTTAGAGCGTTAGAGATTTCTAAGCAAGCCTTGCCGATGTGTATCCCTAACCCGCCCGTAGGTTGCGTTCTAGTTAAAAATGACAAGATTGTTGCTGAAGGTTACACACAAGCCGTGGGTGGTAACCATGCCGAAGTTGAGGCTCTAAACGCATATCAAGGTTCGGCAGAAGGTGTGACTGCCTATGTTACATTAGAGCCATGCTCATTCGTAGGTCGCACTCCTGCATGTGCCCGTACATTAGCGCAATTTGGTATTAAGAAAGTCGTCGTGGGTATGTTGGACCCTGATCCTCGAAATAACGGACGTGGAATTGAGATATTAAAACAGGCTGGTGTCGATGTTGTCATCGGTGTGTGCACAGAACAGGTTGCTGCTCATCTCGGGCCTTATCTCAATCAATCTTAGGGCATCAATATTAATAGAGACTGTTCAAATATGATCGATTAGCAGGGAGTGCTAAGCAAGGATGACCAAACAAGATCTAGCACAAATGGGAGCGGCTAAAGTTTCCTTGGAATGCCTTGATGGTGTTCAATGCATCCGTAAACAACAAGCCTCGCAAGTGGAGGTGAACTTTTATCAAACTGCCTCTCACTCTTTATCGGGAGTGAACGCACCAAAGCTGCTGGGGATATCTGATAATGATCTCCTCATTGAATACATCCCTCACAGCATTTCACTTGATGAGCTCGTTGCTCACGATCAAACGTTTAAGCAGTTAGCTTCTATTCATAACTCGACTTATATTCCCACCTTCGATGTAAAAGAGCATGCCTGGACTGTTAGTGCAACGGAACAAGCTTTCGAAAGTTTGCAGTTGCCCAATATCGTCGAGTCTTCAATTTTAGCTATACAAGCGAAATCAGGCGTTGTGTTCGAACGCTTAGGTTTGATTTCCGGTGACACCAATGACGGCAACTGGGGCGTCAGATCTAACGGCGATTTGGTGTTGTTTGATTGGGAAAGGTTTGGCTTTGGCAGCCCTGCGATTGACTTGGCGCCTCTCGTTAAAGGACTAGGAACCCCACAGTCTTATCAAGCGCTGGTGGAGCGCTATCGCCAACACAGTGCGGCTATTCCGAAACCGGAGCTTGTAAGGCAGCTAATTATTGCAAAGTGTTGGATCATCGTAGAGGTGGTAAACATCCTAACCTCAAAAAGTAGTCCAACTCCTAGAAACAGTGCTCAAGCATCAAAATATATACAGTGGTATCAAAACCACATCCCTCAGTGGCTAGCGTTAGTAGAAAAAGAATTATAACGATAAGGAGAAAACCGTGAAAATAGCAGTATTGGATGATTACCAAAACGCAGTTCGAGATCTTGATTGTTTTGGTTTACTAGAAGGGCTGGATGTTACAGTCTTTAATGAGACCTACTCAGAACAAGCATTGGTTGAGAAGTTGGCGAATGTCCAAGCTCTAGTTCTGATTCGAGAACGTACCCAGATAACGGAATCGCTCTTATCTAAACTCCCGAACCTTGAAGTAATCAGTCAAACAGGCAAGGTGAGCAATCATATCGATGTGCAGCTTTGCGAAAAATACGGAGTTAAGGTACTAGAAGGGAAAGGCTCGCCAGTTGCCCCTTCAGAACTCTGTTGGGCTCTAATAATGGCAGCAAGCCGACATATTCCTAGCTACGCAGCGAATCTTGCAAATGACCAGTGGCAAAGTTCAGGTACCTTAGGGCTAGGGCGAACCTTGAAAGGGTTGAAGCTGGGTATTTGGGGCTATGGGAAGATAGGACAACGAATCGCTCAATATGCAAAAGCGTTTGAAATGTCAGTCGTAGTATGGGGAAGCCAAGCTTCGCGAGACTTGGCAAAATCACACGGCTTTGAGGCCTCTGAATCCAAACGCGGCTTCTTTCAGCAAGTGGATGTTCTGTCTCTCCATCTTCGTTTGAATGAGGCAACGCGAGGGTGTGTTACGGGTGAAGATCTAAGATCAATGAAGTCAGATTCCTTGTTTGTGAATACCAGCCGTTCAGAGCTTGTCGAGACTGATGCCCTGTTTAATGAACTCAAATCCAATCCGAGCAAACGAGCGGCTGTCGATGTTTTTGATTGTGAGCCCGCAACTAAAAGTACAGAGCCTTTGCTTTCTCTACCTAACGTTACTGCGACCCCTCATTTAGGGTATGTAGAGCAAGGAAGCTACGAGCTTTATTTTAAAATAGCGTTCGAAAATCTTGTGGCGTACGTCTCAGAGAACGAAGCGCTTGAAGAAGTATGTGATTAACGGGTCGGTATGGTTCAGTATGAATAACTTAACCATGAATAAATCGAGCGTTAATCGATTCATTATATTTGGCACTTTGTAAGGTGTTTAGGTTTAAGTAAGGAAACAAGTCGTGTTACGAGAAATGGACATCTCAGACTATCAGCAGGTCATGAACCTTTGGTCTGAAACGGAAGGCATGCAATTAAGAGAAGCTGATTCTGAAGAAAACATCGGGAAGTATCTCGAGCGTAACCCAAACCTGAGTTTTGTTGCTCTGCAAGGCGAGCAGATCGTAGGTGCGATATTGGTGGGAACAGACGGTCGTCGTGGTTATATCCAACATTTAGCGGTATCGAAGGCTTGTCGTGGTCAGGGCTTAGGCGCAAAGCTGATATCAAACGCAGTGGACGCATTGTCATCCATCGGGATTGCTAAAACCCACTTGTTCGTCATCAACGACAACCTGAACGCCCAAGCGTTTTATGAAAATATTGGCTGGCATCCACGTGATGAAATACGTATGTTTTCATTTAACGCATCAAACGTAGGCAATATCTAGGTGCGAGTCAGTACAGAGTAGGAAAATTTAGAGGTGTTATGAATGAAGGTGCAATCGTGCAAGCAATCGCAAATATACGTTCCAAGTCTTGTTGCGAAGAGGGTAATCACGCTCATGCGGTGACGATTAACTTTCACCCTGACCGTTATACGTCGAATAAAACACCGCTACTTCAAGCGATTGCGAGTGATGGCAAACTCAAATCTCAATTCGAGACCAGCACGAGTAACGGCGGGCTAACGGCCTATACTGGCGGAGCAAGATGGATTTGGGAGCAGATTGTGTTTGATGGCGCGTATGATAATGCCGCTGATCACTTAAGACCCAAGTATGGTGCTTTGAACTTTCGAGAGTACCCAACTGGCGCAGCCGCGCGCTTTGGCAGTAGTTATTTTGAGTTGAAGCCACACGTATTGGAGCGTACTACGTTTTGCTATCCAGATAGTTTCTTTGAACCCACAGACTTTGCCATTGCAAGTCGACTGAAGGCATTGATCGATAAGGCATCTTCTGACAACGTAGATCGTTTGGATGATTATATTGAAGCGCATGTTCATGGTGAGATATCACTGAAAGAGGACGTCGAGTGTATAGTGCTTGATCCAGCTTATCGCGAGACCGGGATCGAAAGGTATGCTCGCCACTTAGATATTCCAGTTAAATGGCATAACGGGTTTAAACTGAGTGTTGAAGAGATGGCTCGCTATCCAGAATATCGTGGGAAAGAGTACATAGAGCTCGCTACAGAGTTAGCGCAAGATGGTGCCATCGATCCAAGAATGCTTGGGTTGGCCGTCACCGAAAAAGGTTACGATGAACAAGATGTCAAAAAGGTTTGGCATTATTTGGCGCGATTCGGCTATCAATCTCTGGATTAAATGTTGTTTTGAATGCTAACCTTGAGTGACGCTGTCACTTTAAGCGGCCTTATCATTAGTCTGGGTCAGGTAAGAATAAAGCTTAGCGAAAAGTAAGAGAGCCACTATCGAGTGGCTCTTTGTGTATTTGGATATTTCTAGCTTAGAAGAATGTAGTTTGATGAGCACTTACTGCCTCTATTCGAAGAGCGGTAAATTACTCTCAATATCCTAATACTTGATCGCTGTTTTACCGATTGAAGCACTACTTTCGATACGTTGGTGGGCATCTTTGAGCGTTTCAACACTAAAGTCATTCAGTGTTGTCGTTAGTGTAGATTTAATGCGGCCAGCGTCGATCAAATTTGCTGCTTGGAATAAAATGTCTTGCTGCTTCTGGATATCTTCCGTGTCAAACAGTGAGCGTGTAAACATTAACTCCCAAATAAAACCTGCGGATTTGCCTTGAAGTGCTGACAAGTCGATACCACCATCGAACTCAACGATTGAGCTGATTAAACCTTGTGGTGCGATAAGTTCTACCATCGCATCCCAGTGCCCTTTTGTATCGGCCACATTGAAAATGTAATCGACATGTTTGATGCCTTGTTCACGAAAGGACTCAACCAAGTTGCGGTGGTTGACGACATGATCGGCCCCCATATCTCGCACCCATTGTTCAGTTTCTGGTCTTGAGGCTGTCGCGATAACAGTCAGGTTAGTAAGCTGTTTTGCTAATTGAATCGTAATGGAGCCTACGCCACCAGCACCGCCAATGATCAGTATCGATTTTCTCTCTTCCGGGCGAACACGGAGTCGGTCAAATAGAGCTTCCCATGCAGTAAGTGTTGCTAACGGCATGACAGCAGCAGATTCATCAGAAAGACTCTTCGGCGCATGAGCAGTGATGCGGTAATCCACTGCTTGATATTGTGCATTAGCCCCCATGCGTGTCACATCGCCAGCATAGTAAACTCGATCACCAACCTCGAAGCCTTCAACGTTTGCACCTTTGGCGATCACTTCACCAACAGCGTCGTAACCTAGTACTTTAGGTTGTTCTAAGGTTTTATCTTTGGCATTACGAATGCGTATTTTAGCATCTGCGGGATTAATTGACGTCGCACTCACCTTGACGAGTAGGTCGTTGTCTTTCACTTCTGGAACATCGGTTTCAAACTCAAACAGACTGTCTTGCTCTGTAATTGGAAGTGATTGAGTAAACCCGATTGCCTTCATTTTTATTGGTGCTGTCATTGTGCTTCCTTTTGATTAGGTGAAGTGGCTTCAGCCAAATTTTTAAATCGTAATCAACGAAAGTTGGCCCATTCAATATCACGCATATCGATTGAGATGTTATGAATGGGCTTAAACGATGATCTGCTGAGCCATTGATCTTGAGTGCCTTAGAGCACTAGCAATCAAGCAATGTGCGTCATTTCATGGAGTGTAAAGCTTGCGACTGCGCCCTCAGTGGCTGCCATGTACTCTGCAAGGTGGGTGTTGTTCATATGTGTTTGCCACAACTCGCGTGACTCCCAGTTTTCGTAAAATAAGAAGTGTGCTGGGTTTTCATTGTCTTGATGTAAGTCGTAGTTGATACAACCTTCTTCTGCACGAGTGATCTCAATCAGCTTAAGCAGCTCAGCTTTCACTAGGTCAATTTTGTCTTCATTTGCCACGATGTTTGCAACAATAGTTAATTTAGTCATGTTACTTTCCTTTGTGTGTTCAGCTCCGAAAAAACGGGAACTTAGATAAAACAAGAAGTTATAGAGTCTCAAAATTGGTTACATAGCGGTCTGTTAGCTCAATGAGTGTAGACAATATATCGCCATCGGTTTTCTAATGGTTTTTGAAACACTATCAAAAAGTGTTTGTTAATTTATCGCGCCGTCGTTTATCGCTATTGAAGGTAAATGGGTATTCCCATATGGGGCGCTTCGTTAACATGACGTTATCTTAGGTGACTAATTGACAATGAAAAACAGCCTCCACTTTGAATTATTATCAAATTATATTTGATAATAGCGATCCTTTACTCTATAAATACTGAGCGTTCATAGCGTGTTCTTACTCAACTTAATTAAAGAATGAGGCTTATTGATGTTGTTAGAGGATTTGAAGGTTATTTTGAAAGTTGCCGAGTTTCGCAGTATTACCGCTGCAGCAACCAACCTTGATATGCGGACAGCAACGGCCAGCGCTGCGGTAAAGCGCGTCGAAGCATCTTTAGGAGCAGAGCTTTTCGTTCGTACGACACGCCACTTACGGCTATCGGCGGCGGGAGAGCGTTACTTGCCACAATGCGAGGAAGCGCTAAAGATGCTTGAGCAAGCGAAAATGAACATGCACGAAGAGCTCGGCATTATTGATGGTGAAATCCGTATTGCATTATCGTCTGATCTAGGACGAAATCTCATTACGCCTTGGTTGGATGAATTCTTGTTGGAATATCCGAACGTGTCACTTCGAACCAGTATTAGTGATAGCAATATCGACTTCTATCGTGACTCGGTGGATATGGCGCTACGTTATGGTTCTCCAACCGATGCCAACATGTATGGATTTAAGATCTGCGATGTTCCTAGAGTGTTATGCGCAAGCCCGAGTTATCTCGCTGAACATCAAGAACCGATGCAACCCAACGATCTGTTAGAGCATAATGCCCTCTTTTATCAGTTACACGATGTTCTCCAGAATGAGTGGCAGTTCAGTCATGAAGAAACCACTCATAAAGTGAAGCTAACTGGAAACAGGGCTTCCAACGATGGTGATTTGGTTAGACGCTGGTGTGTAGCAGATAACGGGATTGCGATTAAATCATGCCTTGATATGTCTGACGACTTGCTCGCTGGGCGGGTCGTCAGTGTCATGCAAGACTACAAACCAACTCCTACTGAGCTTTGGCTGGTATGCCCAAGTCGTCAATCGATCACTCCCACTGTTCGACTATTAAGAGATCTGTTCAGGGAGAAAACCAGTGACATTCTTAACAAACTGGCTCAGCTCGGTGCGATTTAGTAGAAGTTTAATCGCTACGTCGATGACTATTTTGTCGAATGCCAGGGCTCATCAGCAAATAGATATCAACACGTAAGGAAAGAAATGGAATACAAATTTGATAGTGAACCCTCAGACAAGGACATCAATGAAGTTCGTGGTGGTTTGATTGAACACAATACGCCTTTCTTGGAGGGTATACCTAAATCTCAAGTTGCTTATTATGCTTTGGAGGATCAAAAGAAAGTCGGCGGTATTATCGTAGACCTTTGGGGAAACTGGCTTCTTATTAAGTTTCTTTGGGTTGATGAATCATTAAGAGGTCAGCAAGTTGGAAGTGAACTTCTCACGAGAATCGAAGAGTACGCGAAATCTCAAGGATGTACGTCATCGCTGGTTGATACGTTGAGCTTTCAAGCCCGTCCGTTTTACGAAAAACAGGGCTATGAATGCCAAATGGTATTAGACAACTATCCACTTGATTCATCGCTTTCATTTCTCACGAAGAAGCTATAACCCGAGCCGCTGAGGTATCATTCTACCCATCGGTCGTGTGCTACTTATTCATAATCTTAATTAGACGCCATTACACCTCGTCAGTTAAAATTAACGTTCGCGGCTGCACATTGATATCCGTTAACTTAAGAGAAATACGATGATTATTGAAAATGTGCGTCCTGAAAATTACGCTGAAATGCTTAATGTTTGGGAAAACTCAGTCCGAGCAACTCATGACTTCATAACAGAGGAAGATATTGAGTTTTTTAAGCCTATGATCATGGCACAAGCCTTTCCTGCTGTTACCTTAAGATGTGTGAAAAATGAAAGCGGCTCTATTGTTGGGTTCGTGGGAACTCACGAATCAAAGATTGAGATGCTGTTCATTTTAGATGGCGTAAGGGGGCAGGGAGTGGGTAAAGCGCTGTTGCAATATGCTATCGAGCATTTAGGCGCAACCCAGGTTGATGTGAACGAACAAAATCCACAAGCGGTCGGTTTCTATCAGCATATGGGATTCAAAGTTGTATCACGCTCACCACTAGATGATATGGGAAAACCTTTTCCGATTTTGCATATGACACTTTAACGCTCGGTTGTCGTAAACCAGTTTGTTAGAAGAAACGCCCAAAGCTAATAACTTTGGGCGTTTCCGTATGTGGAGGCCAAAAATCAAGCGTGTAGTTGACCTTTATTTAGTCATTAATAACGCGATATTGAATCTGTTGCTTTATCTAAAAGTAATGAAACACAGGCGGCTCATGCATCAAAAAGTTCTGGTGAGAAATGTTCCATGCATATGCTCCTGCTAAGGTGAACACGAGATAATCACCGATGTCGATGTACTCAATGTTTTGGTTTCGAGCGAGTACGTCTTTTGGTGTACACAACTGACCAACTAAATTGGCAGTAGTGTGGCGTATTGGGTTCGAAATGGTTGAGTGCTGCTGATTGTGGATAACAGCAAAAGGGTGATCATGGCTTTGTGCTGCTGGTGTACGGAAATGATGCGTGCCGCCACGAGCAATCACAAAGTTTTCGCCAAGATTCTGTTTGATGTCTAACACTTCCATCACATAGTAGCCGCACGGCGCAGATATATATCGTCCACACTCAAAGCGTAGTGTCCAATCTTGCATGTGTTCTTCAGCGATCAAGAATTCTAATTTGTCGCAAAATTCTATCCACGGGAAATGTTGACTAGGATCTTGGTAATTGATCCCCATACCACCTCCGAGGTTAATAATAAGATCTTCAAGCGAGTATTGTTCTTTCCACTGTTTAACCACTTGGAAATATCGTTGAACGAGTGCTAAGTGACGACCAACATCGAGTTGATGCGACATTAGGTGGAAGTGGAAACCTTTTAACTCTATTAAAGGGAAATCACGTAGATGCATGATGGCGTTATCCAGCTCTGCTTCATCGAAACCAAATGGAGTCGGTTTTCCACCCATGGCTAGCTTGCTGAGCGTGATGTCACCAATATCGATATTCATACGCAGAAAGATGGAAGCGGGTCGATTCAACTTTTGTGTCAAATCTCCGATACGCTGTAGTTCTGTAATACTTTCGACATGGATAGCATCAACATCAAGTTGTATTGCTTGTTCTAATTCGCTCGGCATCTTCCCTGGGCCACCAAAGATCAGTGGTTTATTCAGGAGTTGCTGCTGAAGGTGGCTAAGTTCACCGCCAGATGCCGCTTCAAACCCATCAACGTAAGGTGCCACGGTCCTCAAGATTGGTGCAGAAGGGTTGGCCTTTGCGGCATAAAACAACTCTACGTTTTTGGGTAATACATGAAGCATCTGCTTGATGTGCTGTTCAAGCGCATTAAGGTCATACAGATAAGCACATAACGGCTGATTCTGCTGGTTCGCGAGTTGTTTTATTTCTTGCCCGATGTGAGAAGGAAGCAGAGTTAGCTTAGTCATGATTTTCTCCTGTGTATTTAGTCGCCCACGGTGTCGCAATTAGCGTGTAACCCGACTCTTTGTCGGCATTTTGCATCAAGCGAGTGGTGAAGTTGTTCTTACTTGGGAAGAAGCCTCCATCAAGTAACGCAACTAACTCTGGTTGCTTGCCATTGATTGACTGCCAACGAACAATGGATTCTTTCAATAATTCCCACAATGTCTCTTCAAGTTTGGCGTCTCCCTCAGCAATAAAGAATATGGCCTCACTGATGTTGTTAATAAATGTGCAGTAACCAATGCGATTCCAGCCTTGCTCTCGGCTGTAGTAAACCGATTGTCGAGCTTTTTCTGAAAGCTGTTGTAATGTCTCTGAAGGCCAAAATTCAGGTAACAATTTTGTACCTTCTAAATCACGGATCCACACGCAACATGGCATGCCTTGTTCAAAACCAATCAGCGTGTTTTGTAGATGAGGTTCGAATGCGACTCCATGTTTGAAGTAGTAGTTAAACACGCCTGGAACCAAGCAATGCAAGTAGCGCTCAAACCACAAGGTTGCGACACTTTCATACTGGCTTTGTGTTGCTTTTACCTTGTGTTTTAGCTGGGTAGCTATACAGCTATTTCCTTCTCGGTCATAGGCAAACAGCGAACCTGCTAATGTCGGTTGTAGAACGTCGGTTTCACTAAGTGTGAAGTTCTCGCGATACAAAATGCCAAATGATTCACGCGCTTTTATGATGTCGTTAGGCTCTTGCCCTTCAATCGATTCCAGATTCAGTGTTGTTGCGTATGGCTCACTCATCACTTTGAATATGGGGTTACGCAGCTGTTCGCTCTCTTTTATCGGACGTAGAATAGAGGTTAACTGTACGGCACTGTCGAGTTCATACCATGCGTTTTTGCGAACACAATTGGTCAAACGTACATTGATGGAAAACTTAGCGAACCATTCCATATCTGGGTGATAAAGAGTGCGCACGGATGAAGTGGGCAACAGTTTGTCTCCACCTAAGCCTAATGGTGTAATTTTTCCTTGTTCAATCGCACGTTGAACTGCTGGGTTTTGTAGAAGTGTGTAGCTTTCCCATGGGTGACACGGATAAAGTAATTTTGATTCTGAATCACTTTCTTTTGGGGCCAATTGTTCGAGCATCGCTTTAGGTGATGTACGCGTATCTGAGCGCAATATATCTAGTAAAGCTGCCTCCACCTCAAACCAATACAGAGGCACCTTCGCGCCAACTTCCGGAGAGCAAGCAAGTAAGTCATCCATACTTACACCAGAACGACTTTTTGGTGTTGGATGAAAAGTGTGTCCCCAGAGCAGTGACTGTTCTGATGCGATAAAGGCATTATGCTGCTGGAGTGTGCTGTCGGCGTTCAGGAATTGCTCGGTTACCAGCAAGCTGTTCTGCATTTGTTCTATCAACTCATGGTTGAACGGGATCATTAACACTTGTTTAAGGTAGTTGAGCAACAGTGTTAGGGTTTGGGTTGCATCTAGTTTAGACCAGCCAGCACCAGCCGTTTTCGACCAAGGTGAATCTGAAAGTTTTACCTTTCCTAGCTTACTGACGTATTCAACAGGCAAGACTAACAAGCTATTCTCTTGCGCCTGATTTTGCCGAGGGAGATGTATTGCCACACGTTGTTTAGCCGTATAGTTTCTTTTTAACGTCTGTGGCAGTGATGCTGAACTGAAGCACCAATCAACTTGCTTATTCGGTATCGCGTATTCACGCAGGTAGCAGTTCACTACGCCCATAATGGTATTTATTTGGGCTTTTTCTTGATTGAGCTGAACCTGACTGTGATTTATTTGTGTCTTGTTTCCAGCTCGGTTCTCAGTTGGATATGAATGATTGTTTAACATGTCGATGTCCAAATTTTGAAAGAATGATCATTGCGATAGCAGTACTAAAGCTGATCAAAGTAGAAAGTAGGAAAGGAACCTCAAGCCATCCCAAGCTTGATATAAAAGACGCGCTTAACCCTGCTGCAACACCACCCCATTTAGACATGGCATCAAAGCGCGAAAATATCTTGCCACTTTGTTGTCGGTCGATTTGATTGGCTAAAGCTTGATGCAGCCCTTGGTAGCAACAGACCATGCCAAGTCCAAAAACAACTCGAGCGATGATCAGCGTTGTTTGGTCAGGTATTAGGTGCATCGTTGTACTGACTGAGAGCAAGCTAAAACCAAGATACAAAGTAGTAAGCGGATGACGGCGGTTGAGCCTCTCTGAAAACAGATGAACTTTTCCTGCAAAGAGTAGGTAGACACCGTGTGGAAGGGCGTATAAAAAGCCTATCCATGCTTGGTTTGTCACACCGTATTGCTGCACAAAAGGTGAGAAATAGGGGAATGTGACGACCATCGAAAAAGCAAAGCAGAACTGTGCACCGAATACCCAGTAGAGGTTGTGTAACGGCTTGTATGTTGTTTGTTCTCTTTGACTCGTTATCTCGTCTTTTGCTTCTTTCTCTGCATCCGATTTCACTAAGTGATCTGCAGGGAGCGTGAGCGTGATTGCCGATGCTAACAAGGGTAAGGCAGACAACCACAGATACGCATTCAGGGGGCTCGTGTCTGATAATGTCCAACCTAGACCGATGGGCGCGACGATCAACGCTAAACGTGCAGAAAGTTGAGTCTTATTCAGTGAAGTGCCGAGGGTCTTTGCGTCTTTAATTTGACTTGATAGGTAGCTATTCGAGGCGGCCATAGTGCCGCCAAAGGTCCCTTGAACAATAAGACCAAACACAAACATCGTTAGGTTATCTGCCAAACCACACAGAGCGAACCCTGCGGCAAGCCCTAGCTGTGCTCGCAATAGAGAGCGACGTTTGCCAAACTTATCAGCAAACTGCCCCCAAAACCGAGCAGCTAACGCAGTACAAAAGGTTGGCAAAATAAATAAAATGCCTGCCCAATCTGAATCGATATGTGCGCCAAGTGTCGGTAACACCATAGGTAAAAACAGAGGCATACCTAAGGCTGCAAATGCTGCGATGAAGTGGCAGAGCAGCACACAATAAATGAGTCTGGTCATGGTGGGTTAGTTCACGCTCTGTTTGATGGATTCTAAGTAAGCGTGTTGTGCTTCTTCACTGGTAAGTAGTAAGAAGTTCGGAGCCGATAACCCATAAAATTTATTGATATCGCTAGCACCGGAGGCTTCTTTCGAGAGTAAACTGCCTGAACTCAATAAATACTTGGCGTACAGGTTCGGTGATTCAAATAGCATCTTGTTGGCAAGTGTTACGTCGTGACCTTGATTACTAAGTTGCTCTAGCTGTTGAGAAAGGCTGGTTGCCACTATTTTGTAAAGGTCAGCTGATGGCGCAATAGCTTGTGCGGCCATTGCTTCAACAATCGCCGCAATATCGAGTTGTAACGTGATGGTAGTGAACATCTGACCAAGAGCCAGTTCATCACCTACTTTTATACGCTGATCCAGCAATTGTTCGCACTTAACCGGTGAGAGGTGTTCGAAGTTTTTAAATCGCTCGGGCCAAATCCGCGCTGCATCATTGTCCTTCATCGCTAAGGTCATGTTTCCATGTCCATCGAACGCGATAATGGCGTTCTGTTGGTTGGACTCCAATGCAATGCCGTATTGAAGCCACAATCTCAGATGCACTTTTGAAAGCAGATCAACGTAATCCTTAAACCAAGCTAACGTGTCATTGTGATAATACTGTTCGGCGAGGTGCTCTAAGAACAAGCGGTCATCGGGCATTGGGCTAGCAAGTGCGGCAACGGGAACGAGTGCTTTGTCTTGCGAATGGTTTAATGGGTATTCACGTACGATGTAAGCGAAGCTCTTGTCATCTCCTACGTGTCCACCGTGTTTCTCATTGCAATGAAATAGCGTGCCTTGTAAATTGCTATCACTTTGTTCCAAGTGCGTTAATAGGCGCTCGAACCAGTGTCCATCATAAAGTGTCGAAGGCTTGATTAAGCGAATGTTTTTGGTACCTAGAGAACGCATGATAAGTGGTACTTTGATGTGAATATGTGGTGCAGAATTCACAACAACGGTACGCACCGATAGTGTAGGCGTAACCTCAAGGTATGGAGTAGGGGCTTCAATAATACCTTCTGGAAGAGACTCAAGGCTTTGCAGTGTTAAAGGGTGTGCTGGGAATAAATGATGACTCACAGCAAAGTCGTCCGGTAGACCTACTTGCTCCATGGTTGGCCAGCATTGTGGCTGCGAACTGGTCAAAGTGACGAGTGACTTATCAATCGCTAGCCAACGCAGAGCAAAGCTTTGTGCAAACTCTGGCGCATATTGCTGGAGGTCTGTATCACTTAACCCAAATTTTGCGCGAGCGGTTGGATAATAAGGGTGATCAAGGTAAGACGCGATTTGATCAGCGCGCAGTAATTTTTGGTTCCAATGCGTCAGCTGAGAAATCGGTTGCATCAATGATTCAGAATGTTGCTGGAAAGCGTTATCACATAGTGCTTTGTGTTCTTCTGCACATTCGAGTTCTTGTAAGTAACCGTCTAGCAATGGGTGGGAGCTTTCATGTGCACACGCTTTTAGCAATTGTATCCAATCATGATAGTCATGCTGAAGTTCAAACTGGCCCTTTTTCTCTATTAGCCAACCACGACCATCTACCCCATTAGGAGAACCGTATACCCAGCGCTGCATGTAGTAACTTGGCGTGACGGGTAGGTAAAGCGTGAAATCAGAATGGGAAAAGGTAGCCCATACTTGTTCACCCGGGTAATTCGAAATTGTAATGCTGGCAGGCGCTTTAGCTTTGAACTGACTTTTAGACACTAAGCCAAATAAGTCTTCACGAAGGCACGTATCGATGAGTCGCTGAGTTAGGTATGAAGCGTTGACATTCATGCGGTCACCTCACTATTTGGAGTTAGATCGAATCGAGAAACGGTGTGTTGAAGAGCAGCATCTAGCGTTTGTCCTGAAGGCGACGCTATAGAAATTCGCGCTAAGTAATCTTTGTTTGAAAAGCTTTGTAGGAAGGTATCACCCGGGTGTTTGAGTACCTGCAGCTGCGTGACAATATCGCCATCTTGATGAATGAAAGACGTTGATGTCCCCTCGATGACGCCACTCTGCTTTGCCACAACATAGTGGACACTTGCACTACCAGTTATTTGGAATGAAGGATCTAGCTTGCTGCCGAGGTGCAGACTTAAAATGGTGCTGAACCACTTTCCACCACTTAGATTGTCGAGTAGGAACTCACGACCATCTCCAATACTGCGATAGTTGATTTCAACTAATATTGGGCCAGACTTTGTGATAATAAATTCACTGTGACAAACACCGAAGCCCACGCCAAATGCCTTCAACTGTCTCACACACTCATTCTTGAATTGAGTACTGTTGTCGCCATTCCAAGTCGCAGCAGTTTCAATAAAGAACGGAGGTTCTGAGAGTTCTACATCAAACCCACCTAGTGCAATTAAGTTTTCTCCGTCTCCCAAGGTTTCTAAAGTGATCAGCGGACCCTGCAAAAAATCTTCGACCAAGATTGGGCTAGTCGGTTGTTTCTGCCAAAAGCGCTCGCAATAACTTTCTAGCTCACCTTTAGAGTTACAACGTTGGACGTCTATGCTTGCCACACCTTCTTTAGGCTTGGCGACGACAGGAAAAGTAAAATCAAACGCAGAATCGGTGTCACGATATAGCAATTCACTTTGGATATTGGGAAGAGACTTTTCATTCAGAACTTGGCGAGTGAGGTGCTTGTTCTTTGCTTGCAACGCTACGGTCCAATCTTTTGCCGGTAGACCAAAGAACTGAGCGCAGATAGCGGTCGAAGTTTGCAAGTGATCACTGTTACTAAAAACAGCACTCGGTTTTATGTTTTGTTCTGTGATGGTCTCGATAAGTTCGAGAGGATTAAATACATCACACTCAAGAATTGCGTCTGGGCTAAAACGCTCGTCATCGTTACTCAATTTTAGGTGGCTGAGCTTGTGATCTGTGATCAGGATGACGTCAAGCCCCATCGCTTTTGCTGTCGGTACGAAGCCGTGAGTGACTGCGTCATTGACGACGTGAGTCACAATAATAATCGTAGATTTCATTGGGCTTTCCTAATTTATAAAACGTTGTTGTTACCTGCTCACAACTTGCATTCAAGTGGCCTTTTTCTTGTTTTTAGGGAAGGCTTTTTTCTATGTCATTGTTTTTATTGATAATGGTGTTAATAGTGTAGTTGCATATTGCCGGGCAACTATAAACTATAGTTGAAAAAATATATATTGCAAATATAAATGATATTTGTTTTCATTCGCATCGCAGTGGTTTTGTAAACAAAAATGGTAATAATAAATGAATATAAGATTGACCCTATCTCCACTAGCTTTGGCTATTGGTGGAGCGCTTGCGAGTGTAACTGTGGTACCAGCTGTAAACGCAAAAGAACAAGTTGTAGCGGACGAAACGCTACAAGTTATTGGACATCAATACGAAGGGTATGCGGAATATATGCCTCAGTCTGGTACCAAAACGGATGTTGAATGGCTAGATGTGCCACAAGCGGTTTCAGTGGTCACTAAGACTGAAATGGAAGACCGCGGAGCAGTACGTTTAGTGGATGCTCTCGATGGTGTTGCAGGTGTAAATAATACCCTCGGCGAAGGGAGTCGCGACCAATTTGTTATTCGTGGCTTTGATGCTCTTAATGATATGTATCGTGATGGGATGCGTGACGACGGGACTTTACAGTCTTATCGAAGCCTAGCAAATATCGAGCGTGTTGAAGTTGTCAAAGGCCCGGCCGGTGCACTTTATGGTCGAGGTTCTGCTGGTGGTATTATCAATCTAGTCACTAAACGTGCTAACGGAGATAACTTTACCAGTGTCAAAGGCAGTGTTGGTAGCAATAGCCAATTTGTAGGGCAGCTTGATAGCTCTATGGCGTTTTCAGACAAGGTTAATGGCCGTATCAATGTTGAGCATCGTCAAGCAGATTCTTATGTCGATCATGTTGATTCCAATGATTTCTTTATAGCCCCGACGATTCGAGTGAAGCCTTCTGATGGACACACTATTGATCTCGATGTCGAATACGCTCATCAAGAGTTAGTTCCGTATCGTGGTGTTCCGTCAAAGGATGGTCAACCTGTTGACGTTTCTGAAAGCACTTTTTATGGTGGTACCAACGATTATCAAGAATCTGATAGCCTCCGAGTTGCGATAAATTATGAATGGCGTCTAAATAGTGACTGGGTATGGACAAACCGTGCAGCATACAACCATATTGAGTTGGAACAAAAGGGGACTCGTCAAGGAACGGTGACAGGAGATCAAGTTTCTCAAACCGTGAATAATTTTGGCTACGACCCACGTACCACGACTACATTGCAATCGGAACTCGTTTGGGAAACCGATTCTAATCAAATGATGATAGGGACGGATTTCAACCAGATTAATATCGACCTTGTCCTAGCCAGTGACAAAACGCTTCCATCTCAAGACATTTACAACCCTGTAGTGGGCCCTACGCCCGATCCTGGTTTTAAGCCTTTCCGCGACAATACAACAACGACCACCGGCGTTTACGTTCAAGACGTTTACACCTTGGGTGATCTTTCGTTGATCGGTAATGTGCGTTACGACTCTATGGAGCTTGAACAACAAAAGGCAGGCTCAGCTAAAGAGAACCTTGACGACAACAAAGTAAGCTACCGTGGTGGTCTGGTTTATCGCCTTACTGATGATATGTCTGTGTATGCAAGCTTAGCTCGTTCATGGCAGTTGCCTTATTCAGGAATCTATATCAATCCCAAGCTAGCGGAATTTTTCCATACAGATCTTCAAGAAATAGGCGCAAAAGCTTACTTGCTAGACAACGCACTGATGCTCAATGCTGCGATCTTCCAAATTGATCAAGAGCAACCTCAAACCGATACCAATGGTGACGTAATTAGCAAGATTGAAGCGCGTCATAAAGGTATCGAGCTTGAAGCTCGCGGTCAAATTACAACTCAGTGGGATGTATCGGTTGGGTATAGCTATCTTGATGCTGAAGACAAAGATACAGGTAAGAAGCCAAACGACGTATCTGATCACTTGTTCTCACTTTGGAGTACCTACCAGCTAGACGATAACTGGCGTTTAGGTGGCGGTGTTAAATACGTTGGCGACCGTTACGCAGGTAATAATGAAGCCGTCGCTTTAGGTGACTACACCACAGTCGATTTGATGGCTGCATACACTACAGGTCGTCATAAAGTTCAAGCGAATGCTTACAACATTTTTGATGAAAAATACATTTTGGGTGCAACCAACGGTACGTCTGGTACCAACCAGATTGGATACGGCGCACCTGCTGAATTCATGCTTAGCTACGGATACCAGTTCTAGCAGTTAGCTCAATTCTACAGCTATTTTTTCCGCTAATTAGCGAATAGTTGGCCTTATTTTAGGTCGTTTTAGCCCAAAGGGTCAGAGTTAATTATAAAGAAATATAGATCTTTGACCCTAACCTGCCTACTTAGGAGATCTCCATGCTTTACCAGAATTTGGATGGTAACCCACAAATGAAATTGGACAAGAATGCGCAAACTCAAGCGCATCAAAAGCTGCGTTTGAGTGTACTTGCTGTTGCTGTTGCCTCTGTGACTTCAACTAACGTGTTTGCCGCTAATGAATCTGAAACCACGACAATGGAAACGGTTGTTGTAACGGGCAGTATCATTGGTAATTCTGAGCTAGAAGACGTTAAAGAGTACCCAGGTGCTCGTACTGTACTTACCCATGAACAAATTAAAAAAACTGGCGCACTTTCTATTGATCAAGCGTTTCAAAGTGTACCTGGTATTAAAGTCCAAGACGAAACTGGCACAGGTGTTCTACCTAACATTTCAGTGCGTGGTTTGAAGGCAAGTCGAAGTGGTCATGCTCAGTTTCTAATGGATGGTGTACCGCTGACTCTAGCGCCTTATGGTCATACCGGACAATCGATCTTCCCAGCGACACTTTCGATGTTGGATCGTATTGATATCGTGCGTGGCGGCGCGGCTGTGCAATATGGACCAAACAATGTGGGTGGTGTGATCAACTTAGTGACCAAACCAATTCCTCATAAATGGCAAACTGAAATTAGCAATCGTTTAACTGTTTTCGAAGAAGGTGATGCTCCTCTAAATGATTTGTATCTGCGCACGGGAGGCTGGCTGACCGATACATTGGCACTTCAAGTTGAGGGTAACTTCTTAAAAGGTGAAAGTTTCCGTGAACACTCAGACACCGATGTGAAGAATTTCCAAGCGAAACTGCAGTGGTTATTGAGTGATACACAAGAGCTACAAGCATTCATCCAACGCTATGATGCAGATACTCAAATGCCAGGTGCTTTATCGCCAGGCGACTACAAAAATGATCGTACACAATCCAAGCGACCATATGATGAGTACCAAGGTGAATCGACGCGTTGGAGCCTAAAGTACCTACATGACCTTAACCTTGCCGATAGTTCAGAGCTTGAAATTCTAACCTTTGGTCACCGTTCTGAACGTTTCTTCCAGTGGGGCTTTAATAGTGCAGGTGGTCACTGGGCGGATCCTGCATTGCCATCTACTCATATTCGTACTTCACCTCGTGAGTTTTCAGTTTATGGTGTTGAGCCTAAATTAGCGATGTACTTTGACGGAAACACCGTAACGCAAAATTGGATAGTAGGCGCGCGCTACGTGAACGAAGATATCGATTACAAACTTACCCAAACGCCGATTGCTGGTGGCGCTACGACCATTCCACGTGATTGGCACTTAGATACAGATGCATTCGCAGGCTATGTAAGCAACGAAATTGGATTGTTTAATGATGTGTTAAAGGTAACCCCAGGCATTCGTTATGAATCAATTGATATGGCATTTAATGACCTCGGTAATGCGGAAAAGACCAACAACAAAGTGACCGAATGGTTACCTGGTTTGACTGTAGCTTACCATCTTACTGAGCAATGGGTGGGGTACACCAATGCTCAAAAATCTTTGCGTGCACCACAGATTGCTTACATCCGTGGTAAAGGTGAAGAGGGCAGTGAGCTCGCATGGAACTATGAGTTAGGTGCGCGTTACAACCAAGAATCAACCAGTTTCAATGTGGCGCTTTACCGAATCGATTTCGAAGATCAGCTTCAATGGCAAAGTGCGACCCAAACTTTTGACAACATTGGTAAAACACTGCACCAAGGTGTTGAGCTTTCCGGCCGTTATACTCCTGAATCACTTCAAGCTTTGAGTCTAGGCGCTGGGTATAACTACCTAGATGCGACGATTGAAGAAGCGGGTGCAAACAAAGGTAATCAACTTCCTTATACATCCAAACATCAATTTAGCTGGGATGCGACTTACGTATTTAACAAGTTAGACACGACGCTATCTGGTTATTACTTCAGTGAGTCATATTCCGACAATGCGAACACCAGTGCCGAAGATGCAACGGGCGCAACGGGTAAAGTACCGTCATACATGGTATGGAACTTTAATCTAGGTTCCGATCTATACAAGGACGACAGCAGCAAACTACGTATGAACTTTGCGGTTAACAACTTGTTCGATGAGGACTATTACTTCCGTGGTATTGATACTAGTCCGGTTGGTCGTTATCCAGCTCCTGGACGCTCTTATACCTTGGATCTGAATTACCAATTCTAATACGTAATTTATTGAAATTTAATATAAACAAAAGTCGCCAATACTCTTGGCGACTTTCACGGTTCTAGCGTTAGAGGATAATTTAATATGGGAAACGACTTTCAACCAGCTTCGATAATTACACAATATTCAATGAATAGGTTATGGATGAGTCTTGCTGTATTGGTGATGTGCTTAATCTCATTTTCTGGATTGGCAAAAACAAGAGTGATCCAAGATGAGCAGGGCCAGTTTGAGATTAACACTACGCCACAACGCATCGTTGTTCTGGAGTTCTCATTCGTGGATGCATTGGCGGCGGTAGATGTTTCTCCCGTTGGCGTCGCTGACGATAATGATGCTACACGGGTGATTCCAGCAGTGCGAGAGTTGGTTGAACCCTGGCAGTCGGTTGGTATGCGTTCCCAACCTAGCCTAGAAGCCATTGCCATTCTCAAACCTGATTTGATCATCGCAGATGCTGAGCGTCACCGTACTGTCTATCAAGATTTACAGCTAATTGCGCCAACTTTGCTATTAAAAAGCCGAGGCGAAACGTATCAAGAAAATTTGGAATCAGCGCTAAAAATTGGTGTTGCTCTTGATAAGCAATCAGCTATGGAGAAACGAATTCAACAACATCAACAAGCTATGCTCGAATTCAAGAGCCATTTCTCTCTAAAACAAACTGTTCAGTTTGCTGTCGTATCGGACAAAGGCATGTGGCTTCATAGCCCTGCATCCTATGCCGGTGGAGTACTGACAACATTAGGAATTGCAAGCCCGATTGAAGAACTGACTGAAAAAGCATATTTGCCAACAAGCTTTGAGTTGCTACTAAAAACCAATCCGGACTGGCTGCTATTGGGGGCTTACTCGCATCCTAATGTGGTCAACGATTGGGAAAAGAATCCGTTATTCAACCTAATGACGTCGGCAAAAAATAAGCAAGTCGTTGAAGTGTCTCCTGCACTTTGGTCATTGAATCGAGGCATGCTAGCGGCTGAACAGATGGCGAAAAACCTAGAGAAGATCTTGGAACGATCATGAGAACGATATTGATCTCTAGCGGAAAGAGCAAGCGGCCAATATTACCGTGGCGAGCCACTGTATTTACGTTGTCAGTGTGTTGTTTAATGCTATCTGGGTATGCAGCTTCTATGCTGGGATGGTCGAACTTTTCTCTGACTCTAAGTGACCTAGTAGAATATTGGTTTTCGTTTGATACAAGTAATATGACTCATCAAATTTTGGCGACTCTGAGAGCGCCAAGAGCTTATGCTGGGTTATTGATTGGAGCCAGTTTAGCAGTAGCGGGCTTATTGATGCAGGGCTTAACAAGAAACCCACTCGCGTCTCCTTCTATTCTTGGTATTAATTCAGGTGCAGCCTGTTTTATGGCTTTAGCTGCCATAGGCGTGCCTGTTATCAGTGAGCTAAATCCAATTCTCAATGCTGTTATTGGTGCTTCGTTAAGTGGCGGTGGTGTGATGATCCTCGGTGGTTTTTTTTCTGCACGCTCTCATCCATTGCGTTTGGTTTTAGCGGGCATTGCCATTACGGCATTACTGATTGGGTTGACTCGAGCAGCACTGATTCTTGCCGACGATATGGCCTATAGCGTTCTACATTGGGTTACAGGCTCATTGTCTACCGTGGATGATGAGCAATGGCAAATACTGTGGCCTCCCGTAGTGATTGGTTTAGTGTTGGCTATCAGCATGGCGCGTAACCTCAATTTACTTGCACTTGGTGAGGAGGTTGCGGTTGGGCTGGGCAGCAATATCCGCCTTACGCGATCAATTTGTAGTGTAACCATTGTTTTGCTGGCGGGCGCAAGTGTCGCTATTGCTGGGCCTATAGGCTTTGTCGGATTGTTAATCCCCCACTTAGTTCGTCCTATGGTTGGGCATAATTACCATGTGTTGATTCCCGTTTCCGCGATGGCGGGGGCAGCGTTGGTGTCTTGGTCAGACGCGTTATCAAGAGCGATTGCTTTCCCGACAGAAACGCCTGTGGGTGTCATTACCGCTTTACTGGGGACACCTTGTTTTGTTCTTATCGCGACGAGGAAGTCTTAATGCACCATAATGCGAAGCTATTATTGTTACTTGGGCTACTGATGTTGATGGCCTTTTCTGGATTGTTTGTTGGAGCGGCGTCACTTTCTGCTTCTCAAGTGATGGAGCACCTGATCGCTTTTTCTAATGACGATTTTGTTATCCAACAGTATCGATTGCCACGTATGTTACTCGCAATCAGTGTCGGTGCCGGGCTGGGGCTTTCAGGCGTATTAGTACAAGGGGTGATACGTAACCCTCTGGCGTCTCCTGACTTGATGGGAATTAGCGCCGGAGCAGGCCTTGCGGCAACAGCCAGTTTGGTTTGGTTTCCGAATGCGCCAGTCAGTTTACTTCCGATATTTGCGATGTGTGGCGGTGTTTTTGCAGCTGGATTGATTGCTTTCTTGGCGTGGTGGTCAAAACCAACACCGGCCAAATTGGCACTGATCGGTATTGCGGTCAGTGCATTTTTGGCCAGTTGCATTGATTTCTTACTCGTCACTAACCCTATCGAGATCAATACTGCCATGGTATGGCTAACCGGTAGCCTTTGGGGGAGGAACTGGCAGCAAGTTCCATTTATTTGGGGGACGTTGGCTTTACTACTTCCCATGGCATTATGGCTTGCTTGGCGATTAGACGTGTTGGGGCTTGGTCATGAAAGTGCGACCACCTTGGGTATCAAGCCCAAACAGATTCAGATTCTCGCATTGTTGGCCGCTGTGTTACTTGCAAGTGTCAGCGTGTCAGTAGCCGGAACAATCAGTTTCGTTGGGCTATTGGCGCCTCACTTAGCGCGTTGGTTGTTTGGGCATAATCATAAGTTGCTAATCCCTGCGTCTGCTTTACTTGGGGCCATTTTAGTGACCTGTGCTGATGCACTCGCACGAGGTTTGAACCCTCCAATCGAATTGCCTGCAGGCGTGCTGACATCGGTGATTGGCGCACCTTATTTCATTTTTCTTCTTTATCGTTATCGAGGTTGGTAACCATGCTAAAAACGCAGAACCTTTCCGTCGCGTACGGCAAACAAACGATCATCCCAAACCTCACGGTTTCAATCCCTGAAGGGAAAATTACCGCATTAATTGGTCCCAATGGATGTGGAAAATCCACCTTGTTAAAAACCTTGGTAAGAATCAATAAACCCATGTCAGGGGAGGTGTTGTTTGAAGGTAAACCATTAGCAAGCTATGGCGATAAAGCGCTTGCACGTTCTTTGTCGCTTCTGCCGCAAATCCTAGTTAGCCCGGAAGGCATTACCGTCAGGAAATTGGTCGAATATGGACGTTCTCCTTATGTATCCCATTGGGGAAAGTTGGGCAAAGACGATCAAATCATTGTTGAGCAAGCTATGTGTGATACAGGTGTGCTTGAATATGCTGATAAGCCGGTTGAATCCTTATCTGGCGGTCAAAGACAAAGGGCTTGGATCGCAATGGTACTAGCACAAGATACAGATATCGTAATGCTTGATGAGCCAACCACGTATTTAGACATGTCGCATCAGGTTGAGTTAATGAATTTGATGCAACAGATGAACGCCAAGGGTAAAACGGTAGTTGTGGTATTACATGACCTTAATCAAGCGTGCCGTTACTGCGATCATTTGGTGGTGTTAGAGCAGGGCCGTGTTGTGGCTGAGGGGGCGCCTGACGAGGTGATGACAGAGGCGTTACTTGATGATGTTTTTGATTTGAATGCGAAAGTCTTCCGAGATCCGATTTCAAATACGCCGATGTGTGTTGCGATTTAGGCGCTTTGGGGCGTTAACCTCAGCGGTCGCTCTATAAGACACCTATGATCTGGCTTTAATCATAGGTGTCATCTAAGTATGCATTAGGCGCCAACAAACCTATCGGTTGGCACTTAGCGTGAACGTATAGTGCTCTTGGTTGTAATAAATGTCTGAAACTTCGAACGGTTTACCATCTTCTAGTTGCGCGACACTGCGAGCGTATAGAACAGGATCGTCTCTTTTTAAGCCTAGATGTCGTCTCACCTCCTCTCCGGGTAGCTCCGCTCGGATTTGCTTTTCACTCCCTTTCACTTTTAGGCCTTTTGAATCTAGGTAAAGGTACTTGGAGCTATTCAAATGAGCTTCGGTGAGATCGTCAAAGTAAGGATCAATAAGCATGTGCGTTGATTCAAATACGAAAGGCACGGCTCCCACTAAACGAAGACGTTTCATAAACCAAACTTGAGAATTCTCTTCAATGCCAAGTGTCTCGCACACTTTTTGTGATGCTGTTACTTTCTCGAGATGTAGGAGTTTATTCACGATGGAGGAATTTAGACTATTGGCTACTTCGCTAGAGGTGAGGTGACTGTCTAAGGGTAACGCCATTTTAAGATCGAGAGTTTGTTCGCAAATAAACGTTCCTCGACCTCTCTGTCTTTCTACAATACCTTGTCTAACCAAGTAGTCGACGGCTTTGCGTGCAGTCATACGAGAAACACCGTATTGCTCAGCTAACACAGTTTCAGACGGTAGTGGATCGCCAGGTTTTAGAGAACCATCGTCGATCTTCTTCGATAAAATTTGTTCTATCTGGATATAGATTGGAACGTGAGACTGCTTGTCGATCATTGAAACCCCCAGTAATTCGTACCTCATCCTATCCCAGGATACCTGAATACACAACTATACAACCAACTGCGAAGATTTATGCATTTAACTGCTTATCTTGGTAAAGACCTTCGTGATAGGAATCACATACACGAACAAGTTGTATAGACAACTATACTTATCGATCGTTTAATGCTCACATAACTTATAAAGATACGGAGTAATCTGACAATGAAACAATTCGGTTCAAAGCTCCAAGATCTCGGAAAAGCGTTGATGATGCCAATCTCAGTCATCGCTGCTGCGGGTATATTTCTTGGACTAGCTGCTGCCCTACAAAACCCTAATATTACAGGTCAAGGATTTAACCAACTTGAGTTTGTGCAATTGATCCTAGGATTTATTCGCAAAGTTTCGGGTTCTTTGTTTGGCAACTTGCCACTGTTCTTCGCCGTTGCTGCTGCGATTGGTTTAGCGAAGCAAGAAAAGCCAACTGCTGCTTTCGCTGCAATCATCGGTTTTATTGCAATGCATGTGGGTATTAACTATTCGTTGACGGCTCAAGGCCTAACCCCTGCAACCACCTCTGTTGCACACCTTGTCGAGCAGGGAATGGGTAAAACTGAAGCAATGATGTTCTCCGCGGAGTTTGGCTACACCCTAGGTATATTCTCTTATCACATGAGTGTATTAGGTGGTGTGTTGGCGGGTTTGGTGACGGTTGCTCTTCATAATCGCTTTTATACGATTGTCTTGCCTACTGCTATTAACTTCTTTGGCGGGCGTCGATTCGTGCCAATCATCACCGTTGTCGTATTGCCAATTATCGGTGTATTGATGTCCCTAATTTGGCCTACGATCGGTGCTGCGATAGCCAACATTGGTCAATTTATTGGTGAGGCAGGTAGCTTTGGTACTTTCTTGTTTGCAGCTACGGAACGCCTACTTATCCCGACCGGTTTGCACCATATTCTTAACGAAACTGTGCGCTTTACCCCTATCGGCGGCATCGCCAATGTTGATGGTGAGAGCATCGTTGGTGCGCTAAGTATCTTTAACTACGCTTTAGCACACCCAGAATCTATTAGTAACGATGTTGTGAAAGAGGCTACGCGCTTCTTAGCACAAGGCAAGATTCCAGTGATGATGTTTGCTCTACCGGGCGCTGCGTTAGCTATGTATCACTGTGCTCGCAAAGAACACAAAGTGCGAGTGAAAGCCCTTGTTATTGCTGGTGCGTTGGCCTCATTCACAACCGGTATCACAGAGCCTCTAGAGTTCAGCTTTATCTTTGTTAGTCCGATTCTCTTTATCTTCCATGCCTTCATGACGGGTTTATCTTTCGCGTTGATGCACTTGTTTGGCGTCATGATCGGTAACGTACAAGGTGGTGTGATTGACTTACTCGTCTTTGGTGTCCTTGGCGGTACTGCAACCAATTGGTGGTTAGCTGTTCTGGTCGGTGCTTGCTACTTCCCAATTTACTACTTTGTTTTCCGATTCATCATCACTCGAATGAATGTGAAGACTCCGGGACGTGAAGATGAAACAGCGACATCAAGCCAACAAGTTACAGCATCAGAACAAGCAGAGCAGATCATCGCTGGTCTAGGCGGCGCTCAAAACATCCAACTGGTTGATAACTGCTTCACGCGTCTTCGAGTGAAAGTTAAAGACATGGACAAGATCAAAGACGACTCACTCAAGGCGACTGGTGCAAGTGGTATCAAACGTGCCAGCGATGAGGATGTTCAAGTTATCTATGGCCCTCAGGTAGAAAGCATCGCTAACGATGTAAAGCAAGCCTTAGCTATTTAAATAAATTTTAAACGCAATTGAGCCTCCGAAGGTGAGGCTCCCATTATTCTAATTTTGTAAGTGAGAAGTAAGATGAAAAAAGCATTCAATATTGTTCTAGTCGGTGGTGGTTCTACATGGACTCCTGGCCTACTTAAAGCGCTTTGTAAGCGCAAAGACACTTTCCCTCTAAAACGTTTGGTGATGTTCGATGTGCACGCATCACGTCAAGAAACGATTGGTGAGTACGCTAAACTGCTATTTTCTGAAGATTACCCAGAGCTAGATTTTGAGTACACGACAGATAAAGATGTCGCTTATAAAGATATGGATTTCGTACTTTGCCAAATGCGTACGGGTGGCTACGAAATGCGTGAAAAGGATGAAAAAATCCCACTGTCACTGGGTGTGATTGGCCAAGAAACATGTGGCCCAGGTGGCTTTGCATATGGCATGCGCTCTATTGGTGACATGATTGAAATGGTTGAAGATGTGCGTGAACGTGCTCCTGAAGCTTGGATTCTGAACTACACCAACCCAGCTGCGATTGTGGCGGATGCACTTAAGAAACGTTTCCCTGAAGATGAGCGAATCCTAAACATCTGTGACCAGCCTGTGAACTTACTACGCTCTTACGGTCGTCTGCTTGATGTTAACCCAGATGAGTTTGACCCTGTGTACTTTGGCCTGAATCACTTCGGTTGGTTTACTCACCTATATAACCAAGAAGGTGAGGATTTGGCACCTAAGCTTAAAGCTTTCATCTCTAACAATGGCTTTAAGCCAGTAGACGCGGAGCAGCGCGACCAATCTTGGTTAGACACCTATGCGGCAGTGGCTGACATGTTGCGTGATTTTCCTGATTACCTGCCGAACACTTACCTGCAGTACTACTTATACCCAGAGTATAAGTTGTCTAAGTTGGATGCGAACTACACTCGTGCAAATGAAGTTATGGATGGCCGTGAAAAGCGTGTATTTGCAGAGTGTCAACAGGCTGTACAAGACGGAACAACAAAGAACTCAAGTGTCGTTCATAACGATGCGCACGGGGATATGATTGTTGAAGTGGCAGAGTCAATTGCATTTAACCAAAAGCGTAAGTTTGTAGTGATTCTAGAAAATAATGGTTTGGTAGCAAACCTAGATGACGATGTGATGGTTGAAGTCACTGCTGAGCTTGGAATTAATGGTCCACGTCCGTTTGGTGTTGGTAAGATCCCAACGTTCTATAAAGGCATGATCGAACAACAGTTTGCTTACGAGCGCTTAACGGTTGAAGCTTGGTTTGAAGGTTCGTACGGCAAAGCTCTACAGGCGCTTACATTGAATCGTACGGTAGGCGATGCGAAAAAGGCTCGTCTGGTCCTTGATGCACTCATCGAAGCAAATAAAGACTACTGGCCTGAACTAGTGTAACTGAAGGTCAATCGGGTCTAGTTATAAGTCTAAAACAGCCCCCCCTTAACCGCTGTTTTAGCTGCTCCAGCTCCCAGGTTACGTCAGTGACTTGGGAGTTTTATTAAGGACATGAGGGAATAGAAGTGAAGATAGTTATAGCCCCTGATTCTTTTAAAGAGAGTTTGACAGCGCAGCAGGTGTGTCTAGCTGTTGAAAATGGTCTAAAAAGGGTTTGGTCAAATGCTGAGTATGTATCGATACCCGTTGCTGACGGTGGTGAAGGCACTATGCAAGCGCTGATTGATGCGACTAGTGGGAAAAAGATACAAGTAAGAGTAAAAGATCCAAGAGGGCAAACCGTTGAGGCGAGTTATGGTCTCCTCGGTAACCATAGAACGGCGGTTATTGAAGTTGCAGAGGCGTGTGGCTTGCATCTAGTGCCCGCGTCCGAGAGAGACACAAAATCGACATCCAGCTACGGTGTGGGCCAACTTATTCGTCACGCTTTAGATTCCGGAATCAGCCGTCTAATTATAGGTTTAGGTGGCAGTGCAACGACCGATGGCGGTAGTGGTATGCTAGCCGCGTTGGGCGTAAAGTTTTTAAATGAAGACGGAGAAGAAATTGAACCTTGCGGCGCATCAATGCTTAACGTCCATCAAATCGTGACTACCGAGTTTGATCCTAGATTAGCGCACTGCGAGATCATAGTTGCATGTGATGTCGATAACCCTCTGTGTGGAAGTTCCGGTGCCGCTGCGTTTTTTGGGCCTCAAAAGGGAGCATCGAGTGAAGATGTGCTACTGCTGGATAAGGCGTTATATCAATTTGGTCAACTGTCAGAGAAAATTACGCAGAGGTCAATCATTGATAGCAAGGGATCTGGTGCCGCTGGTGGAATCGGTGCTGCGTTTTTGGGATATACTAATGCAAGATTACAACCGGGTATTGATGTTGTAATGACTATGCTTGATGTCGAAACGAAGATGCAAGGCGCACATATGGTTATCACTGGTGAAGGCAAGCTTGATCAGCAAACGGCTCATGGTAAAGCGCCAGTCGGGGTTGCTAAAATTGCTAAGAAGTTTGATATTCCAGTCGTCGCTGTTGCAGGTTGCACCAATGATGGATATCAGGTGCTTTATGAGCACGGAATTGACGCTGTGTTTACTTGTGTTCCAAGAGCAATGAGCTTATCTGATGCATTTTCAGAAGCTCAAACAAACTTGAGCAATCTTGCGGAAAATATTGCACGCACATATCAGCTTGCCTTGGGTAAATAGCTTTTCAAGTTGGCTCGCATTGACGAGCCTTCTCTAAGCAGCCTAGCCCTATTCGAACTCCCCAGTTTTCAAATAATGGACGACTTGCTGAATGACTTTTGGGTCAGACCGTAATTGATGGTGCGGCAGGTTTACTTCCCAATATGCATCCATAGTGGATATTTTCGCCGAGTCTACGCTGACAAGACCGTCGTTTGCTTTATCAAAGTTCTCTCGTGTCCAGCGGTAGGTTTTGGTTCCAGCAATCACGCCGACAGGGTAGTTTGGATCATTCAGATTTTGTGCAATGCCATCTTCATTGGTTGTTAGAGACTTCGGCACCTCACCAAACCAATTTGACCAAAATTTCTCGCTGTAATGATCAGCAACTTCACTGCCGTGATTTGGCGTTCCTATCATGACCACTCTGCCTAATCTTCGTTCCTGCTCTAATGCATCGTCAGTTTGCAGGTGATAACGAATCAGCAATCCGCCTAATGAGTGGCCCACAAGGTGAACGACTTTTGCTTCTTCCGTGCATTGATGGATCTGCTTGTCGGTTTCTACAATCACTTCACTCATACTGACACCAACGGAAGAGTAGTCGAGCACACAGGTTTGGTATCCAGCGTCCAAAAGCCCTTGATTGAGTTCACTCATTGAGCGACCGCTTCTAGTTAAACCGTGAATGATCACAACCAAATCAGATTCTTCGTTGTTTGAATAGGATATTGGCGGAGTAGAACATCCTGTAATCAGAATAGCGGTACTCAAGAATAAGCAACGCATTATGGACATCATCATAGCCTCACTTAAAAGTAATAAAGCCCTTGTCGATATAGTATCAACAAGGGCCAACAATTAGGTTGAGCAAGCGTTAGTTTAGAGTTAGTTCTTTCAACTCTGGCATCTGGTACAGCTTCATCTTTTCAACATCTGGGCGATATGCTCGGATTTGACCACGCCAGCCATCAACATTGGTTTGAGCAAAGTTAACATCTTGCGCTTCTGCGATACTTTTACAACTTTGATCACCAAAGATGACCGTGAAGCTACCATCATCATGACTCTTAAAATCAGGGCGGTTTGTGCTCACGATGTTGTGCTCGTCTGTCATTAGGTAGTTGTGTGAATCATACATCGTCAGAGAACCAAATGACTTAGCCGGAATAGCGTCAAATGTTGCTGTGTAGCATTTTCCTGCCTCCGTATTTTCCGGTGCCCATGATGCGTACATTGCTGTTGATTCTGGGCTTAGGCCCCAAGAACCCGCAATCGTGTATGTCCATTTTTCCCAATCCGTTACTTCACGAATATCGAATTGAACAGAGTCGTACATGTCCGGTAGGTTACCCCATTCGTCCAAGAGGGCATTACGTAGCTCGACAATCTCTTCTTCCGTCGTATCTGATTGGTAAGGAACAGCAGAGTTTGATTCGATGTTCATTTTGGGTTGAAGAACGTCTTGGATGTACTTGATATCCGCTTCTGTCGCATCAGTGCCAGTACGAATACCTACAAACACATAATCTGTTTCAATTTCACCCTCTTTGAACTCATACACACCAGCTTCCCATGCGTATTCTACGAAGGTGTGGTTTTGGTCTTGGATGTGCAGCGACATAAAACGTTCACCCATCTCTGGGACTTCAATTTTAAAGCCTTTACGGGTATCGATGATCGCAAGTGAATAAACTGTATCAACGTTTGGTGTTACAACCCAGTTGTCACCAGCTTTACTTAGGCCAGGGAAATGGATGAACTCATTAATCTCACCACGATTAAGCATATTAAGTGCGAAAAGATCGCCTTCTTTTTGCTGGTATTCCATCGCAGTCATGCCGTAATCGAGTGGGTTAACAGCCCAGTTCGAGGAATCGATTTGTTCGATAACCTGTTCAGCGGTTGCAGATGCAAAAGCTGATGAAGAAAGTAGCGCTATTGATAGTGCAAGTGTTGTCTTTTTCATAGTATTTACCTTTCAAAAGTCATTAAAGCTGGTAGTTAAATTCGATGATGTGTGAACCATCTCGATAACTGATTTCTTCATTCCATTGAGCAAAATAACGAACATTTAATTTCGGGTTGATTTGGTAAGACGCGGCGAACTCATGCGTTAGCACACTGTCACTATTGGCAAAAGCGTGGTCTTTGTAGATATCTGAACCAGAGAGTGTCGTCATGTACATTGGGTTGTAATTCAACCAAATGTTGTCGGTTAGCGTTAATTTTCCGTATGTACCTACAACCGCAAATGTGCCCGGTACGCTGTAACCGCTAACGACCTCACCGTTATCCCCAAGTGCGTTGTTTGCGAATGCAGCGCCAACTCCAGCAAGCGGGTAAAGCTGCAGGGGACCAATTGCTGGTATCGCTTGTATAAAGCTGTAAGAGAGTGAACCTGCCTCTGTATCAAAGTCATAGTTGAAGTCGACTTGTGAACCGCGGCCATTGGTCAAGTCCACGCCAAATCGGCGTAGGCGAAGGCTATCAATGCTGTCGTCGGCGTAGTCACGCATGCCTAGTGCATCGCCATAACCGCCTTTTAATTCCAGTACGTGCATGCCCATTGTGGTGTCGCTACCAGTATCGAAGGTCTGGCCTAGCTTTAGGTTTAAGCCTTTGTCGGTGTAGCCCATGCCTACCTGTGTGTAGACAGCTAATGGGTCTGACATGTCTTGAACGGCTTCCGTGCCTTGGTTTGGCTGATTGTCTGCAAGCACAAGTGGCGCTCCAATCAGCATAAGGAGTGTTAAAGGAAGTCGTTTTATTTGAAACATCGTTGCTGCTTTCCTGTCGTCTATTAAAGCGATGGAAGTATCTTAAGAAAGTTGAGATATGTGCAGAAGTGAAGCTGTTGAATCTTAGAAATTAACTATATTAATATCTAGGGTGTTATGAGCTGCATGGAAATGAAAGATGAAATCGTTCGATTACAATCTACTTAAAGTATTGCGAGTACTGATTGATACTCAAAACACGCGTCAAGCCTCAGAAATACTCAACCTAAGCCAATCGGCGGTAAGTCACGCACTCGCTCGCCTTAGAGACGCGTTTGATGATCCGTTGTTTGTGAGGGAGCGCTATGGACTGGTTCCTACTGAACGTTGTTTAGAGATTGAAAAATCGCTACCTGAATTGGTTGAACAGATCGACGGTTTGTTTCGAGCTTCGGAAGGGTTTGATCCAATGAAGTTCGATGGAAAAATTTCCATTAGTTTGACCAATGCTCTTACAAACGCTATCGGAGTAAAACTATATCGAGAGCTCAGTGAGCGAGCGCCAAATGCGCAGTTTGAGATTATGGACTGGACGTGGCAGGTAGAGTCCGGATTATTATCGAGAAAAGTGCATGTTGCTTTGGATTACGGGCCTGAGAGTTACTCTAAGCAGATAAGGCAGAAGCCAATGCCAAAGAGCCAGTACGTCATTTGTGTACGTGAAGGGCATCCGCTCACTAAACTTGAATCAGTGACACTTGATGACATTGCGCAATATCCATTGGTGTTGGTTCGAACTCCTGATTGGCGAAGCCGCCACGAAACTGCAGAAGATACTTTGCTTCGAGCAGGTCATATTCCTAATGTCATATTGAAATCAGACTCGCCACAAGTGAACTTTGAAGCTATTCGACACTCTGATGCGATATTTCCGATGATTCGCTCAACGCAGCCACTACCGCCCGGAATTGAGAGTGTAGATTCGATAGGGCAGTCCCCTAAATACAACATGGACATCTACGCGTACGATCTGTATCAAACGAAAGACCTTGCTCTTAACACTTGGTTAGTGAAAGAAATTGAGTCGATATTGAAGAGCACGCTTTGAATAGTCAATACGATTGAGTTCACGTGAGAAATGCTACTGGGCGAGCTATTGCGTCATGGTCATTACCTTGGCGTTATTTTAAAACATCATGCTGGGTATCTTTCGCAGCGTTTAAGTGCTTTCGATTAACGGGCTAGCTGCATATTTGTTGGATTTTCTTCTTATAATTGTTCGTCTCATAAATAATATGACCATTATTTTACAATTTAGATATATGTCACAATAATTGGTTGGTCCAGTGGTTTTTAGATCTGAAAATTCGATACGTTCAAATAGTCAACTCGCTTCAGTTTAACTGTTGATGTTGGTCACATTTTCTTATTTATTTACATAAATTTACACGTTGTGGTTATTGCAGTTTCAGATTTTCAGTAAAGACAGTTGGTTAGATATTCATTTTAATAATGAGTAAAACAACTGGTTTTTTCGTATGGCTGCTTGGTGTAAACAGTCGTTAGCAATCTAAAACACTCCGTAGTGAATAACTATGCATCGCTTGGTGGGTGTTAGTCGTTGTCTCATCCTGCAAATCGTAAGTTAATGTCAACGACGCGGTGGGCAAAAGCCCTCAATACTCATTCATAAATGTAATCGATTTCATATTTGGCATAATTGGTGTTAATGCTCTATTTGTCGTTCTTAATCGCGCTTTTTGCACCCTCCTTTCGGCTTGAGTCCGTTGATATTAGTGTGTTGGATCGGTATGTTCTGCTTTTGTTTTCTTACTTGAGTATGACGTATGGATATTGAACCCATCCCATTTTCTCCAATCACAACCGGTGTGACAGCGATTATTCTTGGTATTGTCATCATCGCGACTCTCTATAATGCTCGCCAAAGTAAGAAGCATAATTACGCACTGAACCGATTAGAGCGTGAGAAGCATAAACTGGAGCAAGCTAGGTTTATATGCGAAGAGAGTAACATCCCCAATATTCATTACATTCAACAAAAAATGGCGAACCTTGAGGCAAAAAAAGGTGAAGTGTATTACACCGCTCATGTGATTTGTGTTGGGCGTAATGGCGATTTCTATCGCTACTTTGATCACCAAACGTCGATGAAAATTAAGCAAACATTACATACTCAATTGAGCGGCGACTTAAAGCCTAGTTTGATTGGGCTCTATGATGATCGATATATCGTGATGATCTTTGTGTCTGAGGCCCCTTTGAACAATAAGCTGCAGGTTGAGCATCAACAGAAAGTAAGAGCTGCATTGCCGAACCAAATGGTTATCAATAGTAAGAAAATGCCGTTTGATTACTCAGTAACGACGCTACACTTTTCCAGTACTTACGACATCGCCAAACCAGATCGCCTGTTTAGACGCATCAGCTATGGGATCTTGCGTGCGATTCAAAATCAGGATGGGTTATACATCCACAATGAAAAGGATTATCAAAAGAATCTACGTAAACGCCACATGCTTCAAGATTTACAAAGAGACATTCGTGATGGCGGGGCAAACTTCGAGCTCGCATACCAACCGATCGTTCATAGCATGAACCAGAATAAAGAGTGTATTCGTGAAGTTTTGCTGGTATGGAGGAAGCGCGGGCATATTGAGCCAGAAAATTATATGTCGCTGCTCAGTGATACACCGCACATTCACTACTCTTTAACACTCATGATCACTAGAAAAGTTATTGAATTAGCGAGAAAAGAAGACGCCGAACAAGGGGATTTTAGTATCAACATTTCGATGTCAGACCTTGCGATGACCTCATTTTCTAACGATATTTGTAGCTTAACTAAACATTGCCCGGAAATTCGAAAAAAGTTGATTTTTGAATTGGTTGAACATAGCGAAGCTATTTCTCAGAAGCACGTACAAGATAATCTTCAAAGCTTGAAACGTGTGGGATGTCGCTTTGCGATAGATGATTTCGGTACAGGTTATACGAATTACGAACTGTTAAATAAAGGGCTATTTGACTTAGTAAAGTTAGATGGAAACTTTGCAATGAATATGGGCAAGGACCCTGTGAGCAATGAATTTTTGAGGTTTATGTTTCGCTTGTCTGAGCAAGTAGGCTTTACTTTAGTAGTATGCGGAATAGAGGAAGAGTTACAGGCTAAATATGTGCCGAAAAAATCTCATGTATGTTTACAAGGTTTACATTTTTCTCATCCAAAAAAGCTAGTCAATACGTTAAGAGTTGCGTAAAACCCATAGACATTTCGAGCATGCCTGTGCGACTAAAGAACTCATGACGAGTCTTTAGTCCGTGCAAGTAGGCTGTTGAAACCTGGCTTATTCCTTATCAAAACCATCAACAATAATAGCTCCCATTGACGCTGGCATAGCAATGACGATAACTCGTTTTAAAGCAACCAACGGAGAATCAAGCGCTGGGAGCTTATCAATGCATAGCAACACCAAAGCGACGACCATAATTGTCAATATATAAGCAATCACGATACGTGAGATAAACTCCATGACTCTGCCGTTGATATTTCTTTGGTAAACGCTCTCGAAAGCGTAAATTGACAAGAACAAACACGACAGAAGAAAAAGTAACGCGAGGTTTGCTGTTGGTAAACTTTCGCCTAGCTGCCAAGCTTCCTCCGAAAATGATATAGGGACTGCGAGAGCAAAGGCCCCCACAAAAATTTGTCCTGCATCTTCAAGGTTAAAGCTCTTTGACACGTGGCCTCCTAAGCATAAGTTCGTTTGGGTTAATCGTTGGTCCACTGCGATGTCATTCCACGCCTTTATCAGGTATTACACCATGAAACCAACTATGTTTAGTATATCGTAGGAATTTAACCTTACCCCCGTAACTACTTAAAACTGATGGTTTTTCATTCTCAATAAAGAAAAGTGTGTCTCAACTTGGTTATTCAGCCAAAGCACCTATCGGTCTAATAGAGTTTAAGTAGGATGTCCAAGCAATTAACATGTTCCATTTGTAGAGATTGCACTTCTCAGCTAAACCCATACAATCCTAAAAGTGGGATAATAAAACGAGATGTGAGTATGAAACGGGTATTGGACGACTTAAATATTTTCTGTGCAGTTGTGGAAACAGGTAGTTTGAAGAAGGCTGCAGAGCGGATTTCATTACCCCATAGTACCGTAAGCCGAAGAATCGACGCGTTAGAAGCAAGTTTGGGGTTAACGTTACTGCACCGCACGACTCGTGAAGTAAAAGTATCATCCCGAGGGCAGGAGCTGTATCAAGATTGCTCACCCTTGTTCACATCTATTCAGCGCTCTATCGATCTCGCTATCGATTCTGAAGTAGAGTTTAAAGGCAAGCTCAAGGTATCAATGCCCGTCCGTGCTGGCTTAGACTTTCTTGGCAATTGGTTGATTGATTTTGCTAGCGAACATCCCGAACTCACGCTCGATATTGCTTTGTCGAATAGCAATCAAAACCTTATCAAGGACGAGATTGACTTAGCGTTTAGAGTCGGTCCATTGATGGACTCATCTGCGATAGCTCTAAAGTTATGGGATATTCCATATTCATTGTGTGCCACTCAAGACTTTCTTGATAGACATAACATTAAAGACACCCACATCACCACAGAGCAACTAGAATCTCTTCCCAGTGTTATCTCTCGTCCTATGACATCTTGGGCATTCACCAACCCTAAACATCAAGAAATTATGTTGGATCCGTCTCAAGATCTTATGGTTGACGATCTAGGCCTCGCATATCACTCGCTCATGAAAGGCACTTATCTCGCGATGATTCCTACCGTAATGATTAAAGACGCAGGTGTTGTTGAGTTATCTGTCGATGATCTTAAACCCCGTACACGTATTATGTACGCATACTACCTAGGGCGTCGTCACGCGCAGAGCCAAATTAAGCACATTGTCGATTACATTAAGCAGAGAAATTCTGACTCAATTTTATAATCCCATTTTTGCAATTCTGATGTCCCAGATTGCGGATTTTTTCATTTTGGATTTGCCACTAATATTTCTTCCGTAGACAACGAATAGAGCGACTAGCTTCAACGGAGAAAGAATCATGAAAGCAATCATCATCGAAAAAACAGGTGGCAGTAACGTACTTGAATACAAAGAAACTGATAAACCTCAGCTGGCTGAAGGCCAAGTACTGGTTAAGGTCGCTGCAGCGCCAGTAAACTTTATTGATACGATTATCCGTGAAGGGAATATGCCTCCAGGTATGATGTCAGAACTGCCATTTATCTCTGGTGTTGAGGGGAGCGGCATTGTGGTAGATGCCAACAATACTGAGTTGAAAGAAGGTCAAAAAGTCGCTTATTTAGGGCCGATTGGTGCGTCAATGTATGCAGATTACACTGCCATTGATGCAGATAAATTGATTGTTCTAGACGACAGCGTCGACGTTCATGAAGCAGGCGCTATGCCAGTGACTTATTTCACGGCATACCACATGCTGCACAACGTTGTTCGTGCTGAAGAAGGAAAATTCGCATTAGTGTACGCCTCAACGGGTGGCGTAGGTACTGCGTTAATTCAGCTTGCAAAAGCGGCAGGGCTTAAAGTTATTGCTTTAGACCGAAAAGACGAAAAAGTAGAACAAGCTCTAAAACTAGGCGCTGACTACGCACTTAATTCAACAGGCGAGTGGGTTGAACAAGTAAAAGAGATCACCGGCGGCAAAGGGGTAAATTATATCTTTAACCCGGTAGCGGGTGACACTGCTGTTCAAGACCTAGAGGTGTTAGCGACACTTGGTCATATCGTTGTGTTTGGTTTCTTGGGGGGCGTCGGAGAGACCAACTTGCAAGCTGAAGCCATTAAACATTTCTCTAAAGCACCGACTATCTCTTATTCAGAAATATACGCTACATACTTTAGCAATTTCGACCTAGTCAAAGTATCGCTCGAAAACGTTTATCAAATGCTCGCTGAAGGTAAAGTAAAACCGATCTACTCGACGATGCCATTGTCACAAGCTGCGCAGGCACATGACAACATTGAAAGTGGTAAAGTGATGGGCAAACTGATTTTGACACCAGAAGCTTAAGCAGAAAATACGTTGTATGGCGAGCCAATCAAGGAAGAGGCTCGCTAATGATTTACCGCGCCTGAAGGTTTGACTTCTAGTGTGTATTGAGTGGTACGTTAGTACGAACATTCTAAATTAAATGATAATCATTCAAGCCATGGTTCATAAGTGCTATATTCGCCAATAATATATTGATTTAATGAATAATGTCTTATTGTTGGCGAGATTTGGTTATGGAAATAGTACAGAAAATAAAAAAGGCCGAAGAACAGGTTTTGGCAGAACCGGATAACAGCGCGAATTATTTCACGTTGTTGTTAGCTTACTTAGAAGATCCCGCCTTATTTGGTAATTCGAAACGTACTCACTACATCAAAGAGGCGGTACAACGCTTTCCCAAAGCGACTTTATGTCAGAGTCCAGTTGTGAATGTTGATGCCGAGCGTTCTCCGACTGAATACAATGAGATCGAAGGCTTGTGGTTGAATCTGCTTGATAAAGAGCCTGAGAATATCCAGATTGTAAAGGGCGCTGCTAATTTTTATAGTACCAATGACCAACAAAAAGCGTGTGATATTCTCAAGAAGGCAATTGAACAAGCACCAGAATCTGACGAACTGTGGTTTGATTTGTCTCGCTATACATTAGATGAGAAAGAGAGGTTATCCCACCTATTAAGCGCCGAAAAATGTGGTTCAACTCAGCCAAATTTAATTGTGTGGATCGCCAGTACTGCGGTTAGCGTGGAAGAATTTGATATCGCACAGCAGTACGCTGAACGCTTATTCTTATTGATTCAAGAGGCAAAAGAGTTATTTGGGGCTAAGCTAAATTGGCGCGGTGACAACAGACAACTTTTTAAGAAAGCATCAGAGCTAATGGATGAACCAGAGGCTAGAAAGCTTGTTAGATCGATAGGCACGAATAATTATCACAAGCACTGGGCAAATACTGTACTGGGTCAAATTGCACTGATAAGAGATAGCGACGAACGTGCTGCATTGGAATATTTAGCGGCATCGGGTGACGTTGGTTATGACGCGCGTTTGTCTTCTTATGGCCCCTCAATGATGTTAGTAAAGAGCCTGAGCAAATTAGGTCATTGGGAAGCATCCATCGATTATTTGAGGAACTGTCAGTCTTTGTGGGAAACATCGATCATTGAAGATTGGATAGTGTCGTTAAGCCATCAACAGCAACCAAGCTGGATAAGGGAACGCGTTTAACTGTCTTCGCCTATTCAAGGTGCTTTTCCGCGAGTGCGCCTGACTCAATTCTTATCATGATGACCACCTGTAATCAGTATACAAGCTTCAGTGATTTGTATAACGCGATAACTTGGTGGTCAAGTTAGACTCATTCCATCGCTTAACTCATCATCATTACCTATATGCCGAGGAGTGCTCTATGGGATGGAATACCACGAACATAATCGATCAAACTGGCAAACGTTTTTTGATCACAGGTGCAAACAGTGGCATCGGCCTTGAAGCTGCCAAAATACTCGCCTCTAAAAACGCCGAAGTTATCCTTGCTGTAAGGAATTTGGATAAGGGTAAGCAAGCACAACAAGAAATTGTAAAATTCGCACCACATGCGATGACAAGTTTAGTTGAACTCGATTTATCTGATTTGGAATCGGTGAATAAATGTATAGGGCATTTGCTTTCAGAAGGTCAATCTATAGATGTTTTGATTAATAATGCGGGGATCATGCTTTTAGATAAACGTGAGACGTCATCTCAAGGGTATGAGGTTCAATGGGCAACTAATCATCTAGGACACTTCACTCTTACTGCTGGATTACTACCACTATTGGAAAAAGCTCAGGAACCACGTGTCGTTACACTTAGTAGTCTTGTAGCTAAAATGAAAGCAGCAGATATCTATTATGACGATCTCAATTTTGAAAACAGTTACGATAGGATGGCGGCTTATGCGCAAAGTAAGTTAGCAAATGTGATGTTCGCGACCGAGTTAAATGTGAGGCTGGAAAGACTGGGGAGTAAAGTAAAATCGATTGCCGCACATCCCGGTTATACGGCGACCAACCTTCAGCAGCACATGGGGTGGGTTGGTATTGTTATGAATGCATTGATGGCGCAAAAGGTTGAGATGGGCGTTTTACCAACACTTTTGGCGGCGACAGATACAAAATTGAAGGGTGGTGAGTATATTGGTCCGATGAAATTGGCAAACTATAGAGGTTATCCGGGGATGAACACTTTGCCACATATGGCCAAAAACGCGGCTGAAAGAGTTAAACTCTGGTCTGAGACAGAGAAGGTTCTAGACATGACATTTTTGTCTTAATTGTTGGATTGTTTTTAACCACATAATTGCTATAGATGTGAAGGCTTTTACTTTGTAATGCTCTGACTCTGCGCTACTTATTAAGTAAATAGTGAATGAAAGGAACCGGTTATGTCACAACTTATAACTATTGATACCGTTCAAGAATCAGTATCAATGTATACAGGAAAAACACCTGATCACCCTTTGATTCATGTCGTTGATTTAGCTGATACTGAAATAGCCCCAGCTTTGCTAAATGCTCGCATTTGCAGCAATCTTTATAGTCTGGTATTCAAAGCAAATGTCACCAAAAAGGTCCAATATGGACGTCGCCACTATGATTTCAGTAGTGGCGTCATTACCGCATTCGCTCCGGGGCAGGTTATAGAGATAAACGAGCTGTATAAGCCTGGAGAACTTAAAGGTTGGTCCTTAATTTTTCATCCCAACGCATTGCTTCAGCACCCTCTGAAGGAAGCAATTAAGCAATATGGCTACTTTTCATATGACATTTGTGAAGCTTTGCATGCATCTGAGCGAGAGCAACAGACGCTAAACCGCCTGGCAAGTGAGATCAAACATGAAACTCAACAAAATCAAGATGAGTTAAGCCTCGAGATTTTGCTTTCAAACATAGATTTACTGCTCAAGTACACCAACAGATATTTCAGCCGTCAGTTCTTAACTCGAAAACCCTTTACACAGAACTCCGTTGAGCGCTTTAATCGTCTGGTTGATGAACATATAGACAAAGCTATGAATAGTGAAATTGGGTTACCTAAAGTTCATCAGTTGGCAGAAGAGATGAACATGTCAGCAAATTACATGAGTGATATGCTACGTAAACAAACAGGGAAAAATGCGCAAGATTTAATTCACCAACAACTCATTGAAAGAGCCAAATACCGTCTACTCAACTCAGATGATAGCGTATCGTCCATCGCCTACCAGCTAGGGTTTGAGTATCCGCAATATTTCAGTCGAATGTTCAAGAAAAAGACGTCAATGACCCCTCAGGAATACCGAACTATGCAATGATGTACTCGTTCTTCTTAGGCGTTTAAGGAGATGGATTACGTAACCTAGACACCTTTTCCGTAACGACTTCTTTAACCAAATCTGACAACCATGTAATTCTTGGGTGCGAACTATCGGCGCTTAGTGATACTAATTCGACATCAAAGTCAGGTATATCGATAGGCGGCTCACAAAGCGTCAATGAGTCATCGATTAGGTCAGTTCTACCCACCATTTCAGCCATTACAGCTAATATTTTTCTACCTGTAAGCATTCTTCGTATGGTTAAAAATCTTGTTGTACCTAATACGACATTTCGTTGAACCCCTAGCTCTTCGAGTGTTTGGTCTACACGAGTAGTAAGCGCTTGGTTCGCCGTAACGATCATTTGTGGTGTCTCTAAGTAGGTTTCTAAGGAAATGGGCAAATCACTACGTAGGACTTGATTATCAAAAGTACAGAGGTGCTTTTCTCTATATAAAAATGTACTTTTTAACTTACTGGGTAGGTCGGAAAATACACCAATGCACACGTCGACATTTCTAGCTTCGAGTTCCGTAACACAATTTCCAGTATCAACGGGTTTAAAGATCACTTTCGCATTGGGTGCTAAGCTTTGTAACTTGTCGAAAAGCTGAGGTGCAAAGATCTGCTCAGCATAATCACTGAATCCCACCTTGAAGGTTCCGCTGAAGTGACGTGGTTGGAAACCGTCAACGTTCAAAATATCTTCTTTAAAGATTGTCATGATCTGCCTTACTTTAGGCTGGATCTCGTGTGCTCTTGCCGTTGGTTGCATCGTATGACCATCTCGTTCAAATAATGGGTCTTCGAGCAGTTCACGTAGTCTTTTCAAGTTATAACTGGTGGCGGGCTGGCCTAGGTGGAGAGCCTCCGCTGCCTTTGAAACGCTACGATGGCGAAAAAGTGCATCAAAGGTGAGTATTAAATTCAAGTCGACTCGTTGCCAATTAATCTGTGCCATTGGATACCCCTCAATTTCTTTGCGTATCAGTCTATTCGATACGGAATATAGAATCATTCGATTTCATTAATTAACTGCGCATTTCTATACTTCAGGCTGCTTTAGATTAAGGAGTTTGAGATGCCGACCAGTTTAATCTCTCAACAATTAGAGATATTAGCTTCATTGGAAGTGAAATCATTCAAGACGAGAAGTGATGACGTAGAGCCAAATGATGTGTTTGTTTGTCGCTATGGCCTAACTCATGATGGTCATGATTTCGTGCAGAAAGCGATTCAAAATGGGGCTATTGCCGTTATATCGAATAAGCCAATGACGCTACAGATACCAACGTTGGTGACGGAAAGTTACTATCAGTCTCTAGCGCTTATCAAAACCTTCTATAAACACCCACACCGAAAAATGCGCCATATTGGAGTGACCGGCACCAATGGTAAAACGACAGTATCGCATTGCCTCAACCAAATTCTCAATCGCACCAATCAAAGTGCATACATAGGGACGTTAGGTGCACAAATCAATGATAAAACGGTACCAACTATCAACACCACACCTGATGGTGTAGCGCTACTTAACATGTTTCATCAGATGCAAAGTGTTGGGACAGAATTCAATGTGATGGAGATGAGTAGCCATGCTCTCTCGCAAGATAGAGCTGGGTTTATCTCTCTTGAGATGGGAGTGATCACCAATATAGGGGAAGACCACATGGATTTTCACCGCACTAAAGACAATTACGTGCAGGCTAAACTACAAATAGTCGATCGCATTGCTCCCAATGGCACATTAGTAGTGAACCTTGATGATCCTCATGCTGCCGCTGCGATGGAAAGAGCCGCAGGTCGAGCTAAGGTTGTGACATTTTCAATGCATGATTCGAGTGCTGATGTTACCGCGACAAAGTGGGAGCCATCGTCGCGTGGGATGAGCTTTGAATTGTCGATTGGAAAAGAGAGCCTGGAAGTCTGCTCTCCCATGCCTTTTGAATACAACATTGAGAATGCATTAGCAATCACGTGTGTACTTTATTCATTAGGTTGGAGTCTGAAGCAAATTGCTGATGCTATCCAAGACGTTGTTATGCCCGACGGGCGTGCTCAATTTTTGTCGTTATCTAATGGGGCGATTGGGCTGGTTGATTATGCTCATAACAGTGACGGATTGAGAGCGCTATTGACTGCAGCAAGACAAAAAGCGAGCCAAAGACTGATTGTTGTCGCAGGCGTTACAGGGGACCGCATACAACAAGCAAGCCTCATTGGTTCAATATGTACCGAACATGCGGATCTCGTAATTTTTACATCTGATGATCCAATGGGCGTTTTACAAAGTGAATTGTTTAGAGTGCTGCGTTCAAAAGCCAAAGATAAGCCAGTTTTTGAAGTCAATGACAGAGCAGAAGCGATAGCCCTCGCCAAGCAGATGAGCGAGTCTGGAGACTTAATCGTTGTCTGTGGAAAAGGGAACGAAGCGTTTCAGTATGTTAATGATGGGAAGTCGTGCAAGCGCCCTTACATCGGTGATGTAGCAGCACTGAAGCAAGAGGTAATGGCATGAATGTGTTGAAGTCTTTTCTTATCTTAATGGCCTTTGCATATGCTGGGTCCGTTAATGCGGTCATTATCCCAAACGCACCTATTTTAAGTGCAAAAGGATATATCTTAATTGATGCAAATTCTGGTGATGTTTTGGCTGAAAGTGATGCAGATGTCCAAGTCGCACCAGCAAGTCTCACCAAGTTGATGACTGCTTATGTTGTTGGGCAAGAAATTGTTAATGGGCGCCTAGCATGGGATACCTCAGTAGAGGTAAGTAGAAAGGCGTGGTCAGCTAACTTTCCTGAATCGTCAAAAATGTTTATCAAACCGGGAGACGATTTAAATGTTCAAGATTTAATGCAAGGGCTGATCATTCAATCTGGTAACGATGCTGCAGTCGCACTTGCTGAACATGTCGCAGGAGGTGAGATCGCCTTCGTTAGCTTAATGAATGGTTGGGCACAGTCCCTTGGCATGACAAACACTAACTTTATTAATGCCCATGGCTTAGACGGGGAAAGCATTGCGACAACACCACGAGACATGGCTACGCTATTGAAAGCCGTGATTAACGATGTCCCAGAGGTTTACTCTCTCTACAACAAACGTCGTTTCACTTGGAACGGAATAGAGCAATACAACCGCAACAAGTTATTGTGGGACAAAACGTTAAATGTTGATGGTGGTAAGACAGGTTACACAGAAGCCGCCGGGTATAGCTTGGTCTCGTCAGCAACACAGGGGCGTATGAGGTTGATATCTGTTGTTATGGGCACGGCAAGTGCTCAAACTAGAGTCAATGAGTCGCGACAACTACTAAATTATGGTTTCCGTTTTTACGACACATTACAAGTCGGTAAGGAAGGGGAGGAGCTGTACCGAGCAGAGGTTTGGAAGGGTGACGTGGATGAAACATCCGTCCAATTTGATGAAGATGTATTTATCACACTGCCTAGAACCCAGGTCGCCTCGGTAGAGCAAATCCTTGAGCTCAATGAAACACTAATGGCTCCAGTTAAAGTAGGCGATGCAGTCGGTGAGGTGGTTTGGAGTGTCGAAGGTCAACCGATTAAAAGAGTGAACGTAGTTAGCGCTGATAATATTGAACAAGGCACCATGTTCAAGAGGATTAAAGATGCGGTATTACTCTGGTTAACCTCTTTGCTTAAAGACGTGAAAAGCTTAGTGGGAGAGTCGTGATGAATCTACCCGTTTCTTACAATAGTATCTGGAGCAACAAAGATTACGTCCGGCTTCTTACAGCTCAAGTCACATCTCTTGTTGGTACTGGGCTGAGTTCGGTATGTCTTGCTTTGCTGGCCTACGAACTTGCTGAAAGTGACGCGAGCATGGTACTGAGCATCGCCTTTGGCCTTAAAATGATCGCTTACATTGGTCTGGCACCGGTGTTCGCTTTTTTTAGCCGTCGATGGCCAAAGAAGCAAGCCCTTGTGGTTCTCGATATCGTCAGAGCTTGTCTTTTCATTGCCTTGCCGTTTACTGATCAAGTTTGGCAAGTCTATGTATTGATGTTTGCTATTAACGCATGTTCTGCTGCATTTACACCATTATTCCAAGCGACTTTGCCTGCCGTATTACCTGACCGGGAGCAATACACAAAGGCGTTGTCTTACAGTCGTGTCGCTTATGACTTAGAACAGGTTGTAAGTCCTGTTTTGAGTGCAGTGTTGCTAACGATGATGACCTTTCGACAACTGTTTTGGATCGATGCATTTACGTTTGTTTTTTCAGCAGCTTTGATTCTAATGTGCTTCATTCCATATGATTCATCAAAGCTTGTGGAGAAACAGCGACTCAACATTAACACGCTGTATAAAGGAATCTCGGCGTATTTAGCAATCCCGCCATTACGGAGATTGTGGTACGCCTACTTGGCCGCGGCTGCTGCCAGCGCTATGGTGATAGTTAACACGGTCGTATATGTACATGATATTCTACACGGTGGTGATAGTGAGACAGCTTTAGCCTTACTCGCGGTGGGGGGAGGCTCGATGTTGATTGCATTTCTACTACCTAAATTCATCGCCAATCAGGAACCGCAGCGATATCATATTCATGGGTTGTGTGTAATTTGTGTCGCATTTTATCTCGGGACGTGGTTACCAAGTTGGCTTGGGTTTATCGTAGTTTGTTTCTCGTTAGGGATAGGGATGTCTTTAATACAGACGACTTCCGGCTTGATCATCAATGACGCATCATCTGGACAAGATGCAAGTCAATATTTCGCTGCCCACTTTTCATTGACTCATTTTTGGTGGTTATTGACTTACCTTTTCGCAGGAATATCGGCGAGCTATTTAGGATTGGCAGGCGCTTACTGGGTGATGTTGTTTATCGCCTTAATCAGCAGCGCTATCTATATTTATCAGTTGCTTAACAGTGCTAGTTCCAAGTCTATTGGGTGACGATAGAAATATTGGAGAGCATAAGCTTCATCGGTTTGGCTTATGCTCTTTGATGTAGTCTTGTGGAGTGCTGATGAACGGAGTGCTCTGGATGTCTAATGTTTAATATTCGCAGTGCGGTACTCTGATGGGGTCATTCCCACTTTATTCTTAAACAATCTAGAGAAGTACTGAGGGTATTCAAACCCTAATCCATAAGCAATCGTTGCAACTGACTCTTTAGTTGAAAGCAAACGATCTTTAGAACGTTCAATCAAAGCCGAATTGATCCAATCTTTAGTCGTTTTGCCTGTTTCAGCTTTCAAAGCGTCACTTAAATAACGACTGGTCATATTCATACTTTGGGCAAGCTCTTCTACTTCGGGTATCGCAGCGGACTCTTCGATGACAGCTTGTAAACGGGCATCGAGCTGCGCAGAAAACTTATCATAGACTGACGTATCCGCTTCTTTTCGCATTAGAAACTGGCGATGATAATAACGGTTGGCGTACATCAATAGCGTGCTGATTTGCGACAGCATTAACTCCTTGCTAAACGCATCTAAAGCATTGCTTGATTCGACCTCTAGCGCATCAAAAAGTGTTGCCATGTGCTGTTCTTCTTTCGGGGAAAGGTGCAGAGCTTCGTGTACGGCATAGCTAAAAAACTGATACTTCTTGATCTCATCTTGCAGTTTATGGCCGCGAATATAGTCGGGATGAAAGCAGATCGTACGTGCAACCGCGTCAACCTTAATACCGCTCACCGTTAACTCCTGGTCAGGCGCAAAAAATAGCATGGTCCCGTTAGAGCAGTCATATTTGGTGCGACCATACATTAGCTCACCAGAGGTGATGTGCTTAAGCGATATGGAATAAAAACCCGACGATAGGCTGATGTGATCTTGGCAACTCAGTTGATTATCTTTACTGTTCGAGCTCATTTTTAATACATCAATTAAAGGGTGCTCGGGTGGGCGTAGTCCAAGCGCGTGATTCTGTTCTGCGATTGTATTGAAGTGGTATTTCTTCATCGTACTGCCTCGTTTGATGATGTATTGCCAATGGTCACAAGCGTATAAGCCTAACGCTTGATTTCTCTAACATTGAATCGTCTTTTTATTATGTTCGATACACAAGAATAGTGCAGTACACAAAACTGCGTAATGTGTATACGGAATGACGAAAACCCTCTCTTATATCGATCGCTAAGCCTTCTTTTTCTAGCGAGCAACTCAATGTCTGAGCCTTAAATTACAACAACTCGAATTAGATAAGGTGATTTTTTGTACCGTTATTTTGTATACAGATTAGGGGATTTTGTGCACTGACGATTGGAATAGCGAGTACTAAGATAACCCCATCGACTATCAAACAAACCACAACAAAGGTTAATCACTATGCTGTCACGCGACGATTTGAGTCAACTTATTCAAGCTGTAGATGGTCAAAAAGTCCATCAAATCAAATGTGGTGACCATCGCTTTATTGATATCACCATAGTGCAGACAGAAGGGCGATTTTTCATCCGACAATACAAGTTTTCTAAACGCAGTTGGTATGAAGCATTTACTCGCAATGTAGCCATTGAAGGTAAATCCAACGGTGTAATGAAAGTTGGGGCTTTGGAAGTATCAATTAATGGAAAAATTCCGGATGACTTGGATGCGATTAACCCAAAAGTAAACCAAGCATACCGGAAGTTGCTTGGGCTTATTTACCCATTGATGCGTTTGACGTTTGATAGAAAAAAACACGAAGAGACAACACTTGAGTTGGTTCCCGTATTTGACAACTAAATCGATGCTCCCACAAAGAGACATGAATAAAAGGTTAGTACTATGAATGTGAAAAAAATAACGTTTAAATCATTTGGTGTGGATCTTGTTGGTAATCTGTATTTACCAGAAGGTTTCGATGAGAATAAAAAATACAAAGCGGTGCTTGGTGCCAGTCCATTCCCCCAGGTAAAAGAGCAAGTGTTGGGCACATATGGACCAGAACTGGCCGAACGTGGTTTTGTCTTTCTTGCCTTTGACTACTTGGGTATGGGGGAATCGCCAGCACTTCCTGGTGAGCACATGCAATCGCGTTATATGTTCCGCTTAATCGAAAACACTTGGGATGCGGTCTCTTTCTTAAACACATTACCTTATGTTGAAGAAGTGGTGGGCCTTGGTGTTTGTCAGGGCGGTTCGATCATGGCGTCAGCTTCTGTAACAGACCATAGAATCAAAAAGATCGCCTTAGTATCTGGAATGATGGCCGCTGACGCATTTCAATGGACAGATAAAGCGATGGCGCATCAAATGATCGCTGCGGCTAACGCTTCTAAACAGAAAATGTATGAAACAGGCGAAGCAGACATTGTCTCTCCATTTGGATTGAACGACGATCAATCTCGAGACGAGTTTATTGGAGAAGCAGCGTTCCCTGAGATGGCGGGAGAGACTTACGATTACTATGGCCGAGATGGTTTTAGAGGTCCAAAAGCGGTGGAGACCTTCACTAACTTGCACATAGCTGATCAACCAATGCAGTCACTATTCTCCTTGTGTGAACATTACGCAGATAAGATCGTGCAACCTACGCTTGTGGTATACGGAGAAGATGCGCCAACGGCTATTTGTTCAACGGCGTTTATTGAAAAGCTAACAAACGACCCAGAAGTATTGGCTTTGGGCGAGTTTAGCCATGTCGATTTCTACTACAAGCCAGAAGCAGTGAAACTATCTGCCGATGCGGTAGCTGACTTCTTCAACAAATAGTCAAATGTACAGAAGCGATTTAGTGCACTATAACTAAATCGCTCTTTTCCAATTGGACTATCCAAAGACGAGGCGCCTAAATTATTCTGGTAAAGGATAATCGTCACCAATTTTACACACTAGGCTTCCCACCAAAGCTTTTTCAAATCGAATGCTACCCTTGGCGTCTGAATCCGCCGCATTCATCTCGCCATCAATCATGCGATTGACCTCCTGAGCCGCTCCGAGTGGAACCAACCAAATACAAGCCGCTAGTGAACATGCCTCAGATGAAGGTTGGCAGCCAGTTTCTGAGCTTCCTCTTATCCATGAACTGGCTTTTTCTTTAAGCAAGATCTGTGTGGCGATATAGTCAGGATGGCTAATGTACTGCTCACCCCCAATCCAGGTATCATCGAAGGGTAGGTATGGTCCTTGCCATGTGGATAATCCAGGATTCTCGATAAGGTTGTTGATATTCAAATAACCATAGTTAGCGTCAGTATCTAAAGTAATGGGTGGCAAACTACCGTTGTCGACGGCATATTGGTGCGTTGCATCTAATATTTGGTCAAGGTAGTTGATGATGAGCTTTGCTTCTTCAGTCTCAGACACATTGGAACTGAACGCTTGGCAACCGAGTAGACTAGCCACAATCAAAGCGGCGCTAGCTACTGCAATTTTCAATTTTGTCACTCGAACTAAAGACACAATTAAAATCCTGTTATTTGTAAAGTTGTGGCAAAAGGGAGATATATATTCAGAGCGGTGAATTTATATCAGAACATACCTAAAATTGTCACAAGTTTGTAATTAAACAGCGAATTTGCACTAACTTAACTATGCCATTAAGTTAGTCGTCAAAGACAAAACGAGGTGTTTAGGATTGATGGAAAACATAGAGGTATTCTTAGTTAACGCATTTACCAAGGATGGAAGCGGAGGAAACCCAGCGGGTGTCGTTCTAAATGCTGATCGTCTCAACGATGCAGACAAGCTACACATCGCTCAGATTATTGGTTACTCAGAGACGGCGTTTGTAAGTAGCGATGAAGAAGTAGACTTTGAAGTCTCTTTCTTTACGACTACTGGTGAGGTAGATTTTTGTGGTCACGCGACGTTGGCGACATTTTCTGTATTACATCAGAAAGGTTTTATCACTGACGGTCAATATCGTCAGAGAACCAAAGCAGGGGTATTACCTGTATCGGTCAACGTCCTCGGTGAGGTCACCATGGAGCAGGCTTTACCAACGTTTGGGCGTACTTTTTCTAATTTCGAAGTGTTTGGTTTAATTGGCATCGATGAAAACGTGTTGGATTCTTTAGACTTGCCGGTACAGGTGGTATCGACCGGTTTACCTGACCTTATTATCCAAGTACCTAAAGGATATCTCGATAAAGTAAATATCGACGAAGCCAAGTTGATTGAGTTCTCTAAAGAGCACGAACTAGTTGGCGCTCATGTCTTTGAGCTGTCTGATGGCACCGAAGTAACCGCAAGCTGTCGAAACTTTGCGCCTTTGTTTGGTATTTCAGAAGAGTCTGCAACGGGCAGCGCGAGCGGCGCACTTGCTTGTTATCTAGATAAGTATTTTGCGGCCGAACATTCACGCTCATTTGTCTTTGAACAAGGCCGCGCCATGGGTGCCTTGTCGCAGATCTTTGCTTCAGTAGAATCAAACGAACATGGTGTTCAACGAGTTAAGGTTGGCGGTGTCGCGAATGTCATAGGCTCAAAGATTGTAAGTCTACAAGACTAAACATCACGAAATCTTGCTCAGATAGATAACGTAAAAATGTTGCTGTTCAAGAATGCCCAGCATTCGCCGAACAACAACATTTATGGTTATTATCTATTTTATGGTAAATCGACTTATTGTTAAATTTTAATAAGTTAGAGAACTAAACGAGCTAAATTCGGAGCCATCAAAATGAGCAGAAGACTGGCTTAGTTACAGGATTTTGTAGACTTAGATATTAAAAGTATAAATTTAACATAATGTATCTAATACGCAGTCAGTTTGTAAGAGCAATATAGTAATGTCCGGTTTGAGCAACTTTAAAATGTCCTCCTAAGCTTAAAGTGTTGCTTGGCTTTGAGGACCTAAACTGATGTTAATTGCTATGAGTGAGCACGAGATAAATCGATTCAAAGTTCTAACGGATGTACAAGAAAAACGCTTACGACAAGTCGACGCTGCAGAAATTTTAAATGTCTCGACTCGACATGTCAGACGACTGTTGAACCAGTTAGCAACTTATGGTGCTAAAAGCTTGGCACATGCAGCCCGCGGTCGCCCAAGCAACCGACGCTATAATGATAACTTTCGAGCTGAAGTATTAGGGATTGTACGTGAACAATACTTCGATTTTTCACCCACGTTTGCGCTTGAAAAACTCTCTGAGCACCATAATCTGATTGTTTCTAAAGAAACTCTCCGACAATGGATGATCGCTGACGGACTTTGGACTCCATATTCTAGGCGCAAGCCTAGAATTTATCAGCCTCGCTATCGCCGTGATTGTCTCGGTGAGCTCATCCAAATCGATGGTTCACACCATGATTGGTTTGAAGGCCGCAGCGATAAATGTTGCCTACTGGTCTTCATCGATGATGCAACGGGCCGTTTGATGAACCTGCGATTTAGTGAGACCGAATCGGCGTTTGATTACATGTTGGCAACCCGCGAATACCTAAATGAGCATGGTAAGCCAGTCGCATTTTACAGCGATAAACACTCGATATTTCGGGTCAATCAAGAAAAACACAAACAAGTTGGCCAAACGCAATATGGCCGAGTATTGCATGATCTCGGTATTGAGCTCATCTGTGCGAATAGCTCCCAAGCTAAAGGTCGTGTAGAACGAGCGAATCTGACACTGCAAAACCGCCTAGTGAAAGAAATGCGTTTACAACGCATCAACACCATCGAAGAAGCCAATGCATGGCTTCCCTACTTCATCGATGACTTTAACCGTCGCTTTGCCAAACCCGCCAAGTTTCCTAAAGACATGCATCGTAAAGTACGAGAATCCGAACGAGACCTGGAAGATATCTTCAGCTGGCAAGAAACACGCAAACTCTCAAAGTCACTCACATTTCAATACGACAAAGTTGTTTATCTCATTGAACCAACGGAAGAAAATAGTCGTTTAGCTCATGAACACGTCAAGGTTTTAGATTATCCAAACGGCGAGATTGCCATTGTTTATGACCATCGAAAACTTAGTTTCAAAACCTTCGACAAGCTCGAACAAGTTCAACAAACACAAATCGTCGATAATAAGCGTCTTGGTCAGGTGTTGAAATTCGCCCAGAAGAAACAAGAAGAATTCGAAGCCCAACAGCAACGAACACGAAGTAAAAAAGCGCCAAAACGACGAGCCCAACGACGGGCTTTACAAGAGAAACTTCGAGCCATCAACCCTGTCCTACATGAACCTGAAAAACATAAAGGATCAAGTCGGAAATCCTAACCTCTTCACATAGAGAACTTGAAATAAGGACATTTTAATCTGGGTGGACAACAGGACATTTCAAACTTGAATTAACACAGTTTGTTATAACAAAGCGAAAATGTCCTACATTTCCTTTGAGGTTTGAGGATGCTAATCACTATGAACGACCGTGAATTACAAAGACTGACGATAATCCAAGATGTCGCACACCATAACCTAAGCCGACGCGACGCTTTAAAGTTATTGGATTTAAGTAACGGCTCATTACTCGTTTCATTCAACAAGGCGCAGCTTCTCTCGCGCATGGAAATCGAGGCAAACCGTCTTCAAATCGTGTCAATGAAAGCGTCAAGCTGCAAGCATTAGAACTCATTCATCAGTACTATTCTGATTTCGGACCAACACTAGCCCACGAAAAACTTCAAGAACTCCATGACGTCTCAGTGTCACTTAAGACTGTCCGACAATGGATGATCGCTGACGGACTTTGGACTCCATATTCTAGACACAAGCCTAGAATCTATCTTATGCCAATACCATAACGGTTAATATAGCCGAACCTACACAAAGTACGAGGTGAATATTGATGCATTTTTTAGCATAAATATTCCAGTGAGTTATTTGATACTTAGACAAGGCTCGAAAAATATTACGTACTTTCTACTTCTGAAGCTATACATGTGATTCAGGCAGTTCTGCACCAATTTGAAGCCATTCGATACAAATTAGTGGTTAAGTGACTGGCCATTCTGCGGCCATTCTGTGGCCATTTTACGGCCATTTTACGGCCATTTGGGATTTTACAGGGTTTAATACGAATAATATTCTAGTGTGAGGATGCTTGTAGATGGCCATCATTTGGCCATGAACTGGCCACGAATTGGCCACGAATTGGCCACGAATTGGCCAGAGAGGTCATGTTTTTTTTAGTAAAAATCATTAAATCAAACGATTTTAGCAGAAAAAATATTTGAGACCCTTCTTTAAGATTTAGAAATTTTTACACTTCTAAACTTTAGAAATTTATAAAGGGCTTCGCCTGAATTTATAGTTCGAAAATAATCTTGTCAAGTGGACAATGTTATTTTTGAGCGGGGGATGACGGGTGGCTGGGGCCGAGCGGTCGGGGGTGTCCCCCATGATGCGGGAATTGATTGGGTGAGAGCTGGCTGTTCTCACCTACCCTCTAATGAATATTTAGCTCAGAATTCAGATTGAATTTCGGTTGGTTAATTTGCATTTTGATGCAGCGTCCCAATGATGCGCCAAACGAACTTTAAGACCGTATAAGGCTTGTATTTGCGAGTTGACTCAGGTTCCGGTTTGGATTGCTCAGGGGATATTTGAGAAGTAATAAAGATGGCTTTTGTTTACTTGAGCGTTGGGGCAATTTAAAATGCGCTGTGATCTATATGTAAGCTTTCATTCCATACAAACTAAAAACGGGACTTTCTCAAGTCCCGTTATTCATAGAGTTTTGATATTAATCACCAGCTTCAAGTTCTTTTCGAACGATGGCGGCTCCAGCGCTTAAGGCGTCTAACTTGGCATTGGCGACACTGCGTGATAATGGCGCCATACCACAGTTAGTACATGGGTATAGCTTATCTGCGTCGACGTATTTGAGCGCAGTTCTTAGAGTTTCTGCGACTTCTTCTGGCGTCTCAATTTCATTGGTCGCAACATCAATTGCACCGACCATGACTTTTTTGCCGCGAATCAGCTCAAGCAGCTCTACAGGAACATGTGAGTTGTGACATTCCAGAGAGATAATGTCGATCTTCGACTTCTGTAACTTTGGAAATACCTCTTCGTATTGGCGCCATTCAGAGCCTAATGTTTTCTTCCAATCGGTGTTCGCTTTAATGCCGTAGCCGTAACAGATGTGGACAGCAGTTTCACACTTAAGGCCTTCGATAGCACGCTCTAAGCATGCGATGCCCCAATCATTAACCTCATCGAAGAATACGTTAAACGCCGGTTCGTCAAACTGGATGATGTCGACACCAGCTGCTTCTAGTTCTTTTGCTTCTTGGTTGAGGATTTTAGCGAATTCCCACGCCAACTTTTCACGGCTCTTGTAATGGTCATCGTAAAGCGTGTCGATCATCGTCATTGGGCCAGGAAGCGCCCACTTAATCGGTTGTTTTGTTTGCGAGCGTAAGAATTTCGCATCTTCAACAAAAACAGGTTTTTGACGTGACACTGGACCTACGACTGTAGGAACACTCGCGTCATAGCGGTCACGGATTTTAACGGTTTTTCTGTTTTCGAAATCAACGCCACTCAAGTGCTCGATGAAAGTCGTCACAAAGTGCTGTCGTGTTTGCTCACCGTCACTGACGATGTCGACGCCAGCAAGTTCTTGAGATTGCAATGACACCCGTAAGGCGTCTTGTTTACCATCGATTAGCTCGTTACCTTGTAACTTCCACGGTGACCATAACTTTTCAGGTTCAGCGAGCCATGAAGGTTTTGGTAGGCTGCCTGCGGTAGAAGTTGGTAGTAATTTTGACATATGTACAATCCCCTAACCTTAAACAGCGAAGCTTGCAGACCATTGGTCTAACGTGTGTTGGAACGGTTTGATAAAGTGCTCTTCAGCGAATTTACCTTGCTTGATTGCTAGCTTGCTACGTTCTTCACGGTCGTACACGATTTGTGTTAGTGAGTGATCTGAGTTCTTCAAGTTTGGTTGGTAACGATTACCAGCAACCGCATTCGCATTGTAGATTTCTGGGCGGTAAATCTTTTGGAAAGTTTCCATTGTACTAATTGTGCTGATCAGTTCTAGGTTGGAGTAGTCGTTAAGCAGGTCGCCAAAGAAGTAGAATGCCAACGGAGCAACACTATTTGGCGGCATGAAGTAACGCACTTCTAGGCCCATTTTCTTAAAGTATTGCTCAGTTAAAGATGATTCGTTTGGTTGATATTCGAAACCTAAAACTGGGTGTTGGTTGTCTGTGCGTTGGTATATTTTATTGTCTGATACGCTTAAGCAGATAACAGGTAGCTTTTTAAAGTTCGCTTTGTATGTGTCAGACTTAATGAACGATTTGAATAAATTGCCGTGTAGTTCACCGAAATTATCAGGAACGCTGAAGCCAGGTTTATCTTTATTATGCTCTAACAATAAAACACTAAAATCGTAATCTCGCACGTATGAAGAGAAGTTATTACCTACTACACCTTCAATGCGTTCATTGGTCGCGTGATCGACAATGTTAGTTTTCAATACCTCGATAGATGGGAAGTTTTCACCTTTGCCTTCAATGTCGATATCGACAGACACGATCTCCAGTTCAACAGAATAGCGGTCTCGATTTGGGTTGTCCCAGCTTGCTAAAGCATTGAAATTATTATTAATCATGTTCAATGCGTTACGAAGATTTCTCTGACGGTTTTCACCACGCGCTAAGTTTGCAAAGTTAGTTGTAATGCGCGTGCTGTCTGAAGGGTGGTAATTTTCATCAAGTCCGATGCTTTTAATCGTAAAGTTAAAATCAGTAGTCATGTTGAGCGGTATCCTATTTCCTGAGTTGAAAGCTTATTTCCTTACTCTCTCTAGGCTTTCTGGATTATTTTTATAGTCCCAGTCATTAGTCACCACAGCTCTATTTAATAATTGAATAACTTCAAATGCCAATATAACTGTAATTGTTTCGCTAGATTTAGAGAAGAATCTATTTTATAGCTCGAATCCAGGTTCGAAAAACAGTGGTAATCCTTCACATTGATTATGAGAAATATTCATGTAGTTATAGGGTGGCATTGATGTGCTACTCAGTTATATTACTTTATCCGTTTGATGATTTGCTTTATATGGAATGCAAACCCTAACAATTAAAAGGAGATTAAGGGTGAGTGAAATAGTACTGATATTGTGTTGTGCTGTGTTAGGTAGCGGCGTTGGTTTCTTAGCTGGGCTATTGGGTATTGGCGGTGGTCTAGTCATCGTCCCAATCTTAAGCATTATATTGCTGCAGTTTGGCGTTCTGCCATCTGAGCAAGTCGTGGTCGTGGCTATTGCAACTTCTTTAGCGTCTATACTCTTTACTTCGACTTCTTCTGCTATCGCTCACCATAAAAATGGTAATGTGCCGTGGGATATCGCACCCTGGATTATGGTCGGGGTTGCATCGGGCGCACTGATCAGTGGCTTTATGGCTGCGCAATTGCCAGACCAAGTCGTTAGAACCATTTTCGCAGTGAGTGTATTTCTTATCGCGGTTAAAATGTTCCTAAGTAGCAAAAGCGACAATGCACCTGAACGTACCTTACCTAATAAAGGTGTGCTGACAGTTCTTACCACTATTACTGGTGCGTTGTCTGCGATGATCGGTATCGGTGGCGGTGCTCTTTTGGTTCCTTTGTTGTCTTTCTTTTCAGTTAACGTCAAAAAGGCGATCGGTTGTGCATCGGCATGTGGGATCATCATCGCGCTGTTTGGGTCTGTCGGTTACGTGAGCTCTGGCCTTCCCTACTTTTCATTGAATGATGGTTTTGCCGGATTTGTTTACGTGCCTGCCTTGCTTGGCATTGTTTCGACGTCATGGTTCACTGCACCATGGGGAGCAAAGGCGACTAACCATCTTCCTGTCGCAACGATTAAGAAAATTTTTGCAGTACTTTTGGTTGTGATGGCCGCAAACATGGCGTTTAATTAGTGCCTTAAGTTTTAGCTGTATACGAGGAGCTCTTCTTGGAATTTAAAGAAACCGAACCTAGCAAGGTTCCTTTTGATTTGCTGCTAGAAGCGGATCCATCCGAAGTGAGTATTTCCTCGTATCTATATGATTCTTGGTGTTTTATTGCTTGTGATAATAATGAAGTACTAGGAGCTTGTATTGCTAAACCACTCACTTCTACCACTGTTGAGATTTTTAATGTCTCAGTACTGCCCAGTCACCAACGTCTTGGTATCGGTACAAAACTTTTAAAGTCGGTGCTTGCAGAGTTGCCAAACAAAGGTATCACTCGCGTAGAACTAGGAACGGGTACCTTTGGCTATCAATTAACGTATTACCAAAGATTGGGTTTTCGCGTTGATTCGGTATCTAAAGACTATTTCCTCATCAATTACAGAGACCCAATATTTGAAAATGGTATCCAGCATAAAGACATGCTGAGGCTGTATATTAATCTCTGATCATCATCTCAACCTACCATTTCGGCTCATTGTCTAATTACTAGGCGAAACTCACCTCGTTTGACGGAGTTTTTTATGTCGATCGTCGCCCTAATTACATAGTGTGATATAATTACAGTTATATCACACTCGTTTGTTAACATAGCCACTATGACGAACTCGAACTTACCTACTCAACGACAAAGCCAAGTGACGCTGTCACCTGAACGTTCTCATAAAGAAACTGTCCAGCAGTGGGAAAAACAAAAAGAGAAGCTTAGTCGCTTTAAACTTAACTTTCCGAACCTTAACGAGAGTTTTGATCCGAATTGGACTGAGTTATCTCTCGTGCGAAAGCACTTAGACGAGTTCGAAGAAAACCGTGGCGGGTTGAGTATTCACACTTTAAAAATGTTGGCGTTCGTTGTTCGTAAATGGGATGAGTACTGTAAAGACCAAAACGTTTATAGCTTTCCTATATACGCCCCTGTCCTATTAACTTGGTTCAAATCGCTTAAGCTAGAATTCGATGTGAAGATCAATACGCTTAAGCAATATCGAGCGCAGCTCAGTCTGTTCCACAAAATCATGAATACGGACGACGTCACTAAACTACCTGCTATCGCCACCTTCTTTAAATCATTGCCAAAAGATGAGATGGAAATTACGGGCTCGCAAGTTATCGAACTGCAAGCTAAACCGTTTCGAAAGCACCATTTGCTGCGATTGATGGATCTGTGGGGCAATGAAAAAAGGGCTGTACCTTATCGAGATCTTGCTGTTCTGACCGTTGCCTATGGCACCCTACTTCGTGAGGGCGAAATTGGTAAAATACGCAAAAAACACATTAAGTTTCTTGAAAATGGCGACATTAACATCGAACGTGTTACATCTAAAACCACAATAAGCCCTGAACCGAAGCGATTAACAGGCCGATTTTCAGCGATTGTAAAACGCTATGTTCAAACCTATTGCCAGCCGCTGGATGCAGATGATTTTATCTTTTGTTGGTTAACCGTAAAAGGAGCAAGGCCAGCAGGCTATCGTCAAACTCCAATGTCGGGCATGACTATCGACCGCATTTATCAGCGCGCCCACGATCTGCTCGTCGATCTGGGTGACGTTGTCACATCAACAGAGGCGCATCGAAACATATGGAGTGGGCACTCTAGCCGTGTCGGTGCATTACAAGATGGTTATCATGCAGGTTTAAATTTAACCCAGCTCATTCAACTTGGTGATTGGAAAAGCAATGAAATGGTACTGCGCTATTTGAGAGGTTTGAATAACCAAGACAGTCCAAACCTCATGCTCCAGGGTTAAAAACGCATCCCTTTAACATTTAATTAAAACATCAGCTTACGCAGAATGCGTGTAAGTCTTTTATTCCGAGTTCCGCCACAGCAATAATCATCTCTGGTGACACATCATCCATAGAGTGAACTGACAAGCCATTGAGAAAAGTGGCCATGAAATGCGTCATCACTTGTGGATCAGCAGATTCAATTAATTGGCCTTCATTTTGAGCCTTTGTGAATCTTGTTAGTAGTATGTCACCCATCTCTTTTCGACAGTCCATCATCGCCTGTTTTATCGGGCTAGCATCAGTGCTACATGCTAAAGCGCCCTGGATCATCAAACAACCTTTTGGTTTATCTTTACAGCTATGTGCTTCTGCACACCCAATGATGATGTCCGTGATCACCTTACGTATGTCAGACTGTTCTAATGCATGATAAAAATATTCTGATTCACGGGCTTTATACATTTCGACCGCTTTAAGAAACAGTTGTTCTTTATTGCCAAAGGCGGAATACATGCTGGGTTTATTGATGCCCATCGCCTTGGTCAAGTCAGAAAGAGATGTTCCCTCAAACCCTTGTTCCCAAAACACTTTTAACGCTTCTTCTAACGCCTTTTCTTGGTCAAAACTGCGTGGTCGACCTGCTGTACCGACTACCATAATCTAACTACCACTTATTCGTTCAATCCCCTAAATGGTAATGCGGCAGGCATACGTTGTCCATATGTTGTAACCATTCATTCTATAAATTTTACTTGATCAATATCAAAAGCCAGGATTATTATACCGATCGGTACAAAACTAACATAAGGATAGCGAGATGGTAGGCAAACACCTTAGAACGCCTCTTCTACTAATCTCAATTGCAGCGCCATTGGTGTTGTCTGGATGTCAAGATTCACGCGCCGAAGCACCAGCATCAGCGCCGCCACCACCAACGGTTGAAGTGGCACAAGTGCTTGTAGAACAGGTTACCGAGCTTGATCAATACACTGGTCGATTAGAATCACCTCAAACCGTCACCGTGATGCCTCGTGTGTCGGGTTACGTAGACCGTGTTCACTTCCGCGAAGGCCATCTCGTAGAAGCTGGAGACGTGCTTTTCTCAATCGACAATCGTTTGTTTGTTGCTGAAGTTAACCGTTTGAAAGCGGAACTTAGCAGTGCTCAAACAAGCTTGAATCAAGCAATCAAAGATTATGAACGTGCACAAAGACTAAGCAAAACCAAAGCGATTTCACAAGAGACCGTTGATGCACGTTTTGCGGATCAACAGCGCAGTGTTGCAAGTGTTTCAGCTCTTAAAGCTGCTTTGGCAAAAGCAGAACTAGACCTTGAATTCACTCTGGTTCGCGCGCCGATTGCAGGCAAAGTTTCTTTCGCAGAAGTGACCAAAGGTAACTATGTAACTACGGGTCAAACCGTTCTTACGTCACTGGTATCTACTTCGAAAATGTACGCTTATTTCGACATTGATGAGCGTAGTTTCCTTAAATATCAAAAGATTAATAACCTCATCTCAGCGGATGGTGAAATTGAAAATGTCGTCCAAATGTCGTTAGCTAACGATACCGATTTCCCTCATATCGGTTACATCGACTTTGTAGACAATGCGATTGACGAAGCAACGGGAACCATCCAAGTTCGTGCCGTTTTTGATAACGCGGATAAGAAATTTCTACCGGGTATGTTCGCGAAGATGCGTATCGCGGGTTCAGATAGCTACCAAGGTGTGTTGATTGATAACAAAGCGATTGGTACCGACCTGAATAACAAGTATGTCTTAGTTTTAGGCGATGACAATATTGTCCAATACCGAGCAATCTCTCTTGGTGAAGGCCTTAACGGCCTGCGCATTGTATTGGATGGCCTAAAAGGCGACGAAAAGATTGTCGTTAATGGCTTACAACGCGTTCGTGCCAACATGCCTGTTACCCCTGATGAAGTTGCAATGGCTGATGAAAACACCCTTGCCAATATTCGCCAGCAACAAGCATTACGAGACCAGCAGCGCAGTGAACTACTGACTCTGCAAGTGAAGCAATAAAGGAACCGTTGCAATGTTTTCTCAGTTCTTTATTCGTCGGCCGATCTTTGCATCCGTGCTGTCGATACTCATATTCATTGGTGGTGCATTGTCTGTATGGCAACTGCCTATCACTGAATACCCTGAAGTTGTTCCTCCGACTGTCGTTGTAACAGCAACTTACCCAGGCGCGAACCCGAAAGTTATTGCGGATACCGTCGCGTCTCCTCTCGAAGAAGAGATTAACGGCGTAGAAGACATGCTGTATATGTCTTCTCAAGCGACTTCAGATGGTGTGATGACGTTAACCGTCACCTTCGCCATTGGTGCCGACGTGGACAAAGCGCAAACCCTAGTTCAAAGCCGTGTTGATCGTGCCCTACCTCGTTTGCCTGAAACTGTTCAACGACTTGGTGTTGTGACGGAAAAGTCATCACCAGACTTAACCATGGTCGTTCACTTGGTGTCGCCTGATGAGCGTTATGACCTACTTTATCTTGCGAACTATGCAGCGCTTAACGTTAAAGATAAACTTGCCCGAATCGAAGGTGTGGGTGCCGTTCGCCTGTTTGGTGGTGGCGAATACAGTATGCGTATTTGGCTTGATCCAAACAAGGTCGCAAGCCTAGACCTCAATCCTAGTGAAGTGATTTCTGCGATTCGCGAGCAGAACCAACAAGCTGCAGCAGGTAGCCTTGGTGCTCAACCAAGTGGTTCGTCAGACTTCCAACTGCTTATTAATGTCAAAGGACGTTTAAGCGAGGTTGAAGAGTTCGAGAACATCATCATCAAGGTTGGTGAAGATGGTCAGATCAACCGTTTGAAGGATGTCGCTCGTATTGAATTAGGTGCCGAAACCTACTCACTTCGTTCACTACTTGATAACCAAGACGCCGTTGCCATTCCAATCTTCCAAGCTTCTGGTTCAAACGCGATTCAGATCTCTGATGACGTAAGAGCGAAAATGGAAGAGCTGTCAGCTAGCTTCCCTCAAGGTGTGAGCTACGAGATTGTTTACGACCCAACGGTATTTGTTCGTGGTTCTATTGAAGCGGTAGTGCAAACACTGCTTGAAGCGGTATTACTTGTTGTACTAGTTGTTGTTCTGTTCTTGCAAACTTGGCGCGCATCGATCATCCCATTGGTTGCGGTTCCAGTTTCGCTAGTCGGTACATTCGCTTTCATGTACTTGATGGGCTTCTCTTTAAATGCTCTGTCACTGTTTGGTCTAGTACTTGCTATCGGTATCGTGGTTGATGATGCGATCGTGGTGGTCGAAAACGTCGAGCGAAACATCGAAGAAGGTCTTGCTCCTATTGCGGCGACAGAAAAAGCGATGCGAGAGGTTACAGGCCCAATTGTTGCGACTACCTTGGTGCTCGCTGCGGTATTCATCCCGACTGCGTTTATGTCTGGCTTAACGGGTCAGTTCTATAAACAATTTGCGTTGACCATTACCATCTCGACCTTCATTTCAGCTATTAACTCGCTGACTTTGAGTCCGGCTCTTTCTGCCCTACTGTTACGTGGTCACGACCAACCAAAAGATTGGCTCACTCGTGCAATGGATGGTTTGTTCGGACGCTTCGTATTTACCCCATTCAATAAGCTATTTAACAAAGGTTCTATCGCTTACGGTTACGCGGTGAAGAAGAGCATTCGACTTGGCGCACTGATTGGTGTGATGTATGTTGGCCTGCTTGGCTTAACGGCTTACCAATTCGATCAGACTCCTACGGGGTATGTACCAGGTCAAGATAAGCAGTACTTGGTTGCGTTCGCACAATTACCAGACGCGGCTTCACTTGAGCGTACCGATGCAGTGATTCGTGAGATGTCTGAGATTGCTTTGGCACAACCAGGCGTTGAGCACTCCGTGGCATTCCCAGGTCTGAGCATTAACGGGTTCACCAATAGTCCAAATAGCGGCATCGTATTTACTCCGTTGGCTGATTTCGACGAACGTCAAGATCCTAGTCTTAGCGCAAATGCGATTGCAGGTCAGCTGAACCAAAAATTTGCTTCTATCCCTGATGCATTCATCGCGATCTTCCCACCACCACCGGTTCAAGGTCTGGGTACGATTGGTGGTTTCCGTTTGCAGATCCAAGATAGAGCGAACCACGGCTACGAAGCACTATACGGTGTCACTCAACAAGTGATCATGAAAGCATGGGCGCACCCGGCACTAACTGGTGTGTTCTCAAGCTATCAAGTTAATGTTCCACAGTTAGACCTGGATGTTGACCGTACAAAAGCGCTCAAGCAAGACCTATCATTAGACGATGTTTTCTCTACTCTACAATCGTATATGGGGAGCACTTACGTCAATGATATCAACCGCTTTGGTCGTACATACCAAGTGAACGTTCAGGCCGACGAAGAGTTCCGTCAAACACCAGAGCAGATTCGCCAGCTAGAGGTTCGAAATGCGAACGGTGAAATGATTCCTTTGGGCGCGTTTGTTGATGTGAATTACAGTGCTGGTCCTGATCGTGTGATGCATTACAACGCTTACACCACAGCAGAAATCAATGGTAGCCCTATGCCAGGTTTCAGCTCAGGTGAAGCGCAAGCGGCGATTGAGCAGATCCTTGCAGAGACACTACCGATTGGTATGACTTACGAATGGACAGAGCTGACCTACCAACAGAAGTTGGCCGGTGATACAGCTATGTTGATCTACCCACTGGTTATCTTGTTGGTGTTCCTTGTACTTGCTGCGCAATACGAAAGTGTACGTCTTCCGATGGCAATCATCTTAATCATTCCTATGACGCTTCTATCAGCGATCAGCGGCGTGATTCTATGGGGTAGCGATAACAATATCTTCACTCAAATTGGTCTAATCGTATTGGTTGGCTTGGCAACTAAAAACGCCATCCTAATCGTGGAATTTGCGAAAGAGTTGCAAGATAAAGGTCGCACTGTGATGGAGGCTGTTCTTGAAGCATCACGCTTACGTCTTCGCCCAATCTTGATGACGTCGATTGCCTTCATCATGGGTGTGGTTCCAATGGTGTTCTCTACCGGTGCCGGTGCCGAAATGAGACAAGCAATGGGTATCGCTGTGTTCTCTGGCATGATTGGTGTAACCATATTCGGTCTGCTACTCACGCCACTGTTCTACTACGTATTGGCTAAACGTACTCCTAAAGAGGAAAGTGACAACACAGAGCAAGTTGCACTAGAGCCGATTAACGAATCCACTGTCTAATCCTTTATTTTGAGTGATTAGAAAGGCAGCCCGTGCTATTTGGGGCTGCTTTTTTTCGTTAAGGATTCAACAACCATTCCAGCCGTTATTTTTTGCTCAGTCTAGAAACTGTTGAATATCGTCGACGTCCATTAACTCTGGCGATAAATACCGCTCTGCATAGTTGCGATAAACACCACTGGTTAACAGTAGGTGAAAAATCTCTTTATCGATATGTTCATTCTCCGCCATTTTAGAAAGGATGCTGATCGCTTCACTCAATGGTTTGGCTTTTTTGTATGGTCTATCTGAGGCGGTCAACGCCTCGAATATATCAGCCACAACCAGTATTCTTTCTGGAATCGATAGTTCACTTTCATCCAAACCGCGTGGATAGCCAGTCCCCTTTAAAGTCTCATGGTGGGTCGTCGCATATCTTGCAACACGCGCCAATTCAGGTGGGAATGGGATACTCTCGAGCATTTTGATGCCACTGATCATATGCTCATTGATTTTAAAACGCTCTTCGTTAGTCAATGTCCCGCGTCTAATCGAAAGGTTGTACAACTCACCGTGGTTATACAGCTTTTCAGGAACCTTCATGTTGATGCCATACTCTGCGAGATTCACAAATGGATGGTCTCTCTCAATCACATGTTCCAAACGATCCGTGAGCAGTTTTTCTTTAGCCGGTGTTGGTTGTGGTTGATGTCTTGTCTCTTCAAGCGGCGACAATCCAAGCCCTGAATCGAAATAGCGAGTCCATTGAGTTTCGGCAAGCTGCTGGATGCGCTCTACGTCTTCGTCAGACATAAACTCTTTACCAACATTCGCATTGGCCACAAAAGCAAACTTTTCACGAAGCTCTTGCAACTCAGAATGTAATACATGTTCTAAATCGATCTCTTGGTCTAGACGTGATAAAAGGTATTCGATCTGCGCATCTCGCCACAGCACTTCAAAGCGCATCCGTACTTCATGAATACGGTTGTAGTTTGTTTCTAGCTTACTCCCCTTATCGACCACATACTCCGGCGTCGCTATCTTGCCGCAATCATGCAACCAAGCAGCAATTCGAAACTCACGTCTTTCTTCATCGTTTTCAAACTTAAAGCAGGCGAGCGAGCCGTGATTCGATTGCTCAGCCGCTTCAGAGAGCATCAAGGCTATCTCAGGTACGCGATTACAGTGGCCTGCTGTATACGGCGATTTTTCATCGATCGCACGCGCGATCAATTGGATCATCGATTCGAAAAACAAGTTCTGTTGCTCTTCAAAATGTTTCAGCGAATTACTACCTCTCGTTACCGATAGACCTAATTGGTGAATTTCTTCAATGCGACTATGAACCCGTTGCACCTTATCGTATTGACGATTGCGAACGAATCTGACTTGTTGGCGAAGTAGGTTAATTGGGTTGGCAATCGGTGCTGCCATCGCCCACGCTAGTGGAATCAGCAGCAGCAACACAAAAAATGAGCCGCCCACGGAATACCACGTTGTCTCTCGAACGCCGGCCATGATGTAAGACTTAGGAACGAGCACAGCAAAATAACGCTCATCTTTGTAGGTTAGCTCCGAGGTATAGAGATACTTTTCAATACCGTTGATCGTTACAAGCTCTACCGTTCCTCGCTGGGACAAAGTGCTCGTTAAATCGAGAAGCTCAGGATAAGGCAAGAACGTGTGGGTGGACTGAACAGCTTTTGAAGAGAACCATTTATCTTTGAGCTCTTGTCTGTGTTCGTCACTGAATGAAGCAATAGCTAGATTGATGATATCAACCACATCGCGATATTCATCCCTTACCGCAAAATATATTTCCCGTGACAGGATTGGAGATTCGATAGGTATCACCTTAAGGTTCTCGCGAAACTTCTCACGAATTTTGGAAAGCAGTACCTGCTTGAGGTCCAACACCGCATCGATCCGACCCTGTTGGAGATCGTCAATGGCCGTGTGTAACGAAGAGTATGAAGTGAAGCGTAAATTCGGATGCACCTGCTCGATATTGTCTTGTATGCTCCAACCTCTCAGTATCCCAATTCGCTTGTCGGTAATATCTTCAAACGTCTCAAGTTCGTTGTTATCGCTGTTCATCAAAAGTGCAAAGTTAACTCGGTACAATGAGTCACCAACCACACTAGTTTGGTCAAAGTTGGAGGGATCTGATAGTGAGTGGAGAATATCAATATTTCCTACGTCAAAATCAGTAACCAGGTCATCCCAAGAGCCGTCATTTACAAACTTAAATTTCAACCCTGTCATCTCGGAAATGACTCTAAACAGATCGATTGCAAAACCATTTGGGCGCCCTCCTACCGTATAGTCCAATGGTGCCCAATCATGCTGATTCGATACTTTTAACTCTGGCGTTCTTTCTACCAAACGCTGCTGCTCTTCAGAAAGTGGGATAGGACTAACAAGCGGGATGCTGTCATCAATTTCGATCGCTTGATTCGTTGCGATCAGGCGGCCGTCACGTCTGAAAACAAAAGCCTGTGCTTGTGGTTGCCTTTTGTTTTCAACAAAACGATTGGTTAAACGAGATTCCAAGGATGACAATAAAACATCGACACCGACGACAACATCGCTACCACTGACTTTGAACGAAAAGGTCTCACCGGTAAGTTTTAATGTGTTGAAAAGGTATGGGGAGGTATTATAGATCCGCTCTGAATTCGCATTTTTATACCAGCTACGCTGGGTAGGAAGAAAGTTGCTGTACTCTTTTTCGCTTTGACTTGGTTTGAATGATTGGTCGTAAAAGGTGGATGTTTTAGTACGCTCCCTACCCTCACCTTGATGAACAATGACCAACCACTTGTCATTTTCGTTGGCGCCCACTCTTTCTCTTATATCAGCAGACTCCAAATGAATGATTTGTAAAAAGTCGTTATTCGATTGAGCAACGAAAATGCTATGAAGGCTTGGATCTCTTAGTAACAACTTAGATAAGGGCAGCGCAATGTTCTCCGTAGGAACGTCTGTGCCAATGAGCGTAACAAGTTGACCACCACTTCGCGCCACGTTCTCAGCGACATTTTGAAGGTTTGAAAAATAATCGGAGATACCGGACGCAATCGTCTGATAACGCGTTAAAGTGTGTTTTAGTTCTGTCTGACTGGCGAAGTAGTATTGTAGAGAAATAGCGACGCCTGCCGTCGTAAAAGCGCAAAATACGAACATTAGGCCCAAAACAACTCTCAATGAGATGCGACGATGCGTTCTCTTTTCCATGTCTATATTCCGCCATTCCACTATGAATCGAATCCAACCTAATCCTACAAAGGCCACGTTTATCATGTCGGCAGAGCACCAAATCTGTAACACGAATAGACTTATTATGGCCTCAATATGCACAGTATGGAGCACATAGTTTAGATTGTACGAAAGACCAACTGGTTTATACGAATCAATTAGTTTATCGGATTAATAGAAAATGGTTTCTGTGTAGAAAAGACTATCCATCAGGCTACGTAGCCTCGGTTGTTATGTCTGCTCTAACGTTTTCAGAGAGCTAGGGACAATGATCTTATGCACTGGAGCCACGAAGAACATGTACGCTTTACCCCAACGGTTGTGTACGTGAACTACAGTCGTTGCATGCACGGTCACCTTCTCCCTTTGAAGATCCAACAAAAATGACACTCTCACATCCAGATGCTTGTCACTATCTTCCAGCACGATCTCATTATCTGTATTGCTTACCAGCGTAAAAATACCAAGGCGATCGCCGACCTTAAGGTTATCTGGCTCTATATCCATTGCTGCATCTTGTAGCCGACCTAAGTGCTTTAATCCAAACATCGACACGACCCTATTTCTCATCGCCATCAAGAAGGAAATCCAAGCGGGTGTTTGTTTCGCTATTTCAAGGTAAACATCGAGGGCAGTTTGGCCCTTGTCGGGTACTTCACAAGAAAAGCTATCTGCGAAATATGAGCCTTTCGCATAACTAAACAGCGCTGAGTTTTGAGGGATTTCCATATCTCATCCTTGAACAGAAAGCTAATTTAGGTCTCGAACAACGCTGTAAAGAAACGAAGTTCCAACTTTAGATATTAAAAAGGCGCTTTGCTTGATTATAAAAGAAGCTAACCATCGTTCCTGCCACAATAAACAAGCTTAAATCGATAATGGCATACTTGAAACTGAACGGGTCAGAGAACAGTTGATAACTAAACCCGAACTGAGAACCGATAAACTTAGCCAAAACAACGGTAGCTATAACAAGAACAATATTCACTTTTCCACCTTAAACTTACTATTGGACTGGAACTCACTCCACCAGCCCAATAAAGCCCGCGTCATGGAATACACGTTAACATCAACTCGAAGCATTTAGCGCGATCAAAAGGGAGAAATAGTAAGCCTTGCGAATCAGATCAAATTACTTTTTTTGCCCGAGTACGCATTCTACAAATGCTGATTTTTTTCGGCGATAGTCATCATGAAACCACCCCTCACAAGACATTTTTAGTTCATTATACTGTTGAACCAACTCAGGGTTTTGACGAAGTTGGTTTCTAAAGCTCACAAACATCTCAAACTCAGGTCCATGTGCGACTACTTGAAAAGCAACATCCTCACCTGAATAACTTTCAAGCATGCATAACTCTGGTGTTCTCAACGTATCGGTTTTTTCTTTAAAGCCTAAGTTGGAAAGTAGTTTTACCGCTCTCTCCAATTCGTTACCGTCAACACCAACCAATATGTCAAGATCACCTTTAGAGACAGCATTAGGAATTGAAGACGCTCCAACATGTTCTATCACAGCATCTGGAAGTAAAGCCGCTATTTCACGTGCATACTTAAAAAACATATCCTTGCAAGCGGGCTGATATTTCTCTGCTTTGTAAAACTTCATACGTTCTCCAAGAAACGATTATATGATTTGAAGTGCTGAGAAACACTCCTAACTTGTTTTAAACATGCGAGCCAGTTGATAACGCATTTCTATTAGTTGGTGTTCACCTACAATCTCAACTTCCTGTACGAAGATAAAGCCAAATTTTTCATAATAGTTTCTTAAGTAGCTGTGCGCATGAATTTCAATTGACTCAACACCTTGCTGCTCAGCATAGTTAACCAACGCTTTCACAACTTCTGACGCGATACCTTGTCCTCGGTAAGCTTTTAACACGGCAACTCGCGCCATAACCGACGAACCATCGGGTTTAATGAGTAGTCGTGCTGTCGCTATCGCTTGGTTGGCGTCCATAACTAAAGCATGAACTGAAGTATTGTCTAGACCATCTAAATCCAGTTCATTCGGAATACTCTGCTCAACACTAAACACCTGAAATCGTATAGCCTGAGCTTGTTCGATAATCTCAGGAGACGTTCCAATGATCACTTCCATGTAATTTTTCCTTTTGGACAACTAAAGGCCTTCTAGGCGATAAGTCGTACTGACCCGTCTATTGTCGTCGCAGCTCTTGTTGTACACGCAACTCGTTTATAAATGTATCCGCATTTTGAGGACTTGTTATCCTAATAAACTCGATATGACTGTATTTCGGGTCATTGAACAATTCGGTGTAACGAACTCGATTTTTCTTGTACGTTTTCAGTGTCCAAAGAATGATTGAGTCTTTACTGAGGAAAGATTTTTTAAACGATTCAACATTACCCGCTTTGCCCCATAATTCCTGCTTGGTCACAATGCGGGTCAAAGCCCTTTTCACGGCTTGGAATACTGTTCTTTGAAAAGAGTAATCAACCCAAATGATGGTATCGGCTCTACTCCATTTGATTTCAGACGTTCGAGTGTAGTTACCATCTAGAACCCAACATTCGCCACTTAACTTCTCAATCAAGTTCTCAAAAAACTCTTCATCTGAAGGCTCTTGCCAATTGGGCTTCCAGAAGATCTCATCCATCTCCAAATAAGGGCACTTTAGCTCATTTGCGAGCTTGAGGCTGAAAGTACTTTTCCCACTACCGCTAGTACCTATTACATTGATTCTTTTCATCGTCCGACCTATTTTTAAGCGTGAGTAAACAGCACCTTAGTCACATACAAGAAACTTGCAGACCTATTAAATGATTTTCTATGTGAACTCTCGATTGAAACGCCGAACTTTTGTGCGCATATTTTTCATTGGTGACGACGTATTAAACTGAATCATACGCCCCAAAGTCCACTGCTCATACCATGCAACGCCATATAAATCTTGGTCACTTAAACTTGCAACGAGTAAAAGTATCTCGCTAACTGTAGACTCAAGTTCCGCGAGTAGATCATTGTATTTCCAGTCACGATACTCTTCGTGAAAGCTCTCTGCGAGTGGACCCAACTGGTTCCATTTGTAACCTGTTTCGGGGAAATCAACGTGTTGATCTTGGGACTTTAGGCGATACCATTTAAGGACGAGTTTGCCCCAACCAATCAAGTAAGCCACTGTGTCAGAAACGCTAATGACCGTACCCTTCACGTTTCCTTCTACACCCAATTGGCGCGCTTTGTTTTCCGGAATAGACCGATACTCAGCCATGAGCTTCGGAAATATTGAAGTTATAGCTAGCTCTAATTCATCCTTGTTTCTTGGTACAGAAGACATTTAAACCTCCATTTAAATCATAACTAGTACCACTTGCTCAGCGGATAGGCTTCCATATGAGAGGAATCTTAATTTCAATACTAAGAGACCATACAAACCGAGAGAAGGATGGTGACAAACATTGGGTTATTGAAACCATCCTCAGATCAGAGTGAGTCGTAGTAATCACCATTCTTGTGTCGGAAAAATACATTACAATAAGTCAACTCAAATTGTTCTTTGTCCCCAGTGAGTACATGAACGTAAGGATTTAACTCTAGGACAACTGTAGTGGTGCGAGACGATTTAAGATCTTCATATAACTGTCTTTTTTTGTCTTCATTTTGTGAGTAAGGCATTCGCACAATTATATTTTTATTGCAGTTTGGCGCTGGAATCGGAAACTTTTCTTTAGGAATCAAAACTGAAAATTGTCCACCAGCATTAAATCCATAACGTTCATCCAGTTGGTACTCTCCTGCAACCAGCTCGTACTTCATATGATAATAATCGAAATACTTACCAGGGGTGGTTTTCACCAAATTCGCATGCGAAAAACCACTGAAAATCATTATGGATATCAGTGTTAAATATTTCATTATGTCCTTCTTTTATTTCAGCGCTCTAGTACATATCAATAAGCGATATACGTCAGCCACCACCATACCTAAACTATTGTTACATAACCACTAGCGAAGAAAACGAAAACGCTAAATATTGAAGACCTCGATATTATTTTCGCCATACAAGATAGAGCACAAACAGCCCACCCAATGCAGCAGTTACAATACCAACGGGCAGTTCTTGTGTTGCTAATACCGTTCGGCTGACTAAATCTCCGAACAACAGAAGGACGGCGCCCCATAATGCGATTAGAGGTAATGCGCGTTTATGAGTCACTCCAGAAAAAGGCCTTACTAAGTGAGGAACCATGAGACCAATAAAACCCACAACGCCCGTCAATGAAACGATCGAGGCAGTACAGAACGCGCAACAAAGGAATATTTCGCTTTGTAGACGATGAACATTTACGCCAAGAGAGCTTGTCGTCTGTTCACTCACGAGTAAAGTATCTAATTCACGGTAACGCTTGAAGATGAGCACAATTAATAGGAACACACCTAGTAGCGCGAATATGAGATTATCCCAACGAGCGAGTCCTAAACCACCCATTGTCCAAAATAGAATAGAACTCGCGGCTCGCTGATCGCCAGAGTAAATAAGAAAGCTTGTTATCGCACCAAATAAAAATGAGATGGCGAGGCCACACAAGATCAGGTTGTCGTTACCCTTTTTCCTCTGCATCGAAAACAGAATAAGAACCGCACCTGCAGAAACAATCCCCCCTGAAAATGCCGCTAATGGTAATGACCAAATCCCTAAAGCGTCTCCTACCTGAGTAATGACCAATACAGCGCCAACAGACGCTCCAGAAGAGAGCCCAAATAAGAATGGATCCGCGAGATCATTGCGCGTAGATGTCTGAAGCAATGCGCCTACCATTGCTAACCCTGCCCCGGCAATCACCGCTAACAGAGCTCTAGGTAACCTCAAATCAAACAAGATACGGCTTGTCATGTCTGGCTCAGCCTCGTTAAACGAACTAAGTCCAATCATGACTTCTTTAAAAGTTAAGGGAACAGAGCCAAACTGTAAGCTCATCACAAAAGCGAGCAGCATAGATGCGATACCTAACACCCAAGCTACTCGATATCTACTATGTAAAGTCAATGGAAAAACAGCCTTGACAATTATTGTGCGTCAAATGCTACAGCCAGTTTCTCAATCGCATCGATGTTGGCAGGCCCTGGAGTTAGCTGCTCATAGCGAAGCTTTACGTAACGGCTCGACGTCACCGCTTTGGTGTGTTTCATAAGAGGATGCTCTTCTAAGAAACGTTGCAATGAATCTGCTCCACTTGCAGTTTGGTAGTCTAAAAGAATGATCACGTCTGGGTTTTCACGAGCGACATTTTCCCATGACGTTCTTGCCCAACTTGCTTCAATGTTGTCTGTAATATTATGGCCACCAGCTGCCTCTATCATGGCATTTGGCATCGCATACTTACCCGCAGTAAATGGCTTATCCTCACCTGAGTCGAACAAGAAAACCTTTGGTGCGTCTCGCTCAGATGTATTTTGCTTGTCTGCTATTGCAGCGACGCGCTGTTTCCAGCTTTTCACTAACGCTTCGGCTTTATCCTGCTTATCAAAAATTACACCAAGCTTCTTCACATCATCATAAAGCAGATCCATTGTCGCAGCTTGTTGATCATCTTGAGTGTGAATACAGCTTTCAGATAGAACTAAGGTATCTACGTTATATGGTTTGAGTGTCTGAGGGGTGACTTCACCTCCAACTTTCATCCCATAGTTCCAACCGGCGAAAAAGAAGTCAGTATCAGCTGCGATCAATGTCTCTAACGTAGGGTATTTAGATGCCAGTTCTGGTATTTCACCTAACTCTTTCTCAAAAGGCTTCGACATTTTGTACCAGCCAGTAATACCCGTTACCCCAATCATGCTTGGCTGTAAATCTAGTGCAAAAGCCATTTCCGCCATGTTGATATCGTGCACAACTGCACGGCTTGGACGCTTTTCAATGGTGAGTGGGCTACCACAACTGTCTACGGTAACCGGATATACAGTATTGGTTGCATTGGCTGCAAAGGTGATTGGTAGGCTAAGTAACATACCGGAAATTAAAGGCCACTTCATTGGGCAACTCCTATTATTGGAAAGTCAGGATGGTGATGGGCAGCTTCAAAATGATGAATCATGCTACTCATATGGGGATGTTTGAATTAGATTACGCGCAGGCCAAAAACTGGTGTCATAAAATGGTCTCTCATTACGATGTCAGGCGTTTCGAACGTCACCATTTTTTGGTCAGACATGAGGAGTACTTTGTCTGCGAATGGGGTGACCAAAGGCAGATCATGCAAAACAGCGACACACGCTATACCACGTCGTTTGATTAGACTGAGTAGCTCTAAGCGAGCAAGAGGATCTAAGTGGTTGGTTGGCTCATCTAAAAGTAATAGTCTAGGTTCTTGAGCGAAGGCGCGAGCTATACTGGCACGCTGTTGCTCTCCACCAGATAGATCACCAAAGTATCGTTCATTTTTATCAGAAAGCCCGACGTCTTCTATTGCTTGATTAACAGCTCTTTCGTGCTCTTTCTTACTGCAACAAAAGGTATGGGGAGTGCGCCCGAGCCAAACATATTCGAAGATGCTTAAACGTGGATCGACATGCTCGTGTTGAGTGACAACCGCAACCCTCTTTGCAAGTTGTTGTTTATCGATACTCTTCATACACTTACCAGACAGGAACAATTCCCCATCTATTGTTTTGTATTCTCCAGTGATCGCTTTCATTAACTCGATTTTCCACTGCCATTAGGCCCGATAACGGCAACACATTCTCCGTCAGCAACGCTGAAAGATACATCTGAGACAGCTCTCCAATTAGCCTTACCATTGGCAAACAGCCTTCTAACCGACAAGACAGGTATATCCAAGTTTCCACCCAAAGAATCAAACGCTCAACACTATTGTTACGTTATAATATAACAATAGTGTTGAGCATATACCCTTACGAGTGCATATCTAATCTAGGGGATAACTAGGCCATTTATAACATTGCCCTTGGCGAGTACAAACTCCAAATGCATGTTGAACTAGAGGTCACAAACAGTAGCCATCACCTAACCTTCAATCAAATAAGACTTTAGTTTTTCTCTGAGCCAGATATTTGAGGGGCTCTTCTTATCTCGGTTATGGACGAAGAGTTGGTACTTTATTGGGAATGTTGAGAATGGCATCGGTAATATTTGCAGCCCTAGCTTATCAGCAAGTTCATTCGCCAAACTTCTTGTCATTGAAGCAATACAATCGCTACTCGATACCATCGACATTTGCCAAATGAGCGACGTGCATTCAGCAGCAACCTTTCTCTCTTTCAGGCTGACTTCGGTGAAATAGTCCGCCAAATACGCCTGCTCTCGACGCAACTTAAGCGTTATATGCTTCTCACGATAGAATTCATCTTGGGATATTGCACCTGTGATTCTCGGATGACCTTTTCTCGCAATAATGCACATCTCGTCATCGAATAATGGCTCTGTAAAGAATGAGCTTGATGTGTGGTTTGAGAACTCAATTGCAAGATCAGCCTGCCTCTGGTTGAGATCATCCATCAGCTGTTCTTCGTTAGAACGCGTAGGGTGAAGCTCAATCGTAACGTTACCCAACTGATTATCGGATTCAATTTTCGTCATTAGTCTTAGCATCACTGGTTCCGATGTGTACACCACAAATTTATGAGGCGTCTCGGTACTAAACTCTTCCAAGTTTTCCAGCGCATTATTAATTTGTATCAACGCTGGCTCAATTTGACGAATCAGCTCTTGTGCTTGCCTTGTTGGTGCTATCCCTCTACCAGAACGAATGAAAAGCTGACAGCCTACTTGTTGTTGCAATCGCTTAAGCAAACCACTGACACCGGGTTGAGTCATCCCCATTTCGTCAGCAGCAAGTGTGATCGATTGATGGCGATAAACAGCGGAAAACACTCTAAGTAGGTTTAAATCGAATTTCTCTAACATAGTTCATTACATAACAAATCGTGATGTTTGGAATTAATATTCGTTTATGTATTCTTATGTGTCAATCCTCTAAATTTGTCTCATACCAACTTGAGAGACAACACGAGGTTCTCTATGAAAACGACTCTAAACCGTTCTGTACTATCCCTAGCTATCATCGTTTCTTTCAGCGCGACTGCCGACAACGAATATGAATCAATCGAGACATACAAAGGTAAACCTGCAACGGAACATACCATTGCAGCTAACGATGCACTGGCTGAAACACTGCCTTGGCAAGATACCTCAGCATTTGAGCGTTCAGAGAGAGGACTCATCGCAGCGTTTGGTGACCATCGTGTAGGTGAGCTGCGTAATCGTATGTCTCACATGAACGTAGATAGCATTCGTGAAGACCGACCGGATACCGTTAACCCGTCTATCTGGCGCCAAGGTCAAATGAACTATGCCTCAGGCGGCCTTTATCAAGTTACGGATGGTGTCTATCAAATTCGCGGTGCCGACCTCTCAAACATGACAATCTACCGCACTGACAACGGGTACCTTATCCACGATCCACTGCTGCATGATGAAGTCGCAGAAGCAGCTTGGAACTTCGCGAAACAACACCTACCAGCGGTGAACGGTGAACATAAGATCACCGGTATGATCTATTCACACACTCACGCCGACCACTTTGGTGGTTCAAGAGGCATCATTAACACGGGCGACTTTGTAGAAGGTGCCCCAGTTATTGTCCCTGGCGACTTCATCAAAGAGATGGCGGACGAAAACATCATGGCGGGTAACGCGATGTCACGACGCGCACAATATCAATACGGCCAATCTTTAGAGAATGACGCCACAGGTATTGTAGACAACGCACTGGGTATGGGTTTTGGTAAGGGAGCGGTAACGTTAGTAACACCAACAACAGAAATTGTTGAACGCGAAGAAACGCGTGTTATCGATGGCTTAGAGGTTCACTTTATCAATATGCCTGGTGCTGAAGCACCAGTTGAAATCGTAAACTACGTACCTGCTTACCGCTCATTGAATACCGCCGAACTCACTTACGACGGACAGCACAATATATACACATTCCGCGGCGCAAAAGTACGTGACTCGTTGGCTTGGTCTAAGTACCTAACTGAACTTAAGATGCGTTTCGTAGACTCTGGCCTTGTTGATAACATCCATTCTGCCCATTCCGCTCCAGTTTGGAACAACCCAGAAACCGAAGAGAATGAAATCGGCCACTACATGGAAATGCAACGCGATAACTATAGCTGGCTGCACAACAACTCCGTACGTTTAGCCAACCATGGTGTGAAAATTGGCGATGTTGGTCGTTCAATTGAAGAGATCGTGCCAGAGTCACAAAAACAAAACTGGGCATCACGTGGTTACCATGGTTCGTACAGCCACAATGCTCGAGCGATTGTAAACTTGTACTTAGGTTACCTAGATCTGAACCCTGTTAACATAAACCCGCTCAAGTCGGTCGACAAATCTTGTACTTACGTGAACGCTGGTGGGGCAGATAATTTCTATAAGTCGGCTAAAGCTCACTTTGATTCAGGTAATTATCAGGAAGCCGGTCAGCTATTGAATGACTTAGTACTGTGCGAGCCAACTAATATCGAATACCGTGAATTATTAGCAGACACATTTGAACAACAAGGCTATCAGTCTGAAACGATGGCATGGCGTAACTCGTACTTGCAAGGTGCGGTGGAGCTTCGTACTAATGAGATCGGAGAGTCTCTAAAAACAGCCTCTGAGGACGTTATTGCAAACACACCGACAACAAACTTCTTGGACTTAGTAGGTGTGCAGCTAAATGGGCCAAAGGCTGAGACTGCAGGCTTGAACTTTAACATGGGGATTTATCACCCTGATATTGAAGAGCGCCATTACATTGAAGTTTCTAATGCTACCTTCTCTCACCTGCCAGTAACTGAGTTAGGTTTAGAAAGTTCTATCCCAGCATTGGATACAGAGATCATTATTCACAAAGCCGACTTAACCAAAGTAATTACTGGCGAGACGACACTTGAAGCACTATTTGAGAGTGGTCAGGCAGGTCTACGTGGTGATGCGAAGAACCTACAAGACTTAGCGAGTTCTCTAGATAAATTCGACATGAAGTTCGATATTCTTCCACTAAATCGTTAGTAATAAGCTGCTAATTAAAAACCTAAAAGAGCCGCCGTGCGGCTCTTTTATTTTTAGGGGGAGAAAGAAAAGTCCTCTTATATACAGAGCATGCTTCTGATGATGCGATGTGCCTCTGCAACTTGCTCTGCCTCTCCTGAGAGAATCACATCTAAGGGTTTTCTCCCCTCAAAAAATACACTCTTACTGGCAGTGGTCAAAAAGCTGAGTCGCTGTTTGGGTTCTCGATAAAGTAGCTCTAAACATTCATCGATCGCCACTACATGTTCACTTTGCTGATGCGATGTTTGGTTCTCTAGAAAACGAGTGATTTGACCATCACTTACGCCCCACGATTTCAAAATCTCACTCGCTTTTTGTTGAACAGTCATAATAAACCTCACCAAGTTATCTAATTTAACGGCAGAACGGTTCGCCGTTAGTAATGCCCGACTTCAATTGCAGCTTCATCGAAGATCGTTTGTAAACGCTGAGCATAGCTTTCTAGCATTTCAATACGCTCTTGTTGCGTTTTACGTGCAGGCCCAAATACTTTCTGTGGAGCGAGAACCGAAAACCCAGTGAATTCGAACACGCCACGATGTATTGGTCTTAAAATCGCGTCTAAGTCACCATTCCAGCCATCTTTCTCGTAAAGCTCTTCTGGCCCGCCCATGGTCACGCTCACCATGGCTTTCTTTCCTTTGAAGACACCATCCTCGTAAAATCGGCCCCCGCCATACACTCTGCCCATCGCAAATACACGATCCACCCAACCCTTAAGCGCTGCAGGCATACCGAACCACCAGAGTGGAAATTGGAAGATGACCAAATCGCACCACTCTAGTTTTTGTATCTCTTCTTCTATATCTGCTGCAAAACTCTGATTATCCGACGCGTGCATCTCTTCGAGTTGTTGTTTGAAAAACTCAGTATCCATTTCACTATTGAAGTTATGGCGCCCAGATACTGGATCAAAGTTCATCGCGTGTAAGTCCGATGTTTTAACTCTATGTCCAGCCGACTCTAAGGCTTCTACCGAACGACGAAACATAGCGCCGTTAAAGCTTTGCGGCTCTGGATGCCAGTAAACAACGAGTACGTTCATTATTTGTTCTCCAATAGTTTCACAATTTCACTATAGCGATATTCTTGCGCAAGCATTAAAGGTGTCTTACCGTCGAAGCCCACTAGATCTGTCATTGCTCCGGCGTCAATCAAGGCTTTTGCTGCAGCCACATGGCCATGCCAAACCGCGTCATGCAAAGGGGTATAGCCGTTGTTTGGCCCTTGTGCATTCAATGTTTCCTCGAAACCCGGATAGTTTGATAGCAGCTCAATAACATCAGCATGGCCGTTATAGGCGGCTTTGTGTAACGGAATGGCTTTCATATAGTGATCAGGAATCGTTTGATCGGCACCTTTATCCATAATCACCTTCAAGCTACCTGTTAAGCCATCTCGTGCTGCGACCATTGCAGCGGTGTGTTCATCATTTCCAGACGCAGTAATGGGAAACGTACCGTTGATCGAAGACCAATCTGTCAGAGCTTTTAACTCGGTTACGTTTTGCTCATCTACACTCTCATTTTGACTAACAATATTGAAAGCAAGAAGTGACTGCTCCACCTCAGAACGACGTTGAGTGTATTGAGAGAACAGCTCACTCATTTCGCGCGCTTGTGCTTTTCCATATTGGTCATCTTCACTGGCACCAAAGTCCAAGAGATCTCTTGCTCTAAGTCCAAACGTCGAAACAATTTCGATATTAACGTCTGAATCGGAAAGTAAACGTTCTACGATATGGGGCTTACGATGCCAAACCGCCACCATTAAAGGCGTAACCCCATGCTTTGGCGTTTGAATATTGATGAAAGCGCCAGCACCAAGCAAAGCATCTACCCACTTAGTCGAACTCTGCTGCGCTGCAATATGCAGAGGCGTATTACCCATAATAGGATCAAGTTGATTAATGTCGCTTCCTTGTTGGATCAAACGGCTAAACTCTTCGAAATTCCCTGAAATAATGGCTTGGTGAAGTTCTGGTAGATTCATAACGGTCTCTATTCAATATTGCTTTGATGCGTTTAGTATCGAACAATTTCTTGTTAACTTGTAGCGCCACTATAATTACCTTAAAGATAACCGTTAGTTAATGAGATAAGCTCTCGAGGTGTTTTCTTTAGATCAGGTAGGTAGTCGCCACCTTTAGCCGATTGAAGAGGAACAAACTGAAAAGAATAGTTATCACATCCACTTAATGCCAAGCAGATGTGAAAGAGTAGGAATTCGATCTAAGGAACAGAGACTATAATTTGGGTAATTGGTAGCGAGTACTTCGGCCACCACCCGTTTTCACTAAACACTCTTGCTCAACCAATGTAGTTAAGTGACGAGTTGCCGTTGGTTTACTCACCTTGGCTACTTTATGATACTGAGATGTGTTGATGCCATCCGCAAAGTCACCATCAAGCATGCGATTGAGAACTTTAACTTGTTCCTCCACCAGCTTAGTTTGATCGACATGACGCCAAAAGTTGGTCTTGAACACCGTTTGATCGATCTCTTTTAACACCTCATCAAATGTCTCATTCAGCGTATTGAAAAACCAAACAAGCCACGGAGTAATATCCAGAGACCCTTTCTGAGTTTGTTCAAGAATATCGTAATAGCTTTTACGATTGGCCAATATGCCGACAGACATGGCGTAAAAGCGTACCGATTGCTGCTCTGCCTGTGCAAGTGCGAGGTCGGTAAGAAGACGGGTAATTCGACCATTTCCATCGTCAAGGGGATGCAGAGTCACAAACCACAAATGAGTGATTGCGGCTCTTATTAAAGGATCGAGCGATATCTCTTCTCTGGAGTCGTTGAACCACTGGATGAATTGGTTTAACTCAGCATCAAGTACATCGCGACTCGGCGCTTCAAAGTGAACGGTTGGCTTGTCTATTCTGCCGGAAACCACCTGCATTGGCGTGTAACCTCTTAGTTGTCCGCCAATAACCGGGTTGAACATGGTGTAGCCTTCAGGAAAAAGCCTGTCGTGCCAGTGTAGAATCCGGTCCAATGTTAACGGCGTGCTCAGGTTTTCTACTGCATCAACCATGATTTCCGCCAAACCATCAGTCTGTTCAGTGGTCGGGAATGGTCTTTCTTCTGACAAGCCCAGTTTATTCGCCAATGAAGAACGCACCGAAAAAGCATTAAGCTTTTCTCCCTCTATGGCACTTGAATGAACGATATTGGCAAGCAAGGTATCTAACATGCTCTCAGTCTGATCTTGAGAGTGGCTAAACATTTTTCCCAATAGGATCCCTTGGTTGAGACGCGTGCGCCTTACCAGTGGTTCTATAGTATTGTTGTCCCAGTCAAACTGTGGCCAATTTGCTTGTTGCCAGATCCACATACCCATTCCTTGATTTGAAAAATTACCATAATCAAATCACATTATGAGCTGTTTATTTCGCATAATCAAATTACAAAATGATTTGATTAATACCGTTATTCACCTCATTAACGCCAACACAACCATCAAAATGAAAAATGCCACCCTCTCAAGGTGGCATATCATTCAATCAATTGCCGCTCGACATTGAATTATTCGTCACACTAGTTCCGTGACTATCGATTCACATGTTTAGTTCGTGAGTGGTTTACCTGCAGCTTCAATTACCTTCTTACCAGGTTTAACTATCAGCCCTATGCCGATGAGGAAAAGAACACAGGCAACAACTTGCGCGGTACTTAGCATTTCATCGTACATGTAGTACCCAGATATCAAAGCAAAAACAGGTACCAACAGAGTCATCGGTGCGGTCGTGCTCAATGGGTATCGAATTAATAATCGATTCCAGACCCAGTAGCCAAACAGTGTGGTTGGATAAGCTTGGAACAGAACAGCAATCGTCGTATTCATATCCCACACTTCAAATGCTTCTGTCACGATGTTTGGTCCGTAAATACTCACCGCAAACATAACCAATGGAATGGGTGCGAATAACATTCCCCATACGTTGAACGCAAAGGCTTGAGTGGTTTTAGACGCTTTAACGATCATCCCCATAATTGTCCAGCAAGTCGCCGCTATCATGATGAAGATACCGCCTTGCAACGTCACATTACCGTTGGTCGCTGAAACAAGGACCATCAGTGCAATGAGTGCTGTTATCGCACCAATAACTTTCCTTTTTGATGCCGCCTCTTTATGAATAAATACCCCTACAGCCATGCTGATGAGCGCATTGGACGATAGCAAAACCGATGACATACCAGATGATAAGCCTGCTGTAATCGACCACGACGCCATGCCCCAGATACCAACACCAAAAACTAACCCGTAACTAAACAGATAGCGCCATGCCACGTTTGGCCTGCGAATGAAAAAAATCGCTGGAATCACTGCCAAGGTAAACCTCGCAGCGGTGGCTAATAATGGATGAACCTCTGTAATACCCATTTTGATCATCGAAAAGTTAAAGCCCCAAATTGCCATCACAAAGATTGCCAAAAATAAATCGTTTCTAACCATAAACTGCCCTCCTTCTTCTTTGAAAAAGAGTATCAATCAAGTACAGTTTCCAGTACAGATACAGTTTTTAACAAAAAAATAAGTACAGTTGGCATCTATGAGTCTTTACAAAACATTGGCGAGTCAGTTTGTTCAGGAAATTGAAGACGGGAAATTAAGCGAAGGGAGTCGTATGCCCTCTTTGCGACAATTAGCGAAACAACAAGCCGTGAGCATGTCGACCGCAGTCAGTTGTTATCAAGAATTGGAGTCTCAGGGTTGGATCCACTCTCGCCCACAAGCGGGCTATTATATTTCTGCGCGAAGTAAAAAACACAATACGCCTGAGTGGACGCAGTTTGTCAGTAAAGTATCTCAAGTACACCAAAGCTTCTCTATTCACTCTCCTTACAACGGCCCGCTTGGTATATCCAGTACGACGATTGATGACACCGCGCAGCTCGAGCTCGAACGTAGCTTTCGCCGGTCGAGCAAACGACTAGGCAGTCGACTGAATCATTACCCTCACACTCAAGGCGACCCGTCATTGTGTGATGCATTGAGCGTTCATTTTTCAAAGTTGGGAATTCATATCAACCCACAAGACCTCGTCATTACATCCGGCTGTATGCCTGCGATTAAGGCTGCTCTTGAAGCATGTACCCAAGTTGGCGATGCTATAGCCATCAGCTCTCCGTGTTTTAGTGGGATATTGGACCTATTGGGGAAAATGGGAAGGCGCATTGTCGAGATCCCATCAATCGATGAAGGAATTGACCTTGTACAGCTTGAATTACATTTGCAACAAGGAAGCGTTAAGGCTGGCATCTTTTGTACGTCGCATATGAATCCGCAAGGTATCACTATGACTGCTCAACAAAAACAGAAGCTTGCCGAGCTTGCTAATTATTACCAAGTGCCGATGATTGAAGACGACGTCTATTTGGAGCTATCGTATTCAGAGCACACCCCTTTACCAGCTAAGTATTATGATTCAAATGGCTACATACTTTGGTGCGGCTCGATTTCTAAAAGCTTATCGCCAAGCTATCGTCTTGGTTGGTGTCTACCGGGGCGCTATACAGACAGCTATCGCCAGCAACATTCTGCATCATGTTTTGGTGTGTCACTGCCTATTCAACTTGCAGTGGCTGACTTTATTGAATCGGGTAACTACGCCAAGCAGTTAAAGCGCCGTAGAACGAAGCTACTTAGTTTACGGCAGTCTTATCTCAACTATTTATCCGAGCGTTTGCCAAGCGGGGTTAACATAAGCCAACCGCAAGGAGGAATGGTACTGTGGTTACAAGTCCCAAAACTCAACCTCGAAAAATTCACGGCGTTGATTGAGAAACATAAAATCGATATTCGATTGGGCCAGCTATTTAGCACGCTACCACTCTACAATGATTGTTTTAGGATCAATATTGGTTTCGACCTAACTGAAGATGTGAAAAGGGAAATAGACTTATTGGCGGATGCGATTAGAGACTCGCGTTAACGATCCAACTCGTTAAGCCATTGACTCACTGATAAAAAGTGGGCGCATAAGACACCCACTTTTTTACACTGAATCGTATTTTCTTAAATAAACACTCTCGCTCGAATAGCAAATACCCAAGCACTGCTTTCGTTTGAGAAGGCTGGATCCTTAATGTATTGAATGTCTGGTGTGATCTGAAGGTGGTCACCAAATTGCATGTTGTAGTATAGCTCTGCCGCCACTTGGTCTTCGCCAGCATTCAAGAAAGTCTGCAATGTATCGCTGTTTGTTTCAGACCAGTTCACTGCAAAACCTAAATTGTTATTAGGCTGACCCAAACCAAAATAGCCTAAACCAACCGAAAGCGATTTATCATATAAAGCGACATCGCCCTCCGATAATCCACCACGTACGAATGGCATGATTTGCGGTGTAACGAACTGGCTCCAAGAGAAATTGATACCTTTTCCAGACTCCCCTCCAACGACAGTGCCATCAGGCAAAACCGTTGAGGATAGGCTATGTCGAGATCCTTCATCCATGTGCCATAAGGTCACGTGAAAATTATCGGTATAGATCTGCTCTTGTGACGCTGTCCAACCCAACTCTAAAGTCGCGAATAGAGTGGTGTCGTTAAACAAGGTATCGAAGCCTTCAAAGATATCATCAGACTTACCTTTCGCATCAGCTATACCACCAACAATATAGAAGTTATCCCCTATCATGTGCCCGGCAGACAGGGCCAAAATACCATCGTCGGGTAAGCCCATGGCACCCGCCCCTGTCGAGAACGCCAGGTTGGTAAAACCAGACCAAGGGCTTGCAAGTGCATAAACATCAACATAGTTGGTCACATCTTGCCATCCGACAATAATGGTACCCTTGCCATCATTGATCTTCTGTTTCCAGTTAAGATCAGTGACACGAAACCCTTGATCGCTAAACGCAGGGGCGATCATCCCAGCATATCCGATTTGATCTTCTCCTAGCCAAGCGAATTGCTTAGGAGAAGTGTCCGTATAAGAGTGTCGATGCTCAACTTTCCAAACCAAACTGCCGCTATTTTCTGTTCCTTTACCGGTAAGATTCCAAGAGCCATATAAACGCGCGACTCCAGAAGCAGCACTGACCGAGTCCCCTGTTTTTCCATCAGACGACTGCACCCTCAAAGCAAAGTAATCCGCACCAAACGTAAAACCGTCTGCCGCTAATGACTCCCGCCAATCAAGTTGTTGAGACTTTTGTTGAGCTATCGTGTTTTCCACTGAATCAGGGCTTTCGAAATTAGCCGCAAAGCTAGATGATGCGGCCAAAGCAGCTACGATCGCCAAGTTTAAAGTCGACAATTTCCTATTCATTTAACTCTCTCTTTTTATCTCGTTATCTATCGGTCAGTTTAGAAAGTCACGCTTTTAAATATGTGCATAACACGACAACAACAGCAGGTATCACGCTACTTTTTTTCTTGCTAGTCCTGTTATCTAAACCACTGCTTGTTTAAGAAGGTAAGTGCATCATACTTATTAAGTGTAGGAGGAAATGGCCACTTGATGACATTTGGATAACTTTTAATTTTATTGACACACCACGCAAAATCACTTCGTTTACAAAGCGTTGTATATCAGATGCTGTTCTATACTGAATTGAATGCTTTAAATCATTACTTACGACTGGTCAAAGAAAGATCGTCACGGTTAGACATCATCGATAAGGGATTAACATGCGTAAACTGCTTCTCTCAACAATCGTTGCATCACTTAGTGCCCCAACTCTCGCGTCAATTGAGACTAAAGACTGGCACGAATTTGCGTCTCCAGAAGCTCAGAAGTACGTAGCCGACAACATTGTGCTCGACTTTTATGCCTCTCCAAGCGGCACTGGCTACACCAAAGATTCAGAAGTAGCGGCATACATAGATCTCGCCCACCAGCGTGGTATTACCGGAGCTTCAGTGACGATTGCTGCGCCCCATACACCTAATTTGCTTGCCTTTAAATCAGAACATGGCAAATGGACCAAAGCCTCTTCATCTGCAAAAACACCGATCAGGTACGTGACCAAAGTAGAGGATTTCAAACTCGCACATGACAATGGTGAATACGCCGTGATGTGGGCAGCTCAGACTACAATGCCACTTGAGGGTGATATCGCCAACGTTGCTGTCATGGCTGAGTATGGTGTCAAAACCATGCAGTTAACGTACAACGAGACTGAACTGACTGGCTCTGGCGTTATCTCCATGATTAATGGGGATACCAGTGGCTTAACCGACTTTGGTAAACAAGTGCTAGATGAGATGGTAAAACATGGAATCACCGTCGATTTATCACACACCTCTTACTACACCACCAAAGGAATTACCGACTACATGCAAAAACACCACAAAGGCGTGCCAGTCATATATTCCCATTCACCAGTCGCTTCTACTTATGGTTGCCAACCCCATGAAACGCTAACAGAAACTGAACAGCGCATGGCGAAGAAGAATCTGAAAAAAGGCGATCCCGATTTCCGTCTAGCCGCTTGCTACCGATTACTTTCCGACGAACAAGCGAAAACGGTGGCTGATATGGGTGGCGTTGTCGCTGTGACTGCGACTGAGTGGATGATGGATGGTATTTGGCCTGAAGATATCACCCCTAAGCAGTTTGCAGAGATGATTGATGGTGCCGTCAAAGTAGCTGGTGTTGATCACGTGGGTATCGCTACTGACGACATGATGACAATCGCCAAAGTTGTTCCTTTTACGATGGCTAATGCAGATAAATATGCTGACAACGGTTATATGGTGGATGCCTTTAATCGCGGTTCAACCGGATGTGCTGAATTGTCGAAACACATGGCTGGTGTTGTCGATAGTCTTTGGGAGATGGGTTACTCAAACGACGATTTAGCCAAGTTATTCGGCGGCAACCTAATGCGTGTTTACGCGCAGACTTGGAAATAGAATCACGCATATTTCAACATTTAAAACCATGCCCGCACCCTAAAACGGTGTGGGCGTTTTATTACTAACTCGATAACTAGGAGAGCTGTCGTTGATTGCTCTGATCCATAAATACGCGCCTATAACTTTCATTGAACACTTAAGTCATCAAGTGAAAGACATTTGGTCATTGGTGAGCAATGCTCGTGTACCTATTTATTTAGAAACAAGCTCTGCGCAATTTATATCCTTTTCGGCATTCATAACGTTGCTTGAACTGACTAAACGCCAGGTACCTGAATCCGAATTCATTTCGCTTGTTCGGGCATCTTCTAAAGCGTTTGTCGACAAAATTTCATCTGATACTAATAATGAAAAATCAATGAGTGGGCTCTGCAGTTATATTCCTGTTAACGCGCTCATTATTGATGAAAGGGCCAACGAACACTCACTTAAATTAGAACTTCAATCTCATAGCCAGTCGTTGTTTTTAGGAGAGCTCTATCTGCTAAGCGTTGTACACTGCTACTATCAATCACTCGCTTCAAATGTAAATGATCCCATCAAATATCACTTACAACATCCAGACGCGAGCGATCTTGCGCTGTTAAAGATCAACCACCAAACGTCACAATTCTTAGGGCAAGGTAGCACCGCGCTGTTCTATAAAGAACCAATTCAATCTGAACTTTCTTCTCAGTGTGATTATCCAGTTAGGTTTCAAAGCCCAGACCTGAGTTGCACTCAACAGATCACTGCCATACTCGAAGGCTACATAGGTAGAGAAGACATTTCGATAGAACAATTAAGCCAGATTATTGATGTCAATGCGCGTACGATTCAACGACGCTTAAAAAGTGAAGGTAATACATTTAGGAAAATTAAAGAGTCCTTAAACATCGCGTTTGCAAAGCGTGTAATGGTTCAAAGAAAAGCTTCTATATCCGATGTCGCGGAACACTTGGGCTATTCCGACACTTCACAATTTATTCGAGCATTCAGAAAAGCTGAAAATACAACACCACTACAATGGCTCAAGAAACACCAGAAACCGTAAATCTCTCGACTGTTACCGACTGTCGTAAAATGCACATTTTTGCCTAAGCGAACAATTATATTTGCACTCGTAAACTAAATACGAGGGTAAACACATGAAAAAGCTTCTTATCGCTACGCTAATCTCTGCAGCCACTTTCGGCGCCCAAGCCTCTATTGAATCTAAAGACTGGCACGATACTGCAACACCACAAGCCGCTGATTTTGTGCAAGACACGATTGTTTTAGATTTCTTTGCGTCTCCCGCAGAGATGGGGTGGACATCAGAAGCGATGCTTGCCGACTATATCGACCTTGCCCATGAACGCGGGATTACAGGCTCAAGTATTACTATTGGCATGGGAGCTCATAATACTTGGGAAAAATTCGTCACTGATTATAACAAGTACGACAAAGCCATTCGTGAATCAGATACTGAACTGGTCTTCGTACATAAAGTTGAAGACTTTGAAAGAGCACACAGTGAAGGCAAATATGCCGTGCAATGGAACAACCAATCTACAGCGATGTTAGAAGGCGATTTAAGCAGGGTCGAGACCATGGCTGATATGGGAATTAAAACCATGCAGTTAGTCTATAACGGCTCCAATGATGCAGCATCGGGCGTGATTGATATGATGAATGGTAAAGATGGTGGTTTAACAGAGTTTGGTAAAATGGTTATCGATGAGATGATTGAACACGGTATCACCGTTGATTTGTCCCACAACTCTGAGAAAACCATCAAAAGCATCCTAGATTACATGGAAGTGAAACACCCTGGCGTACCTATGATTGTGTCTCACTCTCCGGTAGCTTCTACCTATAATTGTCAGCCATACGAAACCATTCAAGAAACTGAAAGTCGTATGCAGAAACTGGGGCTTAAAGATGGTGACAAGGACTATCGCCTGTCTGGTTGTTATCGCCTGATCGACGCACCAGATGCAAAACGCATTGCTGATAACGGCGGTGTGATTTCTGTGACTTTCACTGAATGGATGATGGATGGTATCTGGCCAGAGGATATTACGCCTCGTCAAGCTGCAGAAATGATCGATGGTGCCGTTCAAGAAGTAGGAATCGACCATGTGGGTATTGCCTCTGATGACATGCAAACCGTTGCGGGTGTCGTGGGTTTTGCGAAGAAACACTCCGATCTGTATGCAGATAATGGCTATATGCTGAATGCGTTCGACCAAGGTGCAACCGGTTGTGGTGAAATGTCGAAGATTATGGCTCCTGTCGTCGATGAACTAAAAGCAATGGGCTACTCTGACGAAGACATGGCGAGAGTGTTTGGTGGCAACTTAATGCGAGTTTACAGCCAAACATGGAAGTAACTTTTTGCGAAGGAATGATTCAATTCAATAAATTGTTTTGGGCGACTTAGGTTGCCCAAAATATTCTTTCCCCAAAAAATCTCACCCGTTTCTACTACTACTTAATTAAACAAAGAGTTTATGATTCTTATCGACTTATCAATCCTTTGCTATCACACTAAGAAAGGTATTAATCAAATCACATAATAACGAAGGCGTAACCCACTCCATGACGCTAAAAGAGATCCTTCAAGTTCGTAATGTCCGCTACTTCCTGATGTTTAGAAGTAGTTACTTCGCTCGCTTTTACTATCCCGTATTTACACTACTCTACTTAGATTACGGCCTAACACTGTCTCAGTTTGCCATGCTTAACGTAGTGTGGGCGGTAACCATTGTACTTGCTGAAGTCCCATCGGGAGCATTTGCCGATACGCTCGGGCGTAAAAAGCTGGTGGTACTGTCATCGATCGTGATGTTTATTGAAATCGCCATGATAGCCTTCGTGCCCACGGGGAATCCGAGTCTCGTATTTGTTGTCTTTTTAATAAACCGGGTACTGAGTGGACTCGCTATGGCACTTGCCAGTGGGGCCGATGAAGCGTTGGCTTATGACACCTTGAAGGATCAAGGTCATGAAGAACTGTGGCCTAGAGTGCTGCAAATCCAACTGCGAATCGCTTCAACGGTCGGTATTTTTGTCACCTTAGTCGGCGCTGCAATGTACGACGTAAACTTTATGTCTGGTGTTTATCAGATTCTTGGGTTCGACGCTCCCCAGAACACCCAAGATATTATGCGTATTCCTGTTTACGCTACACTCATCGTCGCCCTGATCGCAATCTATGCAGCATTCAGCATGGAAGAAGAGAAAAAATCTGTGCCAAAAGGTAGCAACAAGCTAACCAGCACAATCGAAAGCATGAAGCTCACATTGAATACAGGTAAATGGGTATTATCGACCCCATACGTGCTATTTATCATGCTCTACTACAGCTTATTCGAACATACATCTCGCATGTTCTTGACCATGAACAGCCAATATTACACGGCCATTGATATCCCTATTATCTATTTTGGCTTAATTGGTGCTGGCGTGAGTCTGTTAAAAATCATCATGGCGGGTCAAAGTCGACGATTAGCCGAAAGCATGGCGCCTAAGGCGTTCATTTTGATCATGGGCGTGGCAAGTATGGCGACTTACTATTGGATCAGCTTAGGTTGGTCTATCTATGGTGTGATTCCAGCGTTAGTGCTGATCTTCATTATCATGACAATGAACATATTTATCAGTTATCACCTTAACAAACAGACTGAATCTCATAACCGAGCAACCGTGCTTAGTTTCAAGGGGTTAATGTTTAATGTGGGTTATGGTTTGATTGGTGTTCTCTACGCCTACTATTACAAGCTTCTGTCTAAGAACTACACTGACGAAGAGATAGAGCAACACATAGACTTCATCGCGTCGCTCTCATCGTTTTTCTACTACTTCACGTTCCTATTCATCGCTATTAGCGTCGCCTTTTATTTGAAAGACAGAAAGCGAGCCATCTTTTAAAACGCTTGTTCAACGTCGGTGTCTATGTCTTCCACTCGCAAAGGCATAGGCATAGACACTAACGAACGTCTAAATACAGTTTGTGCTTAGGTTATTCAGGCAAGCGTAGCTCAATCTGCTTCAATAGCTCTTGGATTCCCTTCTTGTCATAGGTTTGCTTCGTTTTAGGTTGGCTACTTTTACGGACAATTAATTCCACGGGAATGCAGGTTTGTTTGAATTGAATTGGCGTGTTTGACGGATGGTTTTTTAGATCAACTGCTTGGATGACACACTGTTCGCCAATGGCTGTGAAGTCTTGCTTAACTGTCGTTAGAGGTGGATTGAAATACGCACTGTCGGTGATGCCATCAAACCCAACAACCGCAACCTGATCGGGTACCTTGATGTTAAACTCATCCAAAGCACGCAATACGCCAAGCGCCATTTGATCACTCGCGACAACCACGGCATCAAAACTCAGTTGTTTTCCAATCGCTTCACTGATTGCAAGGTATCCACTTTGTGCTTGCCAGTCTCCTCGGTAGCAATCTACGGCTTTCGTTTCTGATACATCGATTTCCGCTAGCCAAGATTGCAAACGAATATTGGCCGCTGTTGACGCCTCCGGCCCCGCAACTAACAAAAACTGGCTTCGTCCTGTCTCTACCAAGTGCTTGACCACTTCAGAAGCCCCAATAGCATGCTCACCATGAACAAAGTGCACTGGAGTACCATCAGGCACGTCGATAAAAATCAGATGTAAGCTTGGAAACTGCTCTGCCAACACCAGAGCATCGTCTTTGCTAAGCGGTACGTTGAGAATAATGCAATCAACTTGCTGAGCAATCAACTCTCTCATCGCACCTTGAATACTGGATAAGCTTGGCTCGGAAACAACAGAAAAAGCAGTACCAAAATTCAATTCATGTGCTTTTCTTCTCACACCATTGGCGATAAGTGCGGCGCCATGCAAAGCCATATCTAATGTCACTAGGCCAATATTGGTCGATTTCGCTCGACTCAACATCTGCGCTCCCTTATTGGGTACATAACCTAGCTGCTTGATCGCCTTATTCACTTTAATACGAGTAGATTCAGCAACGCTGTTTGACCCATTCGTCACTCGAGATACCGTTTGGGTCGATACACCTGCCAGTTTTGCTACATCTTTAAAGGTTACATTCATCGTCTTTTCTAATGCTCTTTGCTGCCTTAGCTCGACTCTAACAGATGGGTTTCAAAAATAACGTCACACACCTCTCAAAATGTTTGCGAAAACATTAATTTTTGTTCCCGAAAACAGTCGATCTAGACCCAATTTAGACAATTCCAAAGCTGCTTAAGATCACATTTAATCGGCATTTAAGTTCTAAAAGCCATAGATAGGCGCAATATATCTTTCAGAAAATATGTTCACGCAAACAAATAGCAGAGCGAGCAAATAATGAGTGAGTTTGTCCATTTACAAAGCAAAAATCACAGCTTGATTATCAAAACTGACCGAGTGCCAGAGATCCTTCATTGGGGCGCTAAAATTGCGCAGATAGACGAAGACCTATTGCTTTCAACAGAGCGCCCGATTTCCCAAGCTCGTTTAGATGTCGATGTTCCTTTGTCTCTGTGTCCTGAACTGGGTAGCGGTCACTTTAACGCGCCGGGCATTGAAGGCCATCGCGACGGCTACGATTGGGCACCTGTATTCAAACTGGTATCGACTCGAGTTGAAGAAAACCAAGTGACATTTGGTATGGTTGATGATGTTGCGAATCTTGAACTTACTGTTGAGCTTAAATTGAACTTCGAGACCGATGTCGTTCAAAAGCGCATTAACGTTAAAAACCTTGGCGACAGTAAATATTATCTTGGCAAGCTCTCTTCTACTTTGCCTTTACCAAACCACGCCAACGAGTTAATGACTTTTCACGGCCGTTGGTGTCACGAGTTCCAAACACAGCGACAACGCTTTGAGCATGGCGGCTTCATGCAGGAAAACCGTCGCGGGCGTACTTCCCATGAAAACTTCCCAGGCCTGTTCGTAGGCACGAACGGCTTCAGTGAACAGCTCGGTCAAGTATGGGGTTTCCACCTTGGTTGGAGTGGTAACCACCAAATGCGTGCCGATGTACGCAGTGACGGTCGCCGTTTTGTTCAAGCTGGTGAGCTGCTACTGGCTGGTGAATCGATTCTTGAAGCTCATGCTGAATACCAAACGCCATGGCTGTATGGGTGTTACAGCAACACTGGCTTGAACGGTATTTCTCAACGCTTCCAACAATTTGTTCGCGATAACATTGTTAAGTTCCCTGTAAGCAAGCCTCGCCCTGTACACCTAAACACATGGGAAGGCATTTACTTCGACCACAAACCTGAATACATCATGCAAATGGCCACAGAAGCGGCCGAAATGGGTGTAGAGCGCTTCATCATTGATGATGGTTGGTTCATTGGTCGTGACGGTGAACGAGCAGCTTTAGGTGATTGGTATTTAGATGAAAAGAAATACCCTAATGGTTTAGAACCGGTGATCAATCATGTGAACCAACAAGGGATGGAGTTTGGTCTTTGGGTAGAACCTGAGATGGTAAGCCAAGATTCGAACCTGTATCGCAACCACCCTAATTGGGTTCTGGGACTACAAGGTTACCACCAGCCCTCTGGTCGCTGGCAATATGTTCTCGACTTACAAAATGAAGATTGCTTCAACTATCTGTTTGAGCGCCTAAATGACCTACTCACACGCTACAACATTACTTACTTGAAGTGGGACATGAACCGTGAACTGGTTCAGCCCGGCCATCAAGGTCGTCCAGCTGTACATGGTCAAACGCAAGCGCTATATCGCCTTGTCGATGAGCTAAACAGAGCACACCCAGAAGTGGAAATTGAATCTTGCTCTTCGGGCGGTGGTCGTATCGATTTCGAAATTCTTAAACGCACGCAACGTTTCTGGGCATCAGATTGTAATGATGCGTTAGAGCGTCAAGCCATTCAAAAAGGCATGAGCTATTTCTTCCCACCGGAAGTGATGGGCGCGCACATCGGCCCCGCAGAGTGTCACTCGACTAATCGTCGCCATGGAATAAACATGCGTGGTGTTACCGCATTGGGTGGTCACATGGGTGTCGAGCTTGATCCGGTGAAAGAATCAAAAGAAGAGAAAGAGGCATTTTCTCGCTATATCGCGCTTCATAAAGAGTACCGTCACCTTCTTCATGGTGGCCGCAGTTTCCGTATCGATCCAGCAGACAAGAACCAGAACATTTACGGCGTCGAGAGTGACGATGAAATGTTGATCACTGTGTGCCAATTAGCAATGCCAGATCATGCGCTGCCATCACCGTTGAGAATTAGCTGCGCGGATATCAACGCCAAGTATCAAGTAAAGTTGGTGGAGATGCCTCAAACCAGTTTCCAACTCATGAAGCAACGTCCTAAGTGGCTAGATAAAACGCTCACACTAAGTGGCGATAACCTGAAAGAGATCGGCGTGACGTTGCCAATTCTCGACCCCGAATCAGCACTGATAGTACACCTAAAAAAAATCTAATTCGTCGTCAGTCATAAGAAAACATCGGGCAAAGGCGGTTGTGAAAATCATCACGACGCCTCTGCCTGACAGGATAACTACATTCAAAATTCCAATAATTTAAGGACAAAGCTATGCCAATGACAATCCTACTGTCATTCTTTTTCTTCACGGGCTTGGTGGTGTTTTACACCTGGTCACGTGTTAAGAATCAGAAAAATGACTCCAAAGACGGTTTCTTCCTCGGAGGTCGAAGCCTAACCGGTGGCCTTATCGCAAGCTCACTCATTCTAACTAACCTTTCCGCGACCAGTTTTGTTGGGATGAGTGCCCTATCCTTTAAAGGCAATATGTCTGTAATGGGGTATGAAGTAGCTTCAGGTATCACACTGATCATTATCGCACTCTTTTTGGTACCGCGTTACCTCAAACAAGGCATTACAACGATTCCTGATTTCTTAGAATCTCGCTATGACTTATCAGTAAAGCAGTTCGTAACCGTATTGTTTCTATTGAGCTACATCATCAACCTTCTACCAAACACGCTATATGCAGGTGCAATGGTTATCGGTGGTATTTTTGACATCGAAAGCATGCTCGGAATTAGTCGTTTCCAAGCGATCCTACTTATCGCATCAATTATCGGTTTCCTAGGTCTTTTCTACGCTATCTATGGTGGTCTAAAAGCGGTGGTAATCGCAGATACGTTAAACGGTGTAGGTTTGATTGTTGGCGGCCTGATGATTCCAGTCTTTGGTCTGATCGTGCTTGGTGACGGCAGTTTCATGGAAGGTGTAGACGTGATTACGACCAACGCCACAGACAAGCTTCAAGCCGTTGGTGCCGAAGACGACCCTAACGTACCGTTCTCGACTATGTTCACTGGTCTACTGCTCGTTAACCTTTACTACTGGGGAACTGACCAAGCCATCATCCAGCGTGCGCTTGGTGCTAAAAACCTAAAAGAAGGCCAGAAGGGTGTAATCCTTGCCGGTGCAATCAAAGTTGTGACGCCTCTGTTCCTAATCATCCCAGGTATCATTGCTTACCATATGTTCGGCACAGTAGACGCGACAGGTCAAAGCTACGAAGCGGATACTATGTACACGCGTTTAGTTAACGAAGTACTGCCTAAACCGCTTGTCGGCTTCTTCCTAGCGGCAATGTTCGGCGCAATTCTATCGACCTTCAACGGTGTATTAAATTCGTCAACGACACTATTTACACTTAACGTCTACAAGCCAATCTTTGATAAAGAGAGCAAGCTTTCTGATGAACAGTTAGTCAACAAAGGTCGTTCATTCGGTCTGTTCATTGCAATCCTATCTGTGGGCATTGCCCCGTTCATCATGTTTGCGCCGAATGGCCTATTCGATTTACTACAACGCTTGGCAGGCCTATTCAGTGTACCAATCTTCACTATCGTGTTTATGGGTTACATTACTAAGCGTGTTCCAGCGGTGGCGGCAAAAGTTTCATTGGCAGTATTTGTTGCGGCTTACGGTATCGTACAGTTTACTCCAGCCTCGATGCACGACTACTTAGGTCCACTTAAGCCATTGGCTGAACTGCACTTCTTCCACCAGCTAGCAGTATTGTTCGTGCTATGTTGCGGCATTATGTTTGCTATCGGTAAAGTTCGTCCACGTGATACAGACTACGTGCTTCCAGTCAACGAAGCGATGGACATTAAACCTTGGGAGTTCCGCTTTGAAGCCTCTGCAGTGATTCTGTACATGGTACTTGGCGCTTACATCACCTTCTCTGACCTAGGTTTGGTCGCAGGTGACACGTCATTCATGGTGACCTACGCGCTTTGCGGCATCGTTATTCTTGGCGGCCTCTTTGCCCGCATTAGAAAGAAGAAAGCTCAATCAGCGCAGCTTAATGCTCAGAACGCACAGTAACTAACTTACAACCCATAGAAAACAAGCAGAGCCCATTATCGGCTCTGCTTTTTTATATATGCTCAAAAAAAACTTAGCGAGCGTGTTCGACTATAGGCGGCGCGTTTGTATGTGAAGATAGCATGCGCATCTAAATATATTTTCTATAATTTTTAGTGACTTATGGTAAATTTGTTAAAAGTCGGATAAGCAGACAAACGAGCATGCTTGTTATTAATAATGTTAGGAAATTTGAGGAAAGTTATGTACGCGGTGATAGTAGAAAATGATGTTTCTCAGTGGGACGATGATACAGGCGTTTTGTATCATTTTCCGAAGAGGTACTTAAAGTATCTAGAGCCAGGAACTCAAGTCATTTACTACAAAGGACGAATTAAAGACAAAGGGTATCAAGTAAGTAGATTGTCAAACGAACCACACTATTTTGGTATTGGAACAATCGGCAAAGTATTTCCCGATAGAAATAGTACTAAAAGTGACTACTTTGGCACTATCGATAGTTTTGAAACATTCTCTAAGCCAATCCTTGCCAAAATAGACGGTAAATATTTAGAAAGTATTCCCTCTAACCTGATATCAAATTATTGGCGAAACGGTGTTAGGCCTATATCTAAAGAAAACTATGACCTGATATTAGGGCACCTTTCTAAAGACGACTTGCAAACTGCCAAGCCTAGGTATGGAGTGGAAGAAAGTAGTGACCAATCAAACATGTTTGAGTCATTTCATGAGGGTAACTTCAATAAGAAGTACGTCACTACGTATGAGAGAAATCCAAAATTAAGGCGCCAAGCAATAGCAATTCATGGGGCTATATGCTCCGCGTGCGGTTTCGACTATGGCAAAGTTTATGGCAGCATCGGCGAGGGTTACATTCATATCCACCATAAAGTTCCGGTGTCACAATTAGGTATTTCGACGTTAGTAGACCCAGAAAAAGATCTAGTCCCTTTATGTGCAAATTGTCACGCAATGGTTCATAGGAAAAAAGAGCAGACTCTGTCGGTCGAAGAACTAAAAGTATTGCTGGATTCAAATTCCTAACAAACAATTCAACAGTGAAGTGATTCGCAACGCTTAGCAATCTCAGGAGGAGTAATGGAGTTAGTCAAAGCATCTACAGATGAGCATTGGAATATTGCATCCAATTTCTTAGCTCAAACGGTAGAGCGTTGTAATGCGAGAGGGCTACCCTTGTGGACTCAACAACAAGTGTCAGTGAAAGCATTAAAAAGCAACTATGCTATTGAAAATTTATACCTGTTGAAATCTGATCAGCACACTATAGGGTGTGTATTTATTAGTTTTGATTTCGATGATTTTTGGACAGACACGGATACAAAGGGAACCCTGTTTTTCCATAAGTTTGCAATTGGCAATGCATTCAACTCTAAAGGCTTTGGCTCGCAAACATTGACCGCAATCCGTTTATTGGCTGAAGAACGTGGATGTATTTGGGTTCGTTGCGACTGTCATGGTGGCAGAGGGAGATTAAGAGCGTTTTATGAACGTAGCGGGTTCGAGTTTGTAGACAGACAAGAAATGTTGGGGTTTGATGTTGCTCGATACCAAATGCTGACAAAGCGTTCAAGACGAATTCACAACGCTTAACGCGGTGTCATGTTTCTTGAGGAATTCCCATGTCAAGCCAGTTAGTCTTTAAAGTGATTGAGTTCGAACTCTTGTGTTCAATAACTGACGCTCAGCAAATAGTAGATTGGGCTGATGAGCAGATCATTTCGAGCGATGAGCCAGAAGAAATTCTATTTGATCTTTGTTTAACAAGCTCTAAAGAAAAGCAGCTTAAAATATTAGGTAGTCTGAATGCCAATTTGGAGAATGAAGCATTTGAGTTAGTTGTAATCAAACTATTGAAACGATACGAATTAGGTCTACTCGATTTCTTTGAAGTGACCAGTAAGCTTGTAGCAATACATTATCATTCATCAAATCTGTTAGTTGATTTTACTAATTTCATAATATGGCTTGATGATGAGGCATGCTTAATAACTGAAGGCATAAAAGAACTAGAAACTGCAGAAGATGATTTAATTAGGTTCCTACTCGGTATCAAAGAAAAGCATAGCAAGCGTTTAGAGTTTCAAGATGCTTTTTCTAATCCAAATTGGGTACTTTGAAGCTCATACGCTTACGTGTTTCTGCCCAAAAGCTTGCTAGGAATGAGTCCAACTTCATGCTCTTTTCCAAACTCCAAGAGTCGAAACGAAGTTGTGACGCTAAATTCGCAGCGAGATTTATACCCGACCACATCAACATGAATTGATGTACAATACGCGCTTTAAAAACCAGTCCAAATAACTCCCCATCGCACAAGGTGAATCTTGCGTTTAACTAGCTTTAAATACAAAACTCGTAAAGGCCCAGACTATCGTCATGGGGAACAAGTGTCGTTTATCGATATACGAGATACCTTTGGCATTGGCAGTATTCGTGTTGGTAAGTGGGTGAACCAAGAAGAGAAAGACTTGGCCGCTAATCTGATCTTCGACTCATTTGCAGACCTTGCTTATATATTGGCGCTCCCCCCAAAAGCCATTGGGTTGCGAGGCAGTTTAAATCTGGCTTTCGGCAGCGGCGGACAAAAAGGCGTTCAAGCCCACTACGCACCAAATCAAAGAGAACTCGCGCTCGCGAAAAATGCCGGAGCTGGCGCTTTAGCCCATGAGTTTTGGCATGCCTTTGATCATTACATTGCAGAGAAAGCGTTTGATATTGGTGACAGAGCTGGGCCACAAAAACGAACGATCTTTGCAAGCGATTGTTGGCTGAAAAACGCTGAGCATTTTCCACACCCATTGAATGACAGATTACTGAAGATATTTGACGCGGCGCTGCTTACTGACGACCAGCAAGATCGACACGACTATGTGTCACGAAGTGTTTTAGCCGATAAAGCGATGGGAAGTCATTATTTCTCTCTACCAACGGAAATGATGGCGAGAGCATTTGAGTCAGTTGTCGAGTCGTGCTCTGGAATTGAAAACAGCTACTTAGTAGCTGGGACAACCAAACCCGAACACATCAAAGTCTACCCTGATTTAGAACATCGAATGAAGATTCACAGCGCATTGCAAGCCTACTTCAAACCTCTAGGGGAAGCTTTGAGTGGTTTGTAATAGAAGGCGTTAGTGTCGTAGAACAAAATAGAAAGCCTTCTGCAAAAAATAAGTGCATCCAACTATTGGCTATTTAAACACTATCGTATCTGAATGCTTACGCCGACATTGTTGTTCAAATTCGTATTGCGTCATCACCAAGAAGTTAAAGTCTCTCATTAAGTTACCCCAGAATATTGCAGCCCCGATCAAAAACCATACTGCGGTATTCGAGTTACTTAGCGCTGTTTGAATAATCATTTGTGATGTTTCGTTAAGTAGTACTTCCCAATTTTCCGGAGACAAACTTACATCGAGTGTTGTATCAGACATTGAATACGCAGCGAAGGAAAAGAAAGAGTATGTAGCAGCCACATTAAAAGCTGCAGACACGACATTCTTTATTGATAAACCCGGCCAAGACCAACCTGATTTCAATTTTTGAAATATTGACACAAGCATGAAAGTCGCTAATAAAAAGGCCGCCAGATACACATAATGCAACACAGTGTCGAATGGTTTTAAAAACATAGTCAGAAACATAATTAACTGGCATCCAAACATGAGTTTGGCATCAAAGGACATTGATGACTTTTCGATTTTCTTTTCAGTTTGATCCTTCATTAATTGATAATCTCCACTATCTAACTCGTGTAACACAATGCACATACCTTATCACTCAAGGTGGATGGGTATTGGTTAAAACCTTTAAAAATCAGACCTATAACAACAAAAAGGGCAGATTAACTCTGCCCTTAGCTGTTTGTTTTATAAAGTTGACTACATAAATATTGTTAGGTTTGCACCAAACTCTCTTGGTGCGCCCGCTCTAATATTTTGATTGCCTAAGTAGTCAGCGTAATTGCCTTGAATATAAAACTCATCCGTTAGGTTTTTCACGTACGCATCAACTTTAAAGTTGTCACCTAGGTAGCCTGCAGTTAGGTTATAAACAGTGCGAGCGTCGGTTTTGTAAAACTCGTTGTTCTCCTGGTCACTGTACATTTCATCGATGTAATCCATACTCACCGTTGAATAAATACGCTCTGTAAAGAAGTAGTTGGCACCCAGTGATCCAGTAAATTCAGGGCTATACGCGAATTGGTTTCCTGACAGGTCGCCCTGCGCTCCTACGTAATCCTTAAACTCAGTTTTAGCAAAACCTAGGTTTGCGAATAGTGTTAAGTCTTGATTAAACAGATAGGTGTTTTCAAACTCTAAACCATAGATTTCTGATGAACCGGCATTTTCGGTATAGCAGTTAATCGAGTTACCATCTGGACACACATTCACTTGCTGATCTTTCCAATCACCATAGTATATGTTGGCATTAGAAATTAAATCTCCACCCAGCCACGCAGTACGGATTGCCAGTTCAAAGTTATCTAAGTGTTCTGGATCAAAGCTACGAGAAACGCCCGTCGCATCGATATCTGTACCACCAGAACGATAGCCTCGTTTGTAGAAAGCACTGACTGACGCGTCTTGATTCACGTTGTAGGTCAAACCGACTTGTGGCAATAGTGCGTGGTAAGACGTTTCTTGTTTAGGTTGGTCAGAGAAACCGACATAAGAACTCAATTGGTTATTGATCGTCGATAGAATCGTTTGACCCGTACCAGCTGGTAATCCTGCAGCAGCGTCAATTGCAGCACCAGTGCCAGCAGCATCAGGTAAGTTTAATCCACCAACAACATTACGTGACTGTTGAGCAGGTGCAATTTCACTCTTTTCATAGTCGTAACGGAAACCCGTTGAAGCTGTCCATGCTGAAGTTACGTCGTAATCCCATTCGGTGAAAAACGCCACGTTTTGAACGCTCTTATCGTAAGCGATGCGATCATCAACCTGTGCATTTTCCATGTAAAGCGGAAGAATGGCACCTTCTAAAGCGCCTGCACCTAAGTTGTTTAGACCAGCAGAAATCAACGGGTGAATACCAACTAACTGCAAACGGTTAGTTGATATCTTTTGGTCAACTTGTGTCAAGTAAACACCGGCCACACCACGGGTATCTTGGCCATCAAAGTTAAAGCGAATTTCTTGAGCGATATTTTTATCTTCTACCGTTCGATCCACCTGATTTCCTGTAACACCTGGGATTCTGTCTGCGTCATCCGTTCGCACGTAATCACCATCTAGATAAGAGGTGATCGAGCTTAAAGTCCATTGGTCAGTCAGATAATAAGTAAAATCGATTGCTGCCGTGAAACCATCGTAGTTTTCTCGTGCAACTACATCATCATAGGAAGTACGGCTATCAAGTGGGTAACCATTAGCAGGGTTAACGTAGTAAATATCTTGTCCACGATCCGACTTAGCGAACTGAGCCATAAGATTCAGGCTCCAATCATCACTTGGCTCAATCAAAAGTTGTGCGCGAACATTGTGGTTTTCACGAGCATCAAAGTCGTCATTACCTAGCTCAGCATTTTTCATAAATCCATCAGACTCATGAAACTGACCGGTAACTCTTAGGGCAACGTCATCACTAATCGGCGCGTTAAACATGCCATCAAGCACTTTACGCCCATAGTTGCCCGCACCAATTCGCATCGCAGCATCATAGTAACCAAGCTCAGGTTTTTTAGATTCAACAACCACGGCACCGATCAGTGCATTTCGACCCACGTTAGTAGACTGTGGACCACGGAGGATCTCTATCTGCTCCATGTCCCAAAGATCTTTTGCCAAAAAACGACTCGCATAACCAGTATAAGCAACGCCATCGATGTAAAGGCTACCCATCTCTCCAGTACCACCACCAGTAGAAGCAGAGTTTTGCGATACACCACGTATACCAAACGTCTCTCCCGCCCCCATGTCATAAACGTTGGCAGAGAGCGCGTAAACGTCATTCAAATCTTGCAATTCATACCTTTCAATATCTTGATCGGTTACAACTGCGACACTTTCCTTAGTTTCTTGTGTTGAGCGAGCAATCTTCTGGCCTGTTACCACGATCACTTCTGCTTCACCCATATCAGTGTTATCCGACTGAGCAACAGCCTCACTAGACAACGCAGCTAAAACTGCTAATGCGGTTGCTGAAATCCTCAAAACACATCTCCTTATTTATATTCTTGTTATGAATGTGGCGAAGATGTTAGAGCAATAATGCTAATAATAATAGCAATTATTTGCATTTGTGATGAATTTTATAAATAATCATCACCCAAAACAATAAATGAATATAATGCTCTGATTTAGTTAGGTTTAGCTGAAAATGAAAAGCTTATAGAGAGCATTAAGAATAAAAATAATTGCAGGGAGAGCAGTGTGAACACGCATGTGTCAGCGTCTGGAAGCTCGATTGATGAGAGTAATGAGCGCACTTTTAGAAACAAAAAAGCCAAAAAGATCACGGCAGGTAGGCTTGCATTCTTAATACACAGTTTTATTGGGCTGAAACTATCCGTCATCTTTTGCGTCGTCTTACTAAGTGGCACCATTGCCGTCTTTCATGAAGAGATCGATTGGTTACTTTATGCAGAAAAAAGAGCGACTGTAGCATCAGAACGAATGAATCCTGGTGCCGTCTACGACAAACTCCAAGCTCAATTTCCTGAGTCCGGAATTTCCTCGTTCTATACAGCAGCTGATCGCGAACAAACTGCAGCGACGGCATTAAAGAGCACAACAAGTGGTGGATTCACCGTTGTACACATAGACCCCTATTCGGGTGAGTTCAAAGGGGAGACCGACTTTTTAACAGTCGGTAGTTTTATTCGAATTCTACATACCAACCTTTTCATGCCCCTGGTTGGTCGCGCGTTCGTTAACTTCTTCGGTGTACTTTGTTTAATTGGGCTAGTGACTGGCCTTATTGCATATCGACGCTTCTGGCGTCACTTTTTCACTTTACCTCGTTATCGCGGGGTTAAGTTCCATCGCTTCCTCGCCGACCTCCACAAATTCATTGGCTTATGGTCACTTTGGTTTGTACTCATTATTGGCGTATCCGGCAGTTGGTGGTTTTATCACAACCCATTAGTTCTTTATAAGCTTGCACCTCCTGTAGTAGAAGCTCTGCCCATCGAACCGGGGCTGTCCAGAAGAGACATTAAACAGCTAGGTACAAGCACACCTACTAAATTGTCGTCTGCCGAAATTGTTGAGGCCGTACACAAACATGACCCAGACTTCACCGTCATATTACTGAGGCCACCCGAACATAACGGTATGGCTTACTCCGTTCGCGGAATGAAAGACGATTTACTGACGAGCACCGTTGACAGTGTTTATTTTGTTCACCCTTATACTGGAGCAATCATCGGTTCTAGATTAATGGAGGACGCAAGTTTTGGGCGTCGATTCGATAGAGCCATGAAGCCACTCCACTACGGTACTTTCGGTGAGTCTGGTTTAGCCGATCTACTAGTTAAGAGCGTTTGGTTCATTTTCGGGTTTGCAATGACAGCACTCTCTATCTCAGGGACGATCATCTACTACAAACGTACTCGTTCAGAAGTGTCTCGTGTCATCAGACCTTCAATGTCCAACACCAAGAAACGCCTATTGAGAACTTGGTTAGTCATACGCCCTTGGGGTGGGCCAATGTCCGGGTTTAAGTACCTCAACTGGTTGTTCGTTTTGGTCATGTGTATCGGGATCAGTATTGCTTTCAAACTTCAAAGAGAAGGCACAAACAGCGGCGGTTACCATTACCAACAACAAACCGTTGGAGAGTGGAAAGTGAGCTTACAAGTCGTGCTTGGCCTTTTAGAAAAAGACTTACCTCCAATAACACCAGGACGAAAAACTAACGTTAACGCTTTTGTGGAAGGCGACTTTTCAAACATTAAGTTTATGTATGTGGATTTCAAAAAGCCGCGAACTCTACGAGCTCCTGGCTTTGTTATTCATGGTGTGACGGGCAACTTGGCTGCTCATGTTGTCGTCCCTAGAACACTGCCAGAAGAACCTAAGCTATGGCTAACCATCGAAGACTGGAGCGGAGAGTTTTATCAAACTTCTTGGCCACTGATGCCAGACGGCCAAGTGACATTCGACAAACGAGCAACCAATATCCAATAAGCGTAGAGAAGGCTTTAAACATGTTAAGAAATACCATTTTTCTTTTAATTGCAATGTGCAGCACTTTGATGAGTTCATTAAGTTTTGCGCACTACCCGATTCTCACGTGCAGCGTACAACAAGCGGACGAGAACAAAGTGGTCATATGCGAGGCGAGCTTTTCCAATCGCGCTAAAGCACCGAATGTCATTATGGAAGTCTTTTCTGACGAAGATGAAGTGCTCGCATCTGGAACGACCGATGACCAAGCAATGTACCAGTTCCCCCTACCAGAGAGTGATTATTTCATATTGATGGATGCAGGCCCTGGCCACGTTTTAGAGATCTCCAACGACGAAGTTAGCAATAACCTCTAGCTAGAAACTAAATTTAAGTGGAACTCATAAAATGAACCAAACTATCGACTGTAAAGGCGAGCTAGCACCTTCTGGTGATTTGGTCGTTGAGGTTATCCCGCCAGCTGATGGCGTTGTTGAAAATAGAGTCGTCCTAATGTGCGCGGTTTCTATCATTGTTATCGCGTCGTCTTTATTGTTTTGGTTGTATCCTGCTCAGAAAGAACAGGACGTCATCATACCTAAAGGTTTACACGCGCACTTAACCAGTCTATCAATCGCGGCAGATGAAATAAGTATCATGATGGAACTGGACATGGGCGTACCGACACTTTCCGAACTGTCGGATCTTGAAATAGCGCCATTCGCTCAAAATGCGATTGCGAGCCTACCAAATGTTAGTTGGGCTCAAGCTAATCACTGTTTTATCGGTGACACCCAAATCAGCAACACACACTACCAAATTCGTTTGATCTTTGATGAAAACAACAGTGCCTCAACAGGCTGGCGTATAGCTGATGCGCTTTCTGTAGACGAGCTATGTTCATCCCAAAATATAACGCTGTGGCGCGATAGCAACGCCATCAATCCCAACCATTTACACAGCCATTAATGAAGGTTTCTTAATGTCTATCTTTCGTATTCCTGCTGCTATTCTTATCGCAGTGTTGCCCTTAACATTCTCTTCTTTGGCTTTCGCTAAACTGAATATTGGGATCACGTTACACCCTTACTACAGCTACGTTAGTAACATTGTTGGCGATAAAGCCACAGTCACTCCTCTAATTGATGCTGGATTTAATCCGCATGCTTACAAACTTTCACCGGCAGATTTAACTCGTTTAAAGTCAATGGACGCCATTGTTGTGAATGGTATTGGACACGACCAATTCGCCATTGAAGTTTTAGAAAGCTTGAATCTTTCCGACCTTACCGTCATTCAGGCGAATGCAGACGTTCCATTGATTAGCAAGCGTGGCGGACAAGTTCACAACCCTCATACTTTCGTTTCCATTGATGCCGCAATCCGCCAGATTTATACGATAGCTAAAGGGATCGCCAAACTCGATCCTTCAAATGCAAAGTACTACCAACGCAATGCTTTGATGTACGCGAAGACACTTCGAAAAATGAAATCTAGTGCATTAAAAGAGGTAGCAAGACTAAATATCAGCGACATTCGTATCGCAAGTACACATGGTGCATACGGCTACCTTTTGCAAGAGTTTGGTATGACCGTATCAGCGGTGGTTGAGCCGGCTCATGGCGTCTCCCCGAGCGCTTCACAACTGCAAGATACGATCAATAAAATCCGCAATGCCAATGTACAAGTGCTGTTTACCGAATTGAACATGGCGAACCAATACATCAATGTCATCGAAAACGAGACCGGTACTCGCATCTTTCACTTTTCTCATATGACCTATGGGGACTACCGCAAAGACCTTGTCGAGATAGACATGCAGCACAACCTCGAGACATTAGTAAAGTCGCTAAAATACGCTGAGGAAAGTCCGAAGTCATGAGCCAATTAATACCAGACATGATTGCTGGACCAAGCGTCAAACTCAATAGAGTCAGTTTACAAGAAGGGCCCCTAACGATATTAGAGCATGTTGAAACTCAGTTTGAAGCTGGTGGCTGGCACGCAATCTTGGGCCCTAATGGTGGTGGGAAAAGCACACTGTTAAAAACCATATTAGGGTTAACTCATCATTCGGGACAAGTCGCAATTCACTGGCCAAATACCGAATCACATAACATCGGTTACATGCCACAGTTATCACCATTCGACTCGAGTCTACCGATTTCCGTTCGTGATTATGTTTTGATGAGCCTATCGACTCGACCAGTATGGTTCAAACGAGCACTGAGCCCATATATCCAGTCAGCGCTAGAAGAGCTTGAATTGAGTAAGAAATTAGATCGAAAACTTGGTGACCTTTCGGGCGGTGAACGTCAAAGATTGGTGTTAGGAATCGCTCTATTGAAAAAACCAAGCCTACTGATACTAGACGAGCCGATGACAGGACTGGATCAACAAGGTCAAGAGCAGTGCTTGGCATTGCTGTCTAAATTCCAACAAGCTGGCGGTACTATTCTGATGGTGGAACACGATTGGGAAGTGGTTCAGCAACACTGTCACAACGTCTATTGGATCGATAAGACTTTGCAAGTTCAATCTAGCGCCAAAGACTTTTTTGAAAGGTATCAGCAACCTTCAAAGTTACAACCCATTCCAACCACATAAGGCAATAGCATGGACATTATCTATCAGTTTTTTGCTCACTTGGTTGAACAAGGTTTATTGCCTGAGATGTTTGAGTACGAATTTCTCATTAACGCTCTGCTCGCCAGCATGATGATCGGCCCATTACTCGGTTTGCTTGGAACTCTTGTTGTAGTAAAGCGCCTCGCGTTCCTTTCTGAGGCGGTTGGTCATAGTGTTTTAACTGGAGTCAGTATTGGTATTCTGCTCGGCGAGCCCGCGACATCTCCTCTTATCAGCCTTTTTAGCTTCTCTATTTTATTCGCTCTGTTACTACAGTGGGTGAAAGGACGCTCAACGATCCCATACGACGCCTTGATTGGCGTATTTCTGTCGTTCGCTTTGGCGGCGGGTGCAGCATTACTTCTTTATGTAGCAAAGAAGGTAAATGCACATTTGATAGAACAAGTTATGTTTGGGTCGATTTTAGTCGCCAGCCATACTGATTTAATCATGCTAGCGAGCATCTGCATCATGGTAGCCGCTATGAGTTATTTCTACGGCAACCATGCTTACTTAGTTGCCGTGTCGCCAGAAATTGCACACAGCCAACGTATTAAAGTGAAAGTTCATGACTACGCATTCGTTATCTTAATCGCCTTGATTACCGTTGCATCCGTGAAAATCATTGGGGCAGTGTTGGTTGGAGCGCTACTTTTGATTCCCGCAGCCAGTGCGCGATTAGTTGCGCAAAATCTAAAACAGCTTCTGATTCTATCCGTTCTATTTTCTAGTACCGCATCTGTCTTTGGTGTGCTGATACCAATGTACTTGCAATGGCCGATCTCAGCAGGCCCTGCAATTACCCTATTTGCTTGTGGATGGTTCTTGGTCAGCCTTGCTCATAGACAAACCCAAAAGAGGATTGCGTAAACATGCTTTCGACTCGATTTGTCACTCAATTTTTATCTTTAATGTATGCAGGGCTACTGCTCGTTTCTAGCTTTGCTCACGCAGATTCCTCAGGACAACCTGGCCATTTGAAACTGGTTACCGTCGTACCCGTTGTTGCAAGTATGACTCAAGAGTTGATAGAAAATACACCTATAGAAGTGACACTGTTACCTCCTACAAAGTACAACATAAAACGTATTCCTGGTTGGTTGGAACGACAACCACCTGAAGCCTACCCTATAGCAGATGCTGTGATCGGAATATCGTCTGTTTGGAAAAGTGTAGACGCGTACCCAGCCCTGAGAAACCAAAATATTGCGGTTATACCTATTGATGTCGCACAAGCGTTATTACCCAAAGGCGAAAAAGTCGCGACTTTGCAATCGGGAGGAGAGTCAACCAGTTACTTTTGGCTAAGCCCAGCAAACAGCTTAATCATGCTTGGTATTCTCCATCGCGATCTATTGCTAGTCATGGAGCACCATCAAATCGAAGAATTAGACAAGGTTAAACGTCAGTTAAATCAGAACTTTGACCAAATGCACAAGTCATTGCGTCAAAGCCAGATTGAATTAGAGACCGCTCTATTTGATTTAGAGTTCATGCAAGCCGTGATTGATAAGCCAGAGCTAAAAGATCTCGCTTCTTCAACGTTACTTCCAATCGTTGAACAAAACGACATGCTAGATGAAGAGTTTGCCACGGTATTGATATCCAATAGAAAGACGAACCACTCTTCCTTCAAATCACTTCCCAAACATGTCTTCGTATGGAGTGTTGATGATTTTTCCAAATCACGAGATGGTTCATACACGCAGCGTTGGCAAGAAAATGTAAATCAACTCAAGACGAAGCAAAAAGGTTAAAGCCTAGTGGAAGGGAGACTAAAACCACCTCTCGCCGTATACTGAGAGCATTGCGAACCAATCCGACAAAATAATGATTCCAACTCTCAGTATCCGAGCCTACACAAAGAAGCTAAACAGTCATTCGCATGATGATTACCACCAGCTTGTGCTTCCAGTTCAAGGCAACATCAATATTCAGATGGATAATTTCTCTGGAAAAGTGACTGTGGGTGAGTGTGTTGTGATTCCTGCAGGTACTACCCATGGTTTTCAAGCCGATGAAGCCGCTCGATTTATTGTTGCTGACATGCCAGCACTTCCAAACCATCTTCTCGATAGTGATGTGCACGTGTTTTCTACCACAACGCCACTACTGAGCTTTATCTACTTTGTAGAAAAACAGTTACAACACCAAGTGGATAAAGCGATAGAGTCTTCGATTCTCGATGTCTTTACTATGCTATTGACGCAGCAACCGATAACTTCAAAAATTGATCCTCGCATCCGCGCTGCACAGAGTGAGATTTTTGACAATTTAGCGAACCCTCTTTCAATTGCCGAGTTATCGAAAGTGGCTTGTCTGAGCCCGACTCAATTTAAGGTACTATTCAAAACCAACCTCGGTATGAGCGTCCAACAATACGTTACTCACCATAGAATGGAAAAAGCCAAAGCGCTTCTTACCCATACTGACTTACCCGTTCAAATTGTCGCTGAAAGAGTCGGCTACAACGATCTTTCTGCTTTTAGCCGACGCTTCTCTCTTCATTTCGGCCTACCCCCACGCCAGTTCACACGCAATTAAAAGCGTCTTTTTAAAATACAATTTCGTCTTTTCAGCAAAGTACAGCCTTTATTCATCGCTTATCCTTTCAGCATCAAATGGATGTTCGGATTAAGAAATGATTACAACACGCTTTCAGTTAGCTCCCCATCAGCATGGGTCTATTTTTATATTACTGGCTTCAATCCTCTGGGGGACAACAGGTGCAGCGGCTACCTTGGTTCCGGAGGCGAGCCCATTGGCTATTGGTGCTTTCTCTATGGGCGTAGGTGGCATGATACAGGCCTTGTTAGCAAATACGGCCTTGAAAAAAGATGCTTCGTTGCTAAAGCAACATAGAAAAGAGGTAGTAATTGGTGCGCTTGCATTAATGATCTATCCAATGGCTTTTTATACTTCGATGAGAATGGCTGGTGTTGCGACTGGCACCGTGGTCTCAATAGCCTCCGCCCCACTTTTCACCCTTCTTTTCGAGTGTCTATTTAGCACAAATAAGCATTTAAATATTCGTAAACTTTTTAGCTTAGTCCTAGGTATTATTGGCATTGTACTTCTCGTCAATGCTGAGACCACTCACAGTCACTCTGAACCGCAGCTTAAACTTTGGGGAATCTTACTAGGACTCGTCGCAGGCTTGAGTTACGCCACATATTCCATAATGGCAAAAGAGCTTATTAATAAGGGGGTTCAGTCACAGGCCGCTATGGGTGCCATCTTTGGGCTGGGAGCGTGTTTACTTCTACCCACCCTGCTGGCATCAGGAGACAACCTATTTGCATCTCAAACCAATAGCCTGGTGCTCATTTATATGGCTGTGATTCCAATGGGCGTTGGCTACATCATGTTTGGGGTGGGATTAAGACACATCAATGCGAGTACCGCCAATATCTTAACGCTATTCGAGCCTGTTGTTGCTGCGGTCATCGCTGTCTTAATACTCGAAGAGCACATTCCGCCGATTGGATGGTTAGGAATCGCTTTAATAATGGTTTGCTTGTTTTTTCAGTCAGATGATTCTAATAAATCATAAACTATTAACTTATAAAGCCTTCTCTCAGAGCTTTGGCGACTAGGTGAGTTCGATTCTTTGCTTGCAGTAAGGCTTTCATTCGCTCTATATGATAATTCACACCGCGTTCTGACATATGCATCATTTCGGCAATTTGAACGGTATCGATGCCTTCGCTCAAATGCTGCAATATTAAATGTGAGTTACCACTTATTGCTTTTAAAGCAACCCAAGGATTGTGGTCGCTGTTTAACGGGTTCATTAAATTATTGGCTAAGTCAGAGACAAGACGAGGGAACTGCTCCGCACGGCTCAGTGTCGCCTCTAACTCCATACTCGTCTTATCAGAAAAAAAGACAAACACCCCAAGTAATGGCTTACATGACTCTATATTAAATATCGATACACCTCTAGATTGGTACCCATGATGTGACATAACTTCTAACCATTGTTTCCTCTTTTTAGACAATGGTTCGCCACTATCGAATACTTTAAAAGTGATTGTTTTCTTTAATTTTCCTAGCTCTAGAAAGTCAGGATCACTTTCGGCAAACTTTGATTTGAATACGGTAAAACAGTTTTTGACATTGTGATCAGAAAAATGAATGAAGCTGAGATCCAGATTCGTTCGAACTCTATTGGTTAAATTCACTTTATCGAGAAGTTCGTTAGATAACTCATTGCCATTGTTAGCCAAATTAACCATTGGTGCAAAATAATAACCGGAGATACCAAGTGCTCGCAGAGCTTGTTCCGCGCTATATTGGTTTTCTTCACTAGTGGACATAACTTCTCGCCATCAATCAATTCACTTCTTACTTAAGTATATCATCAAGTCGTCGTCCAACTTTCTGAAAAAGACTGCATGTTTTTACACTGATAATGAGCCGTCAAACTCATATGATCACGCTAGAGACGTGCTCATCCCGCACTTTGTGTGATGTGTTACTTGCATTAAGCAATACAAGTTTGACGAGAACAATACATGAAAAAACACCTTTCCCCTTTTCTAAAGAGCTACTGGACAGCCTTAAGTCTAGTTCTAGTCGGCATAGCAGTAGTCACGATCATGGTCATGTCGAGCAAGGGCCCAAAACATATTCATTCGGGAGAGAAAATATCAAATGTGTCCTTTATCTATGCTGAACACAATAATGTCGTGCCGAGAATCACCGGTTTCGGGGTTATACAACCGAGTTTGAATTTTGAAGCACTCACAGAAGTAAGTGGTAGGATAATATTTGTACACCAAGACCTAAAAAATGGAGCCTTATTAGATAAAGGAACATTAGTAGCTCAGTTGGACGCGACTGACTACCAATTGGCATTGAAACAAGCGGAAGCTAACAAGATTGCGGCCAAATCTGAGATCGAAGAGTTGAAGATCCGCGAACAAAGCCTGAATAAAAATTTAACGCTCATTGAAGAGCGCCTTTTGATTGCTGAGAGAGAACTAAAGCGTAAGACTCAGCTGTCCAATAAGGGCTCGCTCTCAAAATCCTCCGTTGATAGCGAAACACAAAACGTAATCGCACTTCGATCAGAGAAAGTAAATATTGAAGCAGATCTTCTCGTGATACCGAGTTCGATTGCAATGGCCACAGCACAATTGGAAAGCGCCACTGCAAACATTGACTTGCAAAAAAGGAACATCGCACGAACGTATTTTTACCTACCATTTACAGGGAGGGTAAATCAAGTTAATGCTGATAAGGGGCAATATGTTAATAGTGGAAAGTCTCTATTTTCTCTCGATAGCATCGACAAAGCCGAGGTCAGTGTGGAAGTTCCACTCCAACGAATGCGAGAATTTCTAGTATCAATTACTCATTCTGTCTCACATTCTGACCCAGCTGCGTTCTCCAATAGTGATACAAACTTTAATGCAAAAGTAATGCAGGAGTTCATTGAAACACTTGGCTTAAAAGCCAAAGTGCACCTCAACTTATCAGACAACTTGTTTTGGCTTGGTCGTGTGATAAGCGTTGGCGAATCTGTCGCACCTTCAACCCAGACAATCAATGTCCTCGTTGAAATAGAACATCCATATAAAAATGTAAAACCAGGTGTTCAACCTCCCCTCTTGAAAGGTATGCATGTTTCAGTAACTCTGGCAGCAAGAGATCAACTAGGTGTACTACTACCAAGGCATGCCCTTCATGAACAAGGTTTATATACCATTGTTAATGATAAGTTAACCATCGCTAATATAGAGCCAGAGCTAATGATGGAAGATTGGTTACTTTTCGATCCTGCTGAAGTGCCTGGTGGTACACAGGTCATCACTAGCGACATCAATTCTAAGATCCCACAATCCAAAATCAACGGGATCCATGATTCTAACTTGCAATCATTAACAAGAGATTTTTCACGATTTTCAAACCTAATTGTGGAGGGAGAGTAATGCTACGATTTTTTATTTCTCACCCTACAGCTTCAAACCTAATAATGGTTATTTTTCTATTGGCGGGCGTTTTTTACATGCCCAGTTTGGTAAAAGAAACATTTCCCCATATAGATAAAAACCAATTACAGATTCGTGTCACTTACCCAGGTTCTAGTTCATCTGACGTGGAAAAAGCAATCTGCAGGCCATTAGATGATGCTGTTACCACTTTAACATCGCTAAAAGAAGCAAAGTGTCAATCGCGCAGTGGAGTTGGCATTATGACTTTGGAGATGCAAGAGTCTGGTGATTTTGAACTGTTTAAGGACGATGTTCGAACTGCGGTTGACGGAGTTGATAACTTTCCAGAACAAGCTGAAATTCCGATTATTGAAGAAATCGGTCGCACAGAGTCAGTGATTACTGTCGCTATAACTGTTGAAGAGTCTGATGCATTAATACTTAAAGATCTTGCTGAAACTTTAAAAGAAGAGATGCTTCAAGACCCTCTTATCCCTTTAGTAACTATTGATGGATTTTCACAACGTGAGTTACGTGTTCGAATTGATCCTCATAAAATCCGTCAATACGGACTCAGCGTCAATGCAATTGCGCAAATCGTATCCGATTTTAACCAAGATTTACCTTTAGGAACCCTCGTAACGAGCCAAAAAGAATACGACTTAAGCTTCGCCGACCAACAACTGAAAGTTGACGATTTACGTCAGCTAAAAGTTATAAGCAGTGCTGGTGGCGCCCAGGTTACCTTAGGTGACATAGCCGAGATCGATGAGTATTTCAGTTTGCCAGAGCAGAATACTTCATTTAATGGTTTACCAGCAGCAATGTTGAAAATCGAAAAAAACACGGGCCAAGATAGTCTCAAGGTACTTGACGCCGTGAAAGCCTTTATCGGTAAAAAACAGCAAGAGTTACCAAACACAGTCAATTTGCAAACTACAGAAGATGTCACATCAATCGTAATTGAACGCCTATCGATGCTGGTTAATAACTCTATACAAGGTTTTTTATTAGTCTTTTTAACACTGATGATGTTTTTTAGCCTTCGTTATTCCTTCTGGGTAGCGATGGGTCTACCCGTGAGTTTTATGGCAAGTTTTTTCATCATGTCGATATTTGGTATTACTATCAACATGATGAGCTTGGTAGCACTTCTTCTTGCTTTAGGCATTTTGATGGATGACGCAATTGTTATTTCCGAGAGCATTGCGGCAGAATTTAAGAAAGGGCTTTCGCCACTGGAGGCTGCAGTTAGTGGAACGAAACGCGTCGCGCGTGGCGTACTGTCATCCTTTGCAACCACAGTTTTTATCTTCGGGTCATTGTTAACGCTTCAGGGTGACCTTGGGCAAGTACTTAAGGCAATTCCAGCCGTTCTTTTGACTGTTATTTCGGTTAGCTTGATTGAAGCATTCCTGATATTACCTAGCCACCTTTATCATACGATGTCATCAGGTCAGAATAGCCAACTTGGACCCATTCGCTCAAAAATTGAGGAGGCCTTTGAAAGCGCAAGATTTAAATTAGGTCAAATAGTTGAGGTTGCTATCGAATACCGTCGACTCGTGATCGGTGCCACTATTGCACTATTTTTAATCAGTATCAGTTTGTTGCCTGGTGGCGTTCTTAAGTTTAGTGCATTACCAAAGCTTGAAGGCGATGTGTTACAAGCTCGATTGACTATGCCAAACGGCACACCTTTGGCTGTCACTGAAGAACATACACAAAAGATCATCACAGCTATGAATGAAGCTGCAAGTGCACTAGAGGAACGTGAAGGTGAAAATGAAGACCTAATAAGACAGGTCAGTGTCACTTTCGGACAAAACATAGATGCTTTTGAAGAAGGCCCACACTTGGTCACCATCAGTGCCGATCTACTGCCATCTGAGCAACGAAAAACCGTCTTAGATGACTTTATTAGTGTGTGGTTGGAAACACTACCTGTCATGCCTGAAATTGAGGGCTTAGTATTAACCGAACCTGCGGTGGGACCAGCAGGACGCCCCATAGAAATTCGACTGAAAGGGGTATCTTTAGATAAGTTAGACTTAGCAGCCAATGACCTCGAAGCTTGGCTACAAGATTACACTGGGGTGTATGCGGTATTTAGTGATTTAAAACAAGGGAAACCTGAGTTTTCACTATCATTAAAGCCAGAAGCAAGGGTTATCGGTTTAACAGCGCACGACATAGCAAACCAGTTGAGGTCAGCTTATTACGGTGTAGAGGTTGATTCAGTTTATCGTGGGTTAGATCAAATCGATATTGTCGTTGAATTGCAGCGCGAACCAACTCAATCAATAAATGACTTTGAAAATTTCCCGATTATTCATCCTAAGACTGGCGAACTTATTCCGCTTATTAGCTTAGCCAGTGTCGAACTTAAGCGTGAGTTTTCTCAGATAAATAGAGTTGACCGAGTCCAGGCTGTCACTGTCTATGGTTCAGTTAATCCCTTATTGGCTAATACCAAAGAGGTTATTGCCGATACAGAGAAACGATTACTCACTAAATTAAAAGACAAATACAATGGGTTGGAATATCAGATAGAAGGAGAAATCGCCAACAGTAAAGAGACTGGTGCTTCATTAGGTCGAGGTTTTCTATTCGGTTTGATCGGTGTCTTTGTTTTACTCAGTTTGCAGTTTAAAACTTATTCAGAGCCTTTAATTGTCATGATAGCGATCCCACTCTCTTTAATTGGAGTAATTTGGGGACACTTACTCATGGGGTATAACCTCTCGATGCCAAGTCTCGTGGGATTCGTATCTTTAGCAGGGATCGTTGTAAATAACTCCATTTTGCTAGTTGAATTTGTCAAACACAACTGCGCCAATGGTATGGATATACATCATGCAGCGCGCCAGGCAAGCCAAGAAAGGCTTAGAGCGATTGTGTTGACAACAACAACGACTGTCGCAGGTATGCTGCCGTTGATGTTCGAGTCAAGTTTACAAGCACAAGTTCTGATACCTTTGGTCATCAGTATTGCGTTCGGCTTGCTCATATCGTCAGTACTGGTTCTGATTGTTGTACCTTGTCTGTATATGGCATTAAATGACATTCGTAGTTAACCAAAGCCCATGCGAACTAAGCTCACCGCTGTATAGTGGTGAGTCTTATTCATAATTTCAGAAACGCCACAGCTAAATCACTTCATTCACCTTTCCCAAAGTATTTTCCTTTTTCCGTTGCTCTCTTAAACATGAGGTGCCAACTGAATTGCACCAACACCGAACAAAATTGGCAACTTTTAGTGCAACACAATCATGGTTTTATATCTGATTCCCCAATACATGGGCACTTCATCATTGGTACGTATATTGCTCACTATGTAGATTAAGGATTGTATACAATAATAAATACATTAAGGAAATCACATGGAACAACGTAACAGTGAATTGATCTACGGACTGGATGATCGCCCATCAGTCAAAGCCGCAAGTTATGCGGCGCTTCAACATGTTCTGGCTAGCTTTGTTGGCATTATCACACCCACTCTTATCATTGGTGGTGTACTTGGCTTGGGGGAACATATCCCCTACCTAATCAGTATGGCCTTAATGGTTTCTGGTGTTGGTACCTTTATTCAGGCGAAGCGAGTTGGCCCTGTCGGAGCAGGGATGATCTGTGTACAAGGCACCAGTTTTGCGTTCTTAGGTTCTGTCTTGGGCGCTGGCTTTCTCGTTAAAGCCAATGGTGGCGGTCCAGATGAAATGTTAGCGACTATTTTTGGCGTCTGCTTTTTTGGTGCCTTCATTGAAATTCTGCTTTCTCGCTTTATCGATAAGCTAAAAGTCGTCATCACACCGGTCGTGACTGGTATTGTTATTACCACCATAGGTATCTCTTTAATTAAGGTTGGAATCACCGATATAGCAGGAGGATTTGGTGCAGAAGACTTTGGTGCTCCAAGTAACCTTATGCTTGGCGCAATCGTTCTTGGAATCATCGTTGCTTTAAACCTTAGTCAGAACATCATGGTAAGGCTGTCGTCGATCTTGATAGGTTTAAGCATTGGGTGGGCAATAGCGATTGCCATGGGTAAAGCATCTATGCCTGACTTCGCTTCGCAACCGTTGTTGAGCATTCCTGTACCATTCAAATACGGTTTTGCTTTCGACTGGCAAGCGTTTTTACCGATTGCGTTCATTTACTTAATTACGGCTATCGAGTCGACAGGTGATTTGACGGCAAACAGTATGTTCTCAGGCCAACCTATCCAAGGACCTAAATACATCAAACGTCTTAAGGCTGGCGTACTAGGTGATGGCGTTAACTCACTCATTGCTGCCGTATTCAACACCTTCCCAAATACCACGTTCAGCCAGAATAACGGTGTCATTCACTTTACCGGTATCGCGAGTCGATACATTGGTTACTTTATCGCGGGCATTCTGTTCCTATTGGGGATGTTTCCAGTGTTGGGAGCAGTATTAATGACCATTCCAAAACCAGTATTGGGTGGCGCGACTCTGGTCATGTTCGGCACTGTCGCTGCAGCAGGTATCAAGATCATTGCTAATGAGGAGTTAGATCGCCGCCGTATTATGACTATCGCCATCTCTTTTGGCTTAGGCCTTGGCGTTATGCTCGTGCCTGATTTGCTAAAAGAAGCGCCTAAGTTAGTTCAAAGTATCTTCGGCTCTCCGGTTACTATGTCGGGTATCGCTGCGTTAATCATTACTGGGTTAATGGCGATCATCCCTGAGAAAAGCGATAAACCTTTACCAAGCAATACGCAAGCGAGTGAAGCTTAGTCCAAGCATCAATAGTGATATGAACATACTTCGGTTAGTTGACCAGGCCCAGCTAACCGAAGTATTTCAGCAATCGAGATGTCACCTAGCTTCAATCATACAACCTTCGAAACTTGGCGAGCCCAACGCCGAATCATATCCCAATTACGATAATCTCCATCCTCTACCCCTTTGACTATTGCAATTAACTTAAGTGGGTATCGGTAATACCAAGGCATCAGCTTTGGTTGCAATGTACCTGAAAAACCAGCAACCATGATGGGCTCAACGTTGGGATTCATCTTAATCAATGTGTGATCGTAAACCTGTGGCGAATTGAATGAATTCGATGGCTGTTTTGCGAGCGCCAAACAGGTATAGAAATATGCCACAGACGTCGATGACAGTTCATTTTGATGCGTTCGGACATAATCTCGGACTTCGATTAGCCATCTGTCATAGCGGATTGGAGCGCCAATAATAACCGCTTCATTAGCATAGGGGGCTCTCGCAATCTCTACGGGCAACACTTCCGTTGTTATATCCAATTCTTGTAACTCTTGAGCGATAGCATATGCAATTTCTGCTGTCGAACCAAAACCCGAACCGTACACAATCAATACTCTTTTTCTATCCATGTAAACCTCCCATATTTTGCGAAAAGCACAACCCAAACAAACTACCCCATGAGCAATGCTTGTTGAGTTTGTTTATTACATCCAATTAAGCGATGATTTGATTGACAGGAAATCGTCGAAGATTTGCAGGAAATACATTTATGGAAGACAAAGCCAGGCTAGCATTATCAAAGTTTGATACGAAGAAACGGAAGAAGAGTGGTGCTAGCTCTCCCTTGAGTGAACTGAAAATGAGTAGCGTGTTTTACACTCACTCAACGATGAAGCAACCGTGGGGCATCAAAATGCCATCCATTCCGTCGAGCACTATGTTCCACTTAATCCTCGAAGGCGAAGCAATTGTCATTGTCGATGGAACACAGATTAAGCTGAATGCCGGCGATTTTATTTTGCTTCCACGCGGGACTGGGCATGACATCGTCGATATAAATAAGTCAGCTGCTACCGATTTATTTGAGAATGACATAGAAGAAATCACGGAGCACTATGAACGACTCACAACCAAAGGGACTGGCGAGACGACAACGACTCTATGTGGCACGGTTTTGTTTGAAAACGAGGTCACGACTTCGGTCATTACATCTATGCCTGAGTTCGTATTAATTGACTCACAATCGCAGGCTCACGACACAATTAAGAGTGTCGTTCAAGCCATACACAGAGAAACGAAAAATGAAGAGTATGGCTCGGAATTAGTGGTATCTAAATTGGCCGACGTGCTTATTCTACAGTGTATTCGAGCGTGGATAGACCAAGTATCTGATGATAATCAGGGTTGGATAATGGCGCATACCGACAAACGCTTATCTCGCGCAATGAAGAGAATCCATAGCGACAGTGCAGCCAATATCGATATTGAAACGCTGGCTGATATTTCAGGGATGTCTCGTACCAGCTTCATTGAGTACTTCAAGAGGACTGTAGGGGAAACGCCCAAGAAATACATCACCGATTGGCGACTATCTCTCGCCAGAGAAAAGCTGCTACATGGTAAAGCTCATATTTTGAATATCGCTCTCGACGTCGGCTATCAATCGGAGGCCGCATTCAGCCGAGCCTATAAGAACAAATATGGGGAATCTCCATCGACCACTAAAAAGAATAGCCTAGCCCAAAACGCCTAGGCATCCACGAAAACAGCCCGAATAAGCATTCAGGCTGTTCTTCATGTTTCACTTTTTACTCTCGATCAACGCAGCTAAATCCAATAAACGACAATTAAGTCCAATGGCCGACAGCTAATCCCAGTAACCGGCGGCGATCGTTTTAGATACATAGTCTGCGAACTTAGTCGGCTTACGTCCCGTCGCTTCTTCAACACCATGAGTAAGATTTGAATTACGTCCATCGAAAACTACGGTGAACAACTCATTCAGTAACCATTGATAATCTTCTGGTAAGTTCTGGCTCTTAAGAATATCTAAATACGCTTCGATGCTCACAGAGGTAAACTTGATCTCCTTCCCGAGCTGTTTTGATATCTCATCAACACAATCTTGAAACGTCATCAACTCCGGGCCTGTCACTTCATAGAGGCGATTGCGCTTACTTGGATCAACCAATGCCGCCACCGCAACTTCTGCAATATCATCAGTGTCAATAAATGGCTCTGGGGTATCGCCTGCGGGTAACACAAGTTCGCCTTCTAAAATACCTTGAGCCATAAAGCTCTCGCTAAAGTTTTGCGCGAACCACGAGGCTCTAACAATGTTCCAATCTAAACCACTATCGATAAGTATACGTTCTGCTTTTTCTGCGCCCTCTTCGCCACGCCCAGACAGCAATACGATATGCTCTACACCTTGTGCTTTAGCAACCTCTACGAACGCACTAATGTCTCCCTCAGCGTTAGGCACTGCCAAGTCAGGTTGATAGGTAACATAAGCTGAGCGTGCTCCCTTCAGTGCAGTCGGCCAAGAGCTTCGCGCCTCCCAGTCAAAATAGGTCGCCGCGCTGCGAGAAACTTGGCGTGTTTCAATACCAAGTTCGCAGAGACGTTTATTAACTCGAACACCGGTTTTGGCATTTTTACCAATAATGACAATAGGTCTTGTTGGGGTAGCGTCTGACATAATCGTTCTCCTATAAATATCGGTTACCGCTTGAATGCAGCACCATGATGGCTTAGGAAAAGTTATGACTGAATGATATAAAATCCGGATTTATTGATAGAAAGTTCGAGTATGCCTGTTAGATTCGACAAAGCGTGATGAATAAAAGCGAATTATTTGGATACCCAAGCTGCAATCGTTCTTCTCAACCACATATGACGTTTATCATCAGAAAATCGTTTATGCCAAGCTACGTAGAGGTCTATCGGCGGGAGCTCTAGGGGTAACGGCTTGTATATCAACGTATCATTGACGACATCACTCAGCCCTTTGGGTGCGATAGATAACCTTTCGCTTTTGCCAATTAACGTCTGCAAAGATAAGAAACTCGGCGTGATAGTATCAATCACTCTCGAATAACCTTTCCCCGCTAAGATTTCATCTACCTTCGTTTTCGGCGATTTACCTTGAAGGCTCACCACCACATGCGGATAAGAACAGAAGTCATCAATGCTAACGTTCTGATTTGCAAGCCTATGTTTCGAGGACATAAAGAGTACGAGCTCATCACTTTTTAAGTGCCGAGTCTGTAACGTCTCTGGCAACATCGCTGGACTGCCAATCAATAGGTCAGTCGACAACAAAGAAGCGTTAGAAATCGCATCTTTGCCAGAGTACGCTTGTATGTTGACACTCAGTCCTGGCGCGACAGACGCCAACTTTTCACGTATTGGTGCGATGATTGTCGCAAGCGCATAATCCGTTGCGAGTATGTTTATTGTCCCAGTCGCTGTTGCAGGGTCAAACTCCATCGACGAGCTGAGGGCTCGCATCGAATTGAGTATTTGTGACACAGGAATACTCAGCTCATTCGCTCGATGAGTTGGGCGAAGCCCACGACTGTGGCGCTCAAAGAGAGGATCATCAAAGATCTCTCTTAGTCTTTTCAATGCTCCAGAAACGGCTGACTGCGATAACCCCAGCCGAGCCGCACTCATCGTCGTAGATTTCGTCTCTAATAGCGATTCAAACACAAGCAAAACTTGTGGATCTAGTCTTCTGATATCAGTCATTCCAATATCATACATCACCATAATCGTTTAGAAAGATTTCTTTTCTACCCATAAACTTCTCCCATCTACTTAGAAACAACGAAGGGAAGAAACGTGATGAACAAATTCAAGACTATTGCTTTATCTATTGCTATCACTATTTTGGGAGGAACCGCTATGGCACAAGAAACGATCAAATATCAAACTGAATCAGCTAAGTATGAAGGCTACCTTGTAACTCCGACAGGCTCTGGAGACTTAGATGGAGTATCTATCCTATTCGCCCACGACTTTCTAGGTCCGAGCGAGAACCAACTTTCTCTTGCAAGAACATATGCAGAACGTGGGGCGCTTTCTCTTGTTGCGGATTTCTATGGTGAAGGCATTCGTCCGTCATCTCCTGACAAAGCCAATGAAGAAGCAATGCGCGTTAGGCAAGATATTCCAGAGCTTAGAGCAACGATGGTAGAAGCCCTATCAGTACTTATCGCGAATGGCGGTAAAGCCGAAAATACTGTAGTTATCGGCACAAGTGTGGGTGCCCTTGCAGCTCTTGAACTGGGGCGAAGCGACAAAGAAGTCCACACTATCGTTACGTTGTGGGGCATTTTAGAAAACACAAAGCCAGACAGCGCCACACCTATTCGAGCTAAAGTGGTACTTCTACAAGGCGATCAAGACCCATTGGCTCCTCAAGCCGCAATTGAGAACGTGACCACTGAATTCGGTAAAGATGGCACACCTTATGAATTGGTGAAGTACGAACAAACCGCTCACGCGTTTACCCTACCATTTATTGGAACAGATCTAAGTTCGGGCTTTGCCTACAATGAAGAATCTTCAAATGATGCTGAAAAACGGGTTTCTGCAATTTTAGTCGAAGCAGCGAAATAACCCTCAAATAAAGCGATCAGCGTGCACTCCTGACTAAAGAATGTGTACGCTTTTTCACAAACAAAATAAAGTCAATCACCCCTTATTAAGCAAGGGGTATAAAACTAGAATCTTAACAATTTGATGTTTCTCCTACGTAGCATCCCCATTCGCGCCTCTTATCACTACCGACCATCCATACAATCAACCAAAGTTAAACTATCAAAAAACAGCCATATTCATGAGTATTGATAGTCAAATTGAGCTAGAGATAACGAACTGCTGTTCAGCTAATTGTGTTCTCAGTAATGAGTCACTTCAACATTAAACCAAGTTAATTACTCAAAAATCGACATGAACACTAGAATTTTAAGGAAGTCATCCTTTATTATTGCGCAGATTTTAGTTCCAATATTTTAAGCAGTAGCGGTTGCTCCTATGTTGGGTGCTTACTGCAAAGAGATAACAATAATGAAGATACAACTAGCCATAGTGTCAGGGTTACTGATGTCACATGGGACGCATGCAACGACATTAGACGTCGGTTTGGTGGATGCAGATAGACCGCCATATTTTGTAAGGCCAACTCACCATACATCGGTATCAGGTATGTACATTGATATTTTGGATGAAATCGGGAAGCAGGCGGGCATCACCTTTAACTATAAATTTTTGCCACAAAAGCGAATCCGAGCGTACATGAAAATTGGCTTGTTAGATGTCGAACCCGGTATTGACCCTCAATGGAGAACCAACCAAGGAGAGGCTGAATCTACCGTTTATTCCGACTCACTATTTGAGTCACCCGAAGTGCTTGTGTATAACCCCAGCAAATTTCCAATACCTCCAAGCCATGAAGAGTTAATGCAACATAAATCTTGCACAGTGCTTGGGTTTAACAGTGTTCAAGAGACAAAATCTAAAGAACATGCCCTTACCACAGAAGAGCAGATTATTGATCTAATCAAGCTACAACGGTGTGATTGGGCAATCTTTCCAATTGATGTTATTAACAACGATTCTTCTTTTGGCCGACTGAAATATACCGAACCTGTAGCAACATACTCGTTATCTATTCGCCTTAGTAAAAAGTACACGCCTCTACTAGAACCGATCAACGAAGCGATTCGAGAAATGAAACAAAGCGGAAAACTGCACGCAATCATCCACTCTTATACTGCTGGAGATTAGATCATGAATCGACTTATCGCATCTTGCGCTCTGTTATGCGCGATAATCTTTTCATCGCTTAGCTTCGCTTCAATTAGTGAGGAGATTAAGGATGTGGTGAAAGGTCAGTTATCAGAAGCGACAGATGCTGGGCAAATGGCAATTGAGTTATCACAGCTTACATCAATGCATCTCTATAACTTGAACGAAGCACAACTCGATCAAACGCTTTTGGTTATGTTAAAAACAAACCGTCGTCTAAAGGCTGTCAGAATCATTGATTATGCAACGCAAGAAGTGATCGCCTCCATCTATCGGAATGACTCAGAAAGCTTCATCCACGGCGATTTTCCTGACAACTTTAATCAATACCAAATGGCGAAAGCGACGATCTATCACAATGGTGTGCCAATTGGATTAAGTGAAATTCGTTTTTTGTCCGCTGAGGAGATTAGCCGGCTCGATGCGCTCTCCAATAACCTGATCACTTTAGTTATCGCCTTTTCGGTGTTCTTTGCGTTAACAGCTATCCTTTTTCGATTATTGTCGAAAAATTTGGGCGGGAATGCCTATCTCACGTTCGGGACGCAGAAGTTTGCGAGACTGATTTTTTGTGCGATTTCAGCATTTATACTTATCAGCATTGCAGGTAGTTGGTTGATCTTAGAACACAACAGATCAAACATCTTGCAAAGATCCACAGATTCATTTCATCAATATTTACGCTCTCTCGACAGAAGTCTTGCGAATCTACATATGATTCGAGAAAAAACATTCCGTCATATTTTTAATAAGCCAGAGTTTCAACGTAACTTACATGAGCTATCCAATGCGGTACTTGTTGAAGATGATGTCGCCGTAAACTACTACCGAAACAAAATGGCAGAAGTGTGGGCTAACTATAGAGAGTTCAGTTTAAATGGGAGCAAGTTAATTGTGGCGCCCGACCTTTCTGTTATTTACTCTCAAGGCCAAGCGTTAAACTTGAATGACATTCTTTCAGCTGCACCAGATAAGCTCGCTAAACCTTTACTCGGAGAATCAGAGTTAATCCCTATTCAAGTTTCCTATGACTCATCAACGGGTAATACGGATTACCGCTTGATTTTTGCTACCCCAGTCTTTGACTCCGTGACTGATACAGTGATTGCAGTCGCGATGATAGAAATCGATGAACAAGAGATCTCATACAATGACTTGAGCATGCATGATTTCTCAAGCAGTGGTGAAGTATTAGTTTTTGATGGCGATGGTCAGATGCTATCGAAGCCTAGGTTCGCTCTCGATCCTAGCCGCATTGAACATGAACGTATTTTCATTCAAGAGATGCTGCATAAGCTAAAAGTTCATGGACTTGCTAACAACTTAGCGGGGATTCATAAAGTAATCGATTATCGTGGTGTTCCGACTTACGCTATGCTCAACTGGAGCGATAATCTGAATGTCGCTTTAGTTGCAAAAATGGATGTTGATGAGATTCTCAATGATTATTACCTGTTCAGGAAAAGCGTACTATTCGTCGTATTTATCATGGTTCTTTTCACCGTACCATGCCTGCTGTTTACACTGTATGCCGGGAGCTTAACCAATCAAAGGTTGAAAGATTCTCGTCGTGAAATCATCAACCGTTTAGGTCATGCCGCCGAGTTTAAAGACAACGAAACCGCGCTTCATATCTTCCGCATGAGTCGCTACACCGAAGTGTTGGCGCGTAATTTAAAAATGTCACCGGATTGGATTGAATTACTGTGTGACGCGGCGCCTATGCATGACATTGGCAAAATTGGTGTACCCGATAACATTCTTCAAAAACCGGGCAAGCTTGACCCCGAAGAGTGGGAGGTGATGAAAAAACACCCTAAGTTCGGTGCTGACATCATTGGCCAACATGCTGATTCAACCTTGCTTAATACGGCAAGAGAGATCGCGCTTTATCACCATGAGAAGTGGGATGGCACCGGCTACCCTGAAGGCATTTCTGGAGAAAATATTCCTCTGTCTGCAAGAATTGTAGCGATTGCCGATGTGTTCGATGCGCTCACCAGCTCGAGGCCGTACAAAAAGGCGTGGGCTTTTGAGGACGCGGTTAATCTGATCTTAAGTGAGTCTGGTCAGCATTTTGACCCAAAACTGGTGAAAGTGTTTACCGAGTCATTCACGGAGTTCAAATATATTATGAAAACCTACAGTGACGAGACATTAGAGAAGAAAGCTTCTTAGCTGTATGAGAAAAAGAGCGAGTACTTGCGTAGTACTCGCGTATTTAGGGGGCTGGTAGCTTTTTGTTGGCCGAAACGTGCAAGCCCCTCAATTTACTTACGTAGAGGCGTGGGCTTGTTCAACATTTGGGATTTAACGTTGGCTACGCGACGCTTAATCATTATTTGTTAGGTGTTTTCACACCGTATTTTTCGTAAGCAAGATCATTTGCGAACACATCCAAATGGACTATGAAATCAACTTCATCTGACCAATCACCATTTTTTAGTTCGTACCATTCACCCGTTGCTGGTTCAAAATAATTGTCACCGTAAGGCAGATCGACTTGACCACCCCCGACTTTATCGACAACAACAGTATTGTCATTGAATGTATTAACAACACCAAAGAAAGTGTCGAACTTTATGTTTTCACTTTCATCTATGTGTCTAAGAGACACTAAAAGAACTTTATTGTGAAGATCTATCATAGACACCTAACGCTTGGCCTTGTTAAGAGTGATATTGTTGAACATTGAGCTTTACCATGCCTGAATGATCACGATCAGCAAAGTAATTATGATCTTTGAGTTTAATTGCATCTATAGCTGCTTTAGCGTCTTCAGACGACTCAGGATCATTAAGTAAAGCTGCCAACGGCTCTAATGAGCTAGACTTTTGAGCGACGGAAAGAAGCAGACAAGCTTGATACCTGACCCTTTTAGATTTATCCGCAAGCGCCTCAATAGCAAGCTCATAAGCATCCTCACTGGCAAGTGCATACTTGGAAGCATGATAGACGCACGACAAACGCTCACCCCATTTTTTCGAATTTCGATACTTAGCTAGGAGCAACTTCGGAAATTCTAAGCCCAGAACACTTAGGGCTTTAACTGCATCGTATTCCGCATCCGCTCCCCGACCATCAAGTAGCGCTAATTTTTCATCAATATCCATATTCTATGCTTAGTAGTGTAGTGGACAGCTAACACCGCGAAAGCTGGCACAAAATTGTTGGCTAAAATAGGCGACGAAGGAGCCGCAACACAAGCTTTTTGCGTCCTTTTGAGTATCTTGTTAGAGAGCGTTTACACTATTATCTTAGTTTTCAAATCTTCATCGATTTTCAAGGGAGACATGAACGTTTGAATGTATTCAGCACGTTCACTATGGTTTAAGTGAACCCAACTTGGATCAGATGATATTTTGTTTAGCAACAATTTAACTTCACGCCTATCTTCTGTTGCTTTTCGCCACGTCAACCAACCAGCTTTGTCGAAGCCTGGTGCTGGGGATTCTGTGTTTATTAAAGCTTCAAAAACTTTATCAGTTAAACTCTTTACATGAGGGCTTAATTGAATTTCTGGCTTGAAGGGATTTTCGTGAAATTTAGCTTCCATCAGCACATTATGAAGAGCAAGTAATTCCCAATAATCAGACAACTCGATATTTATCACCAGTGCTCCTTTAGTTCTCTAACGCCTTGCTCACCTGCACATAGTGCAGCAACTTGTTATGCTCTACTCTCCAGATCTCATATATGAGTCGAAGTTATCTATATAGTCTTCTAAGTTTTCTTCAAGCATTTTTCGATATTGTTCTACAAAGTAATCAATTGTTTCTTGTTTCGATGCAGCCATTTCTTCACCAGAGCTCCAGCCACAAGCACTTACCCAAGCGTTAAATCGAGCAGTTGCATACATATTCGAAGCGCTGACTTTCCCTTGGGTCACTTTCTCACTTATCTGATCATTAGATAAATGAATATGTGCATCTGCACGCTCGTAAAACTCGTCATCTACTTTTTGCACGATTTCTCCTTGGGTGCATAGCATCTTTAATATCAGGCAGTCTCGTTTTGCTGCCTACCCAACTTTCGATTAATTTATCATAAGCTACTAAAAAATAGAGATATTACATTGAAATATGCACTCTATCCTCACATAAAAGCGCGCCCGTGTGTTTGCTAAAGTCGGTCCACATAGCCTTTGCCAAGTGAACTGACAGAGGAAATACGACAAAACCTCAATGAAAAAGAACACTTCTAAGATACATAGAATCTTTAGCTATTGAATATGCTGCAATTAACTTTACAGAAGTTGCGTTGAACGTCACTATCAATTTGAACAATCGTTCAACAAAGTATATGATTCACCAAAACAATATTTACCTACACAGAGGTTGCAGATGCCTATAACTCAGTTTATTAAAACCGCAGGCGAACCTACGATCCTGAAACGCTCACTCAAGGTTTCCATGATAGTTGGCACCATTCTTATGTTCATTAATCACGGTGACAAATTGCTCTACAGCAGCATTGACGCAACGCTGATCATCAAGATCTTAATGACATACTGCGTGCCCTTTTGTGTGTCTACCCAAGCCAGCGTTTCTGCAACTCTTCAATCCCGAAAGAAGGCCGCCCAATAATGATATTTTCGTTTAAAAAACCGTCTCCGGATATTGTCGAAGTTCCTACCAGTCGTCTTGCAGAACTGGAGAAAATCTCTAAAAAGTACTCTTTATTCAAACAGAATGATCCCACCGACTATGCGAAGAGAATTCACGTCAATGCGGCTAATGTTCATAAAGCGTCACGAAGTCGTGCTGAGTCGATTGAACAGAGCTATGAGTTAGTGAATCACTTCATCGAACAGTCAGAAAGTATTAACAAGCTGTCTTGTGAGAGTCATCAATACTCCAGCCTAACGGCAGAGACTGCCGCCAATACCATCGACAAGCTAGAGGTTTTGGAAGAGCAGGTGTTGGTTTCTAAAGAAAAGATCTGCCAATTTAGCGAACTACTCGAATCATTGGATGAGATTAACAAGAACGTCACCCAATTGGTGGATTCTATTAAAGGCATCGCTGCACAAACAAACCTGTTGGCGCTTAATGCCGCGATTGAAGCTGCTCGAGCTGGAGAGCATGGCCGCGGTTTTGCAGTAGTCGCAGACGAAGTCCGTCAACTCGCGAACACGGCGAATCAGTCCGCTGAGAGCATTGATACAGAAATGGCGTCGATTTCAAAGATATCAGACAGCATTTTCAATAAACAAAAAGAGGTTGAAGACGTCATTATTCTCAGCTCAGAAGTAACCAAAGACACAATGCATAAAATGCAGAATTTGATGAACATGTCGCTTGATAGTAAAACATCTTCTAAAACCATTATGGACGCCATTGAGACTCAACTGTCCGACTCCAACACGGTTAAACAAAACATGGAAGCCCTGGTTGAAGACACAAAGCTCTCAATAAGCCTCTCGGGCAACAACCATGAACTCGCGGAACAGATCGTCAACTCTTTATCTTATCTACAACTGGATGATAAAACGAGCCAATAAAGAAATACTTAGCTCTGATAGCGTGTAAGCAAACAAGGAAAATTGCGACATGAACCAAAGCCAAACACCACTTGAAACAAGAACTGCTGTTTCACTGAGTGATATCTTAAGTGAGCGTTCACTATATTCATATGTTCAGTCTATTCGAGATCTTAAACGCCAGACTACTTATGGACATGAGGTTTTAGTTCGTGGCCCTTTAAACTCCTTGTGGCATCGACCCGATCAGTTGTTTATCGCAGCTCAATCACAACAGCTCAGCAGGCAATTGGAAATTGTCATCCTCGAAGTTCATCTTGAAAACATTGCCGCCCATACAGCTACAGGATGTTACACCGTTAACCTTGCTCCTAACCTATTGTTAGACAACACAGTATTTCAAATACTAAATCGCTACGCACTGGCTGAAAGAATTAAGATTGAGCTCACTGAACACCTACCCATACAAGATTGGCAACCAATAAAGCAGCGAATGACACAACTAAGAAAGCAAGGCTATCAGTTCTGGCTCGACGATGTTGGCTGCGGATTTTTTGATTTGGCTCTGATCGACGAAGTCAAACCAGAGGTAGTCAAGCTTTGCATCAAAATCATCAGTAGGCTGACGTTTGACCCCGCCCTAGTCGATGAAATAAAAGCCGTCGTCAAAGCAGTCCATGCCTATGGTGGTGCTGTGTTAGCTGAAGGAATTGAGGAACAAGTCCAGCTCGAAATGGCGGAGCAACTGAACATCGACCTAGCGCAAGGCTATCTTTTTGATAAGCCGCAGCCACTTGTTTGAGTCTCATCGCCTATTGCACTTCTCCCTACTCATGAGATCCGGCTTCATCGCGCCACTTAACTGCAGCTTGCAGTGATATTCCCCCTTGGTTCACTTTGGAACACGCACCGTAAAACTGCCTGCACGACAAGGGTCTTCACACATTCCGCATTCACTCACAAGGGATGACCTCTAATGTGTAGGGGGTGACTTGTTGTGTTTCTATGTCTAGTTTAGATGCAGTGTATTGTAGATAACAGTTATCGCTGTTGAGCACAGTGCCTTCAAAACGCTCCGGAAAACTGAAAATGATTTGGTCTGGTTTAGCACCACCAGCGCCAACAAACCAATCCGAGTCTTCATTAGGAGTTGCAGTGATCTCTGAAAGTAAATAAGGAAAGGTCATTGAACTGTTTCCTGGGTAGCCATACATGAAATAGCAACGTTCACACCAATCCGCTTCTCTCACACCAGGGAAGAAAAACACATTCCCATCATTTTCAAGGCCATCAATCGCGAGTTTCCCGTAACTCACTGCCATAGCACTTTCCAAGGCCCCTTTCAGGCCGAGTAGAGCGCTGTTTTTTGCATCGGTTTGAAGGTTTAAAAATCGCGGCGCAACAGTAACCGCTAACACACCTAAGATCACGATGACGACAACCAACTCTATTAGGGTAAAACCACTCGCTTTTTTCATTACTGCCTCATTTAAACGTAGGTGCTGATGCTGTTTTGATTCATTTTTTGTGCGACGGTATTTCCATCAAGGCGTCTAACTGTCACCCCGTTCTCAGTCTTGAGTTCGATCTGGTTGCGGTTGTTGAGCTTGGCACTCAAGTCCGTGTGGTTGTCGATAAATCGAGCTGCACTTTTTAGGTCGTGCTGAATGTGTGGGGTATAAAGGTTTATTTTCATATTCGTGTTCGGTCATTGGTGTTATGGCTCAACGTGTAGTCCGTTACGAAGAATGCTTTGAATTGGGTGTTATTGTTTAACGCCGTTCAGGTTGTCGAATATCTCTAGCTTGGGTGATTGAAGTGCCTCATTTAAGCTCCAACCGTTACGCAGGCGGGTGTAGACCGCGCTATAAGAAAGTGAAGCGTGCATATTATCGATGATCATCGCTTTATAACTGCTATAGCATTTGCCACCGTAAAAGTGGTTGGAACGCTTGGGCTGGGTGAACTCCCCGGCACAACGCGGCTTTTGCAATGCTTCCGCCAGTGATAGACCATTTTTCAGGCGCTTGTTCACCAGGGAGCAGCTCAGTCCGTCCGCTTTGTTGTCCTCAATGAGATCTGTGAGAGTAGCGTAGTATTTACCGTTGAAATGATGTTGTCCTTCGTCTTGTTTATGCTTCTCTAAAAAGTTTTCAAGTGCAAATTGCGCATTGTCGGCTTTTCTCAAATTCTTACTCACTACCCAATCAATTTTAAGGATAATGTATTTTATTTTTCTTTTGTGTGAATTTCAACCTCCTTTTCAACAAGTAAAATGTGAGTAAAAAACCATCTAAAATTAAATATAAAACTATTAAATTCAGTAATTTAAGAAAAGCATCAAATGTTACACAATCCGAACCAAGGGAGAGACACATAATTAGATAGGTTTAAACCAGAATAAATAAAGGACAGAAACTCAATCAACAAACGGTAGTTCGCCATAAATTTTGAAGCAAAGGAGGCGAATAATGACGAACCCGAAACTGATACAGGGGGTGAGCTAAGCCTAAGAATGTAGATAACCACACGACACTGGGAAGGGACTCTAGGATGTTGTAGTTAGGAAGAATAGGTTACGTCGCGTATCTAACGCACAATTGACCTGGTTCACTCTTTGATTGGGAGGTATTTCAATTTGAAAAGAGTGTGAAAGATACATTTGTAAGCACTGTTCGCTCCTGAAAAAACACTTTCAAAAGTGAGTCGCATCGTTTTATCAAAGACACCCTCACTTGATAGGTTTCTGCTCAAAAATAAACGTTATCCTGCCTTACCAATATGAATAACTGCGTAGCCAATTGCCATATAGGTAGTTTTAATTACCTCTTCTTTGTCTCCTTGAATTTTTTCAATCAAGCTTGCTGTACCAGTTTTTCCATCAATCACATACTCTAAGTTAGCAATTAAATTTCGGAACATTCGATCATTATCGACAGCATTACGCCAAGATTGGAAAAAGTTGTCAGGTGATGAAAAGTCTAAAGCCTGTTCCACGCGCTCAGCAAGAACTGGGCGGATTTCATCCATTAAATCTTCTTTTCTTTTGAAATGACAGTTAATACCAGAGCGGCTGATATCCGCTTTCTTAGCGATGTTAGAGAACGTCAGATGTTTAGAACCTTCGAGCGTGACGATTTTTATCGCTGATTCGATAATACGTTTGCGGGTTTGCTTGGCTACTTCTTGGCTTACTCTAGGCATCTCTTTCTCCATTAACTGTTCCAGATCAGCATCATAACGCAAATATTCACCTTATATGTACCAAAATTTAAAATTGTCCGTTATTTTCCACTCAGACCTAGTGCATCGACGTTAGTATTCGTTTGTAAATCTGAATTGCAGAGCGCACATTCTTCGAAACAAATGATGCTCTGATCGCGGCCTCCTACCTTTGCCTTATACATCGCTTTGTCCGCTCGCTGATAAAGCGATTCAAAATCATCTTTTACGCCAAACTCTGCAATACCGATGCTTACAGTTACGTAGTCCGAAATTGTCGACTTAGGGTGTTGAATACGCGTTTTTGACAACGCCATTCGAATATTGTCGGCAATACTAGCCGCTTGATTGGCAGAAGTTGCAGGCATGATAAGCGCAAACTCTTCACCGCCAATACGACAAACGCTGTCAATTGAGCGACGACATTGAGAACGTAAGGTAGCAGCGACTGTTTTAAGGCACAGGTCTCCAGCAGGATGTCCCTTTGTATCGTTGTACTGCTTAAAAAAGTCGATATCCAAGATCGCAATAGCAAGCTTAGAATCCGATCTTCTCGCTGTATCGATAGCTAGGTTTAAATCTGAATTAAAGCCTTTTCTATTCTTTATTCTAGTGAGCTCATCAAGATGAGAGTTCTTTTCAAGCCTATGAATTCTTTTAATTTTGTCTGAAAGCTTTTCCTCAACAAACTCAAAGAACTTCCGTACCGTCGAATAGAATACGATGAGTAAGATAGGAAACTTGGCGCTACTAATTACGATGTCGATCAACGCGACATCCGGTTGGCTCGAGGTTAAATATGTATAAAACAAAACAATAGGTAATGTACTGATTCCTAGTACCAATCTGCTCGCATTCCAACTCATTAACATGATCAAAAACGATATGAGTAGAATCTTTTTCCCATCATCTGGCGCCAAAAATGCAGCGTTAGTAATGTGTGTTAAAAGGATGGCACAGCCGCTGGTGAACAGAGCACCAAATGCTAACAATATATCGCGATGCTGAGATCGTTTAGCCCAAGAAAACACAATGCAAGCGAAGAATAGCAAGACTATGCTGTATGCCAATTCAGGGAAATATTCCGGTGACGCACTCCGAGAATCAATACCGACATAGTAGCCAACCGTGAGACAAAGTAATGCTTGGGTCGCAGTAACCCACATCGAGCCGTAATTGATAATTTTGTATCGGATCTGCTCAGTGATGGCATTAATGCTTATGCTAACATCTTGCTTCATAGTCATCTCTTTTCCCAGTTTCACTTTAGTGCTCTTACATTTCGCCCTCATGATAACGGACATTGACCATTAATTCATTTATGTTTTTCTGAAAAAATGGAAGGTATCTGCGCATCAATATCAAAACGTTGTTTGTCTAGGCTGGCTATTAAGAACGTCATGGCAAAAAAGCTCTTATTTTCCCGTCAGTTATACTGAAACTATGAAACACAAGAGCTGTGTAAACCGAGCTATCCTCACAAAAATTATGGTTAAGATACCCATTCACCAAAGAAATCTATAAAGTGCAGATCATTCTATCAATAACAAATCTAGTGAGAATAATAGAGGATCACAATGCATCTCTATACATGGAAAAAAGAGTACAGCTTAGATGTAGAAGAGCTCGATCTTCAACATAAGAACTTGTTGGCAATGATTAACAAACTGATCATGTTTCAGAACGAGTCCAAAGCGATTGTACGCCGCTTAATTGATGAGGTGATTGCTTACGCAGAGTTTCACTTTTTAAGTGAAGATAACATCATGATGATCACCCATTACGACGGGTTTGAGCAGCACCAAAAAGTACATAAAATGCTACTCAAAAAGCTGAGAAACCAGTACACACACTACGTTAATGGGCAGATCGAACTTAAAGAAATCATTGTATTTATGGCGCGTTGGCTCATAGACCATATCATCGCAGAACAAAATGACCGTGCTTTAGCAAGGTATCTACGCTCTTCAGACAAATACCGAAACTTACTGACATTAGAAAACGGAAACTAGGTCGTTGTCGTTTCTTGTCACTAAGACAAGCCAACGCAAGAACGCTTTCAACTAATCCACATCACCGAATGAAAAGACCATTTCGGTGACGTGACTAGAGTAGTCCCACAGCTTATCCGCAACTTCCTGATCCATTGCGGTAACTTTTAATTGCTCTTTCACTGGGCGCCCGCGAATACCAAACCGTGGACCTATCAAATCACCGCTGTGACAATTGGGATCACAACAGGCACGAAGCAGCGGCTGTACCCCGCTCTCAATAGGACATGCGAGCCACTTAGACAACAGCCCCCCAACACCTTGTGTTTGTTGCCTTTCGCTCGCGGTGAGCCCTGGGTGAGCGGCTAACGATTGAGCATCAATGCCATTTAACTCAAATAGATTATGGAGCTGACGAAAAAACAGCATATTAGCGAGCTTACTATCACCGTAAGACTTCATTCGATGGTAGGGCCTTATCTTCCAATCAAGATCATCAAAGCGCATCTCTCCGAACTTGTACCCTCCACTACTCACCGTAACGATTCTTGCACCAACAGTTTTCTTGACCAAAGGCAACAAACACCCGGTGAGTAGAAAGTGCCCTAAGTGATTGGTCGCAAAATGCATTTCGTGCCCTTGCTTCGTATGTTGTAACTCACTTAAGTTCACTACACCGGCATTGTTAAGTAAGATATCAAGGCGGTCGTACTGCTCCAAAACGGTATAAGCAAATTGCCTAGCGGATGAAAAATCTGTCAGATCAAGCGGGAGATTTTCTATATCCGCGTTGGGTACAAGGTGCAGTAATCTCTCTTTGGCCAACAAACCTTTCTTGTTGCTTCTGCAGCCAATAACCACCCTACAACCGGCTTGCGCTAGTACCAGCGCACTCTGAAATCCGAGGCCTGCATTACCACCGGTAACAATCGCCACTTTACCCGTTAAGTCAGGCATATCTAGGGTTGTCCATTTACAACTCATTCCCAAAATCCTCATCGTTGATATCAAAGAGAGTTGAGCTTAATCTATGTGGTATACCACACAGTCAAGAGAATAATTATGCGTATTGGAGAGTTATGTAGACAAGCAGGTGTATCAAAGGAGCTCGTTAGGCACTATGAATCGTTGGGTTTAATATCCTCTTCATCAGTGCAGGCAGGAAGTCGAGTATATCGGGAGTTTAATAAGCAAGCATTGAACAGGCTTTACCTGATTCAAAAAGCAAAAAATATGGGTTTGACGCTAAAGCAAATTAAGCCACTGCTCGATGCATTTCTAAACTATGACATGTCCGATACAGAGGCGATTTCCATTTTACTCAAGCAGTCTGAACGCATGGATGAAATCATTCAGCAGGCTCAAGATGTCAAGAATCTCATCCAAGACCAAATTGACAAAATAGAAGGGAAAGTGGATCGTCACTGCGAGAATCACAAGTACCTTTTCCCACGGAGCGAACAAGCTGAATGAATTGGTTATGTTTCGTTTAACAGAGCTATCAAAGATCAACCTCCAGAAGTCGTTCAGTTGATTTAATCTAGCAAACTGTCTTGGTAGATCATCTTTTTACTCATTCCCCCATCAACAACCAAGTTATGGCCATTAACAAAGTCATTGTTTGGATGTGTTAGAAACAGACACGCATTAACAATGTCCTCAGCTTTACCTACTCTACCTGATGGATGCTGTTGATGATCGAAACTATCAAGCTCATCATACCCTTCCACTTGAATCCAGCCCGGGCTGACCGCGTTGACTGTAATTGGGGTTTCTGACAACGAGATGGCCATAGATTGTGTCATGGAAACCACACCACCTTTTGATGCGCCGTAAGCATCCCAACCCGATTCGTTTTGATTCCAGCGCGTAGAAGCGATATTGATTATTCGTCCATAGGGTTGAGCTTGGTTCAACTCAATAAATCGGCGAGAACATGCAAACGCACCTTTGAGATTTACATCTATCACACGTGAAAACTCTTCAAACGTGAGTTGTTCAATAGGTTTATTAAAGTTGGCAATCGCACCATTATTGATGAGCACATCAACTTTGCCATACTGACATTTGATCTCATTAAAAGCTTTATCTATCGACTCAGGTTTTCCTAAATCAACAAGGTGAAAATCGACATTTGGATTCTGGTTTGGGGCAATGTCAAATACGATCACTTTTGCTTGTTGCTCTAGATAAGCTTTAGCGAGGTGCTGACCGATGCCTTGGCTACCACCAGTAATAACGACCACTTTATCTTTATACATTCTGCGTTCTTGGTTGTTTGTAATGGTCTCAATTCTAGGGTGAAAAAGCATAAAAAAATAGGTGAGGATATCGTTATATCAAACCTAAAAGAAGCTAAATGAACCGGCGCGATTTGTTGGTCATGCCTCCTCGATTAGGTAAATAGAGAACATATAGAAGGAAGTCTCTACTAATACCTACTTTAAAACACCTCCCTAGTTAGTGCTCCCATTCTTCTTCGTCAAAAAACTTTAGGGCAATGGAGGTTGTTTAGCTAACAAGCCCTAATAGGTAGCCGCTTGCCATAACAGCAAGCGGCTTTTAGTTCACAACCTAACAACGACAACAAGGTCAATCATCAAATGAATATCCGACACTGATGCTACGACCATACTCATCAAAAGCCACTAAAGTTGCTCGCTCTATCTCGTTGAACTCGTTAGAGCTTGCCGATTTCGCTCCATCAGGAACCGATACTCGTTGACTACCAAATTTGCCAACCTCTTGAACCCAAACATCGATATCTGTGGCAAGCTTCGATTCTCGAGTCCAGCTCATGTAGAAGTCGTTACTCCCTGAACGACTTTCGGTGATCTCAGCAATATACTTACCCATATCGTCACTAGATTGCTTACCTTTACCGATAGAGATCTGCTCGTGTTCTTTCGAACCGTCTTTATATTGGTAAGTAACTTGGTACTTTGTGTTGTCGTTAATCACGGCACTTGGAGCAACTTGGTAGCCATCAATCACTAGGCTATAGGGTGCATTCGACCAAGGGTTACGATAGGAACTATCAACAAAATGGCAACCTGTGATTTTCCCGTCGTTCACTTCTTTATAGATACTATCGATATTAATAGCGCCCTCGATACCATCACCAGCAATAGTAATGGCGGTTAGATCCATATAATCCGATATGTCCGCTAGTTTAGGGGCACCGGCAAACCATGAGGTGTTGTCGAAACTCGCTGGGATTTTACTGCAAATCGTGCTTGCATCTGGGAATCCGTCAATTTCGATCGCCCAGTTACCTTGTGTACGGTCGTTGGGGTTAAAGAAGCCCGCTTTAATGATGGCTGAGATACTTAAAGGTAATTTATCCTTACGTCCCATAAACTTAATGTCATCGCTGCCGTCTTTTGCAAACCATGCTTTAGCACGACCACACGTCGCAAATGGTGAATCTTGATAACATTCAGTATAGGCAAGCAGATATGAGCCATCATTCGCCACCTCTTGGATCACGTAGTCCTTGTAACGGTTCATCAGGTCTTTTTCATTGGGCAGGTTGTATTTAAACTGATCAAAGATACCCTCCTTTGGCTGACCGTACCAAAACGCATTTTCATGAACATAGGCTAGGAACGCCTCTTCTTCTTGTTCCATCACCATTTCTTCAAGAATATTGTCAGCTGCAACGATGTAAGTCAGTGGCTCTTCAACATCTTCAGGAGCTAGATCCACCGCGCCATTATGGAATGATTTATTACTCCAGTCTTCACTCCAAGCCAATGTCACCGAGTAGTCTTTATCCCCTTTATAGGTCAACTTCGCTTCGGTTTCAGACAGTGTAATGTCAACAAGATCGAGAATTGCATCAATGTCTTGATAATTCGCTTCAAATTCCGAGCTCACGAGGTCGAAATCATCAGAAATGTTGGCGCCGTATAACAGAGGCTTTAGCACGAGTTTTAGTTCTTGTTGTGCAGAATCTAACTTTTCTAAAGTCAGTTCAGCCTTGTATTTGTCAAAATCCGTATAGACTTCACTTGCAGGCTTCTGCGTGATTTTCGAGATCAAGAGGTTTGTGAATGGCGTAATGTTCGACACTCCAATCTCTTGGTGGCTTTTGAGAATAATTGAATATAGCTCATGACTGCCACCGCCAGCCGCCCCTACCGCTTTTACAATCGCAGGAGTTTCGATACTGTTTTTCTCAAATTGAAAACTACCGCCTTCTATTGCTGTGTACTTTTGTACGTCACCAAGTGAGTCTAAAACAGTGATTTCACCATAGATAGGAGCGCCGCTTGCAGCTACGCCAGTAACAGTGGTTTTAGGGGTAGGTTTATTGTCGTCACTTGAGCTAGAACCACAACCGACAAGGGTTGCGGTGATCATTGCAGATAGGATTGCCTTCTTCATTTTGCCTTTCTTATGGTTTTACAGATATTACATGTCTATGAGGAGCAACCTTACCAAAATAAAGGACGATGATCTTTATTTTAGATCATTAAATTTCCAGAGGCTCTTTTGGAATGGGTATATAGATAACCAGAGTCATCCTACTTCCAAAAGAGTGCATATCCGCCAAAACTCATCCTTAAGTACAACTCTAAGAAGAGAGTCTTCCCTAATCAGCAATGTAACAACTTCCAACCATAGCGCTTAAATCCAACGGCAAAAATACCCTTACAAATAATATATGTATTTTATGCATTTTATTTTTGAAAAGCATTCATTTTACTCATAGACACTATTTCCATATATTGCTTGGCAAAGACGAGACCGGGCGGTCCGCCAAAAAAGTAAGTTTATGAGGTACTTATATGACAATTCCAACAACTGTAATGTTAGAAGCGTGGAAAGGTTTCAAAGGTGGAGATTGGCAAAACGAGGTGAATACTCGCGAGTTCATCCAGGCGAACTATACACCCTATGAAGGCGACGAATCCTTTCTAGCAGAAGCGACACCGTCAACGACTTCACTCTGGGATAGCGTATTAGAAGGCATTAAAGAAGAGAGTAGAACACACGCACCGATCGACTTCGATACAGATTTACCTTCAACGATCATTTCTCACGATGCGGGTTACATTAATAAAAATCTGGAAGCCATCGTTGGCCTACAAACAGACAAGCCTTTAAAGCGTTCAATCATTGCTAATGGCGGCATTCGTATGGTGAAAAGCTCGTGCGAAGTTTACGGCAGAGAACTAGACCCACTTGTTGAAAAAACCTTCACTGAATATCGTAAAACTCACAACACTGCTTGTTTTGATCTTTACACTAAAGAGATCATCGCTTGTCGTAAGTCAGGTATCATTACCGGTCTCCCTGATGCCTACGGCCGTGGACGCATCATTGGTGATTACCGTCGCTTAGCATTGTATGGCATTGAGTTTCTCATTGCCGATAAGACACAACAATTCCACTCTACTCAACGTTTCTTAGAGCAAGGTAATGACTTAGATAAAACGCTTAAACTGCGTGAAGAACTTGCTGATCAAATCAAAGCGCTAAAAGATATCCATACCATGGGTCTTAAATACGGCATTGATATGTCAGCACCCGCCAAAACCGCGCAAGAAGCCATTCAGTTTACCTACTTTGGTTACCTTGCAGCGGTTAAGTCGCAAAACGGTGCGGCAATGTCGCTCGGTCGTACATCCACTTTCCTCGATGTTTACATCGAACGTGATTTGGCAAACGGCACATTAACTGAATCGAAGGCACAAGAGTTAGTTGACCACTTCATCATGAAGCTGCGTATGGTTCGCTTCCTGCGCACGCCAGAATACGATTCACTCTTTTCTGGTGACCCAATCTGGGCGACAGAAGCGATGGCTGGTATGGGTATAGATGGCCGCACACTCGTAACTAAGACCACTTTCCGTTACTTACATACGCTATACAACATGGGCCCAGCACCAGAGCCAAACATGACGGTTCTTTGGTCTGAAAATCTACCAGACGCATTCAAACGTTACGCGGCAAAAGTATCAATTGATACCTCATCGCTTCAATATGAAAATGATGACTTGATGCGCCCAGACTTCAACAATGATGACTACGCGATCGCATGCTGTGTCAGCCCACAAATTGTAGGCAAACACATGCAGTTCTTTGGCGCTCGTGCAAACTTAGCAAAAGCGCTGCTTTACACCATCAACGGTGGTATCGATGAGAAATCTAAACTTCAAGTTGGTCCTGAGCGCGCAAAAATTACGGATGAAGTGTTGGACTTCGACCGCTTAATGCCACAATTTGATCAGATGCTGGATTGGTTAGCCACTCAATATGTGACGGCGTTGAATGTTATTCATTATTCTCATGACCGTTATAGCTATGAAGCTTCTCTGATGGCACTAATGGACAAAGACGTACACCGCACTATGGCGTGTGGTATTGCAGGTCTCTCTGTTGTTGCAGACTCATTAGCCGCTATCAAATACGCTAAAGTAACACCGGTTCGTGATGAAGATGGCATTGCAATCGACTTTACTATCGAAGGTGATTATCCTCAATTTGGTAACAATGATGATCGTGTCGATGATATTGCTTGTGACCTTGTTGAACGTTTCATGAAGAAAATTCAGAAGAAGCACACTTACCGTGAAGCAACCCCAACTCAATCGATCCTGACGATCACCTCAAATGTCGTTTATGGTAAGAAAACGGGGAACACACCGGATGGCCGTAAAGCGGGTATGCCGTTTGGACCGGGTGCAAACCCAATGCATGGCCGTGACCAAAACGGCGCCGTAGCCTCACTGAGCTCAGTATCTAAGCTGCCGTTCTCGTACGCGAAAGATGGTATCTCGTACACATTCTCAATCGTACCAACTGCACTAGGTAAAGATGACGACAGTCAGAAACAGAACCTAGCGGCATTGATGGATGGCTACTTCCACCATGAAAGTGGTGAAAACGATATCACAGTTGAAGGGGGTCAGCACCTCAACGTCAATGTACTAAACCGTGAAATGTTGTTAGATGCAGTAGAGAATCCAGAAAAATACCCACAACTCACAATCCGAGTGAGCGGCTATGCAGTGCGTTTCAATTCTCTGACTAAAGAGCAGCAACAAGATGTGATTACTCGTACATTTACTGAAAAGATGTGATGCTTTGTCTTCACGACCATTTACTGCCCTGAGATAGCTCAAACGGCAGTAGTTAAAACGCCCGATGCCTCGTATCGGGCGTTTTAGTTGTTAAAGCGTTTTTGAGTCATTTTCACGCAAAATATGTATTGTATTAGGTAAAAATCAACTTTATGAACACCAGCAAAAACTAACTCTGATTAAAAGTTGTAAAGAGTGAGGTTGCTAGCGGTAAATAGTACAAGGTGTGTAAGATTGTACGCTACTCCATTGAGTTTTTTTCTTGCAACAATGACAGCACGCTGACACTATGTAAGCCCGTTGTCATTTTTGAGGTCTGATTTATGAAGGAATCTATTTATCTAGCCGTATATAACGGTATCTCGGATTGGGAGTATGGGTATGTCTTGGCTCATATCAACTCTCAAGAGTTTCAAGCTTTCCCTGGTAGGTTTGAAGTAAAGACGGTTGGGCAAAATAAAGAATCGATTAGAACTAAAGGTGGATTAACCGTAGTGCCAGATTTATCTCTCGATAAACTCAATCCCTCTGATGGTAAAATGCTTATTCTTTGTGGTTCAGATGATGCTGCTACAGGCGGTATCGATGATTTTGTAGATGTAGCCAAGGGTTTTATCGACAATGGTATTTGTGTAGCAGCTATCTGTGGTGCAACCGCTGCTTTAGCGAGAAAAGGTATATTAGATAATGTTCCGCATACTAGTAATGCAAAAGAATTTCTGGAAATGACAGGATATGCAGGTAGCCAGAACTATATCCAAGAACCAGTTGTATCGACAGACTATTTGATCACTGCTGGGGGAATTGAACCTGTTGCCTTTGCGGCGGCGATATTCAGGAAGTTAGAGGTCTACTCTGAAAACACGCTCAATTCCTGGTTGAAATTATTCGAACAACGAGACATCACAGGTTTTTACGAGTTAATGGAGACTGCCCTCAATGACTGATCCAAGACATGACCTCAGTACTTTAGCCTTAACAGTTTTTTCTTTAAATAGTCAGTTTTTATCAATCGCCGAGAATATTGCTTCTCAAGCAGATCTCACAGCAACTCGTTGGCAAGTATTGGGGGCTCTTATGGATGAATCTCTAACACAAGCTGAAGTTGCACGTAAAATGGGGATTACACGTCAAAGTGTTCAGAGAACCAGTAAACAACTTATTGATGAAGGCATGTTAGAAACATTGGTAAACCCATCTCACCAAAAGGCTAAGTTACTTCAATTAACTCCTAAAGGTCACAATGCGCTGTCAAAAATAAGACCATTTCATACAGCATATGCTGAGCAGCTAATTGATACGGTTGGGGAAGAAAAAGTGGCTGAAATGGTCAAAGCCATAACTGAGCTATCAACCGCAATGAAAAGCCTTTAATCTATATGAGTGATATAGACTGTCAATCATGAGAAAATGTAACCTGATTTCAGTGGCACGATTAGCTAATGAATAATCATTCTAACGCAGAACGGGGCAAAGCTTCTTAGCGAAGCTCAATATACCAACACAACAACCTTTGGGGATAATGAGGGTTGTTTTTGATAAGAAAAATCATCTCAAGTTTACAGACATCACTCACTTGGCTCTATCTCAAAAGCATAAAGTCAATCGGAGCACGGGGTACAAGATAGGCCTTGGATGGAATCCTATGAGTGAGTTTTAGATTATGCTCCCTCCCAATATTCTGTCGAATTTTGGTTAATTTTGAGAACACTTGTCTCCAACATTCACCCAATTTCCATACTCGTCTTTTTTAAAACCGATTGCATACCCGGTATATTCGGTTTTTGTGCCCGAACCAAGCAAAAGGTCTGATTGTTCAGTTACCTTTTGAGCTTTCACACTTGCCCATGACCACCCCTTGCTTTCTACTTGTTGCTTAATCACTGGCCACAAGTGATTTGCTCTTTGGCATAGCACTTCCATGTCGCTAAGATCATTAGTCAAATACTTGAGCGCATATACCCACTCATCTGCCCCTGTGACATATCCATATTCAACACCAATGATTTCTATTTCTTCACCAGACGGAAGCTTATACATCTGACCTGCAATTGAAGCACTAGAAAACAATAATAAAAGCACTGAGCATAGATATCTCATAGACGATCCTAAGTGAACGGGGCAAAAGTAGTAAAATGCAACCTAACTCTATAACTAGCAAGGTTTCTACTCGATTGTTCATGAAAAATCAGATGTACAGCTCATGAATGAGTATTTAGCTTAACAAGAAAGAGGCAAAACTTACTTAAATAGCTCCTCAATACCAACACAAGCCGCAATTAACTTGCCCTATCGACCGTTTTAATGTGATTTAGGTGACGAGAAAGCGCCTCTATAAGATCTTTTTTTATCAATGGCTTAGTAAGGACTTCGTTTGCTCCGGCCTCTAAAAAAGCTTGAGTCGATGTTTGCATGATGTCTGCGGTCCACCCGATGATAACAAGGTCGCTATGGCCAGCCTCTCGTATTTTCTGAACCGTCTCCACACCGTTCATTTTCGGCATGTGGTTATCAATTATCACAAGGTTAAAACTGCCCGATTCCAGCTGATTTAAAGCTTCATAGCCATCCTCACAAGTAGCACATTCAACGTTCAATTTGTCCAAAAAGCCTTTGGCAATAATACGATTCATTTTATTATCGTCAGTCACCAAAACCTTAAACGAAGTCAAGTCGACTGTTTGTGTTTCTGCCCCCTTCTCGTCTTTATGCACTATTGCTGGAAGGTCGATGACAAAACTGAATCGGCTTCCTTTTGAAACCTCGCTTTCTACATTGAGTTGTCCATTCATCAAAGTCACAAGTTTGTGGCAAATTGCCAGCCCTAGCCCTGTACCACCGTAGTTACGTGTTGTTGATAAATCCGCTTGCTCAAACTCGTTAAAAATTGAACTCAATCTGTCATTGGGGATCCCAATACCAGTATCTTCAACGGCAAACTCCATTTTTGTTGGAGCTATTCGTTTAACGCTTACATTAATTGAACCGCTTTCAGTAAACTTCAATGCGTTTCCAACTAGATTAAGTAACACTTGTCGAATGCGAACAGAATCGCCATTGTATGCGAGTGAAGGATCACAACCATCGATAAGGTTAAACTCAATACCTTTCTCGGAGCACAAAGTTTGATAAGTGTTCAAGACAGGGTTGGTAATTTCAGACATCTTAAATGGGTGTGGGGCAATCTCCAGGCTATCGTTTTCAATTTTAGCCAAGTCTAGAATATCGTTCAGGATTGCGATCAGATGCTCGCCTGAGCCTAATGCCAACCTCAGGACATCTCGTTGATCTTCTTTTTCTAAATCGTCGACAAGCATCTGTAAGATCCCTAACAGGCCATTCATTGGGGTTCTTATCTCATGACTCATCGTGGCCAAAAATAGTGATTTAGCTTCATTGGCCTGACGTGCTTTGCTCGCTTGCTCTTCTAGTTCTAGCCCAAGCTTCTTGATATCGGTAACATCACGTTCGATAGCAATAAAGTGTTCAACTTCGCCTTCATCAGTACGCAAAGGTACTATGTCGATATCCACCCAATAAGGTGACTTATCGATCGTATAGTTCAATATTTCAGCTTTAACTTGATTACCCTTTTTGAGCGCAGATCCAATGCGACTTGCCGTTTCAGAACAAGTGTTTTCACCTTGTAGAAATGAGCCGGGTTTCAAGCCTTTTACGGAGTCTAATCGGTAACCTGTCATGACCTCAAAAGCGCTATTTACCCACTCAATACGCCCTTCTTTGTCAGTGATAATAACGGCGTCCCGAGCAGCTTTCACCACTGTCGCCAGTAAGTGACTATCGCGCTCTTTTTCTGCTAGTAGTTTATTAGACTCTTCAAGTAGCTTCTTAGAACCGTCTAGCTCTTTATGAGGGTTAACAAACAGCTTTTGTCCCATCAAGGCAACCAAAACAGAACTAATTGTTAAAATGATAAAAAGCCCATTCAATAGCTCTTTCTGAAGCGTTGATAATTGATCGTTGAGAAACGAACGACTGATCCCTTGGGTTAACACCAAGTCGCCTCTAGTTAGAGCCGTTTGGGTTAGTAGCCAGTCCTTTTCACTGTATTCGCTTTTCTCTGTACCGTGCGAATGGTGTTCATTTTCGACCTGACTGTCTGCTTTGTTAAGTGAGGCAACCGGCGGCTCAGTTTGGCTCAACTCATACCAACGTTCTCTATTGGTAACGAACGAACCAAAAAAGTCATCGTAGTCGACGGCTGTTTCTCCATATATCACACCAGTAAAGCTCCCCGCTTGATATAAGGGCATGAACAACTTTATACAGATATGGTTCGTATCATCATGCAAAAGATACAATATGCGTTCATTCACTTCTTTATTTGCTATTGCTTTGAAAATGGCTTGCTCTTGTGTAGCGGCAGGGTGACGAAATGTGTCTTCAAACAACAATTGACCTGTACGATCCCGCACCGCGAATTGCATAGATTGATTTTGTCCTTTGAAGCGTTCGAGATGGTAAGAGAGGCGTTCAATGTTCGATTCTGATGCGGCATCAATAACGCCTTGGTACTGAGACGCTAACACAATGCGATCTTCCGCGACTTCTAGATACTTCTCCATAAAAATCTTAGCGGACTCAAGCTCGAAACTACTGTTCCCACTTTGTAGCTGTTTGACGGTCGATTGACTGTGGTTAGTGAGCACGTAAAGTGATATGCCACCGTACGTCAAAGACGTGAGCAATATAAAAAGAACTAACAATACTTTGGGGCTGAACGAAGAGAGCTTAGCCATGCTTAAATTTCTTCCGTGTGATTCTTCAAAGTTATATAAAAACTATAGAATAAATATCACCTTAGGGGATCGATTCTTATCTCTATCAGCCATTCAGAGCAAAGTGGACTATCTATTATTCTCTTCATCTCAATCAGTGAAGGGTAGAAATACAAGGGGGGAGCTTTCACAGATTATAGAGATTCCAGATAGCTCATGCCTCAGCTCTGGAATGACTGTAAAAATAAGTCAAAAGAGAACGACAACCAACCTCGTTATTCTCTGCAGTGAGAACGAAGTTAGCAATAAGCTCGTCATTCCAACCTACTTCGAATAGTAATCCGTTAATACTTGAATAAAACGTTGCTTGTCTGCTTCTGGCAACACATTGATGCCCGCCGCCGCTTTACGACCACCGCCCGTTTCAAAACTTGAACAGATCTCATCGGCGCCAGTTCTATTCGACAAGGGTGCACGCAAACTCACGGTATAAGATTCGCCATCTTGGTTTTTTGTAAGCACAGCCTGAGCACGGTTTGGATCTTGGTTAACGATCTCATTGCCAAATACACCGCTAATACGCCTTGACCACGTTTCACTCGGTAATTCAAAGACACGTGCTGAATTGCTCTCATAAGCCGGAGCGAGAATAGACACTTGTTGGTAGTCATTTTGGTAAGCTGCACGCAAACGGTAGAATACCGACTCTTCATCATTCAAAAGATCAAACGGGTTTGGGTATTGAGAAAGCGTTTGGTAGAGTTCAACAGGCGTGAAGTGGAGATCACTGAGTGACGCTCCATAACCGTTGTAGTTGATTAAAATGCCCAACTCTTCCAAGAACGCGATTTGTGATTCATTGAAACCACTGTCTAGCGCGAGCTTAGTCGCAACCGTTTTTAAGTTATCGCCAAAGGCTGCTGCGATTGCCCATGCAACATGTTCACCGTTCAGCTTTTGGTTAATCAACAAACTGGTACAACACTCTGGTGCAGTATCGACTAAGGTTTCAAGGTGAGTAGAAGAAGGCACTTCACCTGTACGATGGTGGTCGCAATAGAACACGTCGACCTGTGCATCCAACAGCGAACGTAACGCATCATGATTTTTCTCCATCGACACATCAAGTACCGTAACAGAAGAAACATCCTTTTGAGCCACAACTTGAGAGAGCAACTTAATATCACGCTTAACGCCTGTAATAAGCACGCTCTCTTTTGGTTCACTCAAACGCAGTTGCAACAACGCAATAATGCCGTCTGCGTCTCCATTGAATACATCGTAGTGCATTGGGGTTCCTTTAGTTCTCTAAATCGAATTGGTCAAAACACGAAGTTGTATTTTTACAAGCGACTTCATTTCATATCAATATCAAGTTGTTAGGTGATATAACACGATTGAAGGGACAGGATGCCAATGTGAGCCATCTAATGATGAAACATATTGATGCCTACACAGTGCATTTATTTTTTACCTAAGTCGTTACTGAATTTCCCGCTCCAGAAACATCTGCTTGTAAGATTTAGTTTGGAGTGAAGATTCGATTAGGCCAAATTGACTGGCTAAGGCTTTAAGTTCTGACTTGTAGGTCGCAAGCATGGATTCATCGTCGGTCATGATGGCAAACTCTGCGAAATCACCGATTCCTTCTAAAGAATCGACAGTGATGTGGAATTTACCTACAAAATAGATGCTTCGTGTCTTACATGCTTTCAACGAAACCTCATACCCCATGGTTTCAAGCATGCTCTTGGCATTGATTGCATCGGTGATATTGGTCGCTTCACAACGGTCTGCTTCAGGGCCTTTGACTATCCAGAGTTTGATACCCGACGGTTCCATCGAACGAATACAAACACTCTTATTCTGTGCTTGCAGGCTCCTGTCTGGCGTATCAAAGTACCAATCCGACTCTAGATTATCTTCCAGCATTATTTCATGAGGGATGCTACCCAACACCTCTAAGAAATCTGACTTTGACTCAAGACGATACTTTAATTCGACCTCGTACTGACCTTGAAAATGCTCTGCGCTCATGTGACTACTCTTCTCAATATTTGAGCGTTACTCTATCAGGAAAATCTTGAGTTTACCTATTTCAAAAAGCCTAAATCTTTCACTGAGAAATTCGTCAGGTTGGGAAAAATATAGTCCATCGCGCTGTCGGTATTCACTCCCATCCACTTAGCAATCGTCGAACCGATTTGCTCAACGGATGTCGTTGGGATCATACGCCCTTTGTTGAAGTCATTCTCTCCATCAAGGATCAGAGATGGCCATTGCCCGTATAGTTGCCCAGCATTGAGAGCACCGCCCATCACAAGGTGATTACTCGCCCAGCCGTGATCGGTGCCGGTGCCATTACTTGCGAGACGGCGACCAAAATCGGACATTGTCATTGTCGTTACCTTGTCACCTAAACCTGCCGCCTCCATGGACTGATTAAACGCAGCGAGCGACTGACTTAAAGCGCTCATCAGCTCCGCATGGTCGTTCAATTGATTCGCGTGAGTGTCAAAACCACCAAAACCGACAAAGTAAACTTGTCTTTGATGACCCAGCTGGTCACTTGATTTGATCAATCGGGCGACCGTATGCAGTTGCTTACTCAATGACAAATCGGGGAAGTGCCCCTCTTCAGGTATCGAACTAATCGCGTTAGCGAGCGTATCCCTTATCGAAACCGAATCGTTTTTGACGCGGTCAAATTCTCGCCCAAATGCTGTATGTGGAGATAATTTCATAACACGGTCGAAACTTTTTCGACGTTGGGCGTTATTAATTCCATTCACTTTTGGTAGCGAAGAGGCATTGATCAAATTGGCCGTATGGTCGCTACCATTCAATAGCTGAGCATAGCCGTTAAGGCTGAAAGTTGGGCTAATGGCTTCGGAATCGCTACTCAACACATCCATTAAGCGACCTGCCCAACCTAGCGTTGTATTACTTCCAGACCAACCACGTTGCCATTCCGCTTGTTGGGAATTATGAGAGAACAGGAAAGGTGGCATCGCATGTGTACCATCCTTCAATCCTGCCTTAGTCGCAGGCTCAATGAGTACACCACTATTGGCTATAGCGATCATTTTTCCACTGTCAAACAGGCTCTGAGCTTCACCCATAGATGGATGCAAACTTAACGATAAACTTGACCCAGTGTTTAATGATAAAGGCAGTAGTGATGCTTGTGGGATGGCAATGTCTGGACGAGCATTCGCGTATTCATCGTAGTGTGCGTTATCGTTTGGCACGAGCATGTTGAAACCATCATTTCCGCCAAACAAAAAGACACAAACCAGAGCCTTATAATCATTATTTGGCAACGCATAAGCGGAGCTAGTGCCTATCATTGAAACAATAGGTGTTGAGGCCATAGCCGCTAATAATTGACGACGTGAAATCATTGGGCTAGCTCCTCAATGTGAAACTCTTGGCTCGTTACTGCGATATAGATGGCGTTACGAACCTTTAAACTCTGTTGTGTATCTCGAAGCTCTTCTAATGCTTCTAATACTATCTCCCGAAGCTCATCACTCATTCTTTCAGAGAGTAAACGCCTTTCAATTTCTGCAATCAGAGCTTCATGATCATTGGCGATCGCTTCTAGTGGCGCTGTATTGATAACGATACGAGACGGGTTGGTTTCTCCGTTGTAATTCGTTCTGCCGGTTGCAGTCCAAAGCTGATTGTTCGTCAGAATGAAATTATTCCAACTCAGTATTTCAAACTCAGGCGCTACGTCTTTAGCCGCCGCAATCTCGCCGTTTGGAGCGTAATCTGGAGAGAAGAAGTTGAACACACTTGGCGAACCTAATGGCGACTGCCCGTATGCACCAAACGTGTTAATGGAGTTATGGAATCGTCCAGTAGGATCAGCTGATTTCGCTTCGAATGCGCGGAAAAAATTGGTCATCGCGATCAAAGGTTCTTTCATTTTGGCAGGCGCTCGATCGCCGCCAATGAGTGCTTCGCTATCGGTTAAAATGCCGCGAATCACGGTTTTAAGATCGCCTCTCACGCCTGACCCATTATCTGAAAACAATGCGCTAATTCGAGCGACATAAGCAGGAGAAGGGTTCGACGTGACCAATCTTTGAATAAGATGTTTACTGACCAAAGGTGCGGTATTGGGGTGGTTAAGTAACATGTCCATCGCTTGCGCCATGTCTTGCTCTGGCGTCTGGCCTTGAGCAAAAACATTGCCCATCACAACTTTCTGTTCGTCATCATGATAGTCAGGATAAGCCACCATTGGGACAAGCCAATTTCCCTCTTTCGAACCCCACCATGGTTTGGTTTTTTCGGCGATGTGCCAGCCTGTAAATACTCGCGCAAGGTTTTCAATATCATCCTGCGAGTAAGTTGGGATCAGTTGCCCCTGACTGTCCAGTTTATCTGTACCATCTTGGTTTAACTCATACAGACCGATGCTAAACAGCTGCATCACTTCACGTGCATAGTTCTCATCTGGAAAGCGGTTATTGTCTGGATCCGCTTTTTGGTTTGCCATCATGGATAGGTAATCACCCATTGCAGCATGCAACGTCACCGATTCTATAAGATCACGATAGTTGCCAAACGCATGGGTAATAAGCATATCGTAGTAATCAGTCATCTCGACGGCGCGACCGCCTAGGCTCGCACCGTACCTAGAGATCACGAACAGTTCACTCAGCGCGAAGGCGACACGCTGGCGAAGTTGGTCGGGCGCATTCAGGCTAACGTCCCACCAAACCGCCACACGATCAGATTGGTTGTAAGTGTCTGCGTTCTCTGCCAACGTGTATTGTTGCAATCGAGCTGAGTGCAAAGTTGGAGACATAGAAAACTGCTGATCTAACCAAGCTGAATAACCTAAGTTGGCTAATTCTTGATAAGAGTCTGGCTCTGGGCCAAATGTCGAGCGATACAAAAGGTCGTAACGCTGCTCTTGTGTTAGGGAGCTGGGTGCAGGTGAACTACCGCCGCCATCTCCTCCTCCACCGCATGCCGTGAGCATTGAGAGACTAAGAAAACAGACGCTCAGTTTTAATTGAGAACGCTTTAACATATAAGACAATCCAGAAACACATACACTACATATAATTTACCGCACACTAGCGGAGAACATCATTCCCAGCAATCCGGTGCAGCATAAACCGTGCTACGGGTTCAAGTTTGACAATCGAACCGATATACAACTCTAGCCACGCAAACTAATACAATATGTGTCAACACAACTATTCTTACCAGTGCCAAATAGCGTGCAATTTACTCCTGCCAGCCAGCAAAATATTCAAGTAAAAAATCGATAGCTAGCCTCGCTCGTAATGGCAGGAAGTGTCGGTTTTGGTACACAATCCAGCTACTATTGCCGCTGCCCCAATAGGGTTCAAGTATAGATACTAAACGCCCGGAAGAAATAGCATCGTTAAAGCTGCTTTTGGGCAAATAAGCAACGCCCAACCCTTCTGTACAGGCTTGCAGAACCGTGTGGGCATTATTGCTTTTCCATCGACCTTGTACCTTCACTCCATCTAGCGGTTGTCCGTCTTTCTCAAACAGCCAAACGTCTTTGTTTGCAATGATGCAGCTGTGATGTTTAAGCTGATCCGGGTGCGTTGGTAAGCCATGTTCGTCAATATAGCTCTGACTTGCAGCCGCCGCCATTGGACGGTCCACCAGCTTTCTTGCGATTAAACCCGAGTCACTAAGCCTTCCATAACGAATCGCAAAATCAAAACCGTCTTCAATAAAGTTGACCATGCTGGTGTTGAAGTTAATGTCTACCGTTAGATTTGGGTGTTGCTTAGCGAAATCCATTAAAGCGGGAGCGACGTGGTTTTCTGAAAATGCGCCGGCAGCACTGACTCTTAGTACGCCACTCAATTGAGTTTGCTGCGTCGTTAATGTCTCATTCGCTTGCTGAAGCCCAATCACTAGCTCCTTACACTGTTGATAATACGCCTGGCCTGCATCGGTCAAGCTCACCATTCTCGTTGAACGTGCTAACAAAGCGACACCTAACCGCTCTTCTAATCTCGTGACTTGGCGACTCACGTGACTGGTGCTGCATCCTAATTGTTTCGACGCGGCAGAAAACCCTTTGCTCTCCGCAACCGTAACAAACTCGTTAATGCCTTCGAAACTATCCATAATCACCTGTGCTATAACTATCTTTGCTATTTGGCAATAATGTTTTGCCAATTAAACGTATTATCACTTATTTGATTAGCAATTAGTATGAGGGTGTTCAACAAATACACGTAATTTCATAAGGACATCATCATGAAGAAAGTACTGATTATTGTTACAAACCATGCAACGCTAGGTGAAACCGACCAAGCCAACGGAACTTACGCGCCAGAGCTGACTCATGCCTTGAGCGAATTATTGGATGCTGGCTTTGATTACGACATTGCTTCTATCAAAGGTGGTCAGGCTCCTCTATACGGAACAGACATCGAAGGCGATGCAGTAAACGCAAAAATCTTGGCGGACGATGATTTCCTAAACCGCGTGAACAACACCATTCCTGTATCGCAAATCAATGGAGATAGCTACGATGCGATCTTCTACCCAGGTGGCTTTGGTCTACTTTCAGATCTAGCAACCAACGAAGACTTCGCTAAGATCTCGGCTAAGCATTATGAAGATGGCGGTATTGTCGCTGCAGTTTGTCATGGTCCGGGTGCTCTACTACCAATCACGCTAAGCAATGGTGAGAAGCTGCTTGCATCTAAGTCGGTGACTGGTTTTACTCGCGAAGAAGAGATTGATTTTGGCACCATCAACGACATCCCATTCTTATTGGAAGAGTCTTTGGCTCGTGGCGCAGCGCGTTACTCGAAAGTGCAGCCATGGCAAGAGCTTGTCATCGTCGATAACCGCGTCATCACAGGTCAAAACCCGACGAGCGCTCATGGCGTAGGCAAAGCTATCGTTGATCTTCTGAAATAAAGATTAACTTCAAACCGAATAAAAAAGGAAAGCATGTTTCGTACTGCTTTCCTTTTTCTTTGTCTGGAGACTTGTATCAATCAACCGAGGGCATCAGCATCGAATTACTGTGCCAGCCTGTTCGCATTGCTAACATTACTTTCCAAAGGCACACCAAAGTATGAACGAGAAGCTAGCGACAGCATAAAGAATGATAATGAACTCAGTGATAAAACGAAAAATCATGATGTTGTACAGGGCATAAATAAGTACCTTTCAGAGTACTCTAACTTGGGGAAGTTCCAGAATTTTTCATACCTAAGACATTCGCATTAAATTAGACAAAACTTCGACATAAAAGCGGACTGGCTTCAAATATAACTAGCACTTATAGTAAAACTAACTCGAATAAGTCGTGCCTAGTATTAACCCCTCAAGCTGGAAGAGAAATGAATTCAATCCCTTTTCGTAATAGTGTCGTGAGCTTGCTTATTTTCAACTTTGGAATTCTTCTAAGCAATGTAGCGATGAGCAACCCAACCGAGACTCAAGCCTCACCGAATGATAGCTATTGGTTGAGGGCAAAAACTCCTAAAGAGAGCCCAGCCTTAGCCAAAGACGCCGAGTTTGATATCGCAATTGTTGGCGGAGGTTATACTGGGCTTTCTAGCGCATGGCACTTAGCCAACGAAAACCCTGAACTTAAAATCGCCATTTTTGAAGCTAAACATGTTGGTTACGGCGCTTCAGGGAGAAATGGCGGAATGGTATTACCGGGCTCAGAAGTCATCGACTTTATAGAAGAGGGAGAAGCTAGTGCGGATCATTACCAAATTACCGTAAACAGCATGCGCAGACTCCAAGCGCTTGTAGAGTCGACGGACATAGACGCAAACTTGGTCTTAGATGGGTATGTCGAAGCGATTCTTGATGAAGACGATATCGCTTATTACCTTGAGCATGTACAACAAGCCAACCGACTTGGTATTCCACTCCAATACTGGGACGCTGAAATAACAAGGAACAAGCTCGGCACAAACCGCTACGTAGGTGCTGTATATGACCCAAATGGAGGGCACGTACATGCTGTCAAACTGGTTAATGCTTTACGAAAAGCAGTTGAACAACAAGGGGTTGTGATTTATGAAAACAGCCCGGTAACTGCTATCGAAGAAGGAAAAAGAATCGAACTCCGAATCGCCGATAAATACAAAGTGACTGCCAATGATATTGTTTTGGCGACCAACGGTTACACCTCAAAACTGGGTTATTTTAAAAATCGATTGTTCCCCGTTCATACTCAAAGCGCAGTGACAGAGCCACTCACTCAAGAACAGATTAATGAAGTCAACTGGCAGAGCAGACTCCCTTTTTATGACACCCGTAAATTACTCTTTCATTTAGTTCTTACTTCGGATAACCGAATAGTAATTGGTGGTGGCAACGCTGAATATTTTTACAACGATGGCCTAGCCTACAAAGGTGACCTCAATGATGTCAGTGATTTGATGATGACAGAGTTAATTACCATTTACCCAAGTTTAAAGGGCATCAAATTTGAAAATGTTTGGAACGGCATTTTAGGAATGACGAGTAACAGTAACGAAATCGTCGGCGTAACAGGCGAACACAAAAATGTATATTACGCCCTAGGGTACAATGGGCATGGTGTTAATCTATCATTCTTGTTCGGTGAAATACTTACAACTCTATACAAAGGAAAAGAACATCCTTGGTTCTCTCACGCAGAGTCGGATCTACCGTTCAAGCTCCCCCCTGAACCTCTTAAGTCCACTGGGGTTAAAAGCACATTGATGCTCTACAAAAAGCAAGATGAAAGCTACTTAGAACACTAACCCTGAAAAACATAACCATGCAGTACATGACAAGCCAAATTAATCACGCCTACTCACTGAATCAGCAGGTGGATAACCGAAAGCTTTCTTGTAGGCATTGGTGAAATTCGAAGGGTGTCGATAACCAGCGTAGTAGGCTACCTCGGTTATCGACGCTAAGCCTTGTTCAAGGTGCTTACGAGCAACCTCTAAACGTCGGCGGCGTATATAACTTTTAAGACTACAACCAATCACTTCTTTGAACTTCCGTCTAAGATTTGATTCGCTTGTGTGTGCATACTCCGCTAACGCCTTAACAGAAAGGTCGCTATCGAGATTATCTTCAATATGGTTGATAAGACCATCAATGGAGCTCTTGGTGTTATCAGTTGTGATCGTTGACGCTTTTAGCAAAACAGGTTTCACTGGACTGTCACTGTTTGTGAGCTGCTCAAACACTTCTAAAACCAAGCTTTGAGTTAGCGACTCCAACTTAATTTTCTTAAATGCTTCGTTTCCATTATGCAGATCAATAATCTTATCGATGATTTCACGAAGGTTTTCATTGGAATAAAGATCAAAGTTAGCTAAGTGCTGTGAGATAAATTCATCAACTCGACTGCCCGCCTCTACTCGCTCCTCAATCCAATCCTGCGGAATCAGTACTTTTAACTTAGCAACCTTATTCCCTTTCTGAACAGTACGTCTAAAAGTAGCAGGTTTTGCCAAGTTGACGACCAAGCCTTGGTAGCCATTTTTAGAGTCCATATTGAAATTCAAATCATCGTAACTGAAATCAAGTTTACCGTCCGTTAGGATGATTAGAATCAGAGCCTTACGCGCTGTGGATATCACTTGATGATCTTTAAGTTCTGTTGTGGTTCCCCAATGCAGAGAAAAGCTTTCTTTAACTTTGCACGTATCCACATTCCCTTCTAGAAGTGGATCCGCCTCTGTGAATTGTTCAGACACCATTTGGTATTTCTCTTCATTCTCAACCCAACGCACGAGAGCGCTTTTCCTAAAAGATGAAGATATTCGACTATTCATAAGTGCCTGCCAGTTTTCATAACAATCTAGTTACTTTGCATAACTCAAACTGCTGTTAGAGAGTGAAAAAGAAAATTACCATAAATGATAATTAATATCATTAACGCCAATGGGATTTTTCATGAAATGGATTTTTCTCTTGTTTGCTCTTGTCACTCAGTTATCCAGTGCTCACGCAATGATCATTGACGCAAACAAAGCACAGAACATCAAGTTCGACACCCACACAGAACTGTCTTTGAAAGTCGACAAACCAGGGTATTACCGTGGCTATATTCGTAGTCAGGGGTATATGGACCAAGTGATCGCGTTTAACTCTTCTGGTGACCCAATCAAGAAACTACTTAACGACCACTCTCGTGAAACCGAGATATTTTGGTACGTCGACGAAGCAGACACCTATCAAATAGAGGTGACAGCGGACAGCAACAAGCCAATAAAGGTTGAGATGCAACTCAACCCAATGGCGTTGAAAAGCGATCAATACTTATCGCCAGATCTGCCAATGCTTAGCCCGACCCTGTCTAAAACCGCCAGTGACATCAAAGGTGGTGTAAAAGATGCTGAAAAAAAGTTTTGGCAAATCATTGAGTCACAGGGCGCGCCGCTCGTTGAATATCAAACGCTTAACAAAGCTATCGTTACCTTTTTATATAGGGGTGATGTCGACAATGTCCGTCTGTTAGGGGCTCCTTATGGCGGCCATGCTCAGATGAGCCAGATTGAAGGTAGTGACATCTGGTTTCACTCATTTGAAGTTCCAGACACGACACGCCTCTCATACCGAATTGCGCCCAATGTGCCGCAGTTATTAAAAGACGTGAATCGGGAGCAGAGAAAAGCAGTACTGGCGACCGCAGCACCCGATCCACTGAATCTCCAGCCAACTTTTGGAGCAGATACCGGTCTCTTTGGTTCTGCATCTACGTTGACGCTGAGTTACGCGTCGAGCGATCAGGTCGCAACCGAGCAAGAACAACCTAAAGGGCTGGTTAGCCACTTTTCTTACAGTGACTCGATGAGTAATGAAGAAAGAAAAATCAGTATCTATGAGCCGAACAAGGTTTACCCGCTAGATAAGGCTTCACCGTTACTGATTCTATTCGATGGCGACGCCTACCTAAATAAAGTACCGACACCGATTGTCATGGATAACTTGATTGCCGACAAAGCTATCCCACCAATGAGGGTCGTGTTTGTTAATCCACCACGGCCAAGTTTGCGAGGGAAGGAACTCACACCCAATGAGACGTTCGCCAACATGTTGGCTAATGAGCTGATGCCATGGCTTTGTGAAACACAGTCTATATGCCCTACCGCAGAGAACACAGTGTTGTCTGGCTCGAGTTTTGGTGGCTTAGCATCGACTTATATTGCTTTGGAACACCCACAACGTTTTGGCAAGGTGCTCAGTCAATCTGGCTCATTTTGGTGGAAACCACGAGGCGTCAAACAGCAATTGCCCAAACAACAGAGTTGGATGAGCGAGTTTGCCGAAGCCAAGAACAAAATGGACATCCAATTCTATCTCAATGCCGGTGTATTTGAGACAGAGCCAAAGAACGCAAGTATCTATCAGACCAATAGAAACCTATTCGACACCTTAAAACAGAAAGGCTATCCGGTGACGTTTAAAAGCGTCGCGAGTGGTCATGACTACTATAGCTGGCGCGTGATGCTGGCAGATGGATTAACCACACTATTTAGTAAATAAGCACCAAGGATCCCCCAAGAAATGGAACAGATAAAAACAAAGAAACATCAATTAGCAGTGGCTATCGCTCTAGCAGGCTTCGTCTCATTACCTTCAGTAGCAAGTGAATCAGCACAACACACAGAAACTATGGTAGTAACGGCGAACCAATATGAAACATCGATAAAGAATGCGCCAGCATCAATCTCGGTGATCACACGTGAAGATATCGATAAGCTGCCTGCGACCGACATCTCGACAGCGCTTGAGAGCGTGGCTGGTGTACACGTTGCCAAAACAACTGGTGCAGAGCCAAGAATCATTATCCGTGGTCTACAGAATCAAAACTCGTCTAACGGTAACTACACTCTGTTTTTGATCAACGGACGTCGAATCAGCTCTAGTGAAACCGTGATCCGTGGTGCTTCATTCGATCTATCCAGTATCCCAATGAGCGCTATTGAACAGATCGAAGTCGTGAGAGGGCCAATGTCTTCGCTCTACGGCAGTGAGGCAATTGGGGGCGTGGTTAACGTAATCCTGAAACAAGCGTCAACAGAAACCAATGTTTCAGGCAGCCTGACTTACAGCATGCCCGCCGACAACGACGCCAATGCACTATTGCCTAATGCTGGCGGTGAATTGAAGGCAGGTAATACATTTGTTAGCGGCTCAATCATTCCTGACGTACTGACTTACACTGCGACCGTAGACATCAGTGATCAAGAAGCGTGGTTCCCAGATAATGCTGGCGAGAACTTTTCTCCGCAGACAGAACAGAAAAGAAACGTGTTCAGAGGCTCTTTGAACTGGTTTATCACAGATAGAGACGACATCTACCTTGATGTGTCGTACTCAAAAGATGAACGTGTAGAGAACAGCTACTTCAGCAGCATGAACATGTTAGCAACCAGCTACTACGATGGAAAAAAACTCACCAGTACTTTAGGCCATGTGCGCAGTTGGGATTGGGGTGAATCGGATACCAGTTACTTCTATGAAACAGCACAAGTGAACGAAAACAACTTCCACCCATTGGTTGATGAAGCTGAACTGAACCAAGACAACCACACCGTAGATTCAAGATTTGTTGTCGACCACTTTGACAGTCAGATTTTATCTCTTGGTGCACAAGTCTCTTATACCAGCGTCGAGAACCAACGCGACTATTCGAGCTCTCGCTCAGTGACACAAAGTGCCGTCTATCTTCAAGATGAGTATTTTGTGACGGACGATTTCGCAGCAACATTAAGCGGCCGTCTCACGCACAACAACCAATTTGGCAATGACTTCAGCCCACGAGTCTACTTTGTCTACAACGGTATTGATAACGTCACCCTAAAAGGCGGTTACGGTGAAGGCTTTAAGTCACCAACACTATTCCAATCGTCTGAAGACTTCTCTCTAGTGAGTTGTGGTGGCCGATGCACGCTTGTTGGTAACCCAGATTTGAAGCCACAAACATCGAAAACATACGAGTTATCTGCCATGTACTCTGGCGTCGATGGTTATGTGCAAGCTACAGGTTTCTTCAATGATGTTAAAAACTTGATTGACCGTGACTTAACGCCTTTCTTCAATGGAACATCGACCATCATTCAATACGAAAACGTAGATAAGGTTGAAACAAAAGGTGTTGAACTGGAAGGTAGCTATGAGTTCTCAACAAGCTGGTCATTCACAGCAAATGCAACCTACACCGATGCTGTTAATAAAGTCGACGATGAAGACATCGCCTACACCCCAGAGTGGTTAGCAAACGCAAATCTGAACTGGCTGGCAACACGCGATTTGTCCTTCTTCACTGGCCTTAACTACACCGGTAAGCAAAAAGATGGTAGCGACAATAATCTCGACGCCTACACGATTGTATCATTAGGCGGTGCATACGCGCTCAACGAGAACTTCACGTTCCGCGCTGGTGTAACTAACGTGACGGATGAACGTTTAGACCAATCAACACAAGCCTACGAAGAGACAGAAATGGGCCGCACATACTACGTGAAGGTCGATTTCGACTTCTAATACCCCCACTCTGATTATGTCTTGCAATAACAGACTTTAGAACAAGAACCCTGCGACTGAGCAGGGTTCTTTTTATCCTCGTAGTCAAATCAAACGTAACAATTCAAATCAAATTGAAGATGTATACATGCTTCTAGGATATGTATACGTCAGCTCAAAACATGCTCGATATACTGGCTCTCATTCAAAAGCACTTTGATACGGAGAGATGGTCATGATTACAAAATACCTTGCAGATATGATGACGAAAGGTGGTCAATCACCAGTATTTGAAACACCAGATCAGTATGGTTTGAATTACCAAGACGTAACGTTCAAAGCTGAAGATGGTGTAACCCTATCGGGTTGGCTGATAGAGGGCTCGTCAGACAAAGTCATCATCCAATCACACTTCGGAGTTCAGTGCAGCCGTGCAGGTTTCACTCCTGAAGGTAAAGGACTTATCAAACTCTACAAGCAGAACATCTCTTTTTTACGTCAAGCAAAACACCTCGTTGAGCAGAGTTACAGCGTTCTAATGTATGACCTACGTAATCATGGCAATAGCGCGCATGGTTCAAGCCCATATATTGCTTGGGGGTGCGAGGAAGCAAAAGACGTTGTGGCAGCAGTCAACTTTATTTCAACTCACCCTCAATACAAGGACAGCCAGATTGGTTTACTCAGTATCTGTATGGGAACCAGTTCTACCGCCTTTGCTTATGGGCTAGAAAACGGCTTACAACACTACCCAAACATCAAAGCGCTTATCTCCGTTCAGCCGCTGCGCTATGTCGACTACATGAGTGCGATGGGAGTGCCTAACTTCTTAACCAATCGCGTCAATCAATACAACATGAAACGTGGTGGAGCAGACCTTGCGGGATCCTTCTTCAAGTATGTTTCAAACATTCAGGTGCCCACTCTGGTAATCCAAAACAAGAATGATCCATGGACCAAATTAGAAAAAGTGAATGAGTACTATCAATTACTTGGCGGTGAAAAAGAGTTGTTAATGCTTGATTTAGATAAAAATCGAGCAGCCGCTTACGACTGGTTGGGACAATCACCACAGCGACTAAGTACTTTCTTCAATAAACACATGTCAGCCTAGAACGAACAAATTTTTAAAGACTAACGTGAGAACGACTATGAAAAAGGCAAAAGTTATTTTCATTACCGGTGCATCCTCTGGAATGGGTAAAGACTCGGCAATGGACCTCATCAAGCAAGGTAACATCGTATATTGTGCAGCTCGCCGTGTTGATGAAATGGGCGACCTTGAACGAGCTGGTGGTTATGTTCTTCAATTGGATATCTCAAAAGAGGAAGATATCACGCGCTGTGTAAACCAAATCATCGCAGAGCAAGGTTGCATTGATGTTCTATGGAACAACGCTGGTTATGGGCTGTACGGCTCGGTAGAAGAAACTAGCCTTGATGACGCGAGATATCAGTTTGAAGTCAACGTGTTTGGACTTGCTCGTCTCACACAATTAGTCACGCCTTACATGCGGGAGGCGAAATCAGGCACCATCATCAATACTTCTTCTATTGGCGGTAAGATTTATGCACCGATGGGGGCTTGGTATCACGCAAGTAAACACGCTATTGAGGGCTTCAGTGACTGTTTGAGACTAGAACTGGAACCAAAAGGTATCAATGTTGTGGTGTTAGAGCCTGGAGCCATTAAAACAGAATTCCCTGAGGTCATGTCAAAACAAGTATTAGGCAACTCTGGCCATGGCCCTTATCAAGACTTAGCAAAACGAATGGCGAACTTGAGCCTTAAAGAGTCAGGTAAAGATGGTGCGGGCTCTCCTACTTCGGTGATCTCTAAAGTGGTACAAGAGATCCTCAACAACCCTAAACCAAAGACACGTTACGCAGCGGGTAAATTTTCGACTACAACACTGTTAATGAGACGTTTTCTAAGCGATAGAACGTTCGACCGAATTATCGATTTTATGGTGCGTTAATTTTAGCTCGTAAAACTTACATAACAATGGAGACTTGCCATGCCTATTTTTAGTTCTCACGCTCTACTTGCTGCAAGTATGTCAGCAAGCGCGATGCTTGGTGCAAAATCAGTTCATACCGAGATTATTATTCCTAGCGAACCAGAAAATGTGTGGCAAGTACTCACTGATATTGAGCGCTATCAAGAGTGGAACCCCGCAATTACTCTGGTCAGTGGTAAGCTTGAAGTTGGTAATAAAGTGACTTATTACTTTCAAGAGACAGAATCTAAAGGCGCGAATATATCTTCTGAAGTGATTGAGATAACACCTTCTACGCATCTCAACCATAAGGGCGGGATTTGGGGTGTGATCACTTTTGATCAGCACTACCATCTTGAATCTCACGAACTGGGCACAAAATTTACTATTCATGAGGACTACACTGGTGTATACGTCAATTTTTGGGACGAATCACACACTCGATTACAGTATCAAAAGATGGCGGATGCATTGAAGGTTCGCGTACTAGATTTATACCCAAGTGAGTAAATCGCCAGGTTAGTTATGTCAAATATCGTTCACATAAAAACCATTACGCAGGTACACAAAGCGCTTAGTTTACCTGCGCCTGCACATCCACTAATTTCATTGATCCAAATTGATGAAAGAGTAACGAATTACGACTACGGTGATGCTACTTATGTTTATGACTTTTATCAGATTTCGCTCAAGTCAGGCATTAGCGGTAAAATCACTTATGGTCGAAATCACTACGACTACGATCAAGGTAGCATGGTATTTTCGAAGCCAGGCCAAGCACATAACTATAGCGCGACCGAAGGAACTGAAGATGAGCAAGGCTGGGCGTTACTGTTTCATCCAGATTTGATTCGTCGCTCCGGCTTAGCAAGTCAAATGGAGAGCTACTCTTTCTTTTCTTACGACACCAATGAAGCACTGCACGTCTCAGAGCGAGAAAAGAACATATTGAGTGACTTAGTCCGCCAAGTTGAAGAAGAATACAGCCAGAACATTGATAAGCATACTCAACGTTTGATTGTTTCTAACATTGAACTCATTCTTAACTATTGTACTCGTTATTATGAACGCCAATTCCTTGTTCGCCAAAACCATAATCTTGATTTAATGGAAAAAGTTGACGGCATCTTAAGAGAATATTTTGAATCTAAGAAAGTGCTTGAAAACGGGCTACCAACAGTAAAATACCTCAGTGAGGCTATGTGTATGTCGAGCAGTTATCTCAGCGACATGATGAAAAATGCTACGGGTCGCAACGCGCAACAGTACATTCAAGATCATCTCATTGAACGAATCAAGAACGCTTTATTGAGCTCAAATGAGCAAATCAGCCAAATTGCTTATGGTCTAGGCTTTGAGTACCCACAACACCTTTCGAAGCTATTTAAAGCTAAGACAGGGATGACTCCGAATGAATATCGAAAATCGATAAACTAGTCCGTCAAATCCATTTTTGTTTGCTTTAGATATTGGTCCACCACGTCTGACCATAGATAGTAGTACTTGTAGAAGATGTCATGCCCCGATGCTCCGCTACCGAGTTGGTAGAATTTGAAATCGATATTGCCACCAGCGCTCTCATAAGACTCAGCAAAGGTTTTGATGGACTCATCCGAATAAAACGGGTCATTGCGTCCATAGATAAACAGTGTTGGTGTATCGAGTTGGCTTGCTGCTTCTTTGAAAATAGAGACATTGGGTGACACACCTTGTTTGATACAAGAATCGTCCACCCAGCCACCTGCAAAGTTAATCACCCCAGCAAAAGCATCTGGATGTTCTGAGGCATACTTCAACGACAGAACTCCGCCTCTCGAGTTCCCCGCTAACATAACCTTCTCTTTATCGACCCACGGTTGATTTAAGATGAACTGATACGATGCATCGAGAGACTCTGTCGCATACTCTATGCCTTCACGAATCCCGTTACCCTCACACGTGTATTGCTCTTTATAGCTCCCCTCTGAACCACCTCGACCTCTTCTCATCGGGATCACCAGCGCGATGTTTTTATCATTTAGATATTTCCCAAAGCCCCACGGATTGACCGTTTGTTTCGCGTATTCTTTGTCGCCACCTGTCGAACCATGGTTAAAGATAACTACTGGGAAAGGACCCTCGCCCTTTGGCTTATAAAGAGTTGCTTCTAAAACAATGTCGCTGTCCCATAGCAGGCCTTTATCCTTCATTGGGATTTGAATGCTCTGACCATAATCAGCGGCAATAACACCTGAGGAGAGACTTAAACAAGCTAGGCTTAAAACAAACAGACGATTTGTAAACATGGTGGACACTCGATAGCTAACGTATTGTTTTTAAGAGTAACTATCGATAGGCGCGCAGTTTGTGATCGGTGCTAATTATTACAACACCGGAACGTAGATATTGGATATGTTAGTGAGTTAAGTTATTGAGTAGCGTTACGCTTTATCTGTTCATTGAAGACGTTAATCTTCAGAAATCTGCAGACAGATCGCCTCTAGCGTTACGAACAGCACAGACTCAGATGGCTTACTTACAACAAGTTGCCAACTCACCTCGTCAGCTTGTTGCGATTTTATCATCAATTTACCACTACTTTTGGCCTTATTCAGCTGTTCTAAACTTCCTTGCCAAGAGAAAGACACATTCCCTGACAACACAGCGTAACTTGGAGAGCAATTCGCAGTTATCACATGCGAGTTGATTCCGTCCCCTAGTGTTTCCGTGCGTTTGGGAGTTAGCTCAATATCAATTCCTTTGTTAGAAACTTTTTTTAAATCAACCCCTCGCTCGTCAAAAAATGTAAGAGCACTATCAACTTGAGCGCTGCCAACAACGAGAGGAGCCGCTGGATCATACTGCTTGATATGTTCTTCGACCCACTCTTTAACTTGCGTGCGACTACTCGGTTGCGAGGTAGAAGCGCATGATGTAAGTACGAGAGTAAAGCATAAAGCGACTATTCGAATAAGCATGGTATTCCTTTGCAATAGTAAGTCCTATATCACTCCCGAAACCAAAGAATTTACCACAACTAAAGGGAGTAACTTGTTTAGCCTTATGCTACCACTTGGACTATTTTAATACTGCAGTTCCTCTGCATCATTGTGTACAGTTTTGTAGCTCAAGTGTTCAATTGTTATAGCTCCCACAGCTCATCAGAAAACTGAATTTTTTCGATGTTAATTAACACGTTCATCCCGTCACGACCGGTGAGCATGTCATTCAATTGAATCTTACCTTCTCCTAAATCGTGGATGTGATATTCACTTCGTGCACCGTGAACAATAACCGTATTCATTCCAGTATTGCCCGTCAAACGGTTGTCATGACCATTGAGTTCTATATTTGTATCCTTGCTTCCGGTCAGAGTCAGCTTGGTGAGATATTGAGAGTGATGTGTATATGGCACAGTAGCGTCATAGCGCATTTTGAAAGTACCGGTGAAGGTATCTGCAATGTACGCGTCATAGGTTAATGTTGGCGAGAAAATCTGTTCAGTTATGTAGAGGGCGTTAGGATCTTCTGTGGAGAAATCACTTCGAGTCTTAACACTGTACAGGTCCCACATGCCTTTTCCACTGTATGCACCCCAAAGGCCATAGTAGCTATCGATGATGGCAGCAAAGTACTCTTGGTCTACACTGACTTCTTGCTGCCACTCTTTCAGCGTATCTTCAGGTGGCGTATAGGATTGATTTAACGCTTGCTTCTGAATGGTATTAAATTCTCTTTGGAACTCTGGCAGTGCTGTTGCCCCTCCCTCAGGAGCATTGAGCACACCAATACCATAGTCATGCACGAGATGGAGAATCTCTTCATAGGAGGCGTCTCGATGATCTTCATAATCTTGTCGAACATACCAATCGCCGCCTTCAACCTGAATTTCCTCTTCGAATAGTGGCTGTCCATCGAGATCATCATTATATCTGGGCTCATCGTGATAGTTCATCAACTTCAAAATAGCCCCGTTATTCGCCATCGCATTAGCAATATCACGCTTAGAATCCTTATCGCCATATTTGGTCCCTGCAACTGGGGTTAGATAATGATTCAATACATTCACTGCTTTGACGATCTGATACTCACTCAGTCGGTCCATGATTAAGATATGAATCGACTTACCATTCGGGGCTTTCACTGAAACGTATCGGTTGTAGCCTGCTTTAGAATAGTCGGAGAATTGCGATGGAACGGCCTCAATCGATATGCCGTGAACTTGGGATGCAAGACCAATAGTTGGCTGGGATGTTGACTTACTTTGACTCGAACTGTTGCAGCCGGAAAGTAAAACCGCCGTGGTCACGGCGGCTAACGGTAGAATTTTCATGCGACACCTCATTACGCTCAACGAAGTATCAATGTACGAGAAAAGACCGAACCTATAAGTGATGGCAATAGCTATAAGACATTCCCATACAAACTCTTACAACAGTCTCCCTCCTACAACAATCCTCTCTTAGAGTACCTTTCACTTAGGTCAAGCACTCAGTACATAATGGTACGTAGCTCTACACTTTAAACTTATCAATAGCGAGCGTTAAGTCAGTCGCTTGGCTCGCGACTACCGTTGCAGATTGAGCATTTTCAGAAACCGCCCCAACGTTCACGCACGTTAAGTCTCGAATCGTATTCACGTTACGCGCGATCTCTTCAGATACACTGCTCTGTTGTTCCACAGCCAATGCGATCTGTGTGCTGCTATCCAAGATGTGTTTCATCTCTTCCATAATCGCTTTAATATGACTCAGTGCCTGCTCAGACATGTGAACACTGTCAGCACCTTTATGGCTACAAGACTGGATTGTCGATACCACGGTTTGGGTTTGTTGTTGTACCGCAGTGATGATCTCAGAAATCTCAGCCGTCGAGCGTTGTGTTTTGCCAGCCAGTGTTCTCACTTCATCGGCAACAACCGCAAAACCACGCCCCTGCTCTCCAGCTCTCGCCGCTTCTATCGCTGCATTCAACGCCAGTAAGTTCGTTTGCTCGGCTATCTCTCCAATAACATTCAATACAGAACTAATTTGGTCTGACAGCGCAACCAGATGATTCACTTCATCACTCGCACTCGATAAATCGCTAGATAGTTCAGTGATTGTATCGCGTGTTTCAACAATTTCATTAAAGCCCAATTGCGCATTGTCATAGCTTCGTTGAGTGTTATCAGCCGCACTCTCCGTAGTGTTCGCCACCTCTTTAATTGACTCACCCATTTCAGTGACAGCAGCAGCAACACCATCGGTTTCCAGTTGCTGACGATTCAATGCATTTTCTGTATCAACACTGCTCTGTTGCAGTTGAGTCGATGCAGCGCCAAGTTCACTCACACTTCCTTGAACGCGTGAGATAAGTCCTTGGACGCTCTCTAAAAGGATGTTTAGCTGACCCGCCATTTCTGAGATCTCATCATTACGATCAGTGTTAGCTTTCATGGTTAGATCGTGAGTATTCGCAATTGTCAGCATCATTTGGCTTAGCTGGCGAATATTGCCCTGAATGTTTTGAATCAAGATGTAGGAACCAAAGATAAGCATACCTGTAACCAACAGAACAGATAACATGATAAAGCGCTCAATGCTTTTCTGCTCTTGCGCTAACTCGGTATTTAGAGTCGATTCGATACCATGGAAGATCGTGAAGATTTCGGTAATTAAGGTTTTCATCTCTGAGTGCATTTCTGCGACAACGCTTAAATCGGTGTCACGATTGGCCACCGTAGTCTCAACGTCTTTGCGATAAAGCGTGATCTTTTGACGCAACGATGAGAGCTCAGAAACGTTAATACCTAACTCATCTAAGTCGTTCGTCAGTAATCCAGATAGCATTTGAAAGTCTGAATACTCACTTTTGAATGCATCTAATTTTGAGGTCGCAAATGAATCAGACAGATCTCGTTGAATCCGATCCATTTGTAAAAGAGACACTTCCATCTCTTTTACTTCAATTAAAGTCTTCTCTAATTTTAGAAGTTTTAGGTTAGCCAATTCGGTAATGGTAACAATGGCAATCAAGGCGAGAATAGAAAGGCCAGTTAAGCCAAACAGCTTTGTTTTTATAGTCATGTTGTGTCTCAAGGTCGCAAGCGTTCAATAACTACTTATTATTTATAAGGATTTTGGACGCTTTGTAACATTTTGTTACCGCAATGTCACCTATGCATTCACATGAACACAAAATTTATATTAATTCATTAATATAGCGAATGGCATTCACCGTCATTGAGCGAACAATAAACCGTCTTATTCGAGCATTGATTTAGTATTTATCGCAGACAAATCTCCCACCAATCGCGCAATTTTCTACAAAACAAAACTCAATTTTCTTCAATATCTCTCGCCGCTTTTTGACTAAATTATCAAACATCTTAGAGGTGCTTATTACAGCAAAGAGCACTGTTTTAAATGGAACCACGAAACAATAGAGTGAGACGTATCATGATGAAAAAAGCTTTAGTTACAGCAATTGCAAGTACAGTATTCGCTTCTAGCTCCTATGCAGACACTATCGTAAAACACACCACGCTAAAAACAGAGGTAGGTAACCTTGCCGCTAACATCTATCTCCCTGATGACGTTGAGAATCCACCAGTCGTCGTTGTTACCGGAGCTTGGACAACAGTAAAAGAGCAAATGCCAGCGACTTACGCGGAACACCTAGCAGAGCAAGGTTATGCCGCAATCACTTTTGATTTCCGAGGATGGGGTGAGTCAAAAGATAAACTGATAGAGCTGGAAGATCCGCAACGTAAAATTGCAGACATCAAAGCCGTTTTCGCATCTTTAGACCAAGTTAAAGGCATTGATGCATCAAAAGCATACGGCTTGGGTATCTGTGCATCATCAGGGTACATGCTTGATGCCGTGTTGGGTAACGAGGATGTGATTGCAGCTGCCGCTGTTGCACCTTGGTTGCACGATCGCACAATTGTAGATGCTATCTATGGCGGTGCTGATTCTGTAGCAAATCTAATCCAAACAGGTATTTCAGCTTTAACTAGCGATGAGCCACAAATCATCGAAGGTGCGAGCCTAACCAACCAAAATGCACTGATGTACAACGTGCCTTACTACACTGAAAAAGACCGCGGACTCATCCCAGAATGGGACAACGCATTTAACTTGGGCTCATGGGCTGGTTGGTTAACCTACGATGCTCACGCAACTGCGGCACAACAAGATAAGCCTGTTCTGCTCGTTGCTTCAGAAGCAATGGCTATCCCAGCGGGTACTCACGGCTATTTAGACAAAGCGGGCGACAACGTTGAAGCCGTATGGTTAGAAAACGTATCTCAGTTCGACTTCTATGATGTTGAAGAAGATGTTCAAGCATCAACAGACGCTGTCGTTCAGTTTTTTGACCGCAAGCTTTAGGAGTCGTTATGCTACGTAAAACTTTAACACTTGCACTAAGTGTCGCAGCGCTAAGCGCTCATGCAGGCGATTTGACTCGTGATGAAGCGAAAATAGCGCAAACTGCCAAGAGCATGGCAACACTCGCGGATCGAAACCTATTCGATGCCCTAGAGCAAATCTTCACGCCGACGGTTATCGTTGACTACACTTCTGCATTCGGAGGCGAGGTTTCAACAGTTAAGCGTGAAGACTTAATGAATAATTGGGAAGCACTGCTGCCAGGCTTTGATGTCACTTACCACGATCTAACGAACATCGATATTGAGCAAACTGGCAACAAAGCCGAAGTCAATGCGGACATCGTGGCAAGTCACTATATCGGTAAAGACGGTTTTTGGCAGATTTCAGGGTCGTACACCTTTGAAATGAAGAAAACGGATTCTGATTGGCAAATTTCCTCCCTGACTCTTAACGCCGGTGATGAAATCGGTTCTAGAGAAGTGCTAGGGCAAGCGATTGAAGCCGCAAAGGCCAAATAGTCATTCAGAAATACCAACACCCCCAAAAAATACCCTGAACATAATGTCAGGGTATTTTTCTTTGTATGCGCCGCATACGACACTACATGACATAACCATACAGACTGATACTTGAAGCAAGAGAGGTGGAAGTAAAAACTAGTAAGGAACAAGTATTCAAGATAGGAATTTGTTATGAACCACACCATTTTTCTAGGTTTATTGTGCATTGCGTTAAACGGATGCAGCCTAGATTCAGAACCCCAACACCTCTCTAATGAAACCGTTGCGACAAAGACAGTGTCTAACGATGGCTTATCGGTTTCTTTGCATTTCAAAGGAAAGGTAAATACTGATAATGAACAATTGGAATGGAACGAAACCTCACAAGAGCCCTACATAGCAGCAGCCAACAAGTGGTTATCTGTATTAAAAGGAATCGAAGGGAAAGAGCATCACAATGTTGATATCAACGTGTATGTTGAGCCTCTCGACAATGCCAATGGTATGGCTGGTCCAAATGAGGATGAAAAAGTAGGCCCATACTACTTTCCGCTGTCCGGCGAAATCATTATTGGCTCTCACACTTATCAGATCGGGTTCGATCAAAAAGAGTTTAACGCAAACATCGTACATGAAATGGGTCACGTTTTCGGCGTTGGATCTTACTCCTATGACTACACACATTACGATGAGAATCAAAAAGGTAATGTGTTCAGTGTCTATAACAGCGAATCTCTGAAAAGATACAATGAGCTGTACAACATGGCTTTGACGGCGTTACCGATTAGCGACGATGGTGGTCATTTATATGATTATGTCTGGCAAGGGGATAAAAAGCGTGTATTGGATGATTCTAAAAACAGTGACGCCAAAACCATCGCTCCGATGACTCAAGAGGTGATGAGCAATGGGTTTACCCTTGGGGTCATATCTGTCGCACTTTTGGATGATATCGGCTACATCGTCGACTATTCACAGGTCACTTCTTACGCTCCATAACCGGATTTCAATCACGAACAGTTGATGCGGTTAAGCTATTTATTCCGAAGTGAATCTTTGAATAAATATTATATGAAAAGCGTTATTTATTTTGTTGTCACGATACTTTAGACTGCCTTTAAAAGTTGTAAAAGATGAAACAAGGACAGACGATGAGCTCAACACAAATTTTAGACCAAGCATTGATCGAAAGCGGTCGCGATATCCCACTAACAGAGCTCCTTTTCGCTAAGCGAGTACTGGATAATTACCTAGCAGTAGCGAAAGAAACCAGCCCAACAGAACTGCTTGTAGAGATGCGCGAAGCAGCTAAGGGTGTTGAATACTTCAAAACGGAATCAAACCCGTGTGAAGCACGAAATGTGATTAGCAAAATGTTTGAAGCTATCGAAGATGCTCTTTCATTCGAAGACTTCAAGACCATCGCATCTAAGCCGCAACAAGCACTGCATGAACTTATCGAAGATAGAGCTCAACTCATCAAACATGAACGAGGCTTACTACTCGCTGCAGGCTACGACTTGTCTCGCGTATAAAATCAAAGGCCACTATTCAGTGGCCTTTACTTTATCTAGATTCACTCATCAATTTTCAATCGTCGGTCCACTTTGACGTGGAAAGTTAAGCCGGCTCGTTTCTAGGCAAAGCGAACAAGATATTATTGTGCGGATAGCACCTTGTTTTTCAATACTTCCTTAAGCTCTGTAGCGATGAAACTGGCATCCAGTGCGTCAAGGTTCGTTTGCACGAAATCCTCAGCTTGCCATTCAAAGACATCGTGTAGGAGCTGATACTCTTGGTTCAATGTCGTATTTGCTATCGTTCGAGCGTCTGTGTTGATGCTAATCTTTACTCCCGCTTTCTTTAGTTTATCTACAGAATGTTCTTCAATACTGCCAAAGACATTACAGACCAAATTACAACTCGGACAAACCTCCAACAAAATGCCATCTCGCTTCAACCTATCAATCACTTCAGATTGCTCAATACTGCGTACACCATGACCGATACGCGATACATTCAGCTTATCCAACACCTCTGTCACGCTGTCGGCACCTTTAGCCTCTCCAGCATGCGCAATAACATTTCCACCAGCCTCAATCACATGAGCAAATGCGGCAAGATGGTTATCTAGTGGGAAGCGGGCTTCATCAGCGGCTAAATCCAACCCAACAACCCCATCATCTTGAAAACGGGTGACCAACTTTGCCGTTTCCATGCTCTCGATTTCGCTAAAGTGGCGCAGCGTGCACAAAAGTAAACCAGCTTCAATCTCATACTCTTTGATGGCTTTGTGCATCGCCGCCAATGTAGTTTCTACAACCTCTTCAGCAGTTAACCCCAATCGCGTATGAAGAAGTGGAGCAAAACGAAGCTCGGCGTACACTACATTGTCCGCCTGAAACTGGTCAAAAAGATCATCGACAGCTCGTTCTATCGCTTGCTTCGTTTGCAAAATGTCCAACATGGGCGCGATTTTACTTAGAAAATCACCTAAGTCTTCACACTGCGTAGGTGCGATGAAGGTTTCTTGAAACTCTCTCATCCTCATTTCAGGGAATAGTTGACGGACGAAGTAGTAGCTTAGACAGGTATCAAGGTGTACATGCAGCTCAACTTTTGCAAGATTTTGAGGCGAAAATATAGTCATGATTGCACTCCTTAGAAAGACTTTGTGCTTAGCAACTTAAACAGTTTTTGTTTGAAGTACCCGTCTTTAATTTTGGTTATGACTTTAGCGTTCTGAGGTTTATGAGTCAGGTTTGTAGAGTCAATGACAAAATGGCCATAAGATTGCTCGCTTTTGTATTCGATCCATGAGTAAGCTTCGATGTAAGACTCCACGATATCAGGATATAAAGCGACCGCCATAGTCGTTGGATCAGGCAGATCAAAACCCACTCTGTCTGTACGACCTGCATTAAACTCCATCAGGACCTTGTTACAACGCACCGTAAATTCACCGAGCTCTCCCAATTGGTTAAGTTGTTTTATATCTTCTTCGCCAATAAACGCTTCACCCATACCAATTTCCCAACCAACAATGGTCAGTGGCAAGCCTGAATTCAATACAATATGAACTGCTTCAGCATCAACATAAAAATTAAACTCTGCCAATGGCGTAATATTACCAGGTGTCAGTCCAGCCCCTCCCATTACCGTCACTTGTTTTATATTATGAACGAACTCTGGATCTTTAAGCACCGCCATTGCCAAATTGGTTAACGGACCTAACGTCACTATTTCTAACTCACCTTTAAAGCAACGGGCATATTCAATCATGGCATCCACGGCATGTTGACTTTGCACGCTTAGATTCGGCTCCGCGAGATCCATATCGCCCATTCCATCTTCGCCATGAATATGATGAGAAGTAAAATGTTCTCGGAACAAAGGCTTAGTCATACCTGCGTATACCGGTGGTACATAAGTGCCTGCTCTTTCTACACAAATAAGGGCGTTGCGTTTGCATTGTGGTATTTCACAATTTCCCGCTACTGTTGTAATCGCTTCTACATGCACATCTGGCTCTCGCAAAGCCATTAGCAACGCAACTGCATCGTCAGAAGCAGTGTCAGTATCAATCAGTAAGTGTCTCATTGTCTCTCGTCCTCTTGTTATTGGTATAGCAAGAGACTATGCGTGCACCTTGGTTCAAAAAAGGTCATTTGTCCTTTTTTATAAACAATCTAAAACGCACTATTGGGCCATAAACACAGCAAAGACGGTCAACACCACATATATCAATACGTGATAAAAGAGGAACAATGATGAACAATAACCAAGTATTCGTGTTTGGCTCTTATAATGTCGACATGGTTTCAATCGTGGAGGAATTCCCGCTTCCAGGACAAAGCATAACCGGAAAAGGATTTAGTTTAGGTAGCGGTGGTAAAGGCGCAAATCAAGCTTTTGCAGCGCAACAAAACGGAGCCGAAGTAACATTTTTAGGAAAAATAGGGAAAGACCAATTTTCAGATTTTGCTCGACAAGAATTGAATAAGTGCCACTTTTCCTATCTACACTTATTGGAAAGCGAAGACACACCCACGGGAATGGCCAACATCTTCGTTAGAGAATCTGATAAAGAAAACTTCCTCGCTATTAATCTGGGCGCAAACGGACAAGTCTCAAAAGATGAAATAGCCCCGTTCTTACAAAAAATAGCTAAAAGTGACGTGCTACTTGTTCAACTAGAGAATAATGTAGACGCGACATTGGAAACGGTGAAAATAGCCAAAAGTCATGGCGTCATGACCATCTTGAACCCAGCGCCATATTCTAAGCAAGTGGCTGAATTGCTGCCCTATACTGACATTCTAACTCCCAACCAAACAGAAGCGGAAAAGCTCACTGGTATTGATATTAACAGCTTAGATGATGCTAAGATGGCGGCTCGAATCTTACATAGCATTGATAAAATTGCTAAGGTCGTCATTACTTTAGGCGCACTCGGTGCTCTCACGTTCGACGGCCAAAATTTTCATTTTGTAGAAAGTTTTAAAGCAGAACCCATTGATACCACCGGAGCGGGAGATGCCTTTAATGGTGCCCTCGCCGCCCAAATTGCCCAAGGCACAACGCTTCAAGATGCGGCACGCTATGCCACAGCTTATGCATCACTTGCGGTTGAACGACAAGGGGCTTCAAATATGCCAGAAAGTCATTGGGTACACCAACGATTAGCGACACCAAAAACTAGCACCTCTGATTAAAAGCAAAGAAATAAAAGGACGATCATAATGGAAAAGCCAATGGATAGAGAGTTAGTTTCGACATTTATTCATGCTTATTCGTTAGATCGTCACTTGCCACCTCAACTTCTCGAAGGAATTCGGGTGACCAAGCTTCAAGCTGGTGAATATCTCATTGCACAGGGTAGTGTATTGAGCAAACTATATCTGGTCGTTGAAGGGAAACTTCAAGTTGAGCATTATGAAAGGGATGGCAATCGTGCCGTTTTCTCTATTGAAACAGCCTTCAGTGTTATTGGAGACTTGGAACTTTTCCACCAACATATTGGGGGAACCGTTAGTACCGTAAAGGCACTATCGGAGACTTATATTCTAGAACTACCGATTCACAAAGTGGAAAAATATGGGTTAAATGACCCTGCATTCTTACGCTTCATGTGTCAGCAACTCAGCCAAAAGCTATACAACTCATCTCAGCTTCACTCGAATGCTGCATTCAAAGCTATATTCAAGGTGCGCAAGTACCTTGCTTATCGAGCAGAATCAGAAGGTGCCACAATAAGGCTAGAAAAGAGAGAGTCCATTGCGGCAATGCTGGGAATTTCAGTTCGCCAACTTAATCGTTCACTGAAGAATTTGGCAGAAAAAGAGCTCATTAACTACAAAAATAAGACCGTACTTATCCTAAACCAAGACAAACTGTCCGATATCAGTCCGACCGATTTTGAGTAATGTTTCTTATTCGGTTACCCCAAAATACTAACGAGCCATATCATGATCGAAAAATTGCAGAGCATCATTCAATTTCTTCACCAAGCTGAGAAGTTGAAATCAACATTAAGAACAGCGTGGACAGAAACAGGACGCCAAGAAAGTACAGCGGAACATTCATGGCGACTCTCATTACTCGCCATGTTACTTGCAGATGAATATCCAGAGCTCGATAGTTTAAAAATTCTTAAGCTCTGTATCATTCATGACCTTGCTGAAGCAGTAAACGGCGATATCCCTGCCCCATTACAACATCAAACGCCCAATAAAAGTGAACAAGAAAAACTCGATCTATTGGCTTTAACTTTTCCCCTTGAAGATAACCAGAGAAATGAGGTCATTGCTCTTTGGGAAGAGTATGAGCACGCAGGCTCAGAAGAGGCAAAGCTGGTTAAAGCATTAGATAAAATAGAAACCATGCTGCAACACAATCAAGGGCTTAACCCGAGTGATTTTGACTACGCCTTTAATCTAACTTACGGAAAAAAGCACACAGAATACGATGATCTCACTAGGCAGTTCCGTTCTCTAATTGACCAAAGAACCAGTCAAAATTTGCAGTCGCGTTAAGAGGTAATTACCACGACTGCATAGTTCGCCTTTGTCACCGTTGCTATGCATTCTCTGTATCGTAGCGATCTCGCGCTTTCTTGATATTGTCTTGGTTATCTCCAGCCCATACCACCAGTTGATAGAGAGGTTTTACGATCTCTCTACCCATATCCGTCAGGCAATACTCAACCTTAACTGGCACTTCCGGATAGACGGTACGATTCACATAACCATCGCGCTCGAGATCCCTCAGCGTTTGCGTCAGCATTCGTTGTGAGATGCCTTCAATTCTCGATTTCAGAGAGTTGAATCGGTCTTCCCCATCCACCAGCGCAAACAAGATCAGCAATGACCATTTATCACCGATATGTGCAACCACGTTTCGAATTGGGCAGTCTTCATTGTTATGAAAAATACGTCTGTCTGACTTTGGCTTCGCCATCATTTACTCCAGTTTAGGAAGGTGAACTCTTGTCTATAGGTTACCAAAATGTGCCTAGGGCATGTTTCGGTGCGTTCTTGTACAGTAGGTTACTATTAATTACTATGGTTATCAATGTATACCTAATCAAGAAAAACAACGGAGTGAACCATGTTTAAAGCACTGACCTCATTTATCCTGTTACTGGCAAGCACGACCGCTTTCGCGCAGGCTTCAGATAAAATCATCATCGACTTACCTTCATTACAAAAATCAAACTGGTCTGAGCAAGAGCTAAACAATGCGAAGATCATTACTGACTTCGTTCAAAACCTGATGAATAACCATGACTTTGATTATGTTCTAACTCATTACAACGATAGTTCATACATCCAACACAACCGAAACCTACCCGATAAAATCACGGGTCTAGTTGGCTTTCTACAAGAGTTCGTTGAGGAGTACCCAGACTATACCTACGACGTAAAACACATCTACGTTGATGGTGATTACGTTATTTTCCACTCTCACGCGACATTAAACGCAGAAGACAGAGGAAACGACGAGAAAGGGATGAACATTATTGATAAGTGGCGCTTGGAAGATGGAAGAATTGTTGAGCACTGGGATTCAATCCAAGCACTGGATTTTTCGATGAGACTGTATTCGCTTATTAGTGGTGGAGATATCGCAAACTCAAATGGGGTTTTCTAAACAGTGTAGCCTAGGCTCGTCAAAGGAGACTCCTCTCCAACGAGCCTATACACCTTTATGCGCGACCAATGTTCGTTTCAATGGCTTGCCACATCGCGGCCGGGTTTGAGTACATTGGGAAATGGCCGCAAAAAGGAATCTCGGCCAGTACAACACCCTGATCTTGAATGTGCTTAAGGTAAGATAAATGCTTGTTCTGTTCGCCAAACATAAACATTTTCGGCAGAGGCAGCCCTAGGAACTTGTCCATCAACTTGCCGTGATCAGACAGCTCAACCATAGACGTAAAGATGCTGCGCACGGCATCGACTTTCACCTTGAAAGGAAGGCTTGCTGCATAAAGGGCGCTCGCGTAATCCGACGAACGACTGGTGCGTTCAATGAAATCGTTGAAGAATGCTTGATCGCTGTCTCGATCGTAATCGACAATCTGACGACTCAAAAAGCAATCTTCAGGCGCGATGTTCCCTTCGATATCGGTAAAACTAGCAATCCTTTCTGGGATTAACGTCGCCAGCATAAGAGCAGTTAACCCTCCCATAGAATGACCAACAACATGTACACGCTCAAAATCCATCGCTTCAAGTGCTTTGAGGGCGGTTTTCACAAGGAACGTAATATCCACCTTATGTAAGTTTTTACACTGAGTTTGACCGAAACCTGGTGCATCGTAAGCTAAGAATGGGTGCCCGTCGAATTGAGAGAAATTGACTATCCCAGTGTAGTCTTCCTTAGTTGACCCAAAACCATGCAGAAACAAAATCGGTGTTTTGTCGCCCTCTCGAGTCACGGCTGACAACTCGACTTGCTCGCCATCGACTTCAAATGACAGTGTTTGCTTTCGTCTCTCGTGCACCATACTTCCTCTCTTAGTGATCATGTGATTGTTCTTTTATTTAACTGCTAGTATTAAGCCGATATACTGATAGGTAAATTACTTTATTAATAACCCTGTGATACAAAATTAGTATCACAGAAGACCGTAAGATTCTTTATCATGACCTAGTGTGATACATGAACAAAGAGAGGGTACAGTGAGCACAATTAACTTTCGTCTAATGAAGCAATTATGGATGTTTCTCGCGGTTGCTGAAGAAGAGCATTTTGGTCGAGCAGCTAAGCGCTTAGGTATGTCTCAACCTCCTCTCACAGAACAGATCAAGGTATTAGAAAACTCCCTTAAAATTAAGTTGTTTGAGCGTTCACGCAGGGGTACCAAGCTCACACCAGCAGGGAAAGCGATCTATCCAGAAGTTCAAAAGTTTGTGGACCACATGGCCTCTCTTGAAAAGGTAGTCTTTGAAGTCGCAAACGGACAATCCGATTTTCTGCATATCGGCGCTGTATCAACGGCAATGCTAGACATCGTTCCAAGCATGCTGGATTTCATCAAGCAAGACTTTCCCGATGCGACTCCGTTCGTAAAAGAAATTGATAGCGTTGAGGCGACGGGCGATTTACTTTCAGGCAAGCTTGATATGGCCTTTATCCGATGGCAAGGGGAAGTCAATGAGGGCATTTCGATACGTCCATTAGTTGAAGACTCTCTCGCCGTTGCTTTACCCAAAGAGCACCCACTCGCCCGTAAAACGAAAATATCTGTTTCTGAATTGTCGAACCAAGCCTTGATTGCGACATCGCGGAGTATCAGCCCAGCCTATTTCGATCTGATTACCTCATCATGTAATGCACATGGGTTTAGCCCAAGAATTTTACATGAGGTGCGATCAATTACCGCGCAAATTGCGTATGTCAGTTGTGGACAAGGCGTGTCTATTGTCCCCTTTTCAGCAAGCAAGCTCGCACCAGAGAATGTCACTTTTGTGCCACTGGAAGAGAGCATTGTACTTACCACTGTAGCCGTAGCTTGGAATACTCACAGCCCGAACACCTTGGTAAAGGCCGCTGTGGATTGGTTAGCAGGTCATTCGACACTTGCTGATAGCGTTAACGTATCACTGAGTTAATAACTTACAAATTTAGCTTATCTCAGCCGTGTATTAGATTATCGGAAAGTTTAATCCGACACAGAGGTAAGCAATGAGCGAATTAACCGTACTCACATCAGCAGCATGGATGTGCCTATTTGGCGTTATGAGCCCTGGGCCCTCCTTTGTCGCCATTACCAGCAAATCGCTCGTCGCAAAGAGAAAGCAACTTTTCTGGCTTACCGCAGGGATTGCGCTGATTAATGGGCTTTGGGCTGCATGCGCTTTGTTTGGATTAAAAGCACTAATGACGCAGTTTCCCATACTGCTCCGCGCCATCCAGATCTTAGGCGCGGCTTACCTTGCGTGGTTCGGTTATCGACTCATTAGAAGCTCGATAACTCGAGGCAATGTAGAAAGCTCCAACGAAGTAAACACAAGATCAAGCAATGACCTTTCAACGTCATTCTTCAAACAAGGCATCTTTACTAACTTGAGCAACCCTAAGTCACTGCTGTTCTACAGCTCGGTGTTTTCAGTTGCGATACCGGAAGGAACCGATACCAGAGTCTTACTGGAGTTGGTCATTGTAGTCTTTTTCGTGTCACTTTTTTGGTATGCAAGCCTAGCCTTCATGTTGACAACCCCAACGATCCAAACGGCTTTTTCTAGGTTTCAAAACATCATCACCAAAACGTGTGGCTTAGCACTCATTGTTTTTGCAGGTTTGCAACTGTAGCGATTGGGAATGAGAAACAGACAAAGTCGGACGAACCAAAACTTAGTCATGCAGGTTTGCAGATAACGTTCATTCGATCAAAGAACAAACCAGCATGACTCAATGATTATTACTCACAAGGCACAATGCCCATTTGAAAATCGCGATCTTCTCGAGCACCGGAATACCAGATGTAGCAAGATTCATTGCGCAAGCTATTCTGCCCAGGCTTCGCACCTTCAATCACGTTCTCTTTAAATGAAAATGTGCCGACAATGTCAGTGCCCGTTACCCCTTCATCCACCCAATCATTTGAGTGATAGCCGGAAAATATAATATCCCTTTCTAAATCATCCATGATAGACGGCAGTGTCGTGGCCGATGCAGAGGGAGTGCCATAGATAAAGTAACAATCATGCCCACAGATATTAAGAAACGGGTTACGTTCAGGTTCATCGTCTCCGTAATAGCCACCGCCAGTCACAGGATCTGTTCTGTCTGGATTACGACCATCAAGGCCTGCGAGAATCATTTTTGCTCGAACAATTTCTACCTGAGCCTCAATTTGTGCCGATATCATCTCAAGCGTTTCGTTTTTGGCGTCGGTTTGTATATTTAGAAAACGTACTAACGCTGTAGAGCCAAGCACAACAATCAACACAATCACGACAACCAACTCAATGAGAGTGAAGCCAGTCTGTTTTTTCATAAGATTCCTTTACTTCAATTTGAAATTTACAAAAGCGGACTTTAATGAACATGACAATTCGTTCAGCTGCTCAACAGCATCTCTGTTACTGCTCATTGATTCAGCTATATCGTCACTCAATTTCTGTAGCTGAGTCATACTTTGATTCACCTCTTCAACAGCTTGTACTTGCACATTTGTCGTTCCAACCACAGCTTTGACATTCTTCAAACGCTCTTGTGCCTGGCACTCTATTTCATCAAGCAATTCACGCGCCAATAGTGTCTGCTGTTTTCCTTTAACCACTTGCGGTTGGGTAGTTTTCATTGCTTCGACACTCAGTGCCGTCTGGGCTTGAACCTCGTTGATCATCACTTCTATTTTTGTCGTCGCTTCGCCAGTGCGCGAAGCAAGTTGACGCACTTCATCGGCAACAACGGCAAAACCTCGACCCGCACTTCCTGCTCTTGCCGCCTCAATCGCCGCGTTTAAAGCAAGTAAATTGGTTTGATCTGATATCTCTTTAATCACATTCACAATGCTGCCGATGGTCTTAGTTCTCGCTTCCAATTCACTGGCTTGCTCTACACTTAAGTCCACTGTTTTGGCGACCTTTTCCATCTCTTCAGATGCATCGAACACCAGTTCGCGCCCAGTCTTTGCGCGTTCTGCGGTTTTCACTAAATTCGCCTGTGTTTGAGATGCGACACTCGCAATCTGATTGATACTTTGACACAACGCCCCAAGTTGACTGCCGGTACTGCTTGCCAATTGGCGTTGTTGATCAGTAAGTTGGGTGATCGACTGTGATTCTTTGGAGACCAACGCCGCTTGGTCTACAACCTGATTGGCAATACCTAAAATATGTTTAACAATATTGGTCATCTTGGATGACATGGTCGCAATTGAGTCCAAGATGCTGCCGCGCTGATGCTTTTCAAACGTTTGGGTCAAGTCCCCTTCCGAGGCATTCTTAATAATACGTTTCGCCTGACTGAGTTCACCACCAATCGACCCGCGAATACTGTTATCCAGCACCAAGGTCACCACAACGGAAATAACTAACGCTCCCAGCGTGAACAAGAACATTAGCTGTTCAAAACCACTGGCCTGTTCTCTGGCCTCTGCTGTCAAAATTCGACTCTTATCTTCATGATATTCAATATAGGTATTGATTGAAGAGAGCCAACTTTCAAAGGCAGGGCCGAGCTTAGTGATGATGTACGATGCAGGCAGTGACGCTCGCGTGCTATCAACCCACATTTTTTCCATTAAAGCTCTGGTTACCTCGCGGCTCGACTCAATCGAATCCAGCATTTTGGCCTCATCTTTGTTTGACGACGCCATGTCTCGAATTCCAGCCGCGGCAATCGCATAGAACTCCTCTAGCTTGAGAATTTCATTCTTGAGCCTCTGAATATCAGTGATGTTTTCGGACATAAATAGGTCTCGAATCGCGATCGCTCTATCATGCACACTCCCTCTTAGGTCAATAGCGTAGCGTTGCTTCATCGAATGATTTGCTGTCATTTCACTCAACTTTCTGTCTACTGAGTTAACTTCATTAATACCTCTACTCGTTAACACAATCATCAATAACACGATGATTCCAAAGCCAAAAAGTAGCCTCGTTCGTATTTTTGCTTTCGATAAATACAACATATAAAAACCTCACCAAGGATAGAAATCGCGAAGTGAAGTTTACATTAAATGCATTTTTTGTAAATCCATAGTTGACAAAAAGCACACTAAGTGTAAACCTTAATGATGTTGGAACACTTTATGAGTTTACGGTTTAGATGAGGAATTAAGTTATGGCGACTCCGATCAAATACGCACTGAAATTTTTATCTACGTTCTACCCTCCACAAAAACCATTAGTGTTTTCAGGCGCTGGTAGCACACTAAAGATCGCTCGATCCATTCACTCATCAGGCAAAAACAATGTATTGCTGATTGCAGATCGATTCTTAAATGAACATGGCTTTCTTGTTGACCTCCTCAAGGAGCTGGAATCTCTCAGTATCTCAACGACGATTTACGACGGCAGCAAACCGAATCCAACACTAAACGAAGTGAATGCGGCGCTAGACTTAGCAAAACAGCACCAATGTGACAGTGTATTGGCAGTTGGAGGAGGCTCAGTACTCGACGTTGCAAAGGTTGTGGCTGCTGCATGCACGAACGGCTACAACGCCGAGAAATTGGTTGGGATTTTGAAAGTTAAGCAGCAACCATTAACTTTGTTCGCTATACCGACGACATCTGGAAGTGGCTCAGAAACTACCAATGGCGCGGTGATCTCAGACCCTATCAGTCATCAAAAACAATTTTATGTTGATCCTAAACTGATCCCACGAGTAGTGGCTTTAGACCCAACGCTGCAAGTCACTCTTCCTGCCAATATCACCGCTGCCGTTGGTATGGATGCGCTAACTCACGCGATTGAGGCTTACCTATCGACCAACAACTTCAGTGACAGCGACGCTGATGCACTGACTGCAATCAAACTGTTATTCAATTACTTACCAACCGCAGTGACTGAAGGGCACAACCTCGAAGCACGAGAAAACGTTGCCCAAGCTTCTTTTTTAGCTGGCTATGCATTTACCAAAGCCAGCCTTGGATATGTACACGGTATCTCGCATCAAATTAGTGCTCTCTATAACACGCCGCATGGTTTAGCGAACGCGGTGATTCTTCCTAGAGTAGTGAGGTTCAACAAAAATGCGTGTGAGAAAAGGCTAGCCGATATTGAAATGATGTTAAGTGGCGACAAAAGCACCGATACAGCCAAGTTAGCAAATCAATTTATCAAACGACTCGATCAATTATCGGATACACTGGAGATTCCCACTTCTCTCGGGGAACTACAACTTGATGACTTTAGCAAGATTAGTAAAAGCGCACTTTCAGAAGCCCGCAAATCTTATGCTGTGCCCAAAGTCATGAAGAATAAAGATGTTATGACAATCTTGGAATCTCTAGTCGATGGTAATCGAAACGTATTTATTTAATGAACAATGGTTAACGAATGTCTGAATCAAATAATAAAGAACATGAACTAGCAAAAAAGCTTTTACACACTTTTGCCGTTTATGGATACCAAAAGACTTCAATGCAAGATCTAGCAAGCAGCGCTGGTTTGTCTAGACAGTCGATTTACAAAAAATTCGGCTCAAAAGACAAGTGTTACCAGTGGGTTATTCGAACGTACTTGGAAAATATGTATTCGGAAATTTTCCAAATACTCGATAACGACAACCAAGACCCAAAAGAGGGTTTGTTGAAAACATTTGATGTATTCATCGGCAACGCCATTGAAGTCACATCGAACTCGCATGGACCGGAAGTATTAGATGACACACTCAAAGCGACCCACTCTTCAGCGGAAGATTGGCCAGTTCGTTTTAGAAGTCGACTAGCGGATTACTTGGCTCGCCACAACTTAGCCACCAGCGAAAACGCAATGGGCATTGCATATACGCTGATTTCTGCTGGAAAAGGTATTTTGGTTGAAGAGTCTTCTAAAGAAACATTCAAGCAAAACATAATTTTAATAATTAATAGCGTCACCAAGGCTCAATTATAACGATTTAATTTAGAGAGAAAGATTATGTCAAACATCGAAAACTGTACGCCTCAACAACTTCAACGAAGCTTTTCTCTAATGAAAAGCTTGTACAACACCAATCCTGCACCTAGTCACGCACAGCGAGTAGATGTGCTCAAACAGCTCAAGCAAAATATCTTAGATAATGAGCAAGAGATCTATGATGCTATGAAACGTGACTACGGCTACCGAAGCGAATTCGACACGCTCATTGCAGATGTGCTTCCAAGTGTTGCGGGCATCAACTACGCGATTAAGAACCTAAAGAAGTGGATGAAACCATCTAAGCGCCATGCTGGCCTAATGTTGGCCCCTTCTAGCGTGACCGTTCATTACCAGCCTCTGGGTGTCGTAGGGGTTATCACACCTTGGAACTTCCCTTTCTATTTGGCACTAGGGCCTGCTGCACAAGCACTTGCTGCAGGTAACCGTGTCATGATTAAAATGAGTGAGTTCACTCCCAACGCCAACGCAGCACTAAGAAAAGTGACTAAAGGTCTCGAAGAACACATCCAGATTGTAGAAGGTGAGGCTGAAGTTGGCGCAGCGTTTTCTGCACTTCCATTCGATCATTTAATTTTTACTGGCTCATCAACCGTCGGTAAGCTTGTCGCGAAGTCTGCAGCAGATAACCTAACACCAATCACGCTCGAGCTCGGTGGTAAATCGCCAACCATCATCGATAAAGACATTGATATTAATATCGCGGTTGACGCGGTTATCGTAGGTAAGTCAGTCAACTCGGGGCAAATATGTGTGGCACCAGATTATGTCTTTGTTCCGAAACAGCGAGAGCGCGAGTTCATCAACGCATTCATCCAGCGTTACACTGAATACCATCTAAATAGCGAAGACAGTAATACACAAACTCATATTGTTTCCGACCGTCAGTATTCTCGTTTAATGGGCTTCTTGGAAGATGCCAAAGCGCAAGGGGCGACCATCGATGCTGTCAAAGAGATCGAATCGGATCACGGTCGTCGCGTGTACCCTCATCTCATCAGCAACCTGTCTTCTGATATGAAGATACTGCAAGAAGAGATCTTTGGTTCAATTCTACCGATTTTGACCTACGACGATATTGAAGAAGTGATTACCTACATTAATGATCGTCCTCGACCACTAGCGCTTTACATCATGTCTAAAAACGACCAGCTAATTAATAGCTTCGTGACCAGAACGCACAGTGGTGGCGTTGCGGTCAACGATACAGCAATGCATGTGGCGGCAGATGATGCACCTTTCGGTGGTGTGGGTAACTCAGGTATGGGTCACTACCATGGTCACGAGGGCTTTCTAACCTTCTCTAAGGCAAAAACGGTACTTCGTTCAAGCTCTTGGATTCCTAAGAATCGCTTTATTCTTAAAAATCGAGACTTCGTATTCAAGACGCTAAGAAGTCTGCTACTGAAATAATCCCACTTAAATATAATCTAATTATTAAATAAGCGAGAGCATCATTGTTCTTGCTTATTTTCACACATCTAGAAAGTCGTGCCTATTATGAATAATTTGAAAAATCACCATAATAAAGACGGTTCTTTTAAAAACAATCACTCCATTGAAATGACTCATCGTTCTTTAAAAAGCGTCATGAAGTGGAAGTTATTAGAGAGCTTACCTAAAAGACAATCCATTCATCATATCGAATGCGATCTAAATAAGTTTAGAAACAGCAACGAGTCACTCATTTCATGGATTGGTCACGCCACATTCCTCATTAAGCACAATGGGTTAACGATACTAACCGATCCTCACTTTTCTAAACGAGCATCCCCTTTCCAATGGATAGGACCAAAACGAACCACGCCGCCGAGTGCCCAAGTGAATCACTTGCCCAATATCGATATCGTGCTCATTTCCCATGATCATTATGATCATTTGGATAAGGCCTCTGTGTTAAAGATTCATGAACAACAAAAGAGCAATCCGCCTCTCTTTGTTTTACCTCTCGGGCTTGGTAAATGGTTCAAAAAACGAGGTATCAATAACTGGATTGAGTTGGATTGGTGGGAATCACATCATATCGATGGTTGGGAGTTCACTTCAGTACCGGCACAGCACTTTAGCGGCCGAAGTTTACGGCAGGACAGAACCTTATGGTGTGGCTGGGTTGCTCGCTCTACCGCAGATGACCGTAAGTTATACTTTGCCGGAGATACCGGTTATTCGCCAGATTTTAAAGCCATTGGCGATCACTTTAATGGATTCGATGTCTCTATGCTGCCTATTGGCGCTTATGAACCACAATGGTTTATGAAACATATACATGCTAGCCCAGAAGACGCAGTAAAAATGCATATAGATGTTCAATCAAAATTCTCCCTTTCTATGCACTGGGGAGCCTTCATGTTGACCAATGAACCTATGTTACAACCGCCGCACAAATTGAAACAAGCGTTGCTCAAACACAAAGTCAAAACCAGTGATTTCGTGTCGCAAGATCAAGGTGCCATCATTTCGTTATTTCAATAAACAGGAAAGTAATATGTCATTGACCCGTTTATTCTTAGCAATATGTTTAATTTTATCTTCATACAGCGCTTATTCTAATGAGTCTATCTATTTGGATCAGTTAGATAAGGAAATAAATAACCGAGCGTTCGCATTCAAATTCGCTTCGAGTATGCCGAAATATCATATCAATACCATTGAGAATGATTTTTGGTGGGCATATTTAGAGCTAGAGACACTAAGCAAGGAAAAATACAGTGAGGTGATGAGACGACACCATATCGAACCAAATTCACTTGTGGTCTATAAGAAATCTATGTTCAGCAAGCTGATGATGTCGATATTTACCCAGACATTCTATGAAATGATGCATGAAGCAACCAAGGAGTACTCTACGCAGCTTGAGTCGATCAGAACGACCTGCCCAGAAGATGATACAAACTTCTGCGAATACGCCATTGCACAAGAGAAACTGCAAGCCAGAGCGATGAAGTATGTTGTTGATGGCGACTTTTCGTCAGCGACAAGCTTGATAAAGGGTTTCATCGCCCTGAGCCGTTAATTGCTCACACTGTTAAAGGCTCGTCTTGTTGTGTGTAAAAAGCAACACTTTCAGGGCGAGCTAGCAAAAAGCCTTGAAATAGCGCGACACCGAGAGACTTAAAATAATTGAGCTGCTGTTTGCTTTCGATCCCTTCAGCGACGACCAACATTTTCAAACCACGACAGTGCTCTATCAGCGCTAAGATCTCGTTTTTAAACATGGTGTAATTCTGCACTAACCTTTTATCAATCTTAACGATATCCGGTGTTAGGCTCTTTACTCGTTTCATGGTGGTACAGCCACTGCCAAAATCGTCTACGGCAATTGAAGACCCATATTTTCTCAACGCTTTGATACCCCTTACCTCTTGAGCAATGTTCTTGCCTGGCTGCTCTACGATTTCATAGACAATATCTTCTGGTGTGATGCCTATAGCCAACATCATTTGGTACTTTAAGTCTAAAGCTCTCACACTTGATGTTTGGGTTTCAAATACCGTTGGTGAAACGTTCAGAAATAACTTCTTGTTAGCGTGAATGGCTTTTAGCTTGGTGTAATTCAATAGATGCAGGCGCACACAAATCATTGTCACCAACTCTTCTTTACTGCCATCACGATAAACCGATTCAAAAAATACGTCTGGCGGTATTCTTTCACCTTGGTCGGTCGTAACTCTCACCAACCCCTCATAAGCGAAAACGACACCTTCTCGATCGTAAATAGGTTGAAAGTAACTCTCTAATTGATAACTCTCATAGCTCGCATAGTAGTGACCGTTCTTCGATTTTTTAATGTAGCCACTTAAGTAATCAACAAACATTTTTGCTTCCTCATCAACTGCTGGCGTTACTTTGATTTCTGTGCAAAAGCACAAAACCCTCCCACGAATTGCAGGAGGGTTTTCTTGGTTAGAAAGACTGGCTGTATTGGACACCCAGAAGTAGTCCATCAGCTCGAGTAGTACCGTTTAATGACGATAAATCGGCACCTCGAAGAGGCGAATTCGCTTCTGTAGGGATGGTCTGTTCAACTGTTACATCCTTACCCAATACATACGCAAAGCCAATATCGACATTAGATGAAGGGTCTAAACGATAAGTTGCTCCCGCTGAGAACCACTGTCTGTCTGAATCAGGTATAGCGATGGAGCGTGTCGCATCCTGCGCGGACTCATCATACATATACCCCATTCTTAAATCCCACTTACGATTTAAGCTATAGGTGGTGCCAACCGAGATATGGTAGGTGTCTTTCCAATCGTATCTGTTTTCAGGTACGCGCGCATTTTTGAAGCTGATTTTGTCGAATTCACTCCAACGGAAAAACTGGATACTGTAGTGAAAAGCAAAGCGGCTGTGTTCGATATCATGGTAACCGGAAAATTCAGCCATATCCGGTAAAGAAAGTGTTACTTCTTTCTCGCCATCTTCTACCGTCAAAGATGGGCTGTAACGGTAAGACAATCCAAAGCGATTGAAGCGGTTTAGCTCGTATACTCCGCCTAGGTTATAACCTACCGCCCACCCTGATGCTTCATCGATATCTAACGCAGTAGTACCAGCGAAACCTGATGGCAGTTTTTGACTTAGGTTACGTTTCAAAGTGCCTTGACCGTAAATTAAATCAATACCACCGCCCACGCTCCACTGCGAGTCGAAACGATAAGAGAGTGATAAACCAAGATTAGTGCTCACTATCTCTGTTTCACCACCGTATTCAGATCCAGTAAAAGAGTCCCCAAAGTCGGTTCTGGTTCCGAAGTTCGTGTAAAGGTTAGTACCAAATGCCCATTGTTCGTCCATCGGTACGATCAAGTGGAAATTTGGCACAAACGACGTTGCTCCTGCATCATCAAAGTTTGACGAGTATGATGTGTGGTCGACTCCATTAAAGCCTTGATACTGGGTGTCTTTTACCTCGATCATCGATTTTATTGCAATCAAGCCCAAAGAGAGTGAAACATCGTCAAACAGAGCCATAGACGCGGGGTTTCGAGCCATTGACGATGCGTTATCCGCAATCACCGCATCACCCGAGAAGGCACGCCCCAATCCTGTCGCAGATTGTGAATTAAGCTGAAAACCGGAGCCGATAGCATTCGACGACAGCATCAAAAGAGAAGTGGAAAGCAGTGTCCTTTTGAAACTTACTTTATGCATTGTTGATTTACCTTGTATCTCACTAACTTTACCCTTGCGTGGCGACTTGCACAGCCAGAGGTACTTATTATCTGCGCGCAATATCGAAGCGAGCTTCAATTGGAGATTGAGAAACACAAGAATAGTAATTAAGCAGCAGGATTGGTCTAAATATCAACCCAATAATGGCCAAATAAATAACTCGCTTTCTCTGTTTCCTTTCAAAAGCTATTCACTTCGACCGGGCAGGCTATTATTAAGATGTTTTGATACGAAAGATGAAGAAAAGGCAGACTTTTTATTCGCATCAAAAACAGGACAATGCTAGTAAAAAAACATAATCATTGGCATACTCAATAACAAGTCATCAATGGATTATTTTTAGGACAATGAAAGAACATTTCGATAACTTATATTTGTTCACACAGATTGTTTACCACGGCGGAATCAAAGCAGCGGCGGACGCCAATCAGCTACAACGCTCTCTAGTGAGCCGCAGGCTGCAAGACCTTGAATCGTACATTGGTGAACCTCTACTGATTCGCTCAACGCGCAGTTGCGAGTTAACCGCTATGGGAAGAAGGCTGTTCGACTCCGTCGAGCCATCTGTTAGAAACTTGTCCAACACACTGGTCGAAATCGTCGACGAGAAAGGGTCAGACAAAAAGACCCTGCGTATTGCGATACCTACAGCTTTGATGACCTCCCCTCCAATCAAAAAGGCCTTTACCCAGTACACGCAACAGTTCCCTAATGTGAGTTTAGAGATCGAGAATCATCAAGACAGCGTGGATATGATTAAGGGGATGTTTGACCTTCAGATCATCTCAGACTCTACAAGAGTACCCGACAACAGCTATGTTCAATTCAGCCTTATGAAGTATAAATGGCACTTTGTGGCGTCTAGCGAGTATGCAGAGAAGTGTGAGACCATAGATTCGATGGAGACATTGGCACAGCATAAGCTGCTCATGAACGCCTACGATTCGAACTATTTTGATACGTCGGGTCTTAATGTCTTTCAATCAGACGACTTACACCTAATTGGGCACATGGCAGAAAGCAGTTGCGGCATTGCATTGCTGCCTATTCCATTTACTCTAGCGCGACAGTTTCAGATCGATTTAGTGGAGATCCCATGTACCATGGATTTCCCTTTCCCGATTCGAAGCATGAACCTGCGTTATCCATCAACGGTCTATCAAAGCGATCATGTAAAGGCACTGATCGAGATACTGCGCGTCGAGTTCGGCAAGATATCCGCAGAATAACAAAGCGATAAAGCGATGGTTTAGCCGTCGCTTATTGCCAGATAGCCTCTATATTCTTTGCGCACGAGCAGTTCAGAAAACCGTTTATTCCAAAGAGCCAATCAACTTTAGCAATGCTTGGTTGTTGGATATCTGTCTATAGCCCTCTTCGATCAGTATGTCGACATCTTGAGGTTCCAAGGTCAAATCGGTTCTGATCTGATTGAATCGATACCTCAATTCTGGGTCTTCTGTTTGTAAGAAGCTGACTTCAACGAACACATTCGATGACTGCGGACCATCATTACGCTTTGTCCATACAGGAATCGATTCGACGATCAAATCCTTGGTGGTTTCATTGTATCGATGCAGCTGAATATCAGTAATCGAGTTCGCTGTCTGAGAGAGGCTTGGACTATCTGGTACGGCTGAAATGCCTAATTCAGGCTTAGTAGAGGCATCAACTGAGATAACAATCAACGGCTTATTGTCTGCTGAAATATCCTCTTTGAAAGATCGAGTGTCTTGCAGACGAATGTATTCTGCCACTTCATAGATGGCCACTAGGCCGAGATTGTCGGTGATCCCGCCATCGACCAAGTGTAGATACTTATGCTTATCTTTGTTCTGGTACTGCTCTACCGTCGTCAGTGTGTTCCTATCGCGATACGCGTTGAGATCGAACAGACCATCGTCAATCGATACACTGTCGCAGCTATCATGGTTTTTAAGCACGACTGGATTGAACAAAAACGGAACAGCGGAAGAGGCGGTAACTGCTGAAGCGATGGAGTAGTCCTCAATATCAGAACAGATCAAATCGAAATAGTGCTGAGTAAAAGAGAACCTCACACCCGTAGAGAGGTCGGAGGCATTAATTAAGATATAGGGTGATGTCGACTTATCAATATCCGAGAAATTTTTATCATCAAAGATGGTGGAATTGTAGTAATCGATCGCTTCTTGTGTACGTGATTTTCCGTTAAACCAATGTATTGGCGACAATATAATGGATTTGAGATCGCTCGACACTTGATGGTACAGAAAGTCGGATTCGTACTGCTCAAACGTCTTGTCGCCATAAAGACCATAATAGGCGGCGGTAAAGCTTCCACCCGACACACCACTTATCACATCAACCTCATCCAACAGTCGCTTGGTTTTTCCGTTGACAACGATCGTCTGGTCTCGCAAACCTTTCAGTACCCCATAAGACAAAGCGGCAGCACGCGTACCGCCTCCAGAAAACGCCAACACTACATTGATATCATTTTCTTCTTTATTGAAGCTTTTGTACTCATACCTATCAGAGGTTGGAGGTTCAACGCTCAGATCGTCGTTCGAGATATGAATGCTCGAACAGCCCGACAGCAATATGCCTAACCCAATCGCTGACCATACGTTTTTTTCTCGATACAACATCATTATATGACTTCCTTCCAACGGGATAGGCAGACGGCTATTCATGCTCTCTGACTTTAAAGCCAGAGCCATAATTCACCAGCCTGCCTTTACTAGGTTAGCAGCATTAAAGTGACAACATCACTTATTATTGGCTTTCAGGTAGTGACCAATCACCACCGAGTGCTTTATAGAGCTTAACGGTCACTTCTGTGGTTTGAAGCTTGGCGATAACTTGTTGATCCCTCATCATGTTAAGCTGTCTTTGCGCATCCAATACAGAGAAGCTATCAACCAAACCCGCCTTATAAAGCGATTTCGCTTTGTCTACCGCTTTTGCTGTCTCATTGGTTGCCACGTTGACCTTCGCTTGGTTCTCCTTGCTGCGACCATACGTGAATAACATTGAATCGACTTCTTTAAAAGCGGTGTCGACTCGATTCTGATATTCAAGTACTGCCGACTTGAAACGAGCCTCATTGAACGCCACCATAGCATCTCCACGCCCAGCATCGAACACGTTCCAACTGATACCTGCACTGCCAACCCAACCTAGTGAATCACTGTTAAACAGATCACTAAAATCGCCCGCCGACAAACCTGGTGCTCCGGTTAAGAAAAACTTGGGATACTGGTTCGCAACGGCAGCACCGACTTCCTGATTAATCGCAGCCATTTCTCGCTCTGCAAACGCGATATCAAAGCGGCGACTTAACAAGCCTGACGGCAAGCCTGTTGGGATCACACCCTCAATTTCTTTAATCTTGCCCGGAGCCGCTAGTTGCGCATCAATATCGCGTAGCGACTTCTCTAACAAGATAGACAAACGGTGTTTGTGTACCTGTTCACTGACTTTTAACTGAGGCAGCATCGACTCAACCGCAGCGAGGTTAGCGCGTGCTTGTGCAACATCTAGTTCAGAGCCAAAACCGCTATCCATAACCTTCAAAGTGAGACTCAAGATCTCTCTCTGATCTGAGATAGACTCACCTAAGACTTGAATTCGCTCTTGCGCACCACGCAGCTGAAGGTAATTGTGAATCACTTCAGCTGTAATCAATGTATACAGTCCTTTGCGGTAAATAACCGACTGTTCCGTTCTAATTTGTGCGGCTTGTGTTTGATGTTCGATACGACCGAAAAGATCGAGCTCCCAACCTACGCTTGCGCCCAATAACAGACCACTTTGCTGATTGTCTGCTACCGAGACACTGCTACCCAGAGCCGGTTGAAGATTGGCAGGCACTGAGATCGGTGAAACCAAATCCCCAACCAATGGTGTATTTTCACTGATCTGATAATGGTAATATCCCGCGCCAATATTCACCGTCGGCAATTTGTAAGACTCGACAATTTTGTGATAATTCTTCGCCATTTGAATTCGTTCTGACGCAACACGCAAAGAGATGTTCTGTTGCTGAGCCTCTTCAACCAACTGGTTTAACACAGGGTCATCAAATCGATACCACCAGCCCGCTGTTTCCTCAAATGAATCTGTATTTTGTGCATTCATATACGTTTCTTCCAGTGTCACTGTAGGTACTTGGTAATCAGGGCCAATGCTGCAACCTGTTAGCAAAAGAGCAGTCGAGATCGCCAATGGCATTAAGTAATTAGATTTGCTCATTTTGGATCTCCGATGCTTGTTGAGATTCGACGTCTGTTTGCTTCTCGTCATCTTTAAAGGCTACTCGATACATTGCTGGCATTACGATTAACGTCAGCGCTGTAGCTAACACCAAGCCACCGATGATGGTCGCAGCCATTGAAGCAAACAATGTGTCGGCCAGCAGTGGTACCATACCTAGTACCGTTGTTAGTGCACCCATGGAAATAGCCATGGTACGGTTTAAGGTCGAATGGATAATGGCATCATCCAAGGACTTGCCTGATTTCCTCTCCAAATCGATTTGATCCATCAGCACAATCCCGTTTTTAATGATCATCCCACTCAAGGAAATGGCACCAATCAACGCGGTGAAGCTGTATGGGTGGTCAAATACAATCAGGCTTAACGCAGAACCTGTTGCCGCGAGCGGAATGGTTGCAAAGATAATCAACGGCTGTTTAAACGCATTGAACATTGCCACCATGATCACCACCATTACGAACAGAGCCTTAGGCAGTTGATTAAAAATATCCGTCACCGACTTGTATTCGTCGTAATACTCACCGCCCCATTCGAATGAATAACCGGGTGGAAGCTCGATGCTTTCAATCTGCTCGGCGATCTCTTTTCGTACATCCGATGGCGTGTGCCCTGACACAACATCCGCTTGAGTGGTGATGGTTTTTACTCTGTCTCGACGCCATATCATGCTCTCTTCATGTACCACCTGATAATCATCCACTACTTGACCAAGCGGCACACTGTGCAGCCCCAAAATTGAACGCACCGGCAGATTATCGAGATGCGATAGATCTCTAGAGTCATCGCGCATCAGAACCGCAATCGACTCATCGCCGATATGCATTTGACCTAGTGGTAAACCAACAGAAGCACGTGACAGAGACAACGCAATATCTGCGCGCGTAATTCCCGCCTGTCTCGCCCGATCTTGGTTGATCACAGGCACAATCACTTTGCTTCGCTGGCGCCAGTCATCACGTACATATTTGATATGTTCATTTTGTTCAAAAATGGTTTGGGCTTCTTTTGTCAGGCGGTGCAGAACTTCTGGATCTGGACCAGAAAAGCGCGCTTCTAGGCTGTACTTATCTTGAGTCGCCATTTTGAGTTTTCTAAATCTTGGCTCTGCTTGCGGGAACTCAGCGCTCAGCCAAGCATCACCTTTATCGATTAGACGAGTCACCGCTTCATAGTCTGTTGTGTTAACAACGATCTGACCGTAAGAGTCATCAAGTGGCTCTGGCTCAATGGTCATTGAAAAGCGAGGTGCACTTTCTCCTACAAAGGTACCGATGCTCACGACTTCCTCTTGTTCAAGTAGCCACTTTTCAATTTTCTTCATGTCTGAAGAGGTTTGCTCAATCTTACTGCCGTTCGGTAGCCAATAATCTAGAAACACCAATGGTCTGTCAGACAGAGGCATGAAGTTCAATTTCACGTGTGGCACCAGTAAAATTGCCGCCACAATAATCGGAACAATAGAAACCAAAACCTTGCGTGGATTCTTCACAGAGTACGTCACAAGACGTTTATAGCCCTTGGACTCTTTCTGAGTCTGTTGCTTCTCTGGATAGATCAAATACCAACACATCAACGGCGTGATCAACATAGCAACGAACCATGAGAACAGCAGCGACGCAGCCATGACCTGAAACAGTGATAACGTGAATTCAGCCATATCTGTTTTTGAAAACAGGATCGGGCTTGAACCCATAATCGCAATGACGGTTGCACCTAGTAGAGGAATGGCCGTTTCTTTGACTGAACTAATGGCCGCTTGCGCGCGATCCATGCCCTCGGTAACTTTCGCTTTGAACATGTCGGTAATAACAATCGCGTTATCCACTAGCATGCCAAGCGCGATGATAAAGGCACCCAAAGAAACACGTTGCAGACCAATGTCACTGAAGTACATGTAGATAAACGTCAGCAAAATAGTCAGCAGCAAGCTCGTACCGACGATCGATGCACTTTTCAGGCCCATAAACACCCAAAGAACCGCGACCACAATTAAGATACTTTCACCCAAATTGATGAGGAAATTTTTGATGGCCGAGTCCACCACTTCAGGCTGGAAGGCCACGACACCCACTTTCATACCCAGTGGCAATTCACTCTCAAACTGCTCAACAACCTGATTAATGCTCTCTCCCATCGAGATAACATTGCTTCCCTCAGTGATACTGACAGCAACGGTCACTGCATCGACACCGTTGTATCGGTTCAGAGTTTGGGCAGGGTCTTGATACTCCATTGTGATGTCTGCAATATCGCCGAGTCTCAATGTGCCAGTACTTAGCTCACTGAAACCGCCTTTAATCAGGACATTTTCAATATCAGATAAAGATTCAAACTCACTGCTTTGATCAATACGGATTCGCTCTTGTCCAGCAACAAAGCTGCCCGCGTAGTAGGTTTCGCTTTGACTGTGTATTTGGTCCCACACCTGTGCTGCCGATAGACCGTATTGCGCTAGGCGCTCTGCCGGAAGATCAACATGTACCGCACGGTTTTGAACGCCATGTAGCATCACCTTCTTAACGCCAGATACCTCGTTCAATCTACGTTGAAGTGACTTGGCATATTCGCGCAACTCATAAGGTTCTGCGTCTTCCCCATAGATACTAAAGAGCATCCCATACACTTCTGAGAACTCGTCTTGCACAATGCGAACTTGTGCCGTAGCTGGAAGCTCCAAGCTCAAGTCATTCACCTTTCTGCGCAATAAGTCCCATTCCTGTGGAAGTGCTTTGGTATTGGTCGACTCTTGGAGGTCAGCAAACACCATTGATACGCCGGGACGAGAAAGTGAACGTAATCGGTTGAGCGTCGCCATCTCTTGTAAACGTGTCTCAACAACATCGGTGACTTGGTCTTCCACCTCTTGCGCAGAAGCGCCCGGATACGCGACCATGACCAGTGCAGTCTTTACCGTGAATGTCGGATCTTCCAATTTGCCCAAACGTGGGTAGGACAACAAACCACCAATGATGCTGACGGCAATAAAGAACAGTACAAACGTACGCTGCCTTAGGGCGAATTCTGCCAAATTCATAGCTCGACCCCATTCTTATTACGGACTCGTACTTGCCCTACTTCATCGCCAGTCAACAGGTAGCTTCCACCCGCCACGACAATCTGGTCTGCAGACTCAAGCGGACCAGACACGCAGATTTTTTCGGCTTGAAACCCCTCAATATTGACGTCCACAGACTGAACTCGATTAGAGTGGCTCGTTTGATCAGCTTCAACTCTAAAAACGAAATGTCCGCTTTCGTTTCCCAAAACAGAAGAATATGGAACGCAGTAAGTGTCGTCATTAGATTGGAACGCTGCCGTCAAGGTAACGCTCTTACCCGGTAGGATTGGTTCTGCAAGTTGAGCGATACTGTCAAGCTGATAGGTGACTTTGTAAGTCTGTTTAATCAGATCAGGCAAGGTCTCTTTTTCGATAACGCTTGCCATTAATGGCTCGTTGAAACCATGCCAAGAAACCTGCGCCATCTGCCCTTTTTCGAAGTATGCAATGAGGTTTTCTGGTACATCGATTTCCACTTCAAGATTATCTAACGTCTGAATTGTCATCACAGACGCCCCAGGAATAACCTGTTCAAACGCCTCAAAGTTATTGGTCGCAATCACACCATCAAACGGAGCTTTGAGTTCAGAATAACGCAGCAAGTCTTGTGCACGTTGCAAGTTCTGTGTCGTGACGTCCACTTGAGCCTTAGATCGCTCAAAGCCACTTTTTGCGCGGTCTAAGCTTACCGTCGACATCGCATCATCGTTTACGGCTTGCTTGACTCTATTGAATTCAATTGCAGCCAACTTGTGCGCAGACTTTGCTTCACTCAAACGCGCTTTCAACTCACGAACGGTTACCTGATAGTCATGTGGGTCCAAACGCGCCAAGACTTGGCCTTTAGTCACGGTTTCACCTGGCTGGACAAGGATTTCGTGGATCAACCCAGGTACACGAAACGCAATCGCTGCACTCTTAGCTGAGCTCACTCGGCCAGTGAATTGCTGAAGTTGTTGCTTTTGGTGTTGCTGCAATTGGACGACTTGAACCGGTTGTTTGCTTTCAACCAGAGGCTCTTTAGGTTGCGTGTCACAACCGCTTAGAATGACTCCAGTACAAGCTGCCAATAGAGACAATGGAAAGTGTTTCAAATTCATAAAATGACCTCTAATTAATACACCGCCATCATATAGATTTGATGAATATTGATAATTAGGTCATTTGGAAAATCTATGTCCTAAAAGTCAGGACAATTAAGATATTCTTGGCACTTCCTTCGCGAGATACTCAATCAACAAACGTGTCGCACGACTGATTCCCTTAGTCTCAGGGTACAAAAGCCAGATCTTTTGATTCTGGTATGGGCTATCAAAATCAGGCATTAACGTAAGCAGCTCGCCCTCTTTAATTTCATTGTTGATCAGCAAATTAGGTAAAAAACCGATACCCTTTGATTCCAATACCGCTCTTTTAATTAAACCGATACTGTTGCTGGTGATGTTGCCACTCACGTGATAGTCCTGCTCCTCTATTCGCCAGCAATCGTCCACCTGACCATTTGGCCAGCGAAAGCAGATACAGTTGTTATCGAGCAGCTCATTAGGATGATTCACATACCCGTGCTGGTTCACATACTCGGGAGAGGCGACAATGGTGCCATTTAGATTGCTCAGTTGCCTCGCCACCAAATTAGAATCGATGATCTCCCCGGCATGGAACGCTACATCCAAATTCTGTTGGTAGGTATCTACGAATCCATTATTAATACTCCGAATATCCAACTCGATATCTGGATACATATCTAAGAAGGAAAAGAGTATCGGTGAAATGGCCTCATCGGTTTCCGGCAGTAAGCCCACCTTAACGCAGCCTTTAGGCGCTTCCGCTATTTGTGTCGTGATGTGCTTAGCACGTTCAAGAGCTTCTAGCGCTTTAACGACTTCGTCAAAATAGGATTGCCCATAACGAGTTAATGACAACTGACGAGTGGTTCGAAAAAAGAGCTGCGCATTGAGCTCCTCCTCCAGTTTATTAATTCGTCGGCTCACGTTGCTGCGTGGTAAATCGAGCGCATTAGCGGCGGCCGTAAACCCACCCAAGCGCACAACCATGGTAAATAGGTCTAAGTCTTCTACTTTCATGATACCCTCGTCGCAACATCTTTACCTACCGACTGACGATAGTTTTGGCGATGATTCAATAAATAGATACGAATCCAGTGATGCAATATCCAAATCACCATTACTGTCAATGCCACTGAAACAAAGATTGAACTGAATCTATAGAGTATAGAAAAGAACGCATCTTGCTTTTCGGGGATAAGGGTTGTCGTCAAAGGGACGGTAAGAGCGGACATCGCAGAGAACCCTAACGCTCCCTTAATTAGCCCTTTGGTTTGCCAGTGACAGAACAGCCCCATAGCAATAGTGATAGATAACCAAAATAGCAGTCCGTTACTGAACCAATGACCCAACAAGATTTGAATTGTGGCCCCCGCGATACACCCTAGCGCTGTGCCAATAATACGGATCTTCGCTACTCCCATTGCACCTGCTAACGTCATCGGTGTAAGGATGATGACTATTGATGCCAGAGCCGATAAAGAGTCGTACAGATCGGAGACTTGGAAAACCACAAACGCGGTCATCGACACACACCAGCCAAGCGCAACTTGAGCAATGTAATCTAAATCTTGTTTAATCGGCGTTTCAACCTGTTCTGTTTGAATAGAGTCATCGCTCGGAAACAAAAAATAGGACAATGCACAGACCGCAATATTCGAGAGCGACACTACCCACAAGTTCACATTGAAGTCTTCAATATCGATAAAGTCATAGCTCGCAAAACTGAGAACAATCGAGCCAACAAACAGTCCAATGAACCCAAACAAGTACGTCGACTGCTTCATCATCGCAATACAGTTAATAAGCATCACTATCCCGACTGAGACCGTCAGCAACACAGGGTGGCTTTGAAAAGTGTCGACAAGTAAAGTGGGAACAATCGTCGCCCAAAGCGCAGAGATCAGAACCAGCACATGTGCCGCTAGATTGAACTTCTCCATTTTTCCCAAAATAAACAAGGGCATCATGACGGCGAAAAAACCGTAAGACCAATCAAATAGGATGCTCAACCCCAAGCCAAGTGAGCACCCAAACCATATTCGTAATGACTTCATCAAGGCCACCTTGCTTAGTAAATAAAGTGGAACCAACTGGCTAAGCGAATTTGGACTCGTGCCATCATTGACCAAAATGAACTATCGCTAGGGTAAAGAACAACGGTTGCACGGGACCCAATAAAGAGCGCTTGAGGAAGTTGCGTACTCGACGATAGGTTGATTCGGGTTCTCTGAGCGTCACGTACCCAACGGTTGTTGCTTTCCACTGTCGTCAATGAACCATTAGGTTGCTGTTGCCCTGCAGAAACGCCGTAATCTTTGCTCGCCACAGTGAATTCGAATACATCACCTGGGTAAGCATCAAACGTCACAAGAGATTGATATTGCTTGTCCACATTAGCGACAGATTTCTCACGAAAATCAGCAGCAAGACGAAGAGAGCCTGAAGAGACAAAGGTCATCAAAGGAGAACCGGGATTCGCCATCACGCCTTCTTCTAATTGAAGGTTGGTAACAACGCCGTCACTCAGTGCTTTTACAACGGTGTTCGACAGATCCAATTCCGCACGGCGTAATCGGTTCTGAGCCGTTAACACAGGTGTGCTTTGCCCTTTCACTTGACCTAATTGCGTATCAATCACCTTAAGCTTTTGGCGCTCGGCGTTCAGCGTCGACAAGGTGATTTTAAACTGAGCTTCTGCGTTATCCACTTGCGATTGGGAAATCACTTTGCGCTTGGAGAGTTTCAGTAAACGTTGATACTCACGGTCTGCGTTATCGTGGCTCGCCTCTGCACGTTTAATGTTGGAGATCGCTGCCGCTCGGTTTGCGTAAAGCGTCTCTTCATTCTCTTGCGCAAGCTGCAAAGCCAATAGCGCTTCTTCTAACGCAATCTTGTATTTTCGATCATCGATCTTAAATAACGGCGTGCCTTTTTGTACCAATTGATTGTTCTCGACAAAGACATCAATCACTTTGCCAGTGACTTCAGGTGCAACTTGAATGACATAACCTTGAACACGCCCTTCGGTGGTAATTGGGGCGTAACGGTCGGCAGTAATGATGTAAGCAAAAATAGCGATAAATAGGACAATTAATGTTCTCATCCATACTTTGAATTGTTTATCTGCGTTCACGGTATACCTCCAATAAAAAACAGGGAGAGTATAAAAAAACAAACCGCGCGACAGTATAACGATAACTCAGTCGTATATGTCACATTTTTAGGACAATGAGAATCTCAAGTTACAAAGCGTAGTTCCAACACAATGTCACTGCGATAATGACAAGAAACACCTCTAATCTGACAAGCAGTGAGTTAAGTAGCAACAGATGAGGACGTGATAAGCCAACGATTTGACCTTCCGAACTGCTTAATTCGTGTATCAAAGATTGACGATTTTCCTTCGGTAGCGTTTTCTTCTTGCCCCCGATCAATTCGACCTCTGCTATGAATTCATAGCCTAACTTAGGTACAGTTTTGATGAACTGCGGTTCTTTGCTCGAATCGTCTAGTGCTTTTCTTAAGGTTGATACACACTGGGTTAAACTGGAATTATCTACGAATATTTCTCTGTCATTCCATAGCGTGGTAATCAACTCGTCACGAGCGACAGCACCTCGGTTTGATATCAGTAAATTCAGAAGACGCCCTTCATTGGCACCTAAGATGATCACTGAACCTTGGTCATCGATAGGGGTAAGGGTATTTTTCTTGGGGTGGTAAATGAATTGGTTTCCAATCTTGTATTTTGTCGTTGCCATACTGTCCATCCAAGATCACAAGCCAAACTAAAGTTACTTACGTGCTTCCTAGCATTTTCATTTTCAACTACAAAAATAGGACAATACCTGTCCGTTCAACCTTACTTCGTTTGTGATAGTTTCGGTTATCTCCGATTTAAATATTCATGGATTCTATTTCAACTTGCGAAGATCTGGCACATACATAACTACGACGCATATGTTTTAAAATTAGGACAAGGTGGATGGTTTTTGAAAGGTAGTGGGGGCAGAGAAACGGCACTTACCATAAGTGCCGCTCATCATCGTTAGTGGTTCTGATCGAAATCTTGAATTGCTTGTTTTAGCTGATGGATATCGTCGGCACACAGATACCTTTTTAGCGCGTTGAACTTATCTTCAGGCCATTCATAGATGTTCAAAGCCACAAGCTCTTCGACTATGGATGGTTCAAAACGATATTTGATTTGCTTGGCGGGAGAGCCAGCAACGATGCTGTATGGCGCGACATCTTTAGTTACCACACTATTGGCAGCCACCACCGCGCCCTCACCAATCGTGACACCAGGCATGATCATCGCTCTCATACCAAGCCATGCCCCATCTCCAATGTGCGTATCGCCTTTACCGACATAAGACTCTTCAATGTAATCCATAAACGGGTACAGACAGAACCAGTCCACTCTATGTGTGTGGTTGCCCCCCATTAAGATGACAACTTCCGCACCAATACAGACGTAGTCGCCAATATGTAGCTTGTCGATTTCCCAACGAGGCTCCCACTCACGGCTAATTTCATCGCCATGCAAGTAACGCACAACCGATGACTCAAACCCGTTATCCCAGCAATCGCTGTAATAACTGTGCGTACCCTTGATGGTTATGTTGGGATTGGTATTTACCTCGTGCAAATACTGCACTTTAGACCAATGCTTCTTATCCATTATTTCACCTTAAATTCGTGTTGATTTAAAAATACTAATTTTCAAACAACGAATACGTCAGTGGATGCGTGGTTGCTTTAGCAAAGGATTAAGTAGCATGTGAAAGCTCTATCAATGGAGGAACGGCGATAGTATCACAGTGCAACCAAGACCTTAATCACGGAACCTTAGTTCGCAAATAAGCTGCTCTAGCCTCAGATCAGCACTCTATTTCAACTTATATTGTTAGACTTTAGTCTAATAGGAATATCTGACATTCAATTATCAATTTAAACATAGGGTTATGTTGGCTCTTAACAATCGTCGTCAGCTTAGCGTTGAAATCAAACAATCACAGCACTGAATCAGAAGACTAACGTCACTCAGGGCGTCACTCCTTGCCACTAAAGCCCAACTGCACTGTGTTAGGGTTGCTGTCACAATCTAACCCCATGCATCAAAGTATCGAGCAAGAATGACGGACAATGCCCATTTCATAAATCGTAATAGCCTAGCTGGGCTCGCGGCCACTTTGGTCGGCGTCGGTATCGGTCGATTCGCGTATATCGCTTTAATGCCCGCATTAATACAGCATGGATGGTTCAATCAAGATCAAGCGGCCTACTTGGGCGTTTCCACTCTTATTGGTTACCTTCTAGGTGCACCGTTAGCCAGCTACCTACTCCGATTTTTTAGTTCAGGTCACCTTGTGCGAACAGCGATGGTCATTAGTACTTTGAGCTACTTCGCTTGTGCTTTTGAACAAGCCCCTATTACTTGGTTTTACATATGGAGAACCTTGGCAGGCACAATGGGTGCGCTGTTAATGATTCTCGCGCCACCAATGATCCTAAGGAAAGTCTCGCCACAAACCAAAAGTCGAACCAGTAGCGTGGTCTTCTCTGGCCTCGGGATTGGCGCCATGTTGTCAGGCACTTTGATTCCAATACTAATTAGTGCCAACGTCACGTCTACTTGGCTCGGCATGGGGGTCATTACTCTCCTAGCGACACTATTAAGTTGGAATGCTTGGGAAACAGCACCCTCTTCTTCAAGCGCGAGCTACATCAAAGCGTCCTTCTCTCAATTAAGCACGTCTCAGCGCCATTGCGTGTTGTTCGTTTTTATCGCCTACACGTTCGATGCCATTGGCTACCTCCCCCATACTTTGTTTTGGGTCGACTACATCGTAAGAGATATAGGAATGCCCTTTGGCGCGGGAGGATTTTTCTGGGCTGCATTTGGGGTAGGAGCCGCTGTCGGCCCTATGTTGATTGGCATGTTCGCAGACAAACAAGGAATAAAACTCACCCTGTGTATCGCTTTTTTGTTCAAGGCAATTGGCGTTGGATTTCCGTTAATCAGCATCCACCCTAGCGCTCTGTTTATATCATCGATTTTAGTCGGAATGTTCACGCCAGTCACTGTGATGCTTGTTTCGACTTATACATTGGAGTGCGTCGGATATGAGCTGCACACTAAAGCTTGGGGGTTAATGACACTCTCTTTTGCACTGTCACAAGGCGTCGGAGGCTTCTTAATGGCCTATTTGTTAAGCCAAGGCGCAACCTACGCTCAGCTGTTTTTAGTGTCTACGTTAGCACTAATCATTGCTGCGCTTTGTATTTCGCTCACGTCTACACGGGCTCAAGTCGAATCACCATCCCCAATCAAAAATCGCCATTAAAGGACTAATGATGAAACTCTATCTCAATGACACATCCCCATTCTCGCGTGCTGTAGTCGCGACAGCTCTCCTCACGAAAAGCTCTTCTTTATCCCTCGAATGGGTCGACCCTTGGGCATCCCCTGCAGAGCTGGTAGACGCAAACCCGCTTTGTTTGATCCCAACATTAGTCACCAAAGAAGGTATCACCCTTTCCGAGAGCCTATGTATTTGCCAGCATCTAATCGAAGTCAGCCAGTCTGAAGAGCTAACATCTATAGAATATCAAAGCGTTGATCAGGTCAGTCAGTTAGGCTTTGCAAAAACACTGATGGAGATTGCGTTTAGAAGTGCAGCATTAAAGCGCTATACCGACGAGCCGAACGAGTTAATTGCACGCGGCGAGAAAGGTATCTCAGTGGCCTTGGAAAAGTTAAACCAACAACTAAGCGTCGAAGGTATCAAATCCTATCTGCAACCCAATCTCGCCAATTTATACCTTCACGTCGCACTGGATTACGTTCAGTTCCGTCATAGCGCCATCTTCAACGCCGTTGAGAACAATAACATTGCAGAGTTTATGCAGCACTCACCTTTCGCTGGTGTACTCAATGCTATTGACCTCGAAACTCTATCGACACAACCAAGTTTCGAGTCGCTAATAAACTCATAACGCACGCGTCTTGTGTTCGCGATTCACAACCTCTCATTCCTCCCATCATAAACAAGACACAACTATTTGTTTATGTTCAGGAAATATTAGTATGATTGTGTCAAATAAGGATAAAAACTATAAGAGTTGTTGTTTCCGTTCGTTGATTAAAGCGACTCAAATAGTCTTCGGTAACGTCTGTGAGGAGTTCTGAGTGGAAAAAGTTTTAGTCAGTTCATGTTTAATGGGGAACAAAGTTCGATACAACACTAGTTGCTTGTCCATACCTGAAGCTGATTTGAAATGGCTTATATCAAACCTAGAGATTGTGATTTTTTGCCCAGAAGTATCGGCGGGACTTCCAACACCCAGACCACCAGCTGAAATCATGGCAGGACAAGGTATTGATGTACTAGATGGCTTGGCGAGCGTTGTCGGCGACGACAGCGTCGATGTTACCGCTCAGTTTGTAGCTGGTGCAGAGAACGCCTTGAAGCTGTGTCAAAAGCAGCAAATCAAGTACGCAATATTAGCAGAAGGCAGTCCATCCTGCGGTAGTTCTAATATTTACGACGGTACCTTTAGCGGAACCAAAATCTATGGTTCAGGAGTCACCGCTACTTTGCTAGAGGAGAATGGCATCAGGGTGTTCAGTCAGCATACGATAGCCGACCTTCGTACTATGCTTGGCAAATACTGATATCCAATTGTGTAATAACGATTCCTAACTCTTGATTCTAACGTATACCCTTCGGGTTAAGACTTCCTTTACTGAATCATTGAAATGAACAATACCCTCCTTTCTTTTCATTCACACATCAAATTTCTTCTATAATCTATTGTTTTTTATAAACAAAAATCAGTAAGATTCCTAGAACAATCAAGCATACTCCCAAAGCTGCTTTTATAGCCCATCTATCCCAAATGGACATGAGCCAATAAACCTTCTCCACATAGAGTTGAATAATTTAGAATAATAATGAAAACGTATAAAAAAATAATTTGCCTTCTTCTTGCTGCTTTTAGCTGTAACGCATTCTCATTTAGTGAACAGCCATACAATCAAGGATATTCTCCTGAAAGAGATCCGTTTTCTGATTTCGAGTTGGCTGTTAAAGATGCCCAAAAAAACAATACAACTGTACTCTTGATTCTTGGCGGTGACTGGTGCGTATGGTGTCATAAATTAAGCTCCTTTATGAAAAAGGAAGACTCTGTACGAGAACGTTGGGATGAAACTTTTACAACAATGAAAGTCAATGTCAGTGAAGAAAACTACAACGATGAGTTTTTAAGTTATCTTCCCGAACTTCAGGGTTACCCGTTTTTCGTGATGATTAACGTAGAACGTGAAATTGTAGGAAAAAAAGATACTGGTAGCTTAGAAAGCATGTGGGGAGGATATTCTGTTAGTGAGTTTAATCAATTTATTGAACGATGGTCCGATTATAACAACAGTGTCAAAGAGTAACCTATGAGTTTTCGCAAACGTATACATAAGATAATCTTTCTCATTTTGACTTCATTTCCAGGAGCAGCTATGCCTGAAGGTTTGTTTTTAAACTCATACAATGAAGTGTCCGAGCGGTATGCAGTTCTCGATGAGTTTAACCTATCTGGAGTCCTCTACTTAACGAAGCCAAAGTCTCAAGAACCGATACGAGACGCAGTAGCATACATACAGTACGAACCTCTTTCACAGAAAGCTTGGAGACAAAAAGTAGTGGTTGGTGAACCACCTACATTACATAAAGGCCAAGTTTCTAAAATCGCCATTATTGAAAAAGCATCAGAGCAAGATTTTAGCTTCCTATGGTCTACTGATGGTAACTCGGTCGCTTTATTATACAGAAGTGAACCAATTGCTTTCGTTACTCAGAGTAAAAAATACGGTTTTAGTAAGGCCGTCGTATCAGACTCACCCGTTGTTTCTGCTTGGGATTCAACGCTATTTGTACAGTTGTTTGAGTAAAATCAGTAGTTCTGGAATGTGAAGGTGTTGAGTGGGACGATATTATCTTTGTTATGGAACAATCCCATAACAGTTAACTTATAAAGAACTTTCGCAATCAGACAAACAACGCGTCATTTGCTTAGGTATACCTGACGTATACAAATACATGAGCCCGGATTAGTAGAGATATTCAAAAGAAAAGCTCTTCAATACCATTAACATCACGAGACCTAAACAAGATTCACAGCGCTTGGCATTATCAATTGTTTAGCTAAGTAGTAATACCGTCAGCTACTCAACTAGGCGGTACAAGCATGAGGTATAAATGCGTAATTTGAGATTGATTTTATTATTCTTATTACCTGTCATCATAGTCGGTAATGAGTACTACCCACGCTATAAAGAAAAGCAACAGATAGAAGAACTGAAGACGCAATTCCAAGAACTTTTGTTTGAAGAGGATAAGAAAGTAAGAGTTAGATCCTTAAGAATCGAAGACAATATCATTGCTCTATGGGTTAATATTTCGAACGTAGACCTAAATGATAAGAGCAAGGCTATGATGGCCCGAAACTCTCAGAAATCGTTACCTAAAAAAATATGTAGTAGCGTGGGATTAAGATCTTGGCTAGCAGAAGGTAAGTGGATTTCGATTGACGTTACCGCTAATGGGACTAAACCAATAACAAACGTTCAGATCACCCATGACAGATGTAAGTAATAAGCTAATGGACTGAGACCTCAAACTAGTCTTATATAAAAAGGAACCTCATGATTTCGACCACCATTTTATGCCTATATTTGTTGTCTTTCTTCCCCTTAATTTCATCGACGAGACAATTCTATGAAACTTGGGTTGATGACGAATTCCATCACTGGGAACGTTGGGGAGCTCCTAATCCAGGAGTTTTCTATTTGGGAATGGTCATTTTCTATTTTCCGATCATTTTTGGAAAAGAATGTGAAAACCTTGGCAACAAGAAACTACTGGCAAAAAGAAAGGACGTACGATTCTTTATTCTTATCCATGTGCTTTTGCTTCTGGCATCCCAATTACAAGGTGGGGCGCGTTAGTGACATAACAGGGCTAAATAACGTTTCATTACCTTAGTTGGTATTGCTCACTCTCTAATCAGACATAAAACAACAACATGAAAAGGAATGTTCATGATAAAGATTTTAGCTAAAGTGCTAACGGCATTGTTCATCACTTTAGTGATTGGCGCAGTTGGTATGGGGATTTTGGCATTCTACGGAATGGGCAAATCCGCAGAGCAAGATGTCATTGCTCAGACATACATAAAGAAGGTCGTGCTTAGCTTTGATACTAACGATTTAAGTGAGTTCAAAGGGTTTCTTCATCCTCAAGTTATAGCGAATTTGGAGACGAGTGAGGGTGACAAATTCATCAATTTGATCAGTACATTAGGGCCAATAAAAGCAATTGAAGACCCAAAGTGGATATCTTCTAAGTCAACGCTATCAACATCTGATGGGCAATATCAGTTCTCTAATTATGAAGTGCAAGCAACTTTTGAGAACGGCCAAGGGTTAATCAAGCTCTCGACAATTCCAAACGGGGATGGATACCTTGTGACAAATTTCCAAGTGTTCTCTGATTATTTTTCGACACTTCAATACTCTCAATGAACGGAGCTTGCGACAGCGCTGGATTAAGCTATAAATAACTTCATTCAAAAGATTCAGTGCGCATGGCATTTTAACTCGCATGGTTTTGCGTTTTAGAAGTAAAAATCACCAAAGGAACTAAAAAGTGAACAGTAAAAAGTTTGATAGTTGGGGAAAGTTGCGAGAGAAAGGATGCTTAAAGTGGTTGTTACAATCGACTTTGACAGCAGGTTTCGTATATTCCGCCTTGAATGTGGCGCTGTTTTACCCATCTTCAGACGCTCACAGTCTTAGCCAGTTCCTCTCTGAGAATGCGCCTAACTACATCTTCTATACGATCGGTATGTTCTTTGCGTTTTGGGGAATTTGGCTGTACTCCGAATCTTCATATCAAAAAGAAGCCAAGCGCAGAAATAGAGCTTAACTGCTATAAAACAAACCAAAACGTTATTACTCCGATAAAGGCGTTTTACGAGTGAGAGAAATAAAATGAGCAAATCCATCTATATCGCTGGCAGCTTTAAAAACCTAGAGAAGATGCAAGCTATCCATAAAATATTGGCTGATGCTGGTATTAAAACAACTATCTCTGACCCTCTCCAAAGTAATGGTATTGACGGTTGTTTACAGCGTATTCGAGAGGCAGACATTACTTACATCCTTAACTTTGATGGTTACGTAGGTAAGAGCGTCGCTATGGACATTGGCTATGCCCTAGGCCTTGGAAAATTCGTTTACGCGTTAGAAGTGATTGAAGACCCTGATATAACCCACTTACTAACTCGAGTAGCCACTCCAGATGAGGTCATCCTTGAGTTGCTTAGAGATGATCAAGAACAGCACGTCATAACTTAGCAACTGCTCCGAAAATTACGTTAACACCCAGAAGGAATTGTGACTTTGAAAACCCACGAATGTATCTCTTTCATTATGTTAGATGGGAACAAAATACTGTTAGAGAAACGAAGAAAGGACAAAGAGACCGATCCGGGCTTAATCACTATTCCCGGAGGCCATATCGAAGATGGCGAGACCCAAGTGCAAGCTTTGATGCGAGAAGTGAAAGAGGAACTTGATGTCACGCCGGTCAACTACCAATATTTATGCTCGCTCTACCACCCCACACAAGAACTGCAGCTCATACACTATTTTATCGTCGCTAACTGGGATGGTGAGATTCAAGCCCATGAAGCAGAAGGTATTGGGTGGCATGCTTTGGAGTCAGCCACCGTTGAAATAGCAGCTGATGCCATAGCGTTAAAAGAGTTTGAGCGCATTAATGCATTTCTATGGGTTTAATGGTTCTATTAGGAATACTAAAAGATCATTAAGGTTTCTAGCCACTTATTCACTGAACGTGGTGGAGTAATACATCATCAATCTTTAACAACTGCGGTGTAATGTTCGATGATCGGGTGAGTGTATTCATCGGTTTCGTACATGATCCATTGCTGCTCAACAAGCACATCTGTAAAAGAACCATCTTTAAAGGCTCCTCTCCAGCGAACGTCAAAGCAAGCTTTGTATTTACCATTAGCCAGGTAAGAAACCTCGATGCTTTTGATGTCATGATCATCCGACAGCAATCGTTCATGAATCCAGCGGTGCCACTCTAAAAACTCCTGACGAGAACAGATTTTGTAATCAGGAAAATCAACATTGACATGCTCATCAACGAGTAGCGCAAAAGCTTCAGCGGGCACGCGGTCTTTACCGACTGTCGCTCGTTCATACATAGAAAATACACGATGAACAAAGCTCTTGATGTCATTCTTGGTAAACTTGCGCTCACTAAAATGTTGGATGAGCCGGTCATATTCTGACGTTTTACATTCCATTGTCATCACCAACCTACTTCTCAATACTCTTCAGATAAGCAACGATATCGGATTTATTCTCGTCGATGGCCTTCTCAAGTGGCGTATTGCCATCCAAACCTTCAATCGTTATATCACCGCCATGCGCCACTAAGATTTTCAATGCTGGAAGGTTGTTACCCCACACTGCATCGTGCAAAGGCGTGTAGCCGTTTCTTGGACCGACCGCATTCACGCACACCCTTACACATTACTTATATGAGAATATGGCGCGAACCTTTATAAATCATAAGGTACCGACATGTTGACTAATTTTCGATAAATGGTATCAAAACATTGAGAATTACAACCAAATACACAAAAGTTCTCAATTGAAAACAAACGATGCCATACGCTTTTAACAATGGTCGTGTTGTAATAGAGTCCCTACATAATCAGCTATTCTCGCTATCAAATTCTACTACTCTGCAATTAATCATCGTATCTAGTGTTTGGCTATGCATCACTCTGTGTTACAAGTGATGCCGAACAAAACACGATGTTGATGTTGTTCATAAGGGCTACTGATCAATATAGCTATAAATCTATTTTACTAATCCAAGGATTATAAGTTCCTTGTAGTTTATATATAGCATAGTTTCTCCACAGCTCTTCACTATCGACAGGGTGCTCTATATGCCAGCGTAACATTAATTTTTCCATGCCTCTTAAAGACAAACCGTATTCAGAGTTCATATATAGCATAGATCTTGCTATGCGACCTTTAACAACATCCTGTGGCTCTACGAATATCTCCTCTTTGCTTACCCCATATAATCTCTCAAAATCGGCACAGCCCTTGGTAACGTATCTATTCTCTGAAATCTCATCAGGTATCTCGCTAAATGGATAATTACTTCGGGAGGAGTTAACACCACCATGAGTAGCCCAAAGATTATGTAGATCGGCCTCCGCCCTTTTATAAGATTCAGCCTCACATGTATCTCTATTATCACATCCATGGTGATCCGCGATCCAATCTGCCGAATATACATGTTCTAATGTCATTTTCTTTGCTTTGCCATTAGAATTGATATATATCCCTTTATTGTCAAAAGGGATGGAACAATAGAGACCGGAGCCACCATATGTATATAACTTATTCCAAAACCAATAATCTCGTGCAGAGTCATAATCAGGTATAACCATTTGCTCTGCTTTAATGGAAAAGGTGAAGAGAAATAGAGTTATTACTTTAGCTTTCATACCTTAAAATTCCTTGTTTTATATAATTCGGCTTAAATATAAATATTATTATACAGCCTTCAGAGTTATGATAATTTCATTACTAAACTCATGAAGCAGAGATTAAATTTACGTGGGTAATCGAAGGCGAAACAAGTAAAAACTTCCATTAAAAGTGAGATACCATGATGTCAAGTTCTGTGGTGTAACTCTTGAGCATATTGCTATCCTGGTTCAATTTAATTTGCTACTGCCAGATTTCTCACTTTATCGAGAGTAAATCTTAACAAAGCTCAAGTACTAACACTTCGCTAGTGAGTTAAACTATGTCACTTTATTAGGTATACCACACTGTGAGGCGGTGACGTAAAATGACTAAGTGGACGCTTACTACAAACCCTATTGCTCGACTGTTTAAGCGGCAGCTAGTTGTAGAGATCAGTGAAGTAGGTATTAGCACCAATCAAAACAATGAACTCAGTCGCTTCAAATGGGAAGATTTGGATAGTGCCCCAAGTCTGAAAACGACGATCTCTGGTGGTTACTTAAGCTTTAGTGTTGGCGGTAAGCGACACAACTTCTCTATGTTGAGCTATGTACTCCCTTTTAGATATCCACACCATTTCTTCCCTCAGTGGGCTAATAAGAACGCACAGCAGATAACTGAGTTTTTACGCCTAGTAGAACACCAATGCCAATCTGGATTTCTTCGCGATTCATCAGTACGGAACATACAGGGCCTTGCCAACATAGAATACGAGCGTTGGCGAGGTTGGGGCAAAGCTTCTGGTTTATCTGATTTCGCAAAAAATACAGCAGCTCAACTTAGTCGTATTGTTAATTGGAAAGTGGCTGATGTTGAGCGTATCAGAAAGGATTATGTGGAGCGCGAGCTTAATGCCTTTGATTCATTCTTTAGTAACGTGGAATCTAACCCGCTCACCGTTAAACAAAGAGTGGCTTGTATTACCGACAACGATAATAACCTTCTTTTAGCTGGCGCTGGCACGGGTAAAACTAGTGTCATGGTTGGTAAAACAGGCTATCTAGTGAAAAGCGGACAAGCACAACCAAGTGATATTTTGATGCTCGCGTATGGGCGAATAGCCGCAGAAGAGATGGATGAGCGCATTAGGGAGAAACTGGGATTTGAAGATGTTAAAGCGAGCACGTTTCATAGCCTAGGTGTGAAGATTATTTCACAAGTTGAAGGTAAAGCGCCGAGCTTATCGCGCTTGGAAGGTGACGTACGAGCAAAAGTGAAGTGGATGAATGATGCTATTGCTTCTCTGATGCAAAATGTTGGCTATAAGAAAGCGTTACTGGACTATTTCAGTGCGTATTATTTTGTAGACAAAGATCCATTTGAGTTCAAAACTCAAGGCGAATATTTTAAGTACCTCAATGATAACGATATTCGTACGTTGAAAGGTGAACAGGTAAAAAGTTTTGGTGAAATGGTGATTGCTAATTGGCTTTATAGAAAAGGCATTAATTACCAATATGAAGCTAAATATCGAATCGATGTCGCCACGGAACAGTACCGACAGTACGAACCTGACTTCTACTTACCAGATCATGATATTTATATTGAGTATTATGGTACGGACGAAAATGGCAACCCTCCACCTTATATCGATAAAGAGAGATACCAACAAGGTATCGCGTGGAAGAGAGACACACATTCCAAGTATGGAACAGGGTATGTTGAACTGTATTATCATCAACACCGTAACCGCTCGATGTTAGGAATCTTGGAGCGCGAGCTCATCGTTCGTGAGGTGAATACAAACCCACTGCCCGATAATGAATTGCTCGATAGTTTAGAACAATCAGGCCAAGTAACAGAATTAGCCCGTCTTTTAGGTTCGCTAGTTGATTTGTATAAAGCTGCTTGTCTTGATGATGCTGGTATTCAAAAAATAATAAAAAACTCTCTAGACCCCAAGCAAACAGCTAAAGCGTTGGAGCTGCTTATGCCACTGTACCAGCGCTACCAAGATTACCTTGGGGCAGAAGGAGTGATTGATTTTAACGACATGATTTCAAAAGCTCTGTTGTATGTGGAAACAGGTCAATTCGAGTCGCCTTGGAGTTACATACTGGTTGATGAGTTTCAAGATATCTCCGAGCCTAGAGCTAGGCTTGTAAAGGCTCTTCGAGACAATAAAGAAAACTCTTCGCTGTTTTGCGTTGGTGATGACTGGCAGGCAATCTATCGCTTTAGTGGTGCTGATGTTCGCTTAACGACAGACTTTGAATCTTACTTCGGTGCAACGTCTAAAACGACGCTTGATATGACGTTCAGGTTTAATAGCTCTATCGGAGATGTGGCAACGCGCTTTGTTACGAAAAACCCTGTTCAGCTAAAAAAAGAGATTAAGTCTTTAGTTCAGGTTGAGAAGCCTGCAGTAAGCATCATTCGACAGGGAATCGAAGAGCAAGGGCTAACAGCATTGGATAAGGCGTTAATGTCTATTACAAACCACGTAAACGAGTCCAACGCGCCTAATAAAAACAAAGTCTACTTATTGGCAAGATTTTGGTATCAAACGCCAGATCCAAACTATCTACAGTGGCTCAGACAGCGTTACCATATGTTAGACATTGAGAATCAGTCGTTTCATGCATCTAAAGGTAAAGAGGCGGACTACGTTGTAGTTATGGGGCTAACAACGGGAAAACACGGTTTTCCCTCTGAGAAGCAACCCCCTACGCTTATTAATGCACTACTACCTCAAGGGGATACGTTTGAACACGCAGAAGAGCGGCGACTATTCTATGTAGCTCTAACTCGAGCAAAACATAAAGCATATTTACTTGCGGACATGACCGACGCAAGCGACTTTGTTACGGAGCTTATCAAGAGCGATTATCCTGTAGAGATGGATGAGTTTGATGTTTCCTTGACGCAACTAAATGTGGATAAAACGGTTTGTCACTCTTGTAAAGTTGGGGTTCTTAAAACTAGAATTGGTCAATACGGTAAGTTTATGTCTTGTACGCTTTACCCTCGTTGTAAGCACAAAGAAACGCCTTGTGATAAGTGCGGTAGTGCCATGAGTCGTGAAGTAAAAGACGATTATCAAGTTTGCATTAATTCTAGTTGTGAACATGAGCGCCCAATATGTTTGAACTGCGGTAGTGAGATGAAACTAAGGAATGGTAAGTATGGAGCGTTCTGGGGGTGTTCGACTTATCGCAGAAACATTGAGAATAATTGCTCCTACAAGATTAACGCCGCTTGAATAAAGAAATCCAATCTGTTGCAAAGAAAGTTATAAACAACAAAGGGCTAGAAGTTATTTTGCTAGCCCGTCTTATACAGTGGTCCTATCAGGATCCAACACTGTACCTACATTTCTTGTTACCCAAATACTACTTACACCCCAGTGTGTCGTACTGAATTACAACTGATTTGTACTAATTGGTGCTTTGATCTTCAGAGTGGGCTAGCGTTGTGTATCTTTGTTCCACGCGACTTTTTGCCAGGCTCCCCCCTCGCACCAGACAATACCTTCGGATCGACGCCAACAAGATTCATCATTATCTCCATTAGGCCACACGTTTCGTTCTGCAATCATGACCCAGATAGGCTCGATATCAAACTTGGCAACATAGTAACTAAGAGTTTCTTCATCAATAACTACTGCAGTTTGATGCTCAAAAGGCTCTTGGGCTTGCAATACAACGTCACCATGTTTATTTAGCCATTTATTTGGCTCCCCTTCAGACATCGACAGTTCAAGTTCATCGGCAAACCATTTTTGTGGCATATAATTGGAAAAGCCATCGGGGAGTGATTTATCCAAATGGCTTTCCCAGTGGTAGTTGACCGTAGGTATAGCAAATATGCAGTCGTCAGGGCCATTCCAAAGATATTCTGAGAACTTTTCAGATTCCCATGTATTGCGCCAATATGCTTCACGAAGGTACGGACCATCAGTAAACTCCCTCGGTTTAAAAGAATCAACATCAAGACTTTGCTTCTCTCTAAGGAATTCGGCTAGTTTTCTCGCCCTTCCTTTTTTTAAGAATACGCAATAAAGGAATCTAAATTCTTCATACCGCATTCCATGCATGCCTATTCTAGGCCCTTCATATTTTTCGCTAGCACAATTGAACTCATACAATACCTTCCAGCTTTTTTGGTCTTCGTCAACCCTAGAGAGCTTCTCAATTATTGTCTGCGTCGGATCTTCCTCAAATGGCCACTGCTTTAAATTTTCTTCAGCAACTTCGGGGAGCTGGACAATCGGCTCGACGACCCAACTTGCTGAGCGGCTGCCTTGCTTTTCAAACGGCAGTATAGTTGGTTCTAGGTTTCGTCTAAAATCATGGTGGCTATATCGATAAACACTCGGCTCTTCAGGCCATCCTTGGAGCACCCATAAGTTATCTGCCAGTCTAGCTTGCAATTCATCTAGTGCTATACGTTGGTATTTTTTTCCAATCCTTTCAAAGTCATTATCATGTCTAGAATTGTTAGTACCATACCCATCCCGAGGAAATAGTTTAGCGTTCCAACCGAGCTCGTAAGCTCTTTTAGTGACCCATAATCTGCATTGTTCCACATCAATTTCATCAAATTCCTTGTAGCCACCTTCATCGTGCAGGTAGTCCAACGAAAACCTTTCACACTCACTTTCACTTAATAGGCTTTCTAAACGGTAGCGAGCATTAACTATTGATTCCTGTTGCGTTTCAGTTTCCTTGTAGCCAACCTCACTCTCTGGTTGGCCAAAAAATATAGTGTGAAAATTGGAACTGGATGCTTTCTCAAATGCCTCTAGAGCCTCAACTCGCTCAGGGTGAGGATGTATTACTTCCTCTAAGAAAACTCGCTTTAGTTCTTTCTTCGAAACTGGCTTTGGATCACAAAGAGGAGCCGTTAAGAATTTACGCACACGGCCTGGAATACTGTATTTTCCATAATCACCCCATTCACTTGAAGCCGAATTAAAAATTTCTTTTCCACCTCTTTCTTCAGCTATATGTTCCACTTCATCTTTAGTCAGACCAAATATTGGCGGTTCAGAACCTAGCGGGTGATAGCAATCCTCAAGGCTAATACCTCCACTCAATGTGCTCTTATTATTGGCAAGTTCAACAATCCCCAATGCGTAGTCCCTAGTAAGCAGAGCTACCGGCGGCTGTTTGTTTGCAAAAATTTTGGCGAAGACTTCATGTGAGTAAACATGTAGACGTTCAGGGCTTTGATCGATACAACAAGATCCAAAGGCTGCTGCATAGAGTCGCTCTACAACATACGGATCATCGCAATCATGCGACTTCTCAAGTAGGAAGGTAAATATGTTTGAGTTTACTAAAAATAGCGTTGTTAGTGCTTTGGTCGCTCGGTCTCGCAATGTCTGATGAGACGAAGATAAAGACCATAACAAAACTAATGAAGCTAACTCCAAATGTTCTAGATCTGCGGTTCGACTATGCTTTGATAACGCCCAAGAGACAATTCTTTCAACTTGATTGAGTTCTTCTCGCGACGTCCAATTGATCCAACGTGTCCAATGACTATCTCTTTCTGGCATTTGCCATTGCTTTAGATGCTCATGAAGACGTAGAGCATTAAAGGGGTGACCAATAGTCATCGAAACCTCTAAGAGAAGTCGGAGGGGCTCGACGTTGTAGCCATCTAATCGATTAAGTAACTCTCGCGTATGATCTGAAAATGCATCCGTACTTCTCCATTTAAAACTCTCAGAAAAACTTTCTTGGAGTGATTGCTCTCTTTTCCAATGCTGCTCCCAGTCTGGTAGTGTATGAGCAAATTCGACGCCGAACTTCTCCGGATATATTGTTGATAGCGCGCTAATTAACCCCGCATACTGATAGCGAATACCTCCCTCTGGTTGCCCATCATAAAACAGGAAATTTAATGGCGCATCGGCATCGAAAGCGGCACCTATCGGTTCTACTGACACTTTTGAAACCAAATAAGTTGCCATGAGATGGTCTTGGAATCTCTGAAACGAAAAGCGTACTAGTTCCGGTGGGGGGGTAAAGGGATCTATGTCTTCCGAATAAGGCGGCGGATCCCGTCGAAACAAACTTGTTTCTATTAAAACTTGTATCCAAGTCTTTCCCTCTGGCGGTGTTCTGCCCTTAAAGCTCTCTTCTGCAAATGTAATTGCTTCTCCAATTTCGACGAAGTCACAACCATCTGTAGCCATCTTATTTGCCACTAGACCGACACATTTTTTTATTGAGGATGAAAGTGCACCTGAACTTGTTGTTTCTATACCAGTGCGCCAACTCAAAGCATCGAGATACAACGCCATAATTTTCGATATGCCATTTAGCCCGCGAGGAAACTCAGTAAGCCCTTTGGCATGCAAAGCCTCGCTGGTGCTTTTTAGGAATAGTGGGTTACTGAATTCTGGCGATAACCATGGTGTATTAGGCCGAGCAATACCTTTTGCATCAAGATATTGAATTGCTGCTTGTTCTAGCTCTTCAGGCGTAGTAAATCCACCAATATAGAATTTAGGTAATTTTTCTGAAAGAGAATCTGGAAATGCATATTGAAGATACTCTTCACGACAAGAAAATACTGCCGATAAATGAGAATATTCCTCGATCGCATGTACAATTTCCGACAAATTCTGTTTCCAATAATGTGCGCCAACACCTTCGTTGATTGCGTCAAAGAGCAGAATTGTTCGCTGTCCTTTTCGAACTCCGGCTGCATTAAGCGTTCCCAAAACATCATCTACGGTTCTACCTTCCAGGCCCAAAATACCAGCGACTTGTTCCCAAAATGCTGACTTCGAGAAGCTCTGACCTAACATCAGGACTGTCGGTAAACCAACTCGAGTTCGCTGTTTTGCCATTTGGCCTAAGATATGGGACTTTCCTGCTCCTGCTGGCCCATAGACTACGGCACACCGTAGTCTCTCAGCTCGTAGATTAGGTGCTCCTAAAAGTTCACTTAATGAATAGCAAGAGGTGGAAAGTTCTCGAAGACTTTGAGACATGTCTTCAAAGTTGCTTTTATCGTCCTTCTCAAGCGATTTCTTATCAATAGAATGATATTGCCTCTCAAGTGCCCTAACAGCATTTTGAAGACGACCTAGTACGATGCTTGCCGAACTAAAGTCCCATTTTTTGGTAAAGTCGTTTGTGAACGAACCTCTCAGTTCCACTAGTTCCCGCCATGCATCATTGGCTCGCAAAAGTGTATCGGCATCTGGTTCAAGTTCTGGCGAATTAAACCGTATAGTAGGAACTAATGATTTCTCAAGAGCCGTGAATGCACCAACCAACTGTGTAGTAATATCTGGTCCTCGAGCCATGGTGTCAAACAAGGATTCAATGGACACTTCGACATGATCATGAGGATTGAAGCGATCATCCAACGCCAGCATCGCTACATCTATTTGATCTTTGAACCAAGTATCGTTCAATACAACTCCGCCAAACCAAAGTTTAATCAGCGCGGCATTCTCTTCACGAAGGAGCATTTCTTTTAGGGTAGTTTCGGACCAAAGCTCGAACGCAATGTCAATTGACTTTTCTTCCGCCCAACCTTTCCACCTATTTACTCGCTCATCCCACTTTTCTCGCTGAGATTTGCCTTTTGTCCCTCTAGGTGGAGTTAAGTCTTTTGGTATTGCGAAAATATAAGTTTGAAGCTCAGGATGTACCTTTAACGCTTGTTCTACCGACTCATCCATTTGACTCCATTGTGGATCACCAATTGAAGTGAAATACTTCGCTTGATAACCGATTTTTCTTCCATCGTTTAAAATCCAAAGTGCCTCTACACCTCCATCACCTCCACAACCATCATTCGGTTGGAATTCAAGGCCATTTCTAGGATTCTCTCTACGAGCAAGCACACAAATAAGATCTTCAAAGGACTCTCTAGGCCCTTTGTTGAAGGCATTTATAGAAGAAAAATCAATCAAGTTTGTATGTCCTTTTTCCTGTCTGGGAGGATGCAAAATTGCAGTTTAAAGATAACAATTAGGAGAGAACAATATATCAAACAACTAGATAACTTTGTTGACGTAATTCAAACATCTAATCAATGACTTACACCTCATTAATGAGAGTAAACCTCAGGTCCAACCGCCTTGTCATGTTTGTGCCCCCAGATTGGCTTAGAGCAAGTACTCTTACTATTTCAACAGGACCTTTTTTGACTCAACTCCTCTAATGCATTTAATATCAAGCAAAGCGCATATCTATAAGGGCGATTCAGGAGGATGATTTGAAGCAATTCTTAGTTCATAGGCAATGCTACTTGGATGCATATACCGATTTAGAGAAGATTGAATACCTTCAAAGCATGCTTATCTCAAGAGCTACGGGGGGAGATGGCAATTGCCAAAATGATTATAAGGTTTTACGTGACTACGTAATCGTCCACCCAACCCTAAAAGGCCTATGTCCATCGTTTATAAAAACAAATAGAAGCCTGGATCAGTTTTGGGGATTCATACAACCGAAGTTCGAAACCTACAAAGAGCGAAGGCAGTACATATATGAGCAGTTTGTTGCGAGTCTAGACTTTCTAGAGGGTAAACAGGCTCACCCCGCAAATCAGTCAATTGATGAAGTACTGAGCCAGTTCAGTGAAGACAGCATTCACAGAGCGTGGAAAAAAGCACTTGAGCGTAAATCTCACGATCCAGATGGTGCGATAACTATGGCGCGAAGTATTATAGAATCAGTGTGCAAGCATATTCTTCATGATAGAGGAGTGTTATTGGATGAAAACCGTATCGAGCTATCTGATTTATACAAGGCCACAGCTAAAGAATTGAATATGTCCCCTGAACAGCATTCAGAGCAAGTGTTTAAGCAAATTCTCGGTGGTTGTTCTGGTGTTGTGAATGGTTTGGGCTCACTAAGAAACAAACATGGCGATGCACACGGTGCTAAGCCTAAGTCAGCGAAGCCTAAAAAACGGCACGCTGAGTTAGCTGTGAACCTCGCAGGCGCGATGGCTTTGTTCTTGGTTGAGACGCATTTAGAATCACACAGGCCCGAACCAGTCGTAGATTTTTGAGCCCTGTATTACAACTACGGACTGGAGCTTTCCCTACAAAACCTAATATCAAGTTCATGGCTGGCTTGCCGTCTTTACTTTCTTTTCTTGTATATCTATACAGCTTATTAAGTTTGAAGGTTGTTTGCATATAGAAAGTGGCATGTTTTATTGAGTTTTTGGTCTCGTTTTGTAGATGGCTAGTTTTCTAAGTTGGTTTTTTTAATGATTCTATGATTTTCATACCTTGGATAACACGCATTGTTAAAAAGTGGTAACAGGCCAGCACTTTTCTATGTGTGGGTAGAGTGCCCATTTTGATATGTTTTCTTTAATTTTAACAACTTATGTTAAGCTATTCGAAAGTCGGGTAGGTGAAAAACGAGACTAACTGTTATTAAGAATCTTAGCCCTCCCCCAAAAAATAAACAAAAAAGGAAATATAGGAATGCCTATAGAGCAAGATCTTTTGGATTATCACCGTTCTATTGGTGACGAATTGAAAATTTCAGAAAGACGAGTTAGAAACCTTATTGGTTCAAACCATTGGGCTACTGACGGTGAACATAAAGAGAGTATTTTACGTAAAGTCATTAGTGAGTTTAGTCCGGAAATATACAGGATAGGAACTGGATTTGTTTGTTATCCAGCGGCAGAAGAAGAAAGTGATAAAAGCTCAACCCAACTAGACATCTTAATTACCTCTAAATCTAATCTTACTCTTTATAAAAGTGGTGAACTTCACTTCGTAACTCCTGAGTGTGCCAACGCGATAGTAGAAGTAAAATCTAGTTTGAACAGCTCAACTGATTTTCGAAATGCGCTTAGTAAGTTGGCGGATGAAGTAAGCAAAGTAAGGGGTTATAACCGTGACTGCTGGGCTGGTTTGTTTGTTTACAACACGACGATGGGGAATCCAGGACAAACTATCTTGGATATTTTACAAGACGTTTCAAATGGCGAAATTTTGCGAGCTATTAACTGTGTTTGTGTCGGTAAAAGCATGTTTGTACGTTTTTGGGACAATGGCCAAGTAGATTCGGAATTAACTCAGCAGCCAATTTGGCATTCATACCAATTGACCGATTTAGCTCAAGCATATTTTATCAACAATATAGTTTCACACCTGTCTGCTACGTGTAGTGAGCATACATCAAGCGCATTATTTCCAATCGAAGGAACTAAGGAAATTCACAGAGTTAGTTATGTTTATTTATCTGAGGGCAATGTCGAGAACTTTGAGTCAGAGGGCGAACAATATGTTTAAAAATGATTCGCAATGCTTGGCATTCTTGCTATGCGTTGCATTTAGTGTTTAAGATGGTATGTAGGGGCTTCGGTATTGCGTTGCTCACATATATGGTCTCCCCCAGTTTTGCAAGTCAGCAGTATGATCAAAAGCGCAGGTTAACTACCATATATACGGCCTGTTTTAGCGGCTATTGCCTTGGCCAAGATGAGGCAGTCGAACACGAAGTCCTAATCACCTTATCGACTTAAAAAGCCAGTGTGAGGAGAAGGTTTTCAACGTGTAGGGTTTATCCTGTTATTCATCTCACTACGTACTTTGCAAAGGGTTGGTGATGTTTGTTTTATACGGGTTGATACTCTTCATTTTTGGTGGTGACAGCCCATGCTATTCGCATGAGCTTGTTAGCGAGAGCGACTGCAGCGCGATTTGGCCCTCGTCGCTCTTGAAGCTCTAGCATCCATTTACTGAGGTTATCGGATTTAAATTTAGCGCGCCTTAATGCTGCTCTCGCCCCGTGTACGAGTAACGAGCGGATATAAGTGTTGCCTTGTTTCGTTATCCCAAGAAGAATAATTTTGTCACCGCTTGTCTCTTGTTTGGGCACTAGCCCCATTGCAGCGGAAGCATCTCTACCAGTTCGGAACTGTTGTCCAGAGCCAAGCCATACTGCAACGGCTTGACTGGTAAGGGGGCCAAAGCCGGGAATAGACATGAGTCGCTTGGCATTATCGAACTGTTTAATGGTGTGATTGAGCTTGTTGTCGAACCACTTAATTTGTTCATCGATATATAGGTAGCGTTGATACTGATTATTCAGTAGCTCTCTTAAAATCGGAGAGAGTTGGTTGTCATTGTCTTCGAGTATCTCAGGTATAGCCCTTGTGAAAGCGGCTTTCCCTTTGGGCATGATAACGCCGTACTCTGAGATGAGCCCACGAATTTGATTAACGAAACGAGTTCTTTCAGTGACGAGCAGTCGTCTCATGCGGATGAGGGATTGAATGTCTTGCTGTTCCACTGACTTATGAGGGACGGGGTGAGGTCTTTGGAACAAAGCGACTTCGGCGATAGCTTCCGCATCGTTATAGTCGTTCTTTTGTTTCCGCCTTTGGCTTTTCACATGCTGTGGTGCGTAAAGTAGGACTTGGTGTCCGAGTTTAGAGAATTCACGAGCCCAATAATGGGCACCAGAGCATGCTTCCATAGCAATGGTACAAGGCTCTTTATTGGCGATGTAGCTAAGTAGCTTACTTCGTTGAAGTTTTTTACGAGAAAGGTTCTTTCCTTTATGATTGATTTCAAAAAGAAAGAAGATATTTTTTGCTAAATCGATGCCGATGATTTTATGCTGAGTCATGGTCTTCTCCTTTTACTTCGGACCTGAACACTCCAAGCATGGCTTACGGCCATGTGAAGTGGTAGGGGGAGACCATCTCATCACCTTAACAGGGCGTTATGTTTTAGGAATTTAATTTTATTATGGATGTACTTTTCTGGTCTGCAACTCTATTTTTCTTCGCTTTTGAGTACGGGTTGTCTTATGCGTTTGCAGAAAAATCTTGGATGCCTGATAAAGGCCTTGCAACTGATATTTCAGCAGCAGGAACAATGTGGGCTTTCAGTTATTTAGTATATTTTGCAGCTGATACAGTTAAAGCTGATTGTAAACTTTATGGTCAGTTATCAGATTACGACGAGAATGGCTGCCAAGATTATGCCGGTGAAATTGAGACTGTGGGCGATGTACTTAATACCACCTTCACTGTTAATCCAATGATTGCAGCTACCATTGCGTTTGTGGTAGTCAGTTTTGCTACTTGGCTTGTTAAAAACCGTAGAATTAAAAAATAACAAACCATTGAAAAATAACGAAAAAGTTGACCATGTTCCGCTTAAGTGGACATTAACTGTTTCTAGAATTTGGAGCTAAAATGACACGAAGCGAATTGGTACAAGAAGTCCTGTATATGGCTGAAAATATAACTCAGAGCTTCAAACCTGTAGATGGTAGCTGTTTGTATATGAGCGCAATGTTGGCTGCGATGATGAATGATCACTTGCCTGTCGATACTCGCTTTGTGACAGGAAGTTTATCAGTTGCTGAATCCAAGATATTTGATCATCAACCGATTAAACAAATATTAAGTCAAAAGGAAGGGGTAATTAGCGAATGGGACGGTCACGCTTGGGTTGAGGTTGATGACTTAATCATTGATCTATCGCTATTTCGAACGGTATTTTCAAAAGCAGCTTCACCTCGTATTCAGAGCCTTTTTGAGGCGAGGTTTGAGCGTAGTAGTGCCTACCTAGTTGGGCAAAAACACAAATTGATCGAAATGGGCGTTGTGTACACGCCACTTGAACTATTATCGGACGATGACGCGACAATCTTTATACAAAATGCGGGTAGAATGGGGCTTATAAACAGTTAAAAAACTGTTTAATAGTGATTCGCAACGCGTGGCATTTTTACTATGCGTGAGGTTTAGTGGTTAAGGTAGTATGAGGTGGCTTCGGTATTGCGTTGCTCACACGTTAACAGGGCGTTAGCTGTAAAAGACGTACAATTGAATGAAGATTGGAACTAAAGAAGAATACATAGAATTAGAAGAACTAGAGAGAAACCCAGAGGGTAGCCCTTGTGCTGGTGATGTTAACGTTAGTGTTGCTTTAGCCCTGCAGGCATTTTCTGGTTCCCACGATGGGATTTGGTTTGAATTACCAGAAATAGAAAGATTCATCGCAGAGTTAGAAACACTCGATGAAAAGAGAAATGGTAACGCTAAAATATCAAGCATGAGCCCGGAAGAATTTGTTTTAGAAATTCGTTCTTCTGATGCATTAAGACATATGGAAATAGAGGTTCAATTGCACCGGTATCAGTATAGTGGTCCCAAATATTGGCCCATTCATCTAAATGGTGGCTTTGAAACACAGCCCGAAACAATCAGGCAGCTAATATCATGCTTCAAGTCACTCACCAACTAATCACAACTAACAAGGCCTACCAGTGGGACTAAAAACCGCCGCTTCGCTCTGGCTTTTCGCCCCCTGCTGGAGGCGTTATGTGGCTGGAGAAAAATAAAGTTTAAAGCACCAATTTTCTTCTTAATTGCACCTCCAGTCCTTTTCGGACTGATTTGGGCATGTGAAGATTTTGAAACTGGTCAAACGATCAACCAAACTTTCATGTTGCGTACCGATAATAACAGCCTGCTGGTATGGATAGGGAAAATGTCCATAGTAGGTTTTCTTAATAGCTTTACTTTAGAGAATTTTTACCCTAACTATCAAAATAAAAGTGTGTCGGTTCAGAGGCTTATTAACATTATAGGTTTTGCACTTTTCTAGCCGTAGTTAGCGCAATAATTTGGATACTATTTCCAGGCGTGCAGCTATAAAGCCACATAACAAGGCGTGATATGCCCCCCACTGTCAATAAGAGCATAGCAGTTTTTGCTCCTGCATTATTAGAGCCTTTCTTGTTGTTTAGCGGATAATGTTACCACACAGATGCAGCAAGTAATGTCGTCGGTTGTCATGTTGATATACGTGGATTGCTCACCGTTTGATGAGTAGAGAGCCTACCTTACTTATTCCATGCTTTTTACGCGATTGCAGCTCGTAGTGAAGTAAAAGGTATTCGAGCATGGTTTGGCTAAAGGCATACAAAGCGTTCAAGGCTGATTCCCAACGCTCGGCATTTTTGGTTTGCTTCGACTTTAGTGTTTACGGCACAATACTTTAATCGCAGTGGTCTGCGTTGCTCACCACTTAATGCTGCGTTAGGTCATAGGAGGAAGCATGGCATTTATTCCAAAAGATGAAGAATTTTTAGCAGGAGACAATGGGCTGAAAAACCTTATCAGGATTTTAGAGAACTATATTGAGATTGATTTTGAGATGCTTGAAGTGAGCCAGGCTATTGAAGCTTTGAGCTCTAGCTTTGCTATGAAGAAAACACCAAAAATTCAAATTGAAGATAGTCCTTTTGAAGACCTAGAGTTCTTGAAAGAAATACAACCACTCTTAGATAGCTACGAGAAAAATAAAAACCCATTTCAAGCTATGAGAGATGACATTTGGAAGTATAAAGATGAGTTTGGCACCAACACAGTATTAATGCTCTTAAATCCTCGTTTATTATCAAGTTTAGAGCAACTGCTGGCCGGAGCTATTGTAAAATATACCAAAGCATTCAATGAATCGCAGAGAAGAACGAGCCTGAATCCAAAAAAAATCTTTAAAGATCAAAAGGAACTTCTGGATTTTCATAACGAAATAGTTAATCTGCGCAACAAGCATTTTGCTCATACCGAGTTAGCTTTAGGAAAGCATGTTTTAAAGTACTTTATTTCTGAGAGTGAGGGGGAGATCGAATTAATAACGGATAGTCACACAACTCAAGAACTTAGCCCTACATTTAACTATTCCAAATTTTATAAATTAGTGAGTTTTGTGAGAAGTTTTTTATCTACAGATATTAAAAGTAAATCCTTGACTATAAAAAGAAAGCTTACTCAGGAACAAAAAGAGGCCTTGAGAAAAAATATGTCCTCACAAAGCGTTTAAGGCAGGTTTGCAACGCTGGCATTTTCGTTTTGCTTCACATTTAGTGTTTACGGCAAAATAGTTTAAGTTCGGTGGTAGCGTTGTTCACGGCGTAATATTTCTTGGTGGAATTTAAGCATGTTTGATGAAGAAGTAGTAATAGAAATATATGAGTGGTATGAGAATATTGAGTCCAGATTATCCGAGATAATAGGAGTAGTACCTTTCGCGTCAGTAAAAGAGTTGGAGAAAATCCAATCCCCTCGTCTTGTGTCGATCATAATTGAAACTTGTTCGATTATTGACACTTTGTTAAGGGCTCAAATGCCAGAACGGTTTAAGAGACCCGGGCCCAGAGGGAGAGAAATGACCCAAAAGGGGGCAAATATCTATGACTATCATAGAGAGCTCGAGTCTGTTTTAAAATTGACTCAAACACAATCAGTATTACTTAAAGGGAAGCCTATACTATTACGCCCATTTGAAAAGTGGGGTAGTAATTCGAATAGCTCTCCAATGCCATGGTGGAAAGTATACAATCGATTGAAGCACAATCGTATAGAAGCTAGTAAAGAGGCAAATCTACTTCACTGTATTCATGCTCTATGTGCCTTAAAGCAAGTAATGACAAAAATGCCAGACGTACTTAGGCTGTCTTTACGTTTTAATTGGGTACAAAATGCTGGAATGAATCCGCATTATTTATTGCCAATGCTTCAAAAAGTTAACGATAATAATTACATCGCCTACACCGATTTTTTTGCTACTTTTTTACAACCGGTAGCTTTGAACCAAGTCGATGATATTGAGCCTGTGCGATTTGGCAACTACGCAAAATTGTCTGGTCATCTAGGGTGGTGGTAAGAAACATAACAAACGACTATGCCAACTTTACGAGGTAGTCGTGACTAACCAGCGGGTGTATAAGATCGAGCATAAGTTACTACACATCGAGGTAAATGGCTCTGGTATCAAGTTTTAGCTTTGCTCTATGATTTGGATTAATGGTTGCACAACTGGGTTCACCACAGTCGTATATTGACCTATTCAATACATTATAGAAATAACTCCTTGATTCAACTGTAAGAGTGATGATGCGATAATGCCTACTCATTATGATTTTCCTCTGCGAAAAACGTTAAGTCTCTCAATTTGCTCTCAGACTTAAATATACCTGCTAGATATAGCAAGTCTTCCTCAAGATCTTGACAGCTTATCGCATGAGCAGGCGTACACTTCAAATCCACATCGTGAGTTGTTAGCCATTTATATACAGCCCAGTCGTTTAACCCATCAAGAATGCGACATAGTTTTTCGACTGGCTTGTGCACACCCAAACGTACCACATCAAACTGAAACACTGGAATTTGAATGTTCCGAGAATCACCAAAATAAAAGCCTATTATCTTACACTCTTTTTTGAGTTTCGTTACCAATCTTAGCGGGTTGGTTGCATTCACATCTCCGAACAGAGCGACCGCTTCCTTTGCTGGTATGAGTGGGTACTCGCATGTTCTCGCTTCAATCTCGTTTAGGTCTTTTGCTATAAGATATCGGGTCTCATCAGCACTCGAATATGGGTTAACGGCTACCTTGAAGTCATCGAAGTTTTTCTCTGCGTCTTTTAAAAGTAACTGCGTCATACGATCAAGAGAGCCATTTCTGATATGATGCTGCATCAAACGCATAATATCGTTAACCTTCTCAACATCACCGCTATTCAGTCGCACATTTTGATTTATCATTTCTGGTTTTCCACTATGCGTTTGCGCTTTCATCCTACTCATAACCAATCCATCAAAAATTACAGTTTGCCCTTGAGCGAGAAACTGTTGTGCTTCTGTCTTACTTTTAACGAGCACTGGTTTTAGAGAGTCTTCAGTTTCGTGGTTATCTTCATCTAATGCTATTAGTTGACACTGGAAAATGTACAAGTCTGCCTTTTTTGAAACTTGCATAGATACTTACCTCGTGATGAATTATTGTAAAAAATTAAAGCACAAAGTGCAGCTAGACGTATGCTTATACAATGAGCGCCCCGTATTGAACTTGGCTCTTAGTACCTCGATTAAGCTTAGCAGCATGAATGGAGACTAGTTTATAAGGTGCCCCCCTACCCTCTCCATTCGATAGTTTAACCTAGTACGAATATTTCTACTCCAGTTGTATTAATAGCTAAATGGAAATATAAATGAAGAATTCTGACACTCAAGCTAGCCTTTTCTCAATTGAGCTGTGTTCTTCTATTGGGTAACAAGAAGCTATTTGAATAACAGACAAGGTTAATTGAGCATGAGATAACTCTGTTCTCATATGTTTGATCATACCAAACTTGGAGATCTCACATAAATTCAGAGAGCACCATAAAAATATAAATCATTGAAAGTTATATTTTTTTAGTTCAACACTAGTGATTATTCGTTTGTTTGGAGAACAATTCCATCAATGCAAGCTCCGAGTTTTATTGCTTCGTATCTACACATGAAACGCGTAAATGCGTCTCCCTTTCTTATTTTGAGGTGAAAAAGTTGATCGATTTGTGTTTTCCTCTGTTCCATCACTGTTAAATCCGGCGATTAGATACATAAATTTAAACGTTTAGATTCATCAGTAAAACCTTACGCTATTGAAAGTTAAGCTGCTGTTTTAATTAAACTATTACTCAAATCGATACAATTAATACTCGACTAAACATTAAATGGCTTATCAAGCGTGCTTCCATCAATGTTCTTAACGGCGCTTGAAGCTTAAAATTTAAACGTATCATTACCAAATATGTTTTTTATTCGAAATATTATGTAGTTAGTCCATGACTGTATCTAATGACTATTAGACCAAAGATCTTAAACGGTTCACTGACCCCGTGTTTCCCACACCTCTCAATGTGAACACATAATGCTTACAATAACTCGTGATCATTGTGCAGTGCGCCTTCATAAAGAGTAACTTAAGTAAATAAGCAAAAACTACATTACGTAAAGATGAGAGACGACAATCTGTCGTTAAATTTTCGTTAGCTCACGATGGATCTTAAGTCGTTTGAAGAAGTGTTCAACTGCTTTAAAGGTTATGAGTATTTTGGAAAGCTCTTTGAATCTGATAACTCAGGTGCTGGCAGGTTTGCGACTAAAACTAAACATTCCTTTCAAAATGGGAACAAGCTCGAGCACACCATTTCCAATAGTGAGGCTCAGCCAAGGTGTCTGATGCAAAGATGTACGGCTACGGATATGACGACAGTGTAGCAGATGCTTGAAAATGAACGTGAGTTGCTCGAAATCACCATATGTGAACAAGAGGACGAGTTAAAACAACAAAGCAATTAGCATGCTTCTGGCCAAAAGGACACGTACTCAAGAGAAAGTGTCCTTTTCTTTATCATAGGCATCAACGTCCATGATAAATAGTCTTCAACTAAGCACAAACTTACCTTATCCGACTACCGTTTGTCACACACGAGTTTTCTGTGGTTCCTGCAATGTTGGAACCACGACTCACACTACAGTAGGATAGTAGTTGAGTTTCATAATCAGTAGCTTCAATATAGACAATGATGGAAAATTTCATCTAGAAAGCGTTACGCAGCAATCAAAAACTCGAAAAGCAGCATGAGAGTTGATCCAACAAATTTCCTAGCACTCGGACCTTTTGCCATCAGTTGTGTCTAGGACCGATAAATTGAGTGGTACCAACAACACTCACACTTTATCCGTTGTTACAAAGTAGAACAGGGAATATTAAGACAGTGCGTTATATCGAATATTTAAAAGCCTCCGAGAAAAGATCAAACGAACTAGGTATTGGGTCTCGCCTAGCTTTAAATTATCCAGTAGCAGCAAGAGACATAGATCAGTACATAGATATATCAAATAGGGAATTATTAGGTTTGTTGATTCAACGGTTTGGTCAAGGCTATTGGAGTAACAGTTGTATTCAACTAGGCGCACAATCGTTTCTGTTTTTTCAACACATTGGGATACCATGTGAATTAGTTTTTGGGGAAGTTGTTATAAACGGTTGCAACGAGTATGACACTACAATTGAAGGCTTGCTATCTGAATGGAATAGAGGATATTCAAATGATACGATGCAAATTCACGTATGGTTAAACATAGGTAAAGATTTAATTGTCGATCCTGCAATAGCATCACGACTGAATGAACATTACGATTGTTCTTTCCCTGCTCACCAAGTTGTTGTAGGTAAGCCAGAATACCTTATGAATAAAATGCGATTAAATTATATCCCGATGTTAACAGGAGCAAAATTTCTCGAGAAAACCTGTAATATGCCTTTGCCTTATAAAGGTCTTGCAACTTCTGTATAACAGAGCTATCAAAGTTACTTTCATACTCGGTAGTTTCTGTTGAGCTAAGTTCATTGTTTATGGTGTCTCATTGATTTCCTCGATAATTAGCTGGAACTCAGCAAAGCTTTACACACAAGATAAGCGAGGAGTGTGTGATTCATAGTCATCCTTTCAACTATACTGGGTGTCAATGGATAGAGAAATTCAACAAAGACTGAAGTGGATAAAAATATATAATGAATGGGATGATGCAGATCTCGTATGTCGACCTGTGGTAATTTCCAGACCAACATTACGCAAGTGGGCTAAGCGATATAAGCAGTGTGGAATCGCTGATCTGAAAAGCCAAAGCAGACGCCCTCATCCATCTCTAGGTACCGAAGCACTGATGAGCTAAGAGTATTGATCTTTAAGATGCTTGAGAAACGCAATTTAGGGGCGCGGCGTTTACAAACGGAATTGATCTGACTTCACCAAATACATCTAAGCACAGCGGCACTCCATAAAGTTTTATCCGAAGCATCAGTCAACCCCATCGTAACTTACCGACGCAAAAAAGATTTCCAAAGATATGAGCGTCCAATTCCTGCTGATAGAGTCCAGGCGGACACCTCTAACATAACGCCTGGAATTTATCAGTATACAGCTATTGATGACTGTTCTAGCTATCGGGTTCTAAGGTGTTACTCACAGCGCACAGCAACAAATACAGTCGGCTTTATTGAGTGTGTAGCTGAAGAGATGCCATTTCCTATCCAACGTATTCAGACGCACAGAGGGCGTGAGTTCTATCCGACTATAGATCTCTTTGGTGCTGGAAGAACTGGATCGGCTACTAGCTGAAGGCAACACAACTACAACTGGGAACCGCCCCACATCTATTTGATTAGGCTAACCCCGATAGGCAAGATTATTGAGATATCTGATCAACCCCATTTGTCTGAAGAGGTATCTCAGCACTACCAGATCAGGAAAGAGAGGTTTCAAGAGCAGAATTACAAGCTCGATCTTCAACTAAGAAAATTGCAACCATCTCTATAAGTCACACACTTAAAGCCCCGATATAAGACTCTACTCACATGAGAACATATCCATTTAAATACGCTAGCGCGAATTCAAGAATTAACATTGGGTTTAAATTTAAAAACCGAATTCAATTTATACAACAGTCCGTATTGCAAAGCGACGTCATCTCTTCAATGATTTTTAAGGAAATAAACAATTTAAAACGAATGATAGTCAAAGTCACTAAAAGGGAACTCATTTTCAGTTAGAATATATGCTTTATAAGACAACATCAGCATAGAGGCATAGGGTACTGTTCATCATGAAGATTTACATTTCAAAAAATTTATCCATCACAGGCTATGAAGGTTTTCACTTGGTTCAGGATCACATTGGAACCAACTTCCGAAACCCTTGGGATGATTTTGGCTACGAAGTAACGTTCAAGCTCTATCACGTCTCACAAGGTGAATCCAATAAAGTAGGTAATTTAAAACTGCTTATCAATGGTCAAAAATACACTGCTTCGTATCTCTATGATAATGGTGATCCCATAACAGAGAAAATCTTTGACGTAACTGAACTGATTGGAGAGCTAGAAGCGGTTTCTCTAGGAGAGAGTATCGATTATTACCAAAAGCTAAGTTTCGTACTTAGTGAAGACCAAAACAAAGTTGATAACTTACTATCACATCTCCATGATGCTAGCTACCTAATTGAGAGTATTGATAAATTCACTCGATTTGACGGATATACAGAAACTATAGCTCGTGATGGCGAAACAGCCAAATCATTAATTAGAAAAGGATATCATGTTGCTTTAGGAACTTATGAAACTGAAACAATGTTTAATCTACAACTTGACGAACCCTCGGAAACGATGGACCCAATAGAGTTCAGGTTCGACACATCAAAAGAAATTGCCAAAACTAACATAAACCTCCTAATTGGTGAAAATGGAGCAGGCAAAAGTCATGTTCTAAAAAGAATAACTGAAGTCATTTCTGGTGTTCATGAAAATAGTCACAGTTGGCCATTTTTTCACAAACTTATCGTAACTGCTTATTCTCCATTTGAGAGTTTTTATACGAAAACTCAATTGCTTGACTTATTAGATAAAAAACATGACCAACCTAAAAGAAAAAGAAAGTCAAAAGATAGAAGAAATATTCACATCAACAAATATGCCTATATCGGATTTAAAGACAATAAAAACAACTTTAATTTGGATTGGCCCAAAGAATCAAGCGTACAATCTATAAAATCTATCATGAAATATGACCAAGAGGAAAACTGGTGGAATGAAGATACTCGTTTAAAAACCCTAAAGGAAACCCTAGCCTTATGTATGGACTTTGACGATGTTGCAGTAAAACTAACTTCTACAGGTGAATTTTTTAAAATAAACAGTCATCAGGATAAAATATTCAATGAAAATAAAGAGGATTTTGATGAAAAAGAAGGTTTGTTCTTCTTAAAAAATGAAGAACCAGTTAGTTTAAGCTCAGGCCAAGAGATTTTCTCATATATGCTCCCTTCTTTAGTCGCGGAAATAGAAGATGAAAGCCTACTAATTATAGATGAACCTGAACTATATCTTCATCCTACACTTGAAGTCGCTTTAATCAACATGCTAAAAAAACTATTAAGTGAGACTAAGTCATCAGCAATTATTGCAACTCACTCCCCGTTAATAGCACGAGAAGTAGCTAGAGATGGTATTGTAATATTAAAAAACAGAGGAGGGTATACAAATACCATAAAACCTGAAGCGAATCACTTGAGATTATTATTGGAGAGGCATTTGAAGACTTCAATACCAATAAGCCTTTCCAAAGCGAAATAGACCAGTTAAGGGAAAATGCAGGCTCAGATAGTATTGAATCAATGTTAACTAAGTATTCTACAAAAATTGGAGATGAAGCTTTAGCATACTTGTCTGCGTCAAATTCCGATGATGAAATAGATATCGAGGTAAAATAATGAAATATCTAGGACATTTTAGAATTGAACCAGAGTTGCACAAAGAGTGGCTGTCCGCATCTACATCCTCTAAAAAAGATAATGTAGATAGGTTAACGGCGATAGAAGATAAGCTAATTGATGTATACAAAGACTATGATGACATCTTAGAAAATTACGATCAGATGGTACGAGAGTCTCAGTTCAAAGATAGCTCTGGCGTGCTTAAGGATTTCTACAACAATCCCCCTGCCAGCTTGAAAAAAGAACTATTAGAAAGAAGGAATGAACATGGACTGAGTGAGTGTCCATTTTGTGGTAATCCCGTTTCACCAAACACTCTAGATCATTTTATACCCAAAAGTGACTGGCCAGAGTTTTCTATTTTCCCAAACAACTTAGTACCTCAATGTCGAGATTGTGCACCTATCAAAGGAGATGACTACTTTGATAATACGGATAAGCTCGCGATTTTTCATAGCCCTATGTATCATAAGGCACTGTCAGAGGTAAAATTTTCAATAGTGATTGATTTTGACCAAACCACGAAGTCCATCTGCGTAACACCTAAAATTTTGTTAACGCAGGACATAATATCTTGTGCTGTATCTGTAAATAGATTAAAGCTTCACTTTAAAGGTTTACAAGTCAAGAATAGAATAATCACATACAGCAAACGGATGCTCAGACATTGGAAAAGTTTATTGAAGGAAAATAACTTTGATATCTCGAATGCTCTTCAAACTCGTATTAATGAAAGATCACTTCATGAGCAAGACAAAAACTGGGAAACAGCCCTGTATAAAGGAATTCTCGAAAATCAGGAACTTGTCAGGTATTTGGAAAGCTTGACTCCTAAAGAGGAAGTACAAGTACAAAACACTAGGGTTCCGACATATGAACTAGAAGTTTAATTTAGTGATTATTAAAGGGAGAATGTAATTAAGATTCTCCTTTTTTATTCCCTTAGCTTAAACTCACTTAAACCCACAGCCATTTATAGGTAGTACTAACAACAGAGAATATCCCACTGGGTGCTAATAGATTTATCTTTTTGCTCTAGTACTCTTTAACTTAAAACTCTCCGATGAGGAATTCAAAGAATAAATTTAATGAAATTTTGCTTACTTTGAGAGACTCTCACCTAAAACGTCCCACGAAAAGTTCAATTACGCAAATTTCCTTATTGACCTTTTGTGAACGTCAAAACATTATTTTTCTTTAACTCTTCTTGCAATTCATAGATTCTAAACATTAATGAGCTATTTTTTTGTTCCAAAATTTTATTAATTTTTCTTGTTTCATCACGCTCATTTCGATACTTTTCCTTTAAAGAGACCTCTTTTTTTAGTTTTACTTTCAAGCTATCGACCTCACTCATTTTTTTTAAAGAGTTTAACTTTAACTTTTCAGATAGAGGGTCATAGTTCTTATTAAATTCCTCGATAGCTGGTATAGCCTCATTTTTCACAAAGTCCTCAAATTTGTGAATATAGCTATGACCTAAACCAGCCTCGTTATTTATTCTGTTCAGCGATAGTTTTCCAAATCTTTTTACTCGCTCTGGTTTGCCATCTAACAAGCGATGTAAAGCTGATCTGAGTCTGCCCTCAGTTACTTTTCTTGTTCCCACTTATAACCTCCATCATTCAATAATACCTTTAATTCTTTCGTCAAACGGTTCGAAGTTTAGATCAAAATCCTTTATAAGGGTTTCGTTACGTTTTATCTTTTGCTTTTGCCCAATCAATATGCTATTCATCATAGGTTCCCCCGTATTTAACTCTCTAAATACTTTTATAAGACGTTTATTTTGTCTTAAAATCTCCTTAGCTTGATCGTCGGTAATCACTTGGTACTCACAAGGTTTTTTCTCGGCTGCAAACACACCAATACCACACACTCGGGTACAGGATGAGTTAACGCAATACCCTCCCGTTGGCAACTTAACAACTGACATAGTGCCATTTCTAACCAGACGCTCAATGTCATCTCTTGTCATGTAAACATGCTGACCATGACCTAGTTTATCAAACCTATCTTTATAAATACGCTTTCCAGCCGAACCACTAAGGCACTTTGACTTATTATAAATTTCATCGAAGATATCCACACCTGTGCTAATCCCTTCTTCATTCATCAGTCCTAGTAATTCATAATCAAGCAATACATCTTCCATTGCCTGCAAGCGTGCATTGTTGCTGTAGTACTCCGACATATAAATACTTCGATGTTTGTATTGGAACTTTATAGTTGAGGTGGACCCGAAGCCATATCGCTTAAAGAACACTGCAAAACTCCGGCGCAAATCATGTGGCGTTAATTTAGGGAGCGTTTCACCTACTTTAAGTTCTCCAGCACGAGTTGGATTAATACGGTTGAACTCTTCAACATCTTCTTGAGTCGCCAAGATTTCGAACTGAGATAATGTGTTTTTAAAAAATCTACCTATATCATTGTTATACCTGGTACTTCTCATTTTTACCTTGGTAATTAGAAAAACACTGTTTATTTGATTTAAGTTGTTTTCAAACTGTAACTTAGAAATTTTTCCACAGTCTAAATCCTTTTTATTTTTCTCATTATAGATGTCCCTTAAGTACTGTGTCGCGTCATAAGCTAGTTCAAGTGCGTCTTTAACTATAGCATGAGTCTGCCATGTCTCTCGAACAGCAAATCCATTTCGTTTTGTTTCTTCCCCCTGCAATATAGGTATCTTATTCGTTCCTTTAAATAAAAAACTCCTCTTCGACAATCTATACATTTCACTTTTTCGCATTCCACTAAAAGCTAGTATTATTATACCACACGCACTCAAGATGTAATTTAACTGATAACCATTTCTAAGAACTTTAAAGTTTGGGATAGAGTGAGATAATTTATCAATTTTATGCGTCACATTTAATCTAGCTAGACCTAATACTACATCGAGTCGCTTAGCTTCTTCCTCATATATTTCCTCTGCCAAAGATTGAATATCACTTATAGCTTTTCGGTGTGGATGATACGTAGCCACAATATTAATAGCTTCCGAAATCAATTTCTGATACATTTTTATCGGTATAGCAACGTGTTGCTGAGCCAGTTTTATATCTACTTGTCTAAAGTCATCACGGCTTACAGGCCTTGCGCAAAACTCCAACTCGTTAAGCTTATTTATAGTTCTAATAATTACATCAACAGTAGATACTTTAAGATTTTCATCATTTATATACTTTACCATGTTATTTTTAAATGCTCTGTATGTAACATCATCAGAAAGTTCAGCCCAGTTACAGCCATTGAGGCCCTTAGATACAAGCACTAACCCTTGTCTAAAAGACCTAACTACAGATAACTTAGCGTAGGTCTTATTTTTATTTTTTCGCTCCTTCATAAAAAATAATAACGTGGCTTGGATGCTCTTACGATACTTAGCATCAATAGTAGCAAAACCAAACCTAGCTCTTTCCGTTACCCTCTCTTGCCCAGAAAAATCCCAGACATTGTCATAGACATGGCTCAGAGGAGTTCCATCCATGTGAAAAGTTGCTATTTCATCATTATCAAATAAAGGAACTTTTTTCAAAAACGTATTTTTATTTATATTCATGTGAACACTTCTAACAGATCATTCAAGCTATACGCTGTCGAATATAACGGATGAGGAGCATGTTTAATTTTCTCCATCGCTATATTGTAGTTTGTTTTATTTTTAATTTTATAGCCATTTAAGACACTATCAACTTGATTAAACAAATTGATATATTTATCCTCAGGCATAGAGTTAATGGCGGGAGTTTGCTGTAATTGCTGTAAGGTTTCTTTAAAGCTTAGCATCAGCCAAATATCTTCAACATCTGTAACAAATGCATGTTGTTCACACTTAAAACATTCCAAGAAATCCGTGCAGACTTGTTCTCCTTTTCTAGTGTCAATTCCAACCTTATTCAATGATTGCTGTATTAAAGAAGTAGCCCCTTTGCGGTTGTCGGTGCATCGGATGCCAGTAGCTGTCCTCGCTTCATGTGCGCGATCTTTACCCCTTCTAAGTCGTTGGTACTCGTAATCATCTAGAATCTCACCATGGTTGAATTTAGCTTCTTTGACTGCATCGATAACATCAATTCCTTTTGTCATAGAAAATTGCGCGCTCATGGCAGCACTGAGATTATTTTCATGCTCCTTCTCAGTCCCGTTTATATACGTACGCGCAGTTACCGCCATGGTGTTGTTGTTGCTCATAGCTACAAGATAAACCGACTCAGTGACCCGGTATAGCGCGTCTGATTTAGTTTTCCTAAGTACCGAAGGAGTTATTGTCACTAACCCGAGTCTCTGAAGCATCCTATTTATACTCTTATGAGGTTGATGGCTTTTGTAGGAGTATGACGACATCTCTCCCAAATCATCTATGTGCGGAAACAGATATCCATCACCCATCCCCTCGGAAAATTTCTTTGCAACTAAAACCCAACTCTCAATAAACTCCTTGGCATACTTACTGAATCCCAAAGAGTTATCTTGTTTTTGATAGTTTGCTCTCCCTTTGACAGAGTTAAGAATGTACTTCCCTCCTTGAACTTCTCGAAAAGATAAATCCGATATTTTTAAATCATATAATGGCTTACTATTCATTCCAGTGAACATGAAGGTAATCATTATTGCTAGCCTTATAAGACATTGTTCCAAGCCATAATCACCACGCAATGCTTGTTGAAATGCTTTATGCGCTACTATGGTTGAACGTTTACTCAAACCTCTTGCTTTAGCCTCTATATCAACTAATTTCTCGTCATATAACGGGTGTACTTTCGGAGTCGTACCTTGATTGAAATGAAGCAAAAGAACCTTATAACCTTTAAAAAGCGCGCGTGCTACGGGTTTCAATTCATTTTCTAAATCAAGTGCTTTAGCTCCTTTAATATAATCCCTATTTCTTCTTATAGCAGGTAGCCTATTTAGTTCATGTTTACGATTCCGTTTAACTAATAGCCAAGTCAACGTACCTTTCGCTACACGAATTCTGTTGTTAGAAATCTTACCGAGCTCCACTTGGGTAATTCCCCATTCTATGAAGCTTTCAATTAGATCAAACTCTAGATAATCATCTTTTAGTGATTCGAAATTTTGATCTAGATAACGTAGATAGGTTACTAAGCCAAAGTACATTTGATGAATATTTATTGACTCGGAAGAACCTAGATATTCATAGAACTCACGTATAAAATCATCACGCTGCATGTCAATCAATTTGGTTCCCGTTGGAAACTCGGCCGTTGAAAACTTTAGTTTAGGACACCCCTTATATTTCAATCGTTTGAAATATATAAAACGGTTACTATTGTATTTTAGCACCATGTCATCAACATGTAATTTCTTAACCTGAGCAGAGTGATTCAGAATTTTCTTTGAAGGTGTTAACGCCTTTCGTTTATTCTGTGGATTAACGTGCACTTAAAGTTCCTTCATTTGATAATAAGAACTCGTTATCCATATTCTCGAAGACACCAAGGAAATCTAGAATATCTTCATATATTTCATCACCCGTAGGTTCATCTTGAGAAATTCTAAGATAAATAAGCGTGGTCTCCTCTTCATCATGTCCTAAACATTCTGAAACTAGTGCTAATGCAATATCTTGTGTAGTTTTTTTCAATAAAATTCGAAAGAGCCATACTGCAAATGTCGACCTTAGATTATGAATAACCTTATCAATTTTTATATCATCATTTATCTCTACAGTATTCCTAATTTCACTCCAACGGGTATTTGCCTCACTTAACTTTGTAAAAAAAGGCTTTCCAGTAGTACTTATGAATAAGTATTGTTTCGTATCATCAATGGCGTCCTCTCCTTCAAAATTAGAAACGTCACCCTTTTCCCTCTCCTTTTTACACTTTTTTTTGAACGTATTTAGTCGTTTTTTGTATCGATCGCTCAATGTGTATTCATATAGAAGTTGCATTATCCTATTCGGAATTATTGTTCTGCGAGATTTATTACCTCCTCCCTTCGTTTTGGTTAAAGAACCGTACATCCCTCCAACTCCAAAGCGCATTCCAAATTTACTTGTATCCGGTTTAACAACTTGACCTACATGTAAACTAGCTACTTCTTCTTTCCTAAGCCCCGTATATCGAGCAATGAGAAAGAATAAACAGTACTCTATTGGAAGCCGAGTTGACCTTAACTCACCGCCTATATTTTTTATAACCCTTTGGGTATTAATGAGAATGTCTTCAACAGCTTTCCATTCAGTGTTCGTTAAAGGCTTTAGGTCTCTTCTAGCGGTTGGTATCGCTCCACCTTCATTGCGAACCGATCTTCCAAAGTTAAGCCTCAAATCGGTGCTATAAACATCTTTGGAAATCATTGATTTCATGCTTGTGCCACCAGCAGTGTAGCTCAATTGCAGCACTTCGTGCTCAAAGGGAGGATTATTGAACTCGTGATTATTACGAATATGATATGTATAAAACTTAACAACTGCATTCATATATGCGGAAGCAGTTGTTCGTGCGATTCTAAGGCTTGGATTAGCTTCGTTCAATACAGCATGTCTCAACGCAGCCCGATACTGATAAGTTATCCTTTGACTTTTCCTTGGCGGAAACCAATCCCAAACTGGTCTAGGTAGGTCAACTAAATCATCGTAGAGGTGTTCATCAAATTGTTCATCCCAAAGCTTTTGTAATTCAATTAAAAACGAAAAAAAGTGTACTAACCCTTTACTGTATTGATCCGACTCTTGTTTATTTTCGTCAATATGATGTGACATAAGAAATCGGTTAACATGATCCATCGGTTCATAAGAGACAATATTTCCTGAAATATCACGTCCCACCATATTCAATAACGTAAGCTTCTTTATATAGGTTGGGAATTGTTTGGAGTATTCAATTATTAGCTGACCATCATCAACAGCAATCAAAGGTGTTCTGTATCTATATGGTTTTATCTCTGTTGTTTTGATTTCGTAAGTAACAGTCATAAATCACTTTCTTAGATAATGAATATGACACTAGTTTAGTAGCAATTCTCAACTTATCAATTGTGTGTAGTTATTGATTGGTATAAAAAATGGTAGGGTGCACATCAAATCCAGCATCAATCAGAAGCTCAACGATTCGAGTGTTATCTTGGAACATTGCTGCGTGCAGTGCTGTGCCGCCGTAAGAATCTCGCGAATCGGGATCAAGATTGGTTTTCAACAGCTCAATCACTTTAGCTTCATTACCATGGTAAGCAGCAAGATGAATCGTATCAGCGCAGAACACCTGAAATGCCGCCCCCATTGCAACGGCAAATACAGAAAAAAGAACCGCTAACTTTTTCATAATAGCCTCCTTACTCGACGACTGTCGCTTCTAGCTTAGCCAGTTTTAAAGCGTCGCCAACACGAATAACTTCAAGCTCTTGATGAACCATCATGTCGAACTTCTCTTTAGTTTTTGACGTTGCTTGCCAACGAACGTCATAAGAAACCGTCCAACCAGACGCCTGATCACCTTGCACATCCATACTAACGATGTCGTGGCTGTTCCAAATGATGTTATCTGTCACACCTTGATACCAAGCTAAGAATGCTTCTACAGAATTAATAGGCGTTCCCGGGTATTGCATGTTTACTGGTTGTGCAATGCGATTGACGAAGTAACCTGACTCTCGCTGATGGTCAAATGCAGCAAACCACTGATAAACAAAACTTTTAACATCATTCTCGCTCATCTCATAACGTGCTTTTGCATCATACGTTGTACTGAGTGTGTTGAGATCATTACTGGCGTGAGCGGCTGATACTACGATCAGGAAACTAAAAATCAATGTGGTAAGTTGTTTTAACATAGTGATGACGTACCCTATCAATAACTGGTGAATTAAAGAGTCGCACTTTAAGGTAGGTTAAATGGACTCTGTTGCATGATTGAGCCCATTATTGACGAGTTTTATCATAACCTGTAGCCTGACATTAATTACTTTATAAATAACCAAAAGTTAATGAAATCGATTCCTACACAGCTGCCGGTCTTCATACAAGTCGCTAAGCTCGGAAGCTTTGCAAAGGCTGCGAGAGAGCTTGGCATATCTGCGCCTGCAGTGAGTAAAGCCATTGGCAAGTTAGAGCAAGAGTGGCAAACCAAACTGTTTCTGCGCTCTTCTCACTCTTTGAGCCTAACCCCAGCGGGCGAGCAGCTTTATACCAGCCTGTCTCCCTCTGTAAGTTCGATTCAAAATGTCATAAGCCAACTCACAGATGACCCTTCCCACATATCAGGAAAGATCAAAGTTAACCTACCTGCGAGTTCGATCGGTCAAGACATCATCCTGCCTATCATCATAGACTTTATGAACCTGTACCCAGATGTGGTTTGCGATTTAAGCTTTGATGATAAGAACGTAAGCTTAGTTGAAGAAGGTTTTGACCTTGGCGTCGGCGTATCGATCAACGAAGACTCACGCTTAATAGGAAGGCCCATTCTACAAACTGAGATCGGGCTTTATGCTTCCAATGATTACATCCAACAATTTGGAGCCCCTCGTTCTCTAGGCGATTTAAAGAATCATAAATGCATACCGGTTCGTTCCATCACGACGGGAAAAATGCACAAGTGGCGCTTAAAGATCGATGATCATGCCATGCTTCATGAACCTCAAGGCAATCTCGTCGTTAACAACTTCTCGGCTGCAAAAGAAGCCGTGATTATGGGTGCTGGTATCGCTTGTTTAGGGAACTGGATGTTTGAAGAAGCCATCAAACAAGGAAAAGTAGCTCCCTTACTTGAAGAGTGCTGGGGAGAACCAATCCCCGTGTGGCTCTACTACTCATCTCGAGAGTATTTGCCATCACAAGTACGACTGCTCATCGATTTCATTGTAGATAGAACAAATCGTAATTAAGTAGCCCCTATAGCCAAAGCTTCCACAGACTACCTTAATCACTAAGGCTAACGCATAGTAAAAATGCCATACGTTTCGAATCACTCTTAAACAGTGTGTTATGTTCTGAGTTTAACTGCTGTGCCAAACACTAATATTTCTGATGCCCCATCAGTAACTGAGCTAGTTGTGAATCGTATTCCCACGATTGCATCAGCATTTAACTTTTGTGCATCTTCTATCAATCGCTCTACCGCTATATTTCGAGCTTCCATCAACATCTCGGTATAGCCTTTGAGTTCGCCGCCTACAATACCTTTTAAACCAGCCATGATATCTCGACCAACATGTTTAGACTGAACCACGTTCCCATTGACGATACCTAATACAGCTTCGATTTCCTTGCCAGGAACAGTTTCCGTTGTCGTATAAATCATAATTTCTCCTTAGAAAATAACGCCGCGTTTAAATGTAAGCAGCGCAACCACCAAACTTAACCATACCACCATAAGCACAAACCTAATGATGGATTGATAAATGCCAAGCGTTGCGAATAACTCTTAAGCAACTTGTTATACCGCTTGCTTGAGGCTAAAATGACCAAAATAAAGACCACTTAGGAGACCGATTATATGACCACTAGAATTTTAGCCGATGTTGCTGCAAGCATTACTGAGTTGAAAGCTAACCCTATGAAAGTTGCAACTAGTGCTTACGGCGAACCTGTTGCTGTATTAAACCGAAATGAACCAGCATTTTATTGCGTGCCTGCCGAAGCGTACGAAATGATGATGGACAGACTCGAAGATCTTGAACTACTAGCTATCGCTAAAGAGCGTGAATCTGAAGAGAGCATTTCGGTAAATATTGATGACCTATAAACTCGACTTTAAAAAGAGTGCACTCAAAGAGTGGAAAAAGCTTGGCTCTACTATGCAACAACAATTTAAGAAAAAGCTAATCGAGCGCTTAGATAACCCACATGTTCCGGCTTCAAAGCTCTCTGGAGCTGACAACATGTATAAAATTAAGTTACGTCAATCGGGCTACCGTCTCGTCTACAAAGTTGAAGACGATGTCATCATTGTAACCGTCTTAGCAGTTGGAAAACGCGAACGTAGCGATGTTTACCGTAAAGCCATGAAAAGGTTAGACGATTGATTGCGGCATAACGCCCTGTTAAGTAGTGAGCAACGCTAACCACCTTACCTAAACTATTGTGCCATATACACAAAATCCTATTGAACCCAAACTCGAAGAACGTTGCGAATCTGTCTTAAACGCTTTGTTATATGCTAGTTGCTTCCAAGAAGTATGAGTATTTTTCAAAGTCCCACTGTATTTTTTCATCTAAATAGCTATTTAAAAAACTGATATGTATTTCACCTACCGGATAACAAGCATACATAAGATCATTGGAATCAGTTTCTTCAAACTTCTCTTGAAACAGAGGTAAATCAAAACTGTTTAGTAAATATTCTCCAAGATATTCCTCCGTCAGATTCGAAAACTGTGTAATTGAACGACATACTTTCATATCAACTCCTAAGCCCTTTAATGACTCTGCCTCTTGATGGCCTTGTTAGGCATAATTCTCCTGGATCATGATTGCCAGCGATTTGCTACCAGGCTCTTCGCCCCACTCTTTAAGTAGAAAATCGTTACATAAATCCCAGTCGCTTTGAACAGTGGAAACTGAAAACTCTTGATTTTGGTAAGTAGCATTGCCATTAAACTTAGCAATAACTTTACTGATGAGATTTAGAGCTTTCTGTTGTTCTGAACTGGGACGGACTGCGAACGGGTAGACAAGAGAAATAAGGTTAAAGTTTTCCTGAGCGTCTACTTCTTTGTCATTGAATTTGAGCTTAACGTGAAGCAAAGATTCCGACTGCCAATTTTCGGAACTAGCAGCGGCAAAATCATATACATCGTAGTGAAGCTTCGCTCCTAGCTCACGAAACAAACGATTGCCTTTGCCTGCTCCCATTGGTTCAGGCAACGCAATATTTATTTCTTTTTCTTCGTGAAGTTCTCCCCACATAGAGCACTCTCTCCGATGCCTAACGAATGACATGGATTCCCCCGACCGAGTATCTGCCACACTTATGTGGTACTTAAATGCATCGGAGGCACCATGTCTGATTATTCTTATTTTTGCGGTATCGACCTAGCTAAAAACCACTTTAGCCTTCATGCCGTAGACCAAAATGGTAAAGTCATACTTCATAAGTCAGTAACACGCTCTAAACTATTGACTACAATAGCAAATATGCCACTCATGCGTATAGGCGTTGAAGCGTGTGGTAGTGCACATTATTGGGCCAGAACACTCAATAAACTGGGTCATGACGCCCGCATTATGGCTGTTAAATACGTAATTCCTTATCGAACTAAGGGAAAGAACGACCTTAATGATGCTGTTGCTATTTGTGAAGCTGTTCAGCGACCCTCAACTCGCTTTGTGCCCATAAAATCCCCCGAACAACAAGCCATCCTATCTGTACATAGAATCAGAGAGCATTGGGTTCGTGAACGAACCGCGCTTATGAATCACATGCGTGCCCTGCTTTCGGAATTCGGATTAATCATTCCTGTTGGTCGTTCTTCATTGATGAAACAGGTTCCCTTAATGCTCGAAGATGCAGAAAATGAACTGCCACTCCTAGCAAGAACATTGATAGCTGATGCTTATCACCACCTTGACGAACTCAACCAACGTATCGCCGATACTGAACAAGTCTTCGATTCTTTTACCAAGGTCAGCACTAATGTCCAGCGAGTGATGAAGGTTCGAGGTATTGGGCCACAAACCGCAACAGCGATACTCGCTTCGATAGGTGATGGCTCTCAATTTGATAAAAGTCGCGACTTCTCTGCTTGGCTAGGCTTAGTACCAAAGCAATAATCCACAGAAGGAAAGCCTCGGTTAGGTCGAATAACCAAACACGGTGATAAATACTTATGAACACTATTAGTTCACGGCGCAAGGACCGTGATTGCCAACCTTGGCGACAAGCAAGATAAGCTAAGTCAATGGTGCCGAGGCGTTCTAGAGCGCAGAGGAATGAATCGAGCGATAGTGGCACTTGCCGCGAAGAACGCACGAATTATATGGTCGCTTTTACACAATCAAACTGAATATGAAAACTATGCTGCTTAAGTAGAACCTTAAGCAGCATAAAGAGTTAAACCCACCGGGTCATTGCAGACGCTAATGATGGAGATAGGTTAAGACCACTTGCGGAGAGCCTGTTAATGCGGCGGACACACGAGATGTCATCTAACGAATAAGGCACCGCAGTCGCGCAAAGTCATCAGGGCCACGACGTATGCGAATCGTCAATAAGTAGGCCGAATGTAGAGCGGCAGTCCAAAACCCATCAACATAAGTTTAGCGGATGTTTGACAACCAGGGGAATCCATATAGCTACATTAAGGGGTGAACAATGCTTCCACCCAACCTAAACCGACGCACTGTAAACATTAAATTTGAAGTAGAATCTAAAATGCCAAGCGTTGCGAATCGATCTTAAACAATTTGTTAGCAGGACATTACATGAATAGTAGATGTTTCATTGATATAACTATAGCCTTCGATAGTGAGTTCCCATCTGTGCTTAGCCATGTTACTCCTGTACTGCTAACGCTTCACTAAACCGATAAAACCTAGCAAACTCCACGCTAAAAATGCATAGTAAAACGTATCAACTTGATGATCTTGTTAGCCAACGAACTCAAACTCTTCGACATTCTCAAAAGAAAATTGCTTCAAATGTGATAAAGCTACATTTGAAACCACAAGCAAAGAGCCTTCTGTGATACCAAAATCATCTTGACCTGCTTTTCCATTTACTTTCAACCACAGAAACTCGGGAAGTGTTTTATTCGGGTAAAGCTCATTAAATAATTCAGATGTGGTAATTTTGGCTGCGTCCAAATCAAAGCCTGTTAAAGATGTCTTTTTAAGAGATTGCGACAAGTTGTAAGATACCAAAAAACACGGAAAAGATTCCAAGATATCATCACCAAGCCACCCTTGAAACTCGTAGTGCAAGTTAGTTACCAATGGAGGATAAACAGAAAAGTCGCCTTCAGTTTTTTCACCAAGACCGCCTGCGACTTCAGGCTCTATAACAAAATACTTCATATATGCTTTCTATATAAATAGGAATGAGCTTACGGGCGATATTGCTATACCACCCAACTTAACACCTGTGCCCTAAACACTGACTCAGATTCGGATAAAAATGACCAAGCGTTAGTCCCTACTTGTTAAGCGATTTGTTATGGTGATTTACTTCGTACTTGCTTGGATAATGAGTAATTCGATTTCTGAGTCAGACGTATTCATTAAGCCATGTGTACCGTGGGGTTTATTCACAATCATATCTCCAGAAGTTACCTTTCTAGACTCTCCCTCAATAGTCATGGTCCCTTCACCTTTTAAAATAATATACATTTCTTCATCATCACCATGAGTATGCTCTCCCATGGAGCTTCCCGGTGGCATTACAACTCTAATGGCAAAATCCCAAGCTCCTGAAAAATCTTTGCGTCTAAATGCTCGGTAGATATCAATTGAGCCTTCACCGCCATGGCTGTTTTTATCGACTTCTTTATCACAACTGTAAAAATTACGTATCATTTATTCTTAGTTTCCATTCATGAGAACTGTTGAGCACTATAACGCCGTATTATGGTGTGAGCGACGCTTGGCTATACTTGAGCGAAGCGCAACCGCCCAGCGTTACGAATCACTCTTAAATAGTTGTTATGTTCGAATCTATTCTCTGTAAGGCGTAAAGTTGATGCCATAGCCAAAAGGATTTTCCTTTGGTGGTTCTTCAGGCTCTGTCTTATATATCTCAACTTTTCCTTTAACATGAAATCCTACTTGTTCACCAAGAACGTTTAACATGTCACACGCTTGATCGGAATCCAGTGCCCAAACTTTAATTGCCATAAAAGCAGGACCAATAGGACAGTCGAAGCCGTGTGAATTGTCGACGACTGTACCATCCGCTAACACAGTGAAATGAGTGTAGGGAGTCTGATCCTTTCCATATCTAAGTCCCAGTTTCCAATCCGAATTATTTTCCATTCTTACTCCATAGAACATAACGCTGTCTTGCAAAATCCGCGTGAAAGCTGATTAGCTCAATACCATCAATTGCTTTTATTGATGCATTGCTGCCTTCAACAGTACAAAAAGGCGGATAAGCGAATAGCAGCTGACCAACCTTTAGCTCCAAATCGCTTGGAATGCCCAATCTTTCAATTGGTTCCTCGTCAACCCAAGCCAAAAACTGTTCCCAGGTACAACCAAATTCATCAATATCACCCGTTTCAGCATTCAATTTAACTACCAAGTTATCTCGAATAAGAAATTGATCACCAAAGCAATCCTGAGCAATTGGAAAATCACTTGCTTTAACTTCTCGATATAAATTGTGGAAAGCCAACTCACCCTCTAAGAAGGTATTAACATTTAACAAGCGTTCAAGTACATCATAAGAGCGGATCTGTAAACCGACCGAATATAATATTTTCATCGTTTCTCGGTCTGTACGTCTAACGCCTGCGATAAGGTGCCCCACACTGAACCAACAAAGCACACCGTACCCCACACCAAAAATGCCGAGTATAACGGAGAACCTTGGTTGCTTTGTTATGCCTTAACTCCCAATGCTTCTCTGAATTTCACTGCGTTATCACATTCAGGGTTTATAACCCCCTTTCCTCCTTCAATGAACGGTAACCACTGCCAATCTTCTCCGCCCACACAACCCAATCGGCTTGATATAAAAAGAAATTCCTTGAAGTCTTTGGCTAGTTCTATTCCATGCCCTTCACCATCATCATGACTAAGGTAAACAACGGGCTCACGACCTGGTTGCGACAAATCAATAGCTAAGTAATCGCCATTACCAACCTCATGAAAAGCTAGCTTGTTGTGCCACACCAAATCATACGGATCATCTTTGTTTGGAAATACTTCATCTTTCCAGCCATTCTTATCGTCGTTAAACTGAACTATCCAATCCAATGACCAATGTCTATCACCTGAAAATATTTGTGAAAGACTACCATCAAGCTTATATCCAGTAGGCAGGAACCAGCGAAACTCTACTTTTTTAGAAAAAGTAAGTAGTACTTTCTTTAGAGATAGAGGCAATTTTAAACCAAGGTTACTTTCAAGGAGCGTTATTTCTTTCTCGGTTGCTGGCGAATCTATAAATAGTGATTGAACTTCACCACCAAGATTCTCAATTGCAACAGAAAAACGTTTCCAGTTTTCAACCATGTCGTTATATTTCATAACTCTCCATCAAGGCAGAACGCCAGCTTTAACCACAGACAACGTACAAAACAAGTCGTTGCATTCCACCTTAATCACTAAACCTACCGCATAGAAAAAATGCCTAGCGTTACGAATCACTCTTAAGCAAATTGTTATGTGTATGCCCAAAACAATAAAGGTGACAACGCAAAAAATACGCACCCGAACAGAAAAAAGTAAAAGCACAGCAAGAAAATTATTTCTGAAAGCGTTTTTGCAACTTTTGCAGCCGATTCTCCTGCAGCTGATGCAGCAATTCTTACGGCGACAGGGCCGGTTAGGATGATTTTCTTTCTTGAAAAGAACTTAGCCGAAACGATTCCCAGAACAAATACTAGGTAGATACTAAATGCTGGAGCAACCAATAGCGCGTTCAAAGAAGCTATGGCAGATGCAATAAATATAAATAAGATCACTGAAGCGAATGATATCGCCCAGATACCGAATATTGAGAATTTACCAAAGTAGGCAAATTTCTCAGCCAACAACTTGGGAAGATAGTACATAATAATCCTCTTTTACACAAAACACCCTGTTAAGGGGTGAGCAACGCAATACCAAAGCTGCCTGCCGCATACTACCACCCTAAACACTAAATCCAACGCATAGTGAAAATGCCACGCGTTGCGAAACAGTCTGTTATATTCATTTGAACAAACTATCCATATATTGCTTATCGTAATCGAGTAACAACTGGTTTTGATTTTGATAGAGGTCTTCTAGAGCCCATTGACTGCTGGCGGCAACATCTAGACCTCGATCATCATAGAGGTGATACACCAGTTCTTTATCACAATTAATTATAAACAGTTGCACTGCTAGGGTTGGACCGCGATCACCAAAGTCCCCGTCAATACAAGCCTGAATGATCGGTTTTATATTTAACTCTGACACGTCTACACCTGAAATGGTGACTCTTTTCCAGCAGTGTCTTTTGAACTCTAGATCTTCGATATAAATATCTCGATGCTCTGAAAACTCTATAGCTTTACCACACAGAGGCTTGAATAGTTTAAAGAAGTAGTCACTTTTTCTAATTTTCTTCCGTCCATCAGAAACAATTTGATAACAGACTTTGATCTTATCTGAAGGTTTGAATGCTTCTTCATAGATGCTAAGCGCTCTACTCATCGCAATTTCAAAATACTGTTCATTATAATTTGTTCGGTCGTCATCCAACCATATGTCGACGTCATCAGGGCCTAACTCAAACCTCAAAGCAAACTCATTACGATAGAAGACTGGTTTTTCTAGTTGTATGTTCATCATTATTTACCTCCAGTTTTCCCGATGAATATAACGCCCTGTTAAGCAATTTGTTATGTGTCATCACTCAAATCCCAGCTCTTTATATGACTTTTTATCATGTTCAGGATGATTTGTTTCATAAACTCCATACCCGCGAAACCTATAGTATTTTGTCATCGCTTCAAAGTGGCTGTCAGCAACGCATGTCCAAATCAACTTTGAGTTTGGCTCTAACAACGCTCGAGCTTCATCACCGTGCTTACCACTTAAACAAAAAGTATCTAGACCATCCGGATCGATCCAAAGTTCATGCCTCATAGCTGGTTTCTCCAATACACATAACGCCGCGCACGCACTACACAAGTGACCGCATAACACCTTAACTACTAAACCCAACGCAAATTGAAAATGCCACGCGTACCAAGTCCCTCTTGAACGCTTTGTTAGGGCTCTGTCCACAGACACGTGTCAAAAGTAACCGTTTGTAATAGTTTTGACATTAGTCGACAAGCTCAAAACAGATCGCAGATAAACATATATCAAAAGTCGCATCTGCCGGTGTTTGAAACGACACATACCAACTACTATTACTTTCTCTGAAAGAGTGCTTAGTAAACTCTCTTACATGCCCTTGTAGTATGGTCTGACTTTGGCTTCCGACTAAAACACTATAGCCATCAGGGCAATGAGCTACGATTTCTTTGACTGTTCGGCTACTCTGATTTCTCATACATTGTTCAGGTGTAACTGCAATCTTGACTCGTTTATCGATTGCATCGTCAAGATTCAGACCCTGTAAAACACTTAGTTCAATCGCTTCGTCAATCAGTTCTGGGTGTACGTAGTAATCTTTGTTACTTTCATACTCACTTATCGCCTTTGATATTGATTTATTCAATATTTCTTGATTCGAGGCACACCCGAACATAAATAATAATGCCCCTATGACCATCGACACTCTAAATTTCATTTCTGTCATATCTTCCCTGAACATCACAGTGAGTAAAAATCCGCCTTCTTAGAAGGCGGCTTTAGTTTTCAGCCCCCTAAAAGGGGGCGTTCCCACGCTGTTAGTTCATCTTCAATTCTAACTGCGCTTCATACTCTTGGTCTTTCTTGTCTTGATGTCTAACGTAGTGCCGAATTATGGCCTCGTTCACACCTATCGTATCGACAAAGTACCCTCTCGCCCAAAAATGATTACCCCAAAGCTTCTTTCGAATGTGGGCAAACTTATTAAACAATCGAATGGCAGACCGACCCTTTAAAATACCCATCAATGTTGAGATCGAAACTTTTGGTGGAACGATAACAACTAGATGAACGTGATCTGGCTGAATATTTAACTCCAGTACTTCACAATCCTTCATATTGCAAAGTATGTAGATTGACTTATACAGTTCCTTGGCAACATTACCCTTGAGAATTTTAAACCGATACTTTGGGGTCCAAACGATATGGTATTTGCATCGCCAATAGACGTGTGATGAACTTCTATAATCGCCCATGTTATTTGTTTCCTCTTACTTGTGGTGAATAAGAGCATTACTTCTAACATGGGCGTGTTTTCGGGCAACAGCCCCTAGGAACAATCACCACCGCCAAAGGCGGTGGTTTAGGGATGACAATAAAAGCCCTAACGCCTTGTTAAGGTATGAGACACGCAATACCGAAGCCTCCGCATAATACCTTAACCACTAAAATCAACGCATAATAAAAATGCCACGCGTGCCGAATCACTCTTGAACAATTTGTTAGCTGGTTGTTTCCACAACATCGAAAGCTACCAAGTTGAAACTTGTCGCTTGAATAAACCACTCATGCCAAGGCATCGTTTCCTTAAAGCCATTAAAATAGAATGTACTCCCATCAAACTTCGCATTCATAATTTCGTCAATCGGGTACTCTGGAGTTTTGTGACTGACGGGTGCCACATCATTCAACCAAGTGAGGCTTTTTTCATTGGACACGTTGTATAGAGTCATCACCCCATTTTGAACAACTAGATCTTTTCCATTGGAACCTGGGTGCTCTTTGCTGATGAAAATACCACTGAGAACGATGATGATCTTGGAGTCACTTCTGGAAACATCATTGATAGATACATCATGAAAGCTCATCTTCTCAAAGTCGGTATTAATTTCCATATAACCACCTGCCAACTAACACATTTATAACCGGTAGCCTTCTGCGAAGCAGCGTTTAGGCTGTCCAGCCACGCAGTGGCGGTGGTTGATAAACTTGTTAGGCGCGAGCACTATACCCCCCAATTGGCTGCAATTTTATGCAAAGGTTCATATGAAAAATAGATAGCGACACACAGAAATAACAAGGCTACTGCTGACTTTTTGCTTTGTAAATTTCCACGAACGAGCAGAATTAGCGATGAAATTGAAGACACCAGCATTAATACCAGTACAACTATTGTTAGTAGAAACTCAACTATATCCGATAGGCCATAAGGATCTTCAGGTGCAATGTGCATCCCTGGATAAATCGCTGCACGAAATACCAACATAAAGGCATAAACTGAAAAACAGCATAAGCCTAGCCACAACGATATTTTACTTCCCTTGCTCATTCTCTTAATGACCCCTAACGCCTGCAATAAGGTGCCCCACGACTAACTCACCAAGCACAGCGAACTCCATACCAAAAATGCCGAGTGTAATGGGTCACCCTTGATAAGGCTTTTGGAACTAAACATTAGTTAGCCTCAAAAACTGTTGGCCACGGTTCTAAATAGAAGCAAACAAGGGACATTACGACTAAAATTATCCCTAGCACCCTAACCACTAATAATCTATCGATTTTATCAATTATTAAATCATCTGGAATGTCAGTACGCCTCTGTGACGAAAAGTATGAGGTCAACATGAATGTGGCGGCATACATCATGAACATTATTGACGCCATAAAAACACCAACTGAAACTTGAAAGTTCATTTTTTCCAAACCCATTGGAATTATTAAGCCTAAGCAAACTCCAGAAAGAACTATTGAAAAAGAATAACCACATTTACATATGGAAGTCGTTAACATTTTAAACAATGTCTGGAGAAAAGGTTGTGATATGCAAAAAAGAGATATACCACATAGTAACAATCCAGTATATAAGGCAAGTTTTAAACCTGATAGCTGCATAAACCCTTTAATTACACTTATTAGTACCAAGTCTACATTTTCAGGTGTTACCAGTGTCAATCCCCCCAAAACAAGCGTAGTAAGAAATGGAGCTAGTATAAGATCCCTTGCCTCTTTAAGTAATTCTTCAAGTTGAAACATTGATTCTCCATAAAATTCTTATATTCAGAGAGCCTTAACGCCTGCGATAAGGTGTGCCCCACAGAACCAACAAAGCGCACCAAACTCCATACCAAAACCGCCGAGTGTAAAGCGTCACCTTGATGCCTTTGTTATAAGTAAATTCCATTGGTTCTTTTTATTTTGTCACATAAGGAATCTAAATCTTGATAAATGAACTCTTCATCGATACCCAATGATGCCAATGTATTAACCATTTTAAGCCTATTTTCCTTTGATTTGACATGAATCTTAATCATTTGAAAATGATCTGAGTTTTCAAAATATTTATCGATTCCTAAAGGAGAATATCCGTGCACAGTAAAACAACCTTTTTGGCTTGAGACTCTTTTTATATGCTGAGTTGAATTAATAGCCATTGGTCTTTCTGGTAACCTTCTTTCAATACCTGTTGGTTTTAAATTAGGTCCTAAATATAGATCAAGATTAAAATCATCATCTTTAACCTTTATAGTATTATCAGCAATTGCAGCAGGACAAAACAGATTATTTACTCCAACGCATACTCTATTTAATTCAAAAGGGTTCATGACCCAAACGACTCTATCTCCATCGTTATTAGGTTCTGAAGTCAATGCAAAATAAAGCGCAACAAGAGCAGATTCAGACCAATCAAGTAGCCTTGTAGGTAATCCATGATGTTACATAAGAGCAAAAATTTCCCAAGCATTCAATTCTTCATTTCCTATATAAGATTTAAATGAAACGAGAAAACTATGCTCTAGAGCTCCTTCTTTTCCTTGAATATCACGCCACACAATTCCTGGTACAGGCTTATGGTCTTCAGAAGCAACACCCCTAAACCATAGATCATTCTTTTTATCTAGACCTTCTATATAATCTACAAAATCAGAAACTGACTCTATGTTTACGATCTTCATTACCACCCTTACTTACAGCATTATTAATAACAAGCCAGCTCGTTTTTCTGCTTGCCTAACTTGCCTAACTTGCCTTAAAACTATCATAAATCATTGAGATATAATGCATATACTTCACGTTTCTCATTTTGTCTTTACATAAAAACGAGCATGCGCGTTATCCTAGGAAGAAATAGCGCGAATCATATGGATAACAATAGCTTATCGAATCCTCTATCAACTAAACGAGAATAGACTCTCGGCAAAACAAGCTATTTTTCATACTCAAACCGAATCCAACTCCAATATACTGTATAAATAAACAGAGAGAGGAGGTGACGATGGCCCGCAAATTTTTGGAAGAAATTCGCCGACACATGCGAATGCGAGGATAGAGTATCAAAACAGAAAAGGCCTACTTATGAGTGAGGCTGTAGAGCTAAGTGAATAGTCTAGTTAACTTTGGGCAAAGACTTACTCATGCCCCACTTTTATGATGTTGTGTCGGTTCCTATACAAACGAAACGGCGTAGTGCTGAGCGAGCTCAAATATCCATTAAACGAAGTTAGGTTAGAGGTTGCTATATATCAGCTATACGACTTCGGCAGATCAGTAAAGAAGATATACAGCTATTTACTCGAGACTAAAGTAACCAACTTCATTCCAATCAGCATACTCGCAATAAATGAGATGATGGTAATACTGCCCTCACCCAAACTGGCAACTGCTGGTCCCGGGCAAATACCGCCTATTCCCCAACCTAGGCCAAAAATAGATGCGCCCAAAATCAGTTTGCGATCAATCTTTGTATTCGTAGGCAGGCTGATAGCATTGCCATCAATGGTTTTACTGCGAGGTTTAATAATGAAATGGTAGAAAGGCGTGAATACGAGCAAAGCTCCTCCCATCACGAACGCAAGACTCGGATCCCAAGCCCCCGTGATGTCAAGAAACGCAAAGATGTTAGCAGGGTCGACCATACCAGAGATGTTCATTCCAGCACCGAATAGTACACCAGACAAAAGAGCGACAAACAAAGAGACAGGATTCATTTAGAGCACTCCTAAATTACGACGAACAAATACAACGACAATCGCGACAATCATAAACGTACAGGTTGCGACGATTGAGCGTTTAGAGAAACGCCCCATACCAACAATGCCATGTCCGCTAGTACAACCATTGCCTAGGCGCGTGCCGATACCTACCAATCCACCAGCAACCACAACTAAGCCAAGATTCATTGTGCTTAAATCCGGCAATTCAAAACCAATTGGGCGTGTAAATACAATGCTGGTCACCATGCCAAACAGAAACAGCGCTCGCCATAATCGGTCTCCCGCTTTCGGAGTAAGTAATCCACCCAAAATCCCGCTGATACCAGCGACTTTACCGCTAAATAACATGAGTAGGCCTGCGGACAAGCCGAGCAAAGCACCACCAGCCAACGCATGCCAAGGCATTGAAAAGTCCATCTACTTCTCCTCTTGTTGATGTTTACAAAATACGCTGTGAAGTGACCCCATCAACATCATGACTCGGTCATCGGCTAACGAATAAAACACTTGCTGCGCTTCTTTTCTTACTTTCACCAAGCCCTTCTTTTTGAGCACGGTGAGCTGTTGTGAGAATGCAGATTGACTTAAATGGGAAGACTCCAGCAATTCCGTGAAACCTACTTCACCACCACTCAACTGACACAAAACCATCAGCCTGTCGGGGTGAGCCATCGATTTTAAAAACTCGGCAGTTTCATTTGCGTTGTCACGCATCTCTTCAATGTTCATCGATTCAATCTCATCACTTAACTCTGGCTACTATGATGGTTCACCCCTTAAAATTAGTCAATTCTAATTTAGTTAAATTTAAATTAGACTTTTCTAATTATGGGTTTTATAGTGGTCGCCAATCAGAAGATTAAAAGGTGACCTTATGACTAAAATTGTTATTGTTGGTGGCGTTGCAGGTGGCGCATCAGCCGCCGCACGTGCTCGTCGCTTGAGTGAAGATGCAGAAATCATCATGTTCGAAAGAGGAAGTTTCGTCTCGTTTGCGAATTGCGGCTTGCCATACCACATAGGGGGCGACATCGAAGATAGAAGTAAACTCCTGCTGCAAACGCCAGAGAGCTTCTTAGCTCGATTCAACGTTGATGTCCGCGTTATGAGCGAAGTCGTATCCATCGACCGACACAACAAACAGGTCACCATTAAGAATCTTCTTGATGGTAGTGAGTATATTGAAAACTATGACTTCCTCTTACTCAGCCCCGGCGCTGGTCCGGTGGTTCCACCAATTCCTGATATTGATAACCCGTTGACTCACTCGCTGCGCAACATCCCAGATATGGATCGCATCATTAAAACCATTCAAATGAATAAGCCTGAACACGCGACGGTAGTTGGCGGCGGATTCATTGGTTTAGAGATGATGGAAGCCTTCCACCAGTTGGGGATCAAAACCACACTAATTGAAATGGCGGATCAGGTGATGACGCCTGTAGATCGTGAAATGGCGGGCTTTGCTCATGCTGAAATTCGCGAGAAAGGTGTTGACCTTAAATTAGGCGTTGCACTTGAAGCGGTCGAATACATTCCGAACCAACATATGGCCAGTATCGACTCTGGTGAAAACGAAGATCACCAACATATTGAAGGTGAGCTCAACCTTGTTCTTAGCAACGGTGAGTCACTCACAACGGACATTTTGATCATGGCCATTGGCGTACGTCCTGAGACTAAGTTGGCAAAAGAAGCTGGGCTTCAAATCGGTGCATTAGGTGGCATTTACACTACCGATTCAATGCAAACGAGTGATCCAAATATCTACGCTGTCGGTGATGCGATCGAAGAGAAAGATTTTGTTACTGGCGCACAAACGTTAGTTCCGCTTGCAGGGCCTGCAAACCGCCAAGGTCGAATGGCTGCCGACAACATGCTCGGACGCAATGAAACCTATCAAGGGACACAAGGCACTGCCATCTGTAAGATCTTTGACCTTGCCGTTGCCTCAACAGGTAAAAACGAGAAGCAATTGAAGCGTGAAGGTGTCGAGTATGAAAAAGTCTACGTGCACACCGCCAGCCACGCCAGTTACTACCCAGGTGCAGAAATTGTCTCATTAAAAATGCTGTTTGAACCATCCACTGGAAAAATCCTGGGTGCTCAAGCGGTTGGTAAAGATGGTGTCGATAAACGTATTGATGTGATGGCCGTTGCTCAACGAGCAGGCATGACTGTCGAGCAGCTTCAGCACTTAGAGCTCACTTACGCGCCGCCATATGGCAGTGCCAAAGATGTGATTAACCAGGCTGCTTTTGTGGCAAGCAACATCATCAAAGGTGACGCAACACCGATCCACTTTGATGAAGTCACAAATCTAAATGACAATCAGGTTCTGTTGGACGTACGAAACCCAGCGGAGCTGGAAAACGTCGGATTTATTTCAGGTGCTATCAACATACCCGTCGATCAACTTCGTCAGCGTATGAATGAGCTACCAAAAGATAAAGAGATCATTATCTACTGCCAAGTAGGATTACGAGGTAATGTGGCCTATCGCCAACTGGTAAACAACGGGTTTAAAGCGAGGAACTTAATCGGTGGCTATCGAACCTTTAAGTTTGCGAATGCTTAAAGGTTCTAACAACAGAGGTGAGTGAGTAAACCACACATTCACCTCTGACACCCAAATCCAATTTATCGAAAGTGCAAAGCTAGACTTGGATTGAGGCCAACTCTAAAACGGAGTTGGCCCTTAAGCATTACTTCATTGCGACCACAACGTCGCCTGATGTGCTTTCGTTCATTAGGTTGATGTAATGCTGCGCCACATCGGCCGCTGGCATACCCGGTTCAGGGTCCATACCCATAGCAACCATAGTTTCCGCAACCCAACCCGGTGATACCGCGTTGAAACGGATGCGCTCTACTTCAACGGCTGCTGATTTCACTGCCGCTTCAACCGCTGCATTAACTGTTGTAACAATGCTGCTGCCTTTGAATGGGTACTGAGCAAGAACGCCAGTTGATAGAACAATAGCACCGCCATCATTCACATATTTCTCACCAAAGCGCATCGTATTGATTTGGCCCATCATCTTATTATGGATACCAAATTCCCACTCAGAGTCATCAGCCGTTGCCCAGTCAGACATATTAACGACACCTGCTGTACAAAGAATTGCGTCTACTTTGCCCACTTTTTCGAATAAGGCTTTCAATGACTCAGGGTTTGAAATATCGAATGGGTTTTCAGCATGGTTGAATGATGCTTCAACCACTTCAGCAGAACCCTTTAGCTTCTCTACTAATGCGCTACCAACAAGACCTGTAGAACCTAATACTAATACTTTTTTCATCACTGACTCCGTTATTGTGTTTCGATGTGGAGCCATTATGTCGAAAGCTATTTAATCCCAGTAGAGGGTTAATGGTTGTTTGACCTTTAACTTAAAGTTGAAAGTAACCACGCCCTATGAATCAGCAACTACGCAGGTTGATAGTCAAATACGACGATGTCATCTAATATCGGTCTAAAGACGTTCTTCAACGCATCATGTTCTGAGTGAGGTAAGTAGTTCTCACGTCCTGCCTCATCTGCAAACGTCATAAAAACAGAGTGTGTGTAACCCTTGTTCTTTCCTTCTGGGCTGTTGTTTTCTCCCCATTCAACGTCAGTCACACCATCAACCTTGTCGGTCATTGAAACGAACATCGCCATCAGTTCTTCAATCTGCTCTTGAGTGCTTTCTGGTTTGAATTTAATTAGCAAGATATGTCTTATCACGAGTTCATCCTTTTCTGTTCAACGCAGTGCTTACGGGTATTTATATCAACAATGAGGAGAGTGATTGTGTCTCAAACAACAAGACCAATGCTTCTACTCAGATCTCAATTCCCACAAGACGATGTTCGCTTCTCAAGTTGTATTTCATCAAGATAGGCTTATAAACTATATAAACCCAGCAACCCTATTGGTTATTACCAAAAGTTAAAGATGATTCCTTCTCAGTTACCGACATTCATCGATGTTGTAAAGCAAGGCAGCTTTTCTGCAGCATCACGAAAGCTTGGCGTATCTCCAGCCGCGATCAGCAAATCGATCTCACAGCTGGAAAAAGTGCTCAATCAGCGATTGTTTCATCGCTCCACTCATGCATTAACGCTCACTATCGAAGGTAAACAGTTATTTGACCGCACCGTTGATCTTGTAGAAGCGTTAGATGAAAACGTCAGCCTTAGCATGGACGCCAGTACAGAGATGCGAGGTGAAATCAAAATCAACTTACCCGTGCATTTTGGACAGACCATTGTCTACCCTAAGCTGCTCGAGTTCATGCAACTGCATCCGGAAGTGGTACTTGATGTTCACTTCGACGACAAAGCCCATGATCTGATTGAGAACGGCTTTGACTTAGGTGTGGGAAATCGTATTAACGAAGACAGCCGCCTAATTGCCCGCCCTTATTACGATCTGCAATTGCTTTATGTCTGCTCAAAGTCTTATGTTGATAAACATGGTGAACCATTGACACCTAATGACCTTCAGGATCATCAGTGCATTAACTACCGCTCACCAACAACAGGGCGCATTAACCCGTGGACGTTTGTGGAAGGTGAAAAAGTCTCTCAGTTCACCCTCGAATCCAAGCTGGTCGTCAACAACCCTAACTCAGCCTATCTCGCGGCAGCCGCTGGTTTTGGCATTACTTTAGTGGCGCAGAGCTACCTTGAAGAAGATGACTGTAATTTGATCTCTGTTCTCGATGATTTCAAACCACCTTCTGCACCAGTCTGGCTCTATTATCCTTCTCGTAGTTATATGCCCATACGAGTAAAAGCGTTAATCGATTACCTTCTAGAGTGCAGTTAACTTTAACTTTTGGTTAAAACCAATTCAACCAGTAGCGCCCTACAACAAGCACAACGAAAAAGTAAGATGGTCACACAGTCGAAACAAGACATAGGTACTCAAAATGAACCAGACCATCGAACAACTACTTAATCGTCGCTCAATTCGCAACTTCACGGGCGAGTCAGTGAAAGATGAAGACTTAACTCTAATTCTGCGTGCGGCCCAACAGGCACCAACATCCATCAATGGCCAACAAGTGTCACTGGTTGTTACTCGTGATAAAGAGAAGATTAAACAGATTGCAGAAATCGCGGGTGGACAACCACAAGTTGCTACTGCTGACGTGTTTGTCACGGTAGTGATTGATTACAACCGTTCAGATGCTGCGATGAAACATGCAGGGCAAGAGATGGTCATTTCGAAATCTGCAGAAGGTATTGTCGTTGGATCGGTTGATGCTGGGATTGCTGTTAATGCACTACAAACCGCTGCTGAATCCCTTGGCTATGGCACAACCGTTATAGGCGGTATTCGTGCAAACCCTCAAGCTATGATTGACTTACTTGAGCTGCCTAAGAACACCTACCCTGCTCTTGGCTCAACGATTGGCGTTATTGATACCGAAGTAGCATCAGCAGTCAAACCTCGAGTTGCGTTAGAAAGCTTCGCAATGAATGAGAAATACGACACCGAAAAAGTCGCGACGGGCGCAATTCAATACGACATCGACCTGCGTCAGTGGTGGGACAGCATCGGCCTCACCGAGATGCCAAGCTACACAGCGCAAACAGCGCAGTTCTACAGCAACATTTACTTCCCAGAGGTTGCAAAAACTCTGAACAGCCAAGGCTTTGAGTTCACCGATACGCTTTAACACTAGCCTAAAAAGCAACAGCCTCGAACTCAGTGTTTGAGGCTGTTTTCGTATTCTCGCACCCTTTATTTGGTGCCTTTCACACGCTTATACTTCCTTCATTTGGCTATACCATAGAACAAAAACATGGCCCAAACAACATTTCGAAATATTGCGATATCCTATTTTTAGGCGTATGCTCTGCATCATCAACCAACGTAGTATCAAGATAAGAAACCATTCGACATGTTAGATATCAACGAAGTTCTAAAATCGATTAACAACCCGGTAAGACGTAACTTCTTGCATTGGCTTAAGTCGCCACATGAACACTTCAATCTCGAGAAACAGCTCGTTGATGCTGAAGTTGAAGGCGTTTGTGTCAGTATTATTCAAGAGAAAAGTGGCTTATCACAATCGACTGTCTCTTCTTACTTGTCGAACTTGCAGCGAGCGAACCTCGTCAGCTCAAAGCGCATTGGTTCTTGGACTTACTACAAGCGAAACGACGAGATCATTGAGCTGTTCCTTGCTCAGCTGAACGACTCACTTTAATTCCATAAACAGGGAGCATGTTTTACACCTCCCTATTTATTTAAAACCACATATCGAGATTTTTAGATATCTAGTTATCGAAAAATTACAAAAAAAGTTGAAGATAAGCCCGGAGAGGAAGCCTTCAGCGTAATAAATACAAATACTTGGAGACAATGAGTATGACCAGCCTTATTCAATCTTTTGACCCTAGCAATGGAGAGTTGTTGGGCGAAGTTGAAAACTCAACAACACAGCAAGTTAATGCCGCGGTTGCCAGAGCGAAAGCCGCTCAAAAATTTTGGCGCAAAACACCGCTGCCTGAGCGAGCACGAATCATCAATAACGCATACCAAGCGATCGACCACCTAACAGATTCATTCTCTGAACTGCTTGCCCGTGAAATGGGTAAAGACATTCGCAGAGCAACGGGCGAGGCAGGCGGTGCGGTGTACATGGGGCAACATTACGCACAAGATGCAGCGCGCGCACTCAGTACCCGTCAACTTTCTGGTGGCACGGAACTCCAGTACCGACCTCTGGGTGTTGTTGGTGTAATTTCGCCTTGGAATTATCCCGTCATGATGGCCAATAACCTGATTGTTCCTGCACTGGTGGCGGGTAACACCGTGATTTTGAAGCCATCAGAAGAGACACCTTTAGTGGCGGAAGCCTTCTTCGGCGAACTCAATAAACATCTTCCTGACGACGTGTTGACCATTGTTCATGGCGACCGAGAGACAGGAAAAGCCTTAGTCGAAAGCGATATCCAGATGATCGCATTCACAGGCTCTAAAGTCGCAGGTCAAGACATCATGGCGCGCGCGGCTTCTAAGGTGAAACGCCTTGTTATGGAGTTGGGTGGTAAAGACCCAATGATCGTCATGCGCGATGCTAACCTGGAACAAGCGGCACGCTTTGCCGTGGCAGGTAGCTTTGAGAACTCGGGCCAAATGTGTACCTCTATAGAGCGTATCTACGTTGATGAACGTATCGCCGATAAATTTGAACAACGCGTTACCGAAATCGCCAACATGTACCAAATTGGCCCTTGGGATATGCCAAGCGTCAACATTGGTCCCATCATCAACGCAACACAACACGCCAAGATCGTTGAACAAATCAAAGATGCAGAAGAGAAAGGCGCCACGATTTTACTAGGCGGTTCACAGCAACCTGAGCGTTATATCCGCCCAACGGTGATCACTGGGATGACGCCAGAAATGAAGATAGAAACAGAAGAGACCTTTGGCCCTGTTGTTGCGATCAGCCGTTACTCAGACGTTGAAGCAGCAATCGAAAGAGCAAACGACAGTGAATATGGATTGGGTGCAGTCGTCTTCGGTAACCAAGGTGCTCAAGACGTTGCGGAAGAGCTTGAGGCTGGCATGGTAGGAATTAACCAAGGCCAAGGCGGCAGTGGCGACGCACCTTGGGTTGGCGCAAAGCAAAGTGGTTTAGGTTTCCACGGTTCGGTCGATGGCCACCGCCAGTTTGCACAAGTTCGAGTCGTTTCAAAATAAGGAAAGACCAATGACGAATAACGAATCATTTTATGTTGTCAGAAGAGAGTCTGGCACTCAACGGAACGACTTACCTGTATGGGCACCTAAGAATCAAAACCCGTTTTTGCTCGACAGTGAATACCAAGGCGTAACGCGAAAAGAGGTCGACAACGTACCAGGGGCATTTCAATTGCTGAATGTGTTAAAACCTGAAGAAGTAAAGCGCATATTGGCAGCGACCAACGAGCTTGGTTTTACCGAAGATGCTGCGGTGTCATTACCAAGAGAGATTCGCCACAACAGCAACCTCAACTTCATTGCCGACACTGAGACCTTGGAGCAAATTTGGCAACGCTGCCGCGATCACTTCAGTGACCAATACGGACACTTTGGCAACAAGCAACCACTTGGGATCAATGGTCGTTTTCGATTTTATCGTTACGAACAAGGCGACTATTTCAAAATGCACATTGACGGTTCATGGCCGGGAAGCCAAGTTGTCGATAATCAGTTAGTCGATGATGCCTTTGGTGATCGTTGGAGTATGTACACCTTTCTGATTCTATTAACGGATGATTTTGTTGGTGGCGAAACCCAGTTTATGGTCAACCGTGATGACCCGACTAGACCCGCTCGCCAACATGAAGGGGCCAATATTGAATCGATAAGAACGCCAAGCGGAAGCGTGTTGTGTTTCCCACACGGGACTCACCCATTCCATTGTCTACACGGCTCAGCACCAATTCTTTCAGGCGTTAAGCACATCATTCGTACCGATGTGTTATTCGAGCTTTGATTCGAGCTTCAAAAAGTAATCCGAGCTAATTAATAGCAAGGCACATTCATCAATGTGCCTTTTTGCTTTTCTCAAACCTTCAAATGAGGAATCTTTGTAAAAAGCTCTAGCTGCTTTGAAGCTCAAGCCATCCAAGCGCATCCTGCCAAAGGCTTTGCTGATGTTTAGACCTAAAGAAACCAAAGTGACCAATTCGGCTTCCGTGTTCCTTTGAAGAGACTTTCGCGACTTCTACATCCGCTTGTTGATAAAAACTCGCCAGTGCTTGTACTGATTTTGGTGGAGCAAACTCGTAGTCATCATCAATTTGCAGAAACTTCATTTTGCAAGATAGCTGTTCAAAGCCAGAACGTATTGGCGTACCTTGCTTATCCACAATATAGTGGGGATGCCTGCCCCAATATGCCCACTGCTTGGCGATAGACTCTGGTAATGACTCTCCACCCAAAAACACGCCCGGCACTTTACCGAAAACAGTGGATAGTAATGGCACAATAGCAAACCACATAGCAAAGATGCGCGCCTTGTTCATGCCCTCCCAATGTCCCCAGTAACCGCTTTGAGAAGAGACACAATAAACGCTCTTGAAGAAGTTATTACTTTCTGCAAAACCGAGTATCTGTCCACCAACACTATGCCCTACGCAGTGCCAATCGAGCTCACCGTGGTTCTCCTTAGCCCAACTGATCACAGCTTCGAGATCATACTTGCCCCACGCCTTCATTTTCAGCTGTCGATTACGACTATTCGCAACAGACGAACGGCCAATGCCTCGGTAATCGTAGGTGATAACAATGTATCCCTGCCCAGTAAGAAACTTGGCAAACTTCTCATAGTAACTTTGACGAACAGCCGTCGCGGAGTTGATCACCACCCCGCCTTTTACATTCCCATTAGGGACAAAAACCGAACAAGAAATGGTGAACCCATCCTCTGTTGTTAGTACTAACTCTTCCTTAATCACTCATCCGACCTCTTTATCTGTAATTCAAAGAGTGTTAATTAATTGTTACTAAAAGTCCAATTTTCCAGAAGGTTAATTTTATAAATTGAGAGTGCGTGTGTTGCAAATTTGAACCGACCAAATACAACAAAGCACCCGATTCAGGTGCTTTGGTTGGCAATCATTTCTTACTATATCTACTTCACAACAGCGTGAGCAAACTCGCCGGCAAAATCAGAGAAGGTTCTGGCTGGCTTACCTGTCACTCGTTCCACAGTGTCGGTGACTTCTGTATAAGCACCAGTGGCAAACCACGCCATGATCTCGGCCAGTGCGTTAGCAAACCACTCGTCCATTCCCGCCTCTTTAATGGCACTAGCAAAAGCTTCCTCAGAGATGGCAACGTATTCGATGTTTTTTCCCGTAGCCTGCGACAACACTGCTGCTTGCTCAGCAAAAGTCAGAGCCTCTGGGCCGGATAACAGATATGTTTGACCATGATGACCATCACTGGTCAACGACTCAACGACAACCGCTGCCACATCTCGAATATCAACCACACTCTGTTTTGCGTCCGCCAATGGCAAGAAGAATTGGCCCATGCTATTGATGGTTTCTAGACTTCCGTACAAGTTCTGAAAGAACGAATTCGGTTGAATAATAGTCCACTGTAGATTGGATGCTTTAAGCAAGTTGTCAGTAATAACATGAGTTCGGATGATCTCGGAACCTGCATCGATTTTTGCACCCATGCCCGAAAGTTTAACAACATGTTCTACGTTCGCAGCTTGTGCCGCTTCAATCACATTCGCCACCCATAGTTCGTTATCTTGGTGAATGGGCATAGAAACGTAGATACGCTTAACGCCTTTCATTGCATCTTTCATCGATTCAATATCAGAGAAGTCACCTTCACGAACCTGCTCAGCTTTCAAACCCATCGTTTCTGCGGATTTCGCCTTACGAACCATCACACCAAAGTTTGCGCCTTTGAGTTTAAGCTGACGAACTACTTCAGAGCCTGTGTTACCTGTTGCGCCTAATACTAAAATATCCATGATGTTCTCCTATCGAGCTGAGCGTTAATTTGTTCCGACAGTGAATGCTGCGGTATGGATATACTTTAGTTAATCCCGTTTATATTGACTAGATACAACAAGTGGGCTTCACTATCCCATATACGGGACAAGAGAAGCACAATGAAAGAGATATCTGCACTACCTTTGTTTGCAAAAGTCATCGAACTGAATAGCTTTGCCGAAGCAGCGAGGCAATTGAACTTACCAACAACGACCGTCAGCCGAAAAATTCAGCAGTTGGAAGAGCAATTAGGCGGTAAACTGATTAATCGTTCTACTCGATCGCTGTCACTTACTGAACTAGGACAGCAAGTTCTGCCAAAAGCACAATTGATCGCCGACACAGTTAGTGAGCTTTATCACCAAGCAGAAGATGCTGCAAATAAACCAGTAGGAACCCTGAACATCACGGCGCCACGAGCATTAAGTCAAAATTTACTCGCAACACTGTTCGCAGAGTTTCAGGCGCGTTATCCGTCGATACGAATCAACCTCGCGTCATCAAACCGCTATCAAGATATGACAAAGCAGAGCTTAGACTTTGCGTTTAGACTCGGCCCCTTAAATGACTCATCATTGGTCGCAATGACCTTGTCTCCAGTGAAGTATGTACTCGCTATATCGAGTGAACTTGCAGCCCAACTTCCAGAAATTAGCCATCCAAATCAGCTAACATCGTTGCCGTGCATTCGAAACCATGTGGAAGGATATTTCTTACCCTGGCGTTTCAGTGATGACCACGAAACGATTGAAATATCTCAAGCGGGGAGCATGACCTGCGATGACTTTTTTGTCAGCAAACAGCTTTGCATAGAAGGCGTTGGCATTTGTTATCTTCCTATATCCATGCTGTACAAAGAGCTTAAGGAAAACAAACTCAAACTCCTTCTCGAACCTTGGGTTCCGCAAGACAAAACCATGCTATTGGTCTACCAAGATAGAACTCACCTTCCTCAAAAGTCTCAGTTGTTTATCGAGTTTATGAGAGAGAAAAGAGAACAGATTCACTCTTTCCTATCCTCTCAAGGGTATGAGTGATTCAAAATAAGCCATCATTTATCTAATGTACTTTGAAGCCATTCAATGAACACTCTAACGCGTGGTGAGTCATTTCGCGTGCGCGGGTAAAGAATCGAGACTGGAGAAGACGCTGGAGGAAACTCTGAGAGCAGTCCCACTAGACTGCCATTTCTCAGGTCATTTTCGACATGATATTTGGGCACTTGGATGATGCCTAATCCAGTTTTTGCTGCATCAACCAATGATTCCGCCGAGTTTACTAACAATGACGTTGGCAGACTCTTAAACAGTAGCTTTTCTTTAACAGAGAACTCTAGTGGCATCGGCGCCGATTGTCCGGTTACACAGAACCCCACCATTTTATGGTTAGACAGTTCCTCCAAGGAGTTTGGTATCCCGTTCCTTTGCAGATAATCCGGAGAAGCGACGGTCACTTCTTCTAACATGGTGAGCTTCCTCGCAACCAGCTCGTCAGTATGCAGCTCGCCGACGCGAACCACGCAATCTATACCCTCGCGAAGTAGATCAACCAGCCGATCTCCCTCACTCATAAATAGCTCTATCTCTGGGTACTTGCTAAGAAACTCCGATAATCTAGGAAGAATAAAATGCCTAGCGAGGGTCCCGTGAACATCGACACGAAGCCTGCCCTTAGGCTGCTGCGTGGTAAACAAACTTTCTACATCTTCAATATCCTTGATGATGGAGATACAGCGTTTGTAAAAATTCTCCCCGTCTAACGTCGGACTGACATGTCTCGTCGTCCGCTCAAAAAGACGAACGCCTAATCTTAGTTCGAGCTTTTTGACTGCATCGGTCACTGTCGAACGAGGCATCTGTAAGTCTTCAGCCGCAAGAGTAAAACTGCGACGCTCTAACACCCGAGTAAACACTCGCATGGCATCAATTCTATCCATGATTGTTCGTAAATATTGAATTCAGTTACCAATTTATAGCCGATTATCCGAATTTAGTTAAGTGCTAAGGTTTTTCGAGTTAACAAACAACGAAAACGGAAAGCCCATTATGACTAATCTATTTGGAATGAACTCAATAAAAAGCAAAGGTAAAGTTGCACTAGTTACCGGTTCTTCAAAAGGCATTGGTGCAGAGATAGCAAAGAAACTGGCAAAGGATGGATTTACTCTCGTTGTAAACCACTCCCGCCAAAGTGACTTGGCAGATGAGATAATAAAGGAGATCGAGTTTGAGGGTGGTAAGGCAATCTCTTATCGTGCTGATGTTTCCAACCCTTCAGCCGTTCAACAAATGTTTCATGACATACAGCATGAGCTGGGCTCAATAGATGTACTTGTTAACAATGCAGGCGTCATGGAGCTGGCACCAATCGCTGACATATCGAATGAATCAGTCGCTCGACAAATTGATATCAACCTTAAAGGGGTAATCTATACATTGAGAGAAGCTGCAGCGCATTTGGCTCATGGCGGCAGGATAGTCAACCTATCCTCGTCTGTAACCGAACTTAACATGGAAACTTACGGCATTTACGCCGCAACTAAAGCATCTGTAGAGACACTGACTCGGGTATTGTCTAAGGAGTTAAGAGGGAAGGAGATCACCGTTAACGCTATTTCCCCAGGCCCGACAGCGACCGATCTGTTCTTAAAAGACAAGTCAAAAGATGTAGTTGATAGACTGGCCAACATGTCCCCTCTCGGCAGACTTGGTACACCGCAAGACATAGCATCAGTCGTCTCATTCATTGTTGGTAACGATGGAGCATGGATAAATGGCCAAGTTATTCGTGCTAACGGTGGGCTCGTTTAATCGAATATCCTGCTCAATTCTTAGCTTTAGAGGTCTGATGTTGCACGAGCAAGTCAACCTAGTCATTTGCAGTTTAGCGAGACCAACAAGAATAGAGTTTGAAATGAAAAAAAAACGCCCCTCGAGTAAGGGGCGTTTGCATATTTGAACAGATTATTGAAGCGCTTTACTGAGACAACAGCCTTCGCACAGGTTCGAGCTCGGTGTATTCCACTGATTCGTAGTTAGCAAGCTTATCCAATTCAGATTGCTCGCCAGTCACGACCAGCACACTCTGTTCCACCAGCACATCGACTACTTGAATGTCGTGCTGTTGAAGAAGCGCTCTCACCTCGCTTTCCTTCCCTTCTATATACTTAACGAAGTAACGCGTAGGTTGTTGCTCAGCTTGCTCAGGGCGTTTATCTACCAAAGGAAAACCTTGGTTGTTAGCCAAGCTATTTGAGCTCAGCCCGAGTGCTAAAAACGCACTCACACCCATTGCGGACAATGAAACTAAGTTCAACGCCTTCATAGTCACTCCTTATTGAAAGGTTAGTGTCCAACTGTTGATGGTTCCTGTGTCTCTTCTGGCATTGTCTACCGCTTTTAGTTCCCAAACACCCTGAGACTCGAAACCAGAGAAGTCGACTTGGTAAGAGGTATTTATATCGTTGGCACTACCGCCTTGATTGTCATGCAGCACCACTTGTCCGCCCGTTGGAGAGGTCAGCGTGATACGCAAGTCTCCAATGTAAGTATGAGCAACATTTAAATCAATCGTTACCAAACCCGCATCACCAGTACGAACCACATCAAGCTCACTAATAACGCCTGCAGTACTGTTATCAGGGATCGCAACTGCATCAGAATTGGTGTAGCTGTTTAGATCGGTTCCATTACCGGAACCGTCAGGACCATTACAACCCGCATCTAGGTATTGCTTCGCAGCATCTGCGTTTACAAGACCATGACCAGTACGATTATCACGCCCTACTACATCGATATCTGTTGCTGTCTTGATCAGCGCATTACGCACCTGTGCAGCGGTACAGGTTGGGTGATAGCTCCACACTAAGCCCGCAACACCTGTTACGTGTGGTGTTGCCATGGAAGTGCCGTTGTAGTACTCGTAGTCTTCACCTTTGGTTGTTGAAACCGTGATCTCTTGACCGACATAGCCCACCAGTTCTTGACCAAACGCGCGATCAACCGTCACCGATACCATGCGTGCTGCGTTGTTTTGGTCAACAAGGAAAGGGTTCTGCAAACCCGGTAGTTCGGAGTTACTGTAAACAATCGCAGCGCTTGCTCCAGCGTTGTAACACGCTTGAACTGCATCAATCTCAGGGTAGCTACCCGATGATTGATTGCCGACACGCTCCGTCAAACAAATTTTGCCCGACATATCGCCACAATTGAAACGGCTATCAGAGACCTCACAGCTTGCCAGTTCTGCCGTGATTGAACCTGCGACTGGATCAGGACCGTAGCTACCGCCACTCTGAACCAAGCGGTTGTGCGGCACAATACCACGCTCAAACTGGCTGACACCGTTTAGCTTGATGTCGGATAGTTTGCCTTCGCCTAACGTCACCGTAGATAGAATGGCTACACCCGGGCCTGCAATCTCAACTTGATTTGTTGCTTGAGAAAACGCGGCGTGATCGCTCTTATCATCAACCGCAGCAACCGACATAACGGAGTCGTAAGATGCTGGGTAGCTGTGCGCTGTATTGCCATCATTACCAGCAGCGGCTATCAACAGAACCCCTTTATCGTAAAAGGCTTTTAGCGCATTTCTTTCGGTCACACTTGATTGGCTACCACCCAAACTCATGTTAACCACGTTCGCGCCATTATCCGCACACGTTTGTACCGCTTTCACCAAACTAGACGAATAGCCCCAACCCGCTTCATTGAATACCTTGACGATATGCAGATTCACGTTTTGGTTTGGCATCACACCTTTAATGCCTTCAGTATTCGCAATCGCAGCGATGGTGCCTGCTACGTGTGTGCCATGCGCGTTATTGTTTCCAGGTACGCTCCAAGAACCGGTGCCGCTGTCGTTAGTACCAGACACAAGGTTACCACTCAGATCGTTATGAGCGAGATCGTAGCCTGAATCGATAATACACACGGTACGGTTGCCAGCGTTTGAGTCATCCAAAAGCTGAGCATTCACTGCTTCGTATCCCCAAGGGGTGGTTTCGCTTAACAGGTATCGTGGTGGATCAATTTCCACATATTCAACATCACTACGATTACGCAGTTTCCCCAACTCTGAGTCTTCCATCTCCACACTGTAGATAGCGCTGTTTCCTAGCTTTTCTACTTTACGTGCTTTGAGCTGATCTAATACCGACTCCTGCACAATGCGTGGTCCCCAAAATGAGTTTCCACCCATCAGTGAAGGGCTCGACGTATCTTCTTTAAACTTGACGATGTATTTGGTCGGCAAGTTAGATTCATCGAATCCAGAGAATGGTGCCGCTTGCGCTGACATAGAGAATGTCATTGCCACTGCTATGGCAGACAGTGGCATTAAGCCTTTCATTTTTAACGTTGTATAGTGCATCTGCTTTTTCCTTTAGCATATTTTTATTCACACATAGCCCATCAAGAATCATTTATAAAATTCCCGAATGGGCTATTCAGCTATAAATTAATTGCTCTAAAGTCCAAATCATTCACCACACAAATGTTTAATTTTTGAGCGATAGTCACTCGATAAACCAAAAGAGTGAACACTCAACATCCACTTTACCGCTTGTAAAACAGACAATTATCAACCAAAAACATGAATTTTGAGTTACTTTACTTGAGTATTTATTCCAAATTTATAAAACCTTTGACTTTGATTCCCCCCTCAGTCACTCAATGGTCACAATGAAAACTGATAGATTGCATAATTAGTCATCACCAAATGCAAGACATACTCAATAACATGCTGTTTCGTGATCTCTTTTCACTAGCTTTTCGCGCTCAAAATGCCGTAAGGTACCATCTACAAGTACGTTCAACCTCGCTCCAAAAATTCAACATAAATAACGAAAAGAATGACTATGAAATTTGATATAAATGCACTGAAACACCACCAGCTAGTTGAAGATGGCCAACTAGAAGGGTGTTATATTCATCAGCCAGTACCAGGCAGTCAGCAAGATGACAAAGCCGTTGTGGAAGAGCGCAAAGCGCTGGAGAAAATGGGGTTTAAGGTGGTTCAGGTTAAAGCAAAAGGTGGGACAACAACCTTTGCAGAAGCGATGCAACAGTTAGCGAAGAAGACGGGGCATCTATCCAACAAATAAGCAGATGACTTGTTCCTTTTGTCACTACAAGCATGTCCCCAAACGATACCAACCCATCACTTATAGCGTCTCGAATTGAGTTCAAACACAACCAAGGCAATCTCAAATTGAAATCTAGAGGTTAGATAAATGGCTTTTTATTTTTAGCGACTTCACGGATTTCGTTCAGTAGCGTTTGAACTTCACTATGTTCCGCTTTGTCTGGGGCACACATTAATCTGAGCTCACAGCGTAAAGTTGGGGAAACACACTGGCGTGAGACCTGCTTTTTCCAATCATCAGGGAACGCTAGACCGGGAATTAGTGACGTACCGTAGCCAGATCCAACGATAGAAAACAGGGCAGCGGTATCTGAAACCGTTGTCTTTATCTTTAGCTTTTTCTTATACCTATCAAACAACTCTTGTACGAAGATCTCGCACCCAGAAGATGACACGATAATAGGCCTATCATTCAAATTTTCTAAGTCGATAGTCGATGTTTTCTGCTGCCCATAGGGAGCAATGAAATAAAATTCATCGTCAAAGAGTAACTCACTGCAAGATGGGTCCATGTTATATGCGACACCAATATCTGCAATTCCCGTTTTTACCCATTGCTCTACTTCTTGATCGGTGCCAGTAAACAAATTGATCTCTAAATTAGGATGCGTTCTACGGATGCTCACCAGTATTTCAGAGAGGATGACCCTAGACACACAGTTGATCGCCGCCACACTCACCGTTCCTGAGATAGAAGATCCTGCTAGTTTCAAGATGTCATTAATTGCACCAAGGGCGACAGTAGCAGATTCACTTGCTGCCAACCCAGCCTCTGTAAGCGTAACGCCTCTTGATCCTCTAACGGCTATTGGTGTCTCTAAAACTGTTTCAATGGCTTTGACTGCATGGCTAACCGCCGCTTGTGTTACATGCAGCTGCTCCGCTGTTCGGCTGATGCTTCCTGTTTCTCGCAATGAGTCTAGTGCTTTCAACATCATTACACTGATATTAGCGTTCTTCATATCGGTATTAAATTATATCAATTTACTAATATCACTATGGTAATTAGTCTAACCCCAAATTGAAAGCACAACCCCAAACAAAAGTATGCGAATTTAGAGCACTTCTTGCATTTGGGCATTGTGTCATTTAGCGGAGATGAGAGATGTCAAAAACGATTTTAATTACAGGTGCAAATGGCAGGGTTGGCAGTGCATTGGTCAAGTATTTGGATGCTCATTGCCCAGACTTCCATCTGATCCTTGCTGACCTCAAGATTACTGAAAAACGCAGCGTACGATTAGATGTTAGTGATATCGCAGAGGCTCATGATGTGTTCGAGAAACATGATATCGACGTCGTTATACATTTAGCTGGCTTAGCGTCTCCGGATACACCATTCGAGCACTTGCTACCGGCAAACATCATAGGCACATACAATATATTTCAAAGCGCTTCTGACGCAGGTGTGAAACGCATAATCTATGCAAGTAGCGCTCAAACAATTGAGAGTTACCCGCTTGACGTACAAGTGAAAGAAGACATGCCCGTTCGCCCCAAAAACCTATACGGCGTCAGTAAAGCGTTTGGTGAGGCACTTGGAGCATACTATGCCTATCAAACAAACCTGGAAGTCATTGCCATTCGAATTGGCGCGTTTGAGTTCGCTGACGAATGGAGTCAGCTTAGTTCAAGAGATTTAAGCGCGTGGAGTGAGCCCAACGATTTATCTTCTTTAATACTTCAGAGCATCGAGTCTGACTTAACCAATCAGCCCTTTATGATTGCTCATGGCATTTCTGATAATAGATTTAAGAGACTGGACATCTCCGAAACAAAAGCTCGTTTAGGATACGATCCACAAGCGGATGCTTTTAAGATGTGGAATGTCATGCTGCCAAATGACAGCATAGCCGCAACACGGAACCAAGAAGAGCCTGAGAAAAAGTTTTGGAAGAACTTAACAACCTATGCCGACATCAATAAATAAGATCATTGGCTGGTAATGACTGGTTAATCGTATACAGCAGGATTATTAAAGGTTAAACAACTCGACGGCTTAGCCAAATATCTTGAAACCACACAGCCTGCATGAGATTCGTCTCGTTAGCAGGCTTTTGGAAAAACTATAAGAATAAAGATGCCAACGTCTCCGACACCATGACTTCACATCCTTTAATTTCCGACCGCATTAATCATGTAACTTTGCGCCTTTGACTATTTTATCGACAAGTTTCCCGGGAGCGCACATTGCAACACCAACGACAGGCAAATCTTTTGTCTCATATTGGGAAACCGTTTCTCGATTAGCGTCATCATGTCCAGTCGCAAACATGTCTTCAATATATACTGAGCTTTTGACACCTTCTCGTTGTGCTCTTTGAATAATAGTAGACAACTTGCTTCTAGTACTTTTCAGAACAATGATTGGTTGAACACATAGCGGTAAGTATTCATTACTATTAGCATCTTGGTATACATCCCCTGTCGTCACTTCTGAAGTCGCTGTCACTCCCCCCGATAAAAATGCAACAACATTGAGCTTTTTCCAAACCGGCAAGTCATCAACAACCACAATGGCAAATTTTGTATCAAATTGCATGGTAATCCTTAGTAAATGTTATTCAAGATAGTTGTTCAAGCAGAGGGGTAATCCCCATATTTAAACCAACGAAAAATAGAAAGACGGCCATTAGTTTATTTACAACGTTTAAATAGCTAGTTTGACGAATATTGTTACCTAGCAATCGTCCAAAAATGTAATAAACCAGAGGTGCACCAAAAGCGAGCACAGCCAAAGCAAAACACCACACAAAAATATGACCACCAGTGATACCAGCCGCAGGGAATTGCACTGTTGCAACTGGCAGAGCAACGGTTATTCCTTTCGGGTTCAATAGCTGAAGTAACAATCCATCGCGAAAAGTGATCGGTTTACTCTCTACCATCTCCGGAGTCTCTATTGGAGTAGCAAAAATCCTATATGAGAGCCAAAGAATGTATGCTGAACCTAAGACTGACGTCCATTTTAATAAGGCCTCATTCATAATTCCCTCTCCAACTAAAGATACTGAAGAGAATAAAATAAATAGAGCGAAAGAGACGCCAAAACAAAAATAGACAATCCTAGCTTGCTTTTGAATACCACTATTTAGACAAATAGCGTTCACTGGCCCTGGCGTATACATCACACCAAAGGCATAAAGAAATATATCAATCATATATGTTGTATCTTGATTTTACTGTTGTAGGTAATTAGGTAAACAATTGGCGCTGATATTGATTCGGAGTGATTCCAAAAATACTTTTAAATTTACGATTAAGATGACTGACATCAGAAAAGCCTAGCTCCATCGCCATATCAACCGCTTTTTCACCAGATTCTAACGCCATCTTGCATTTGTTAATTCTTGAGATGAGAACGTATTGGTGAGGTGTCATACCCACTTGTTCACTAAACATACGAATAAAGTGAAACTTAGAGACACATGCAGCATTGGCGATTTCATCCACGGTAATCTTGCGCCCTAGATTGTAATGAATGAACTCCTTAGCCCTCTTGATCAATGCATCATTTCTAGTTTGTGGTGATCTCTGTTCTACCCTACCTCCACCAACGCGCAAGATAGATTGGGCCACACCCAGAAGCATTTGCTCTTCCTCAATGGCTGAATACTCGTCAGGGTTTTGCATCAGATGCATTAGAGTAAATACCTGCTGACGTAAACCAGTGTCATGAAATAGCGAGCTACTAAGCCGAGCATGATTTGAATTGAAATCACCGACTGATTGCATCAAGTTAACCATCAAAGGCTTCGGTATATACAGCATCTGATATTCCAAGGGTAACCCAGCTCCAGCACAGCCATCATGAACCTGTTCAGGATTAAAAAAGACAATATTACCTGCATTACTCTTATGGTAAGCCCCGTCACTAAAGAAGTCTTGACGACCAGTGCAAGTGATTCCAATGCTGTACTCTTCGTGAGCGTGCTTAGCATAGCTAAACTCTGTCATCTTTGCGGAGAAAGCACTCAAACCATCAGTGTGCGGGCTAAGTAGGTATTTAAATTGCTCTTCCATTCACTCAACTCATATGCTCATTACGTTATCCAAGTATAGGACCTCACCACAAGCCCGACTAGAACGAAATTGCTCTATTTATTGGTTGTCTCTACCTTCCAGTTTTCTAACCTTATTTAAACACCAATAATCTACTATGACGTTCTTATCACAGAAATCAACATATCCAACAATACACTTTTTGGAAAAAATCAATAGAGCAGTAATAACTGAAATAGTTTTTCTCATGTCCATACATTCACCTATAAATTATAATAATCAACAAACCGATACGGCTATGACTTATATAAAATAAGATATTGGCGCAAGAGAGAATAGAATATAATTGCCAATTAACTTAAATTGAACAATCTCTATTAACGGAGTTATTTTATGACAAAATGATATCAAATTAATTGATTAGAAAGTTATCCATAAACCTGTTCTTCAACATATGACGTCGATAGCTGCTTGGTGTCTGATTAAAGGTTTTCTTAAAAGCATACGTGTATGCGGAGTCAGATGAGTAGCCTAAACTGGTGGCTATAGTCTGTATGCTCATATCTGTATCCAACATCTGCAAAGATAAAACCAACCTTATATTTTGCCGCCATCGTGCAAATGATTGAGAGAACTCCTTTGAACACAGTCGAGATAGCGTTCTCTCAGATGCACCAACTTTTGGGGCCCACTCCTTCAACGTGTACGGCAGGTCAGGTTGTTGCTTAAGCTGCGAAAATATCGATAGAAGGCGTTTATCTCTAGGCATCAGCAAAGGTATTTCATAACTATGTGCCATCTCAATCTGATCTCGTAATACCGCAAGCAGATTTGAAACATTAGATTCAGATTGCGAGAGCGTTGGAGCATCAAACAAAGTTAAGAGCAACTCCTTCATAAAGGAGCTTACCTTACAGGATTTGGGGCGGTCACTATATTGAATGAACTTGTCTGGATTCAAATAAACCGCCAAAAACACCGTATCGGAAACCGCCACGGATTTATGAACAGTATTGGAGGGAATATAGAGCATCCCATTATGCGGGACGATTGCACACGTATCACCAATATTCGACTGCAATAACCCTTTAACTGGAAACACTATTTGATGCCATGGATGAGAGTGGAAGTCATCGATATAGCCAGCAGCCATTCTGGTCGATTTAGTGATTAACTGCTGATTGGGAAACTGTTCTATCAGGTCATTAGCGTTCATGATTGGCGACTTATCTATATAACATGCCTGTTATTATAAATTACGCCATCGAGGTTTAATATAACATCTCAACTCTAACATTTAGTAAGAGGAAGAAAGATGCATATTCACTTCATTGTTCATGAATACTTTGAGGCTCCTGGCGCCTACGAATCTTGGGCGGAAAAACACCGGCATACCATCAGCTACTCTCGAGTTTACCAAGGAGACTCGCTCCTCCAAGACATCGACGATATTGACTTTCTTATTGTGATGGGAGGCCCACAAGATCCCGCGACAACGACTGAGCAATGTACTTACTTTGATAGCAAAGGAGAGCAAGAGCTGATAGAAAAAGCCATCAATGCTGGAAAAGTGGTACTAGGCATCTGTTTGGGATCTCAGTTAATAGGTGAAGCGATAGGGGCCCACTTTAAGCACAGCCCTGAGCGTGAAATCGGCAAGTACCCAATTACATTGACTCAATCAGGCTTACAACATCCACTATTCAGTCACTTTGGTAAAACACTCAATGTAGGTCATTGGCATAACGATATGCCGGGACTAACAGACGACGCGCAAATCATAGCTCATAGCGAAGGATGTCCAAGGCAAATTGTGGCATATGGTGAGCTAGTTTTCGGCTTTCAGTGTCATATGGAACTGACCAAACACGTCGTATCGTTACTCATTGAAAATGATGAGTTACCCGATCCAAGCAAGTTCAGATTTGTCGAAGACTCTACTGCCTTACTACAACATGATTATGGTGAGATGAACCAGATACTACATGTCTTCTTAGACAAGTTAGAAAAGAGATACCAATTAGGTATTGGTTGATTTTGTTGGAGTCAGTAGATGAACTGCTGACTCAACTTTATTCAATTTCTCATCCCACTGACGACCATGGATGAGGCGATTTACAGCGCTAACTTAAACCCTTCATGTGTCGCTTTAAAACCAAGTTTTTCGTAAAACCTTATCGCGTCTGGGCGTTTCTTGTCACTTGTAAGTTGCACCAAGTTACAACCTTTTTCCTTGGCTAACTTGATAGCATGTTGGAACATTTGTTCACCAAAGCCATGCCCGCGAAACTCTTCATGAATTCTGACGCCTTCGATAAGGCAACGCCAACTACCAATATGTGTAAGATAAGGAATAAACGTAATTTGGAGCATGCCGACTAACGCGTCATTAAGCTCTACGACAAGCAACTCATTATTTGGATCGTTAGTGATGGCTTGAAATGCTGAAACATACGCGCTATTCAAAGGGATCGTAGTATCTTCCCGTTTACTACCCAAAGGATCATTGGCGAGGAGCGATACAAGATTTTCTAGGTCTTCGAATTGAGCGGAGCGATATTTTAATTCCACGATTTTTCCCTTTGAGCTCTGAGCAACTAAAAGATGAATAACATCCAATGCATATATAAATCAATAATATGAATTAGATACCAAGGCTATTCTCATAGCATACTATAAATCACTGAAATGGGTACTCAAAGATTCGAAACGCCGGACAAAGCCAACTAGAACTTGATAAATATTACGTTAATGAGTTCAATGGTCGCTCAAGATATCAAGGATTGGATACTGAGTTTTTGGCTGATGTTGTTAAATAATGCTCAATTTTACGCCGTCGGAAATCGTGGTGGTGTTGAGGTTCTAATTGCAGATTTTGCAAGTCATAAGTTTGATGCTCATTGGCATGAAACATGGTCTATTGGGGCTGTGATTACAGGTGCTCATGACAATAGTCCTAAAGGGAATGGTGATGGGGTAGTAACGTCTGGGCAAGTATCCCTGCTCGCTCCCGGAGAGGTCCATGCAGGAAAAGTCCTTGGCTCCGATAACTGTAAATATGTGATGTTCTATGTCCAAGAGACAGAGCTAAGTAAGGCGTTTGAACAATTCGGACAACGTGTCCCGTTGATTTCACACATGACAGTGAACTCACCAGAATTGCACCAAGAATTAGTACAATGTGCCATGCAATTAGCAGAACCGTCATCAACCATGTTTGATATTGACGTCTGTTGGACTCGATGTATGGGACTTCTTGTCGAACGACTATCGCAAATTGTCATCGTCGATGACCTTTCTCCTAAGGTAGAAGACTTCAGGAATTTGTAAAAGCACGCGACTATCTAGAAACTCATTACGACGAATTGATCACTCTCGATCACTTAGCTCATGAGGTCAACCTTTCTAAGTTCCACCTATGCCGTCAGTTTTCTCGAGTATTCAATATTTCTCCGAACAAGTACTTGCGTCAATTGAGGTTACTAAAAGCAAAACAGCTCCTTGGCAACGGTTACCCTATCGCGCGTGCCGCTGTAGCCTGTGGCTTTTCTGACCAGTCTCATTTGGGTCGTCAATTTAAAGCCACATTTGGGATCTCTCCTAAAAAGTATGCCGCCGAATTCAAGTGAGCAATTCTGTTATATAACTGCCTTCTAACCTTTGTCACCCTGCGATTACAGAACTCACTTCAGGTAATCGAAAAATGATCGACAGTAATTTAATAGCTCTTTTCACCGTTGCAACATTCGTATTGATGATCACCCCAGGTACAGACATGGTGTACGTGATGTCAAACGCGCTATCTAGCGGGAAAAAAGCAGGGGTAGTTTCTATCTTAGGAGTCGCCAGCGGGGCATACATTCATGTCATTTTGGCAACGCTAGGCGTCGCCGCCGTCGTTTCAGCATCTCCGGCATTGTATAAGATCCTTGTACTTACAGGAGCTTTGTATATGGGATGGATTGGTTGGGGGATCTTTACTCATCATGCAATGATATCATCGTTAGATAAGCGCCCTGCTCGTACTCTTAAAAAAATCTATATGCAGGGAGTAATGACTAATTTACTTAATCCCAAAGCTATTATTTTTACCCTCTCTTTTTTCCCTCAATTTATTTCTCACGAAATGGGTCGGATCAGTGAACAGATGCTTCTTTTAGGGGTATTACTCGTGATAATCATGGTTCTTGTGGAACTACCACTGGTGTTTTTTGCTAGTGCTATTGGAGAGCGTTTGAGTAAAAGCGAGCGATTATCCAAACGAGTCCACCAGTTTTCAGGAGCAACCCTTATTTCTCTAGCGCTATACATCACAGCAACCAGACTGGTGATGCACTGAACTATCGTAAAAAGCTTCGGCACAATAAAACAGGCCACTGCCATAAAGCAGCGGCCTTAGTTAGGTTAGTATTTAATTGCCTCCAACCCAAGCCTGCACAGTGATTAGACGAGTTAACTATGGTTAAGTTTAAACAACTCACTCATACCGTAGCTTGAGTAGATAGATTGCATAGCTTGTTCTGTCTCTTCATTAATTTTTCCAATGACAGGGTTAAGACCTGACGGGTCAACAACGGTACGAAATGGGCGATCTTCTGCGTTTGTATCGAGTAGCTCAAGTACACTATCTGCGACCATTTGAGGACTTGGTGCATCATCAGCATCATGACCTTGCTCAGTGCCCGCCCACATTTGTTCTGGTGCCAAAGCGTGGTCGCCATAACTTGTTACCGCTTCTTTATCACTAGGTCGCATCAAGTTAGCCCCAAAATCTGTACCGAAGCCTCCCGGTTGCACAATCAAAGATTGAATTCCAAACTGCGATAGTTCAACACGGTAATTTTCCGCCAACCCTTCGACCGCATGCTTGGTTGCGTTATATGGCCCAAGAAATGGCAATACAAATTTACCCAAAATGCTCGATAGCTGAATCAGCGTCCCTTGCCCATTTGCTTTCATGTGAGGTACGAGAGCTCGAGTCAGACGTTGAACACCAAATACATTGATATCAAAAACTCGCTTGAAATCGTCGATATCAAAGCTTTCCTGCCACCCTAGGGTGCCGACACCAGCATTGTTAATTAAGACATCAATTGTACCGACTGAATTGATTGCCTCTTGTACCCCTTTTTCAACACTAACGTCGCTAGTCACATCAATCTCAATCACTGATACTCCTTGAGTTTTGAGTTCGTGAGCGATAGAGGCATTACGCCCATGAACATCACGCATCGAGCCAATAACTTTGTAACCGTTGGAGTTCAGTGTCTTAGCCATTAGATAGCCAAAACCGCTGTTGGCACCTGTAATCATCACTGTTTTTTTCATTATAAATTCCTTAGTTTCTTTGAGATAAGGGTCATTGCAAAAGACAACTTCTCTAAATTGAAAGAAGAACTAGTCCAACGCCTTCAATAGAGCTTGGGCAACGCCCACGGATGATTTGTTGTTTTGACCAGTGATTAGCTCACGGTCTACAACGATATGCGGGTGCCAATCTTGCTCACCTTTTGAGTACTTCGCTCCCGCATGAATGAGAGCGTCTTGAGGCCAGAAATACAGCTCATCACCGCCTAGGTAGTACTGCGTAGCGACTGTTTCTTCCGTATTGCTAAAGGTCGTCATTTGATAACCAGCGTATGGCCAGCCTTCGCTTGGTTGTGGCTGCTCCCCTGCTTTTAGCTTTCTTTCAAATTCTTTACTGTTAGGCATTGAAGAGAGCAACGCGATAGGACCATGGCACACGAGCGCGGTTGGCTTGCCTTCAGCATTAAAGTGACGCAGGAACTCACCCAGTTGATCATTAGCCACTAAGTCACCCAATGGTGCGTGCCCGCCAGGAACGAAGACGGCATCGAAGCTCTCAATACCCATCTGTTCGATACGGGAGAAACTCACAACTGGGCTCGCCGCTTTATCTGTCAACTGCAGCTGTTCAAACAGTGCCTTGTGTGATTGATAGTTAGTGTCACTTTCATCTAAAAAGTGGCTTGGTGTATCTGACACTGGGTCTAAAGTTGGCGCTTGGCCCGTAGGCGTTGCGAAAGTTAATGTGTGGCCCGCATCCAAAAGCAGTTTTACAGGTTCCATCAGCTCGTTGAGGTACACACCAGTTTGATAGTTGTAGCCTCCTTTCAACTGCATCTCTGATACATCGGACATGACGACCAAAACCTCATCTGCTTGGGCTACTGAACTCACAGCTAATGCTGTCATGGCTAAAATTTTGTTAAGTTTCATCATAGATTCCTCTTATTTGTTTCGATTCCTTGTGACTCGATAAACAAGATAAGGAGCAAGACGTTATTATTGAAATTAATTGGTCTAATATAGACATGATGAAAATTAATAGTGGTATCAGCGAATGGCGAATATCTCAGGCATAGAGCTTAAACAGCTTCGACTTTTACAAATCATTTTTGAAACCAAAAATCTTACTCAAGCGGGCGAGAGAGCTGGACTAACCCAGTCAGCTGTCAGCCATATACTGAAAAAGCTACGAGATAGCTTCAATGATTCGTTAGTTATTCGACAAGGCAATAAATTGGAGCTCACACCAAGAGCGGAATTGATGCAGCCAGTGCTTAGTCGATGGCTCAACGATTTCGAGCAGAACATCTTGTTTCAAGAGGTATTTGACCCAGCACTATCTGATCGCACGTTTTATATCGCGACCAGTGACTTAGTGGAACATGCTTTAATGCCTCACTTGATTAAGCACCTCAGCAAGATTGCTCCAAATATTCGGCTTGTGTTCAAAAAATTAGATAAGCGTAGCCTAGCAAGCCAAATTGAGAGTGGTGAGGTTGATTTTTCGATTAGCGTGATTGAATCAAGTCACCCGAGCTTAATGGTGAGAACACTCTACCGAGACGACTTTGTTTCCGTGGTAAGAACAAGCCACCCATTACTAAAAACGAATATGGAGGCTAAACACTTTTGTCAGTATCCTCATGTACTCGCTGGGACTGGAAGTAGTAACCGAGGCATGGTTGATGACGCTTTAGACACGATCGGTCTATCTAGAAATGTGCAATATAAAGTCGCGAACTTTGCCAGTGCTCTATTCATCGTAGAATCAAGCGATGGCATCTTAACGGCACCTCGTAAGTTTGTGGAAATGATGGCGGATAGATTTGCGGTTGAGACCTTTGAGACACCTGTCGACTTGGAAGGATATGCGATGAAACTCTATTGGCATATAAAAAATAAAGATGACCAAGCCAACATTTGGTTACGAGAACAAATGGTCCACGTTATGGAAGGCACAGTTCAATAGTGCCTACCTGCGATGTGCGTTGTTTAGCACTAACCATTGATATCACGCGCCACCTGCTGCTCTGCACGTGGTGTTCTATCCTGACTCAAAAGCACCCCGAAAAAGATAATTCCAATCGCTATCCATTGAGTGAGAACCAAACGCTCGCCTAGCAGCAGCATAGAGAAAAACAAAGTAAATGCAGGGATTAGATTAATATAGCCTGCTGACGTAGAAGCTTTAATCCGAGTCAATGAGTAGTTATATAGCCCATACCCTCCAAGCGATACCACCAACCCTAGGTAGACAATACTACTAACAGCATTAAATGAAATATCGGTTGGCCAATCAGAGCTTAATGCCAGTGGTAAAAAGAATATGGTACCGACGAAGGTTTGAATCGCAGTTAAAACGAAAGCTGAGTAGCGTTGCACTAATTGCTTAATCAGTAACGTATACCCGACAGCAGTCACCATCGCGCCAAATTCCAATAGATTACCTAATACTGGATTGGGGGCTTGCTCGCTTTCGGTTCCGCTCAGCGTCATCCATACCACACCGAGAACAGCAATAATTAGCCCAACCCATTGACGCGGGGTATTACGTTCCTTTAAATGAAAGTAAGCGGCAACAGCCACCATTAAAGGCAACATGGAAGTGACCATACCGGCCTGACCTGCACTGGTAAAACGCATGGCTTGAGCTTCAAAAATAAAATAGAGACAAGGTTCAAGTAATGCCATACATGATAATAACTTCCAGTCTCCTGCTTGATAGTTTATTCCGTTACGAATCCACGGCCAAACCACCAAAAAAGCGAGTGAGCCAATCACCATACGAAAAAAGACCACGACCATAGGTGCAACTTCACCAATCGCGACTTTCAATGCAATAAAAGATGTAGCCCAAATAACGACAGCCGTCATTACCGCCAAATGAGCCTTTAACAACGATCGATCCATAGAGATCCCCAAAATATTTTTAACGTGGTAGAAATATACTTATTATCGACTCTGCATGATGAGCCTGATCACTATAACTTGTTCGCTGGTCTCATCATGATGGAGTATTCCGCTTGAGTAACGGGCTCTACGAAAACACTTATTTCTGAGTAACCTAACTGGCGGTAGAATTTTTTCGTTCTAGGGGTAAATGTCTCTAAGTAAGTGGGAACATCAAGCTGATCTGTTTGTGAAAGTACCGGCGCAATTAGGTTCGCTCCATACCCTCTTCCTTGATACGCAGGGAGAACACCGACAATAGATAAATACCAAGCTTTGGAACAAATCAGCGGCTCTGCTTGTTCCGACATAAAATCAACAATCTTGTTATATGTAGTTAGAGCGTTTTCTCCGAGCTCCGTTAATAAGAACGCCTTTTTTGATTTCGACCTTTGTAATTCAATGTCATCAGCAATAGGTCGACTCCATACAGACACTCCATAAGCATCACCTTCTGGAATCAGTAGCTCCCCATACTTTTGGCTTTCATCAATTGAATAGTCAAAATACTTCAGCATCTTCTGTCTAGCATTCTCGCGATCATCAATCGCACTTTCTATTGCAATATAAAATGGGTCGTCTTTCAGGGCTTCATACAGAGCGTGTGACATTTCCTGATATTTAAGTTGGTAATTCACTTTTAACCTTCCATTGTTCTTTGGTGTGTCGAGCCGAGTACTTCCCTTGGTTCAGCAATAGATGCCTTTAGGGGTCGCTTTGTCGGTCCTTGACAGCTAGTTAAAGGAGTGTAATCTCGATCTCAACATGAAGGTAGTGCATTTTCTTCAACCACCAACTGAAAAATATACATGACTTTTAATCAAAATATCGATTTGAACCTAATCAAGCTATTTGCCAGCCTTTATGAAACAAGTTCTGTTAAGGCAACGGCAGAGAGCTTAAATATTAGCCAGTCAGCATGTAGCCATGCGCTGCAACGACTCAGAGAGCGCTTGGGAGATGAGTTGTTTGTCCGTGTTGGCAACAGAATGCTACCGACACAGTATTCCGACCAGATAGCCAACGACTTGATAGCGGGATTAGAGTTGATCGGTAATGGGCTTGCCTCTTCACAAGTTTTTAATCCAAACGATAGCCATACTTTCCGCATTGCAACCACAGACTACACCGGGTGGTGCATGCGACCACTTGTTGTGAGTTTGGCGAACAAATACCCGAATATTAATATTGAGTTTGTGCGGTGGGATGAAAGGTCGCCTGAAGAAATGTTGAGCAGGAACAAGCTCGACCTAGTCTGCGGCTTTGTCCATCAAAAAGAGACCTCTGAAAGCCTCGATCATCATGTGTGGTTCAAGGACACTTACGTTTCTGTTCGCTGTAAAACCCACCCTTTAAAAGGCACTCTCGATCTTACTCATTTTCTTCAGTATAAACATGTCCTTATCAACCCTTGGGGTGAGACAAGAGGCATCATTGACCTAGCGCTATCGAGGTTGAGGAAGAAGAGACAAGTTGCCGTCAAAACCGCAAGTGTCATCACAGCACCTAGCTTTGTCCAAGGCACACCATATCTGTTAACTCTGCCAAGAAAATATGCTCTTGAAGTAAAGAAACAAATCCCACTGATTATCTCCCCACTACCATTGGAGGTTCCGGATTATTGCGTGCAGTTTTACTGGCACAAAACAAGGGGCAACGATCCTAAAATCAAATGGATTCGCCAACAACTTAATGAACTGAATGAAGACACGTCTATTGAAGTCTCAAACTCTGCTCTTGAAGATTAGAGGAATTAAAAACGGTAAAAGCCATTACCGAGATTAACTAAACTTCTTTGAGTTTCAATGTCTCATCAAGGCAACTTGATCTTGCCTAATAACATTAAAAAGCATCACTAAAACAATTCATTTATGAACCTTTTAGTTCATAATCAAACTAAAAAACACCGATGGCAAGTAAGAAAATGGCGATTGAATTGAATAAACAACTGATGGCGTTTGTCGATGTTGTGAAGTATGAAAGTTTTGTTGAAGCAGCTAAACACCGAGATATGTTGCCATCCTTACTGTCTAGAAACATTAAGGCATTGGAGGATAAACTGGGTGTCGTGTTACTAAAACGCACAACCCGGGCTCTTTCTCTTACTGAAGCCGGAGAAGAGATCTACCAACAAGCCCTTGTTCTTAAGGGGCTTGAAGAGAAAATGAATAGTTACGCGCAAAACTACAGCACAACAACAAAGGGCTTAGTCAGGCTAACTTGCGCTTCTCATTTGAGCCTAGATTATGTACTACCCAGCATTCGAGAAATACAATCTGAATATCCAGACATTAAGTTTGAAGTAGATTATGACGATAGACGTGTTGATATCATTAAAGAAGAGTTCGACATGGCCATTCGAGTTTGGGAACCTCAAGATAGCTCATTAATCGGTCAAAAACTTCGTTCATCGAATCTAGTGTTAGTCGCAAGCCCAGCGTTTATTGAAAAATATGGGATACCAGAAACCATTGAACAGCTTGGTGAATTACCTTCTGCTTGTTATGCACGACATGGTGTTGTGAGAGACAAAATACGCTTCTACGATGAAGATAAGATTCAAGAGGTTGATATGCAGCCAGCCTATAAAAGCAGCTCTCCTGAGTCTTTAATTCAAAGCGCCAAAGCCGGAATGTACTACACCATGGTTACCGATCATAATGCGACGCGAGAGTTACTCAGTGGAGAATTGATCCAATTGTTTCCTGAAACACACTTCCCGGACGAAGCTGCGATTTATGCCGTTTACCCAAATCGAGCACTGAGTTTTGGTGCACGTCTGTTTATCGAGAAAATCAAACGACAATTTGAATCACATTAATGGCTATCTGATACTCCTACTATTGCTTAAATAGTACATAGTGTAATCACTTTATGGCTATTTAAGTCTTCAATATGACGCCTTAACCTAGATCTCGTAATCTCATTTCGATATCGGAGGGCGCTATGCTTTTCTCTACATTTAAACTAGGTAACATCCAACTTTCAAACCGCATGGCTATGGCACCAATGACACGCTCTCGTGCAGGCCTTGACGGTTCTCTTAACGATCACATCGTTAAATACTACGAACAGCGTGCAACCGCTGGGCTTATCATCACCGAAGGTGCCCCGATTTCCGAAGTTGGTCGAGGCTACGCTTTCACACCTGGGATCTATAACCAACAGCAGATTGATGGCTGGAAGAAAGTGACTGACGCTGTTCATGCGAGAGGTGGCAAAATCTTCATTCAACTCTGGCACGTTGGCCGTGTGACTCACCCTAGTATTACCGGTGGCGAACAACCTGTCGCACCATCTGCAATTAAGGGTGTTAACAAAGGGTTTGGCCCCCTGCCTGAAGGCGGTTATGGGTTCGTTGAACAAGAAGTGCCTCGTGCCATGACAAAAGAGGATATTGTTCAAACACAAAACGACTTCGTTCAAGCTGCGAAAAACGCTGTTGAAGCCGGGTTTGATGGTGTAGAAATCCATTCGGCAAACACTTATCTTTTTGAGCAATTTATGCTTCAAAGTGCGAACAAACGCACTGATGAGTATGGTGGAAGCCAAGAAAACCGCGTGCGATTCTTGGTTGAAACAGTATCAGCGGTTGCCAAAGAAATAGGTGCGGACAAAGTAGGTTTCCGTCTTTCTCCTTATTTGGTCATTGATGATCCAGACGTGGATCCAGAAATGCCTTCACTTGCTCTAAAAGCTATCGAAGCGTTAGCACATCTAAACCTCGCTTACGTCCATTTCTCTGAAAATGTTGCCACTTGGCGGCCTGTGCCTTCCTCATTCCGTCGCCAAGTTCGCGAGATTTGGAATAATCCAATTATTGTCGCAGGGCGTCATACCAAAGAATCAGCACAAGACATGCTGGATCTTGGTTATGCCGATATCGTCGCTTTCGGTGAGTACTACATCTCCAACCCAGATCTCGTCTACCGCTTTAAAGAAAACCTACCGCTGAATGAAAATGATCGTTCGACATATTATGGCGGTGCAGGGAAAGGCATAACCGATTACCCAATCATCGATCCAGCAGTGAAAGACCTGTTTGTTGCCACTGAATAATTTCGTTAGCCGTTTAAGGTGGGCTGAGTCTCACCTTCATCCATCATAAGAATATAGTCTCGGAGAAAAACAATGGAGCATCAACAAACTGTACTCATCATTGGGGCAACTGGCGCGATGGGACGCCATGTTATTGCGAACATTCACGGTTGGAATATCAGAGCCTTAACCCGGAACACTAATAGTGCGATTGCGCAAGCTCTACGTGAGTCAGGTTCCCATATTGAGCTTTTTGAAGGTAATACAAGCAATGGAGCGGACATGCGTGCTGCCATGCAAGGTGTTGATGCTGTGTTCATTAATACCGATTTCTGGACTAATACTGATAACCCAGAAAATGAGCGTGCTCAGATGTTGCTTTTACTTAAGGTGGCTAAAGAGCTTAAGGTAGAACAAGTAATATTTAGCTCACTTGAAAATTGTATGTCTGATTCCACAGGGAATATCCCGGTGACACATTTCGACTCGAAAGCGATTGTAGAACAGGAAATTAATTGGCAACGCTCACTTGAGCACTTCAAGAACGAGCCCGATTTCTATTCAAACAATGTGATGGTGTTGCGTACGCTGCCGTATTTTGAAAATTTGATGTCATTCTTCCCGCCACAAAAAGACGACCAAACCGATGAACTTGTCTTCACGCTTCCAATTGGTGACAAACCATTTTCCATGGTAGCCCTGGATGACATCGGTTGGTTTACCAATCACATACTGAACAACTGGTCACAATACGCGGGTAAGACATTATCGATTGGTAGTGAGGCTGTCACTGGTATGCAGATAGCGCAGCAGTTTTCGGACGTAACAGGAATCAAAGCCCGTTATCAGCCGATTGATGACGAGGTGTTTCTGTCCGCAGGTGGCTTTGCTCATGATGCATTAAACCACTTTGTTTTCCATCGCGAAGTCGGTATGCCGCGTCAGTACGACGAATTGCGTGCAATACACCCTGGGTTGAGAACGTTTAGCTACTGGTTGAAAGAAACGGGCTGGTTAGGCGAAACACGTTTGGTGCAAAAGAAACTCGCTGAATAAACTATCAGGACCGCTCTCTGTATATAAAGCAGAGAGCAGTTCACTCTCAATTCAGAACTTGATTATCAAGGAGCGAAAAACATGAATACTGACGATGTAATAGCCAAAGAGCTTGAAGCCTTTGTCAAAGAATACTATCGAAAATTTGATAGTCGCGAACCACTTGAAGCATTTGAGTACGACTTTCATTGGAGCGACTTTCTAATCACGTCTTCGAGCGTTCGAATTACAACCAAAGAAGAGTACGCTTCGTTTTACGAAGAGGTTATCGCGTCATTCGTAGATAGCAGCCACCTAGTTTCAAATTTCAATATCACGCGTGAGAGTGATGAGCTGATAAACGCTACATGTAACGTTATCTTCACCGCTAAGCAAAGTTCTACACTTAGCCCTGTTGAGATATCGGGGCGCCTACAATTTAGCTTTGTGCCATCACCTAATAATGCTTTCTGGACAATAAGCCGTTACCTAATAGGTGCGTAGCGGCTCAATTCACAATAATTCCAACTCCCAATTTCAATTCCTTCTTTCGTCTTTCTGGAGTCAGAAGTTAAGTACTTTATTACCCTTTTTTATGAACAAAAAAGTACATAGTAAAAGAACATTTAGGGTATTTAAGTGCTTAAAGGTAAACCCTAGAATCTCAATTATTGATTTAGACCATTTTATTCTGTCGATGACGTTTGATACCGGCAGTGGTTGCAAGACAACAAGAATAGGATTCACTTATATGAAAAAGCACTTAAGTACATTAGCCAAACCATTCTTATTAAGCGTTTTAACAGCCGGGATCTCAATATCCAACTATACCAATGCGTCTGTGTTTCCGGAGAACGCTGAACTTAAACAATTGTATACCGGTGGTCAGTTCACAGAAGGTGTCACAGTCTCGCCTACGGGTGATGTTTACTTTGTCGATGTAAGGCCAACAAAACAGCCAGGTGACAAACTTGGTCGAACTCTTGTTTATCATCCAAAGACAAATAGCACATCCGTATTACTTGGCGTGAATGGTCAAGTCAATGGCATGAAGTTCAATCAAGATGGCAAACTTTTGATGGCATCTAGAGCCAACTACGGAACACGCAGTCTAGTCGAATTGGATTTAGAAAATAATGAATCGCGTTTACTTGCCGCTCGATATCAAAACAAACCCTTTAATGGTTTGAATGATTTAGCAATCGCGCCAAATGGCACCATCTTTGTAACCGACCCTAGGTATCTTGGATATGAAGACCGTGGGCAAGACTTTTTTGGTGTGTACGCCATTGACAAGTCCCTTGATATCTCTCTCGTCACCAAAGACGTACTAAAACCTAACGGTGTTGCAGTCTCTCCTGATGGTAAAACGCTTTATGTGGCAGAGCATTACATCAATAGCGATAACTTACTTGAACCAACTGAAGGCGTATCATTTGGGCCAATGCGTGTCTTAGCATTTGAACTGATTGGAAACTCTCTTTCAGGGAAACCCAAAGTTGTATTCGATTACGGCCAAGAAGATGGCCCAGATGGGATGGTGACGGACTCAGTAGGTAATCTGTATGTCGCTGCAAGAGCTGATTCAAATTTTGGTATTCATGTGTTCAATCCTGAAGGTGAAAAAGTCGATGAACTAACGACACCATATAAGCCAACCAATGTTGCATTCGGTAAGGGTGAAGATAGCCACAAGTTATATATCACAGCCGGAGGCGCGCTGTATGAGATCGACACTCTCAGCCAAGGCTGGAATTAAATTATTACACGTAAACAGGAGAAGACAAATGAGCTCAACAACACTCGGCCAAGAGTTTTTAACCAAATATGCAGAAGGTTTAAAGAGAGCCGATTCACAAGCGATGGCAGAACTTTTCCATTACGGGCTTGCTTACATTGTAAACGACGAAGCGCGAGAGGGTTCGGAAGGGCTTTGCAAACCGGAAACATGGGACTTTATCTTTAGTAAGATTGAATTTATCGACGCTGCTGCCAGTCATGTAATTGAGGTGCATCAAGGGCATATTTTCTATCATGAGTATTTGAAAGTACGCAGCAAAACCAGTGGTGAAGTGAAAGAAGGTCACTTTGGTGATGAAGCTGTGATTAACCATGAAGGCAAAATGTTGATGGTTAATCGTGTGGCCGACACTGCCTATTTTGAGTGGTTTGGTAAAGCTCTGGCTTAACTTCCTCACTGAAGCAGGGAGCCGTTCGTTCCCTGCATTTTTATAGTGGATAGTCGTCGTTTATTTTATTGATAATAACTAACGAGAACCTTACCAACGAGCTTCAGAAAAGTAATCTGATAAATGATCAATCAGTGCACGAACAGTTGGTGACATATACTTTCTGGAAGAATAGAGAACATAAATGGTTAATTCGTCAGGTTTCCAATCCGGCAAAACCTGCTGAAGCTGTCCATCTTTAATGTACTGATTCACGAGATAAAATGGTTGGATAGCTATGCCTGCACCATGCAATGCGGCTTGCAATAAGGCGGTTGCTTCATTTGCTGTCAAGTTACACTTAACTTCTACCGATTGTTGTGTGTTGTCTTTTGTTAAATGCCAAATATGTTGTTGAAAATTTTTATACCCAAGACAAGTATGACCGGTTAAATCGCTTGGTTTAGAAATAGCACTATTTCTATTCAAATATTCTGGCGAAGCGACCACTACTGACTCACATATCGATATCGGTTTACCTATCAAAGACGGATCCGGTGTCGAGGCGATCCGGACAGCAAGATCTATCTGACTTTCAGTTAGGTCGGTTACTGAATCATGTAAGTCGATATCGATGTTTACGTTGGGGTTCTCTACCATAAACTCTTGAATAGCAGGCACCAATTGAGAGTAACCAAATGACATGCTGGTTGCCAACCGAACTGTACCCGACAACTCACCACTGTTATCTGCAAACTCGCTTAGGCTTTCGGCTTGATCAAGCCACTGTTTAACCTCTTCCAAGCATGTTTGGCCCGCTGTTGTTAAAGATACTTTTCGAGTAGTTCGATGTAAAAGGCGCGTATTCAGCCAAGCTTCCATCGTCTCAATGTATCTCGTCACCATAGGGCGAGACATATCCAGCCTGTCTGCTGTAGCAGTAAAACTACCCGTCGCTGCAACATCAACAAACACCTTTGCAGCTGTTAGCCTATCCATATATTCGCTCGAATTAAGAAACAATAATGCTCAGTTTGGTGTGTTTTTCTGAGCACGTCAATTCCTTACTATCCTCTCCGTACCCAAACACATAGAAGGAGAACGGTATGAAAAATTTAACTCTAATGGCCGCATCTATCTTACTCGCCACTAATGCAACCGCAGCAGAAAACACGCCACTAACTCTTGATGTTTATAACGCTGACAAGAACAGCTTCCACGTAATCTCAACATTAGTAATCGGTGAAAGTGAAGTCATGGTTGTCGATACCGGCTTTACCAAAGCTGACGCTCTGCGTATTGCCGCAAAAGTTCTTGATAGTGGAAAAGAGCTGAAAACCATTTTTATCAGTCAGGCTGACCCAGACTACTATTTTGGTGCTGAGGTGCTACATGCGCTGTTTCCGAAAGCGCAAGTACTGAGTACGCCGAAAGTGATTGAGGTTATAGAGAAGAAATTGGCTGGCAAACTGGCGTTTTGGGGACCAAAAATGGGGAGCAATGCTCCAGTTGAACCGTACCTACCACAAGCTATCGAAGGTAATGTGTTGACCATTGACGGACACGAAATTGAGGTTCGTGGCACACAAGGTGAGTTGGCTCATCGTCCTTACTTGTGGATCCCTTCTAACAAAGCGGTTCTGGGCAACGTCGCCGTGTATGGCAATTTGCACCTTTGGATGGCTGACGCGCAATCGGATAGTAGCCAGAAAGCATGGGTTAAACAGTTGAAAGAACTGCAAGAGCTAAAACCAGATATTGTCATTCCAGGACACATGAAAGCTGGAACCAAGCTTGACGCAAGCACTATAAGCTATTCCCAGCAGTACCTTTCAGACTTCCAGAAAGCAAAAGGTAGCAGCAAGAATAGCACGGAAGTGATCGACCAAATGTCGGCAAGCTACCCCGATGCACAACTACCAATGGCGCTAAGTATTGGTGCTAAGGTCCATATGGGTGAAATGAAGTGGTAAACGCACACTAATTTTCGACCCAATGTGTGGTTGGCGTTACAGTTCTACTTCAGTGTTAACTGCCATTGCAGCTAACACTGAGATAAAACTTCCTTTCACCTCGGTTGTATTGGAGCAAAAAGGTTGTAACGTCCCCGTATAAAAAAGCGCAGTGTTGTAGGGAGTTCGGGAATGATTAACTTTATGGATTCCTAACCTCACTCACTACTCTGTTTTTTCCGCTCGCTTTTGCTTGATATAGACACTTGTCTGCCAACCTTAGGCTTTCTTCGACCGATAACCCTCGTCCATCCGTCAATACACCAAAGCTCGCGGTGATGTTAATTAGGTCATCTCCAACAAAGATAGGTGTTGACGCAATCGCCAGCCTCATTCGCTCGGAAACTGTAAGAGCGACACTCGTATTGGCAGCTTTCATTAACACTAGAAACTCTTCACCACCGAGACGAAAGACCTTATCTTCTTTACGACTATTCTCAATTAAAGCTTCAGCAACTTTCTCTAATGCGAGATCACCAACCGAATGGCCAAATTTGTCATTGAGATTCTTAAAGTCATCGATATCTATCAGGATATATGACAGTGGTTGGTTTCCATCATTTAATGCGATTTGCGCCTCGGCAATGTAGCCATTTAGAGGGCGTCGGTTTAAAAGACCAGTCAATGGATCAATATTCGCTTGTTCGCTCAACTTTTGATTGATGATCTTTAACTCTATCGTTCGCGCTTCAACTTGCGCCTCTAAATCGTGGTTAAGGTTTTGTAGCTCTAACTTAGCGTTAACTTCATTCGTCACATCATTTTGGACGGCGAAATAGTAGTCAACTTTGGAACCTTTGGTGATGGGAGTAATGGATAACTCGTTCCAGTAGGAGCGACCACTCTTATGGTAATTCTTAATTCGAGTTTTAATCGCCATGCCTTTTTGTAGAAACTCGCTGATCTCCTCCACTACTTCGGGATCTGTACCCTCTCCTTGAAGTATATTGCCGAGCTTATTGCCAGCCACTTCAATCAGACTGTAGCCTGTGATTCGTTCAAATGATTTGTTTACCCAAATAACATTCTTGTCATGATCAGCGACAACCATACCAACGGAGGTTTCTTTTAAAGCCGTCACTAAAAAGTTGTGTTCACTACTAACTCTTTGCTGCTCTGTGACATCTTCAAATACACCACAGATAAAACTATCTTTATTATCAGCCAGTTGGTAGAAACAACCACTCGATAATACCCAACGGACACCACCGTCTGGAGTAACAATTCGTAACGTGACAGCATGCCAAGATTTTTTCTTAGCAATGGCATCATTAACCAAACTTTTAATTATCGGTAGGTCGTCTTCATGATAAAAAGATAGAGCGCTGTCTAATGTTGGAGTGAAATTATCGGGTGATAATCCATGTATTTGATATATACCTTCCGACCACAACAGGCTGTTATTATTGATCGCGTATCGCCAGTAACCTAGCTTTAAATGCTTATCTACATCTAAAATAACGCTCTCATTAATCTCAGGTAACTTCTTAGTAACGCTATCAATCGTAAGTATCTCTGAGCTAAAAATGTAGAAGGTATTATTTGATAACTCTTTAGTGGTACTTCGAATCCTGAGTTTTATGTCCAAAAGAGGGAGTTTAACATCATGAGCTTCACCATCATTTAGCGTCGCAGACTCCTTCAATACTAGCCAATCCTGCGAGTCAACAAAATCATTCAAGCTTCGATTACTCGAATCTGCAACATTGATAGCCAAAAGATCAGCCATCTTTTCGCAAGAATAGACAGAGCGCCATTGTTGGTCATAAACCGCCACCAAGTAACCAAGTTGTTCTAAGAGAGAGCAGTCCAATCTATTGACTAATTTCGAGTTAAACATAGCCTGATTTTGTTAACGAAAAGTATCAATATAATTATAACTAATAGGCCGTGTCAAAATAAACTCGCCTTTCACCATCGCCTAATCTAATAAATAGATGGGATTATATAGAATTCATTTTATATAACATATCGTAAATACAGATAGTTAGAGTCAAACTTGACTAAATAACATACAACACAAAATAAATTACAGAATAGTGCTTTTATACTCTCAAATGAAACAGCTTGAATAATAATTAAGGTAGTATACTAGTGTTTGGTAAAGTCATGATGTAGCACGCCAAAAGTAATTAAGTAAGTAATTTGGGTATCAAAATATAACTATCTGCCGAATAAATCTTTTTCAAAGATATTCAGGAGACGGAATCATCCTATTGCTTATTGTGGTTGTTCAAACATTAAAAATAACCGAGTTACGCTAAGGTTGCTCTCTTTATTATCATACAGTTACAAAAAAGGGGCTCAGCGCCCCTTTAAACTAAACATTAGCTACTTGTGACCAATAACCACGGCCATTTCATCACCATCAACGAGTGGCGAGCCTTTTAGGTCACTGTATGCTCTTTTGATCTCTAAGCCGTGAGCATCGAGTTCTTTGTTTAGGTCTTCAAGTGTAAAGTGTTGAAGCCAATTGAGAACTGTCCACTCTTTGTCTTCTTGAGATATCACATATTTATCTAGCGTTACTTTTTCATTTTCGTATTTGAATGAAGACTGAATACACCAGTAATCGCGCTCACTCCAAAAACCGTGCATGGCGTTCTTTTCAAGACTCAAAGATTCGCCTTGTTCAGCAAACCTTGTGGCAGTGTAAACATCAAGTGCAATCGAGCCACTTTGAGCAAGCAGTGATTTAAATTTTGTGTATAGCTGTGAACGTTGTTGTGGGTTCAAAGCACACAAATCGCACATCACTAAAGTTATTAAATCGAACTTTCTTGAATCACTATATTCAAGGTAATTGCCATAATGGTACTCGATAGCTAGGTTGGCTTGCTCTGACTGCTCGATTGCATGGTTTAAGGAGTTCTTTGAGAAATCCAAGCCAACAACCGTACCAATACCTTTTGCTTTCAATCGATGCGTGTAAAGCCCTGGCCCACAACCGAAATCAATGACTTTTGAGGTTTCGTTTAGATCAAACTCTGAAGTCAACCATGTAACTGAATCATCAATAAAAGCGGCTGTTCTAGAAGCGAGGCTTAAGTCTGGGTTTAGATGAAAAGCCAGCATCTGCTTTGCTATGTGTTCATCAGTCCACAGAACGTCTGCGGTATATTCAGACCAAACAGCGGGTTTAGTGGTTGCGCTATCAATTTTTTTAAACATTTTTGTAATTCCGACAATGAATTAATTATCGTCCTCACAACAAACCGCATTATCTAAGAATGCGGAGAGGACGCGTTAAGAAAATAGTTGTTTCATTAAAAATCATTACAAGTGCCTCCTTAAAGAAAGGGAAAATCGGGCGAAGATTATGCCAAGTTCTAAACCCTGTCAATTCACTTAACCACCAGCTCAATAAAGTCGAGAACCACTAACTCGAACACCCTTTCATACCTATTTTGCACTCCAAACTATAAGAAATATTGACGCAATTTGTTACATATCGTCATCAGAGAACATTAATTTCGACTCACTTTTATTGATATTTACTATGTAAATAACTGAGTGAGAACAAATATCATTCACCTAATGACTGGTTACAATTACGTGCTAGTACGGACTACCTCTAAATGGTTAGAATTTAATCAATCAAGGAGGTGTGTATGAGACGATTCGAGAACATACTTTTTGCCACGCAAGGACTACCAGGGCATAGCGATGCACTGGGCCAAGCGATAAAAATCGCGGCTAACAATCGCGTTCCGGTTTCAGGTCTAATAGCCTGCCCGGACTTTCCTACCGATCTGATTCAATACCAACAAAGCTACGAACAGTCTTTGCATGATTCGCTGCAGCAGAGTGTCAAAGCATTACGTGAACAATTCGAAATCTCTGAAGAACAGGTGCCCTTTCCACTGCGAGTACACAGCAGTGAACAACCGGCAGTTTGTATCATTCAAGAAGCGTTAACCCATCACAATGACCTGATCATCAAAGAAGCGGAACCACTCAGTGAAGGGGCTGAAGGTTTTAAAGCGATAGACATGACGCTATTGCGTAAGTGCCCTTGCCCAGTATGGCTTCACCGCCCTATTTCTAAACCTAGAGATAAACGACGCATTGCCGTGGCTGTAGACCCAATGACCACGAGCCCCGAACAACAAGCGCTTTCACGTCGTTTATTGGAGCTGTCACGCTCGATTGCAGACACCTGCGACAGCCGATTACACATTATCTCTTGCTGGGAACACTACTTAGAGAACTATCTCGACGGCAATGTCTGGATTCAAGTTGAAGAAACACAACTAGCAAGTGAAGTATCCCTTGCAAAGACCAAACACATACAGGCATTGCAACGCTTAATCGAAGAGTCAGGAATTTCTGGTGAAACTGTAATTCATCACCTGCACGGTAAACCAGACGACAAGATTCCAGAGTGTGTTGATGAGATCGAAATTGATGTTCTGGTCATGGGTACCTTAGCTAGAACCGGTATTTCTGGTTTTGTAATCGGTAACACTGCCGAGAACGTTCTCCAATCCATCAATTGCTCTTTAGTGGCGTTAAAGCCAGAGGGTTTTGTATCCCCAATCAAGTAAATATCCGTCCACAAACATTATGAGGAGAAGCACCAAGACAAACAGCGCTACCTAAAACTGACAACTTCCAATGGAGGATGGTATGAAAAAACTGTGTCCGAATTGCCGAACTGAAATGATTGAACGCTCAAACATTCATGTATGCCCAAGAAATGAAATCGGAGATTGCTCATATGACACTCTGAGTCTTACTCATGAAATGCCTGCGTACCAACTAAACGACGTGAATGCCTGTAGCGACGTGCACTCTTACGTCTCGCAAGATAGTAAGTAATTTGAACCATTAACCTTATCAGTTTGTATCGAAATGGATGGCGATATTGAATAGTGTATTAGGAAATAATCAAACACAGGGCTCAAAAGATCGTTCGATGATTCTAGCGATCTTCCCTGTGCTGCCGATGGTCATTCTCTTCTCACTCATTAGTTGGTATGACCCGGGAGGCGTAAGTTGGCAAGCGGCTTGGGTTCCGGGTTTAGATGTTAACCTGAGCTTCAAGTTGGATGGTTTGTCTTTCCTATTTGCATGTTTGATCAGCGGCATCGGTGCGCTTATCCAGATTTACGCACTGGCTTACCTCAAGGGGCATTCGTCTCGATTCTCTTTCCACCTGTATTTAACACTGTTCATGTTAGCCATGCTCGGAGTTGTCACGAGCGACAATATCCTGCTCCTTTTTGTGTTTTGGGAACTCACCACCATCACATCGTATCTTTTGATTGGCTTTAATCATGAGAAAGACAAATCCCGCAAGAACGCATTGCAATCTCTCATTGTCACTGGCGCTGGTGGCTTAGCGTTATTAGCAGGTCTGATACTGCTGGGTGAAATGGCTGGCAGCTATGAGATAAGTACCATCGTCGCGCAAAGTGAGCTGATTGCACAACATGAATGGTTTTTGCCTTCGTTGATTCTGATCTTACTCGGTGCGTTTACTAAATCGGCGCAGTTTCCATTCCACTTCTGGTTACCCAATGCCATGGCAGCGCCAACGCCAGTGAGTGCCTATCTTCATTCTGCCACCATGGTGAAGGCCGGGGTGTACTTGCTTGCCCGTGTATCACCTATCTATTCACACAGCGAGATTTGGTTTTACACGCTCGGTATTTTTGGCGGTTTTACCGCGATATGGTGCGCGCTGCTGGCCCTAAAGCAAACCGATCTGAAGCTAATGCTGGCATACAGCACCAACGTCGCCTTGGGTAAATTGGTGCTATTGATAGGCATGGGGACTGAGCTAGCGATGATGGCCGCGCTGTTGTTTATCTTGGCGCACTCGTTCTACAAAGCAGCGCTGTTTATGGTGGTGGGTAATATCGATAAAGCGACAGGAACGCGTGATATTCGCATGCTTCATGGTTTGAAAGCAGTACTAATACTCAGTGTCACAGCCGCAATCCTTGCTGCCTTGTCTAAATCAGGTGTACCACCGCTACTCGGCTTCTTAAGTAAAGAGTACATGTACAAATCCGGTCTGGAAGTGAGTATCACCCTAACTACGATATTCCTTTTGGTTAACGTCACTATGGTTGCTTTGGCGCTGGCACTGATCGTTAAACCTTTCTTCGCGACGTATGAAGGTAACCCAACACCAGCCGAGAAAGTGGAAGCCAATAAAGGGTTATGGATGCCACCAATGCTGCTTGCCATAGCCAGTGTGCTTGCGCCGTTATTTGGCTTAGGGTGGATCAACAACAATGTGGTTGTTCCGGGTGTTTTGTCGAGCTTACCCGACTCCGCACCAGAGGCAGCCAAGCTGTGGCAGGGCGTGAATCTGCCGTTGGCGCTTAGCGCATTAACCTTGTTACTCGGCTTTGTTTTGTATCGAGTCTACCCACGGTTGTTGGTGGGATGGCAACGAAAGATGCCCGTGTTGCCAACAGCAGAATCCGTTTTCGACAAAATCATGGCAGGCATGATGCGTTTGGCGAAATGGCAAACGCAGTTATTGCAGCAAAAGCGCTTAAGCCATTATGTGTTGTTGTTCTTTATCGTGTTGGCTGGATTGCTGTTGATTAGCCCGTTAGTGATCCCACAAGCTCGCTTTGCTGCATTAGCAGACATTAGTTTCTACGAAATCAGCGTTGCACTGCTGCTCATTGGGGCTGCCTTAGTCTGCATCTTTACCACGTCTCGTTTGCTGGCGGTCTCTGCCCTTGGTGTGGTGGGTTTTATGACCACCTTAGTCTTTATGCTTTACAGCGCACCAGATGTCGCGAAAACCTTATTGTTGGTGGAAACCTTGATGGTTGTATTTGTGGTGCTCTTGATACGCCACATCCCAGGTTTATTGACGGTGCCGCAACATTCTGTTCGTCGAAGATTACTGCATGGGGCGATAGCGGGTGTGATTGGTATGTCGGTGACTGCGTTGTTGATAAACATCACCGCACAACCTTTAGATTCTACTTTGGCTGATTTCTTCGCAGAGAATAGCGTTCCCGGTGGGCATGGACGCAACATCGTCAACGTGATTTTGGTCGATTTCCGAGCCTTCGATACGTTAGGCGAGGTGATTGTGGTCGTGATGGCGGGTATCGCCGCGGTTAGCTTGTTGAAAACGCACTATCACAAACGCAACCGCATCCGTTCCCTTATCTTTGCGACTACCGCACACATCGTTGCAGCACTGATGTTGGTGTTCTCACTTTATCTTTTATTACGAGGTCACAACGAGCCGGGTGGCGGTTTTATTGGCGCGCTGATCGCTGTGATTGGTTTTGCGCTACTGATGTTTGCGGAATCGCCAAAGTATGTGCGTGACCGCTTATATTACGCACCATTTAGCATTGCTCTGTTTGGCATCTTCTTAAGCTTTGTGGCTGGCCTAATGAGCTTTGCCTTCAATTTGCCGTTCTTAACGGGTTTGTGGTGGAAAGACATTCTGCCACTTGGCACACCGCTAATATTCGATGTCGGCATCTACCTCGCCATTATTGGTGGTGTCATGGGGATGTTGCTGCGTGTGAATGAGGAGTTGGACTGATGGAAATACTATGGAGTCTCGTGGTCGGTGTGTTTGTCACTGCTGGTGTCTATCTCATGCTTGAACGACACATCTTGCGCTTGCTATTCGGTTTGATCTTGTTGAGCAGTGCGGTGAACATCGCGATTTTCACTGCCGGACGTTTAACTCCTGGACTACCGCCATTGATTGAGGCGAATTCAGTGTTGCCACCAGAAGGTGCGGCAAACCCGCTTCCTCAAGCCTTAATTCTGACTGCCATTGTGATTGGCTTTGGCTTGTTGGTGTTCGCATTAATGCTGTTTTACCGCGCATATTCCGAAGCGGGCTCGGCAGATGTGGATGAGATGCGACGTTCTGAGGAGGATGAATGACAACGATTTGGTTGACGTTACCCGTAGTTGTTTCACTTCTTACCGCAGTCGCCATCTTCTGCGCGAAGCGTAACAAAGCGCTGGTGGATGCGATAAGTGGCACAAGTGCATTGGCAACCTTGGTGATTGCAGCATTGTTGACGCACGATGTCATCAACGGCGGTCCACAAGCAGTGGCATTCGGTCAATGGGCGGCGCCATTTGGCATTGTTTTTGTGGCGGATTATCTTGCCGTTGCTATGGTGATGGTGACGGCCATTATTGGTGTAGTGAGCGTGTTCTACGCCATGGGCGATCTGCAAGAAAAGGCGCCTTACGGCACGTTTCATGCGCTAATGCATGTCTTGTTGGCCGGCGTGTATGGCGCGTTTCTTACTGGCGACATTTTCAACCTCTACGTGTGGTTCGAGGTGATGTTGATAGCATCGTTTGGCTTGATGATCTTAGATGGATCAAAGCAACAAGTGGATGGAGCAGTGAAGTACGTGATGCTCAATCTGATTTCGACCTTGGTCTTCTTGCTCGCGATTGGCTTACTCTACGGTGCAACAGGGACTTTGAACCTCGCGGATTTACACGCCAAAGCCGCACTGATTCCGTCAGACACCAAAACCTTGCTCGCGGTACTGTTCCTATTCGCGTTTGCAATTAAAGCGGCATTGTTTCCCGTTTTTGCTTGGCTACCTGCTTCTTACCATACGTTGCCGAGCGCGGTTGTCGCACTGTTTGCAGCGTTGCTGACCAAGGTTGGGGTGTACGCATTAATCCGTGTGTTCACCTTGATTTTCCCGCTATCAGAAAGCGGTTGGCAGCCGACTTTGATGTGGGTGGCAGGGCTTACGATGTTAACTGGCGTATTGGGGGCAGCGAGCCAGTACGACATTAAAAAGATTCTCTCTTTCCATATCATCAGCCAGATTGGTTACATGATCATGGGATTGGCGGTCTACACGCCGCTTGCCATTGCGGGCGCGATTTTCTATATCGTGCACCACATCATAGTGAAAGCAAATTTATTCCTGATTGGCGGCTTTATCGAGCGTAAATATGGCTCGGGTAATCTGGGGCAATTAGGCGGCGTCTACAAAGCCATGCCTTGGCTCGCATTCTTGTTTCTCATTCCTGCCTTCTCTTTAGCGGGGTTTCCACCTTTGTCGGGCTTCTGGGGCAAGTTCCTTGTCATCAAATCTAGCTTGCAAACCGAGTTGTATTGGCTTGCTGGAGCCGCGCTGTTAGTGGGTCTGTTAACGGTGTTCTCGATGACCAAGATCTGGAACGAGGTGTTTTGGAAAAAGCCTCAGCAAACGCTAAAAGCTCAGCCAATAAACAAGTACACAAAAGGATTGTATTGCGCGCCAATAGCCACGTTGACCACGTTAAGTCTGATTATTGGTTTGGCCGCTGAGCCTTTTTACCAATTTGCAGAACTCGCCGCAGAGCAGTTGATTGAACCTCAAGCTTACGTAAAAGCAGTTCTTGGAGAGAGTGCAATAACTGACAGCGAAATAGCTGAACGCGTGGCATTGAATGCATCGGGAGGGAGCCAATGATTTATCTGTTTTTGAATTTGTTTCTCGCTCTGGCTTGGATGTTGCTGAACGGCAACTATACAGGCACGAACTTCATTCTTGGTTTTGTTGTTGGCTTTTTGGCATTGCGACTCAGTCAACCGTTTGGGTTGAAAACCAGTTACTTCCGACGTTTCCGCGCTTTGGTCGGCCTGTTTCTTTTCTTCTGTTACGAGATGGTGATATCGGTTGCCAGAGTCGTCTGGGATGTGGTCACGCCAACCCATTTGAGTGACCCTGATATTGTTTATGTGCCGCTAGATGTCGAGTCAGATTTAGAAATCTCCTTGCTCGCCAACATGGTTTCACTTACTCCGGGGAGCTTGAGCTTAGATGTCACGCCAGATAAGAAGCACATGGTTGTGCACGCAATGTTTGCACCCGAGCACGAAAAGGTTATTCGAGAGATCAAAGACGGTTTAGAAAAACGGATTTTGGAGGTGACGCGTGGCTGATGGATTACAGGTAGGTAGTTGGTTACAGATGAGCATCACGTTCGCTTATATTGGTTTGTTGCTCAGTGTTGTGATGGCATTCATTCGTTTGGTTCTTGGTCCAACCTTGGCCGATAGAGTGATAGCGCTTGATCTGATTTCATTTGTAACAGTGGGCTTTATTGCCGTTTATACCTTAGATAGTGGGCAACAATCCTTATTGGATATTGCTATCACGCTCGGTCTAGTGGCTTTCCTAGGGACGATTGCGTTTGCAAGGCTGATCTTCAAAAGAAAAGGAGAGGTGTAATGGACATTATCGTAGGGATTTTACTCTGTCTCGGAACCTTGTTTACGCTCATCGCGAGCCTTGGAATCTTACGAATGCCTGATCTTTACACGCGAATGCACGCCGCAACCAAAGCCGGCACAGTGGGCTTAGCTTCGCTGTTATTGGCAGTGGCGATAGCGATACCGGATATCACGGTGATTTCTAGAGTGATTGGCACAATGTTGTTTATCTTTATCACCGCCCCGGTAGCGGCACACTTGCTGGGTAAGGCGACGCAGGAAAGTGGTTATAAAATCTGGCGAAACAACAAGAAATAGGGCTTATGTGACTTGTAGGTAGAAACAAAAACGCCGCTAAATCAGCGGCGTTTCTATGTAGGTAATTGTCTTATCTACTTGTAGCTAAGTTCGGTCGCTTTGCCTTTGAAGATTCGATACACCATAAAGGTGTAAAGCAAAATCATAGGCATAACAATCATCACACCGTAGCCCACAATCATTAAGGTCGCAGGTGAGGAGGCGGCTTCTTGTGCGGTCATTAATCTCGGCACAACTTCTGGGAAGAAGCTGTACGCAAGACCAAGAAAGCTCAAGGCGAAAATGACGGTGACACCAAAGAAAGGCCAGCGCACACCCAGATCATTCACCATTGGAACCTGACGCAAATAGCGATCAACGAGGAAGATGGTCGCCAACACAATTAACGGAACTGGGGCAAGCAACAAGACTTCTGGGAAACTGAACCAACGCATGGCAACTTGTTGATTTACAATTGGGTTTACAACACTCACTACTAAGATACCCAGAGCCGCTAACCAACCAGCACGGCGAGACCAACGCGCCGAGCGTATTTGCAAATCACCTTCCGTTTTCAGTACCAACCATGCGCCACCGATGTAAACATACGCCGCCGTTACACAAAGTGCGCTTAACCATGCAAAGCCAAATGCTTCGGTTGATTGCTCAAATCCCATGATGTAACGGCCCACCATGTAACCTTGGGTTAGCGCGGTGACTAACGAGCCAATTCTGAAGCACCAATCCCAATGAGGTTTATGATCCGAGTTCGCTTTGGCGCGAAAGTCGAACGCTACGCCTCGCATGATCAGTGCGATAAGCATGATGGCGGTCGGCATATAAAGCTCCGTCAAAATCAAGCTATGAGCGGTAGGAAAGGCAATCAGCAGAATACCGACGGCTAACACCAACCACGTTTCATTCGCGTCCCAGAAAGGGCCGATAGACGCTATCATTCGGTCACGTTGCGCTTCATTATCACTTGGCAATAGGATACCGACACCAAGGTCGTAGCCGTCGAGCACGGCATACATAAAGACCGAGAAGCCAAGCAGCAGAAGATAAATTTCTGGTAGATAGTCGAGCATGATTAGGCCTCTTGTTGTGTCAGTGGGACTTCATGGGCAGCAACGTCTTTGCGCGCCAAATAGAACAGGGTATGGATGTACGCAACCAGTAATGCAGCGTAAATGGCTAAGTACATAATGAGCGAAGTCATCACACTACTGCTCGCAACCGTGGTGACGGCTTCTGATGTACGCAATACACCGCTGACCAACCAAGGTTGTCGACCAATCTCAGTAACATACCAACCCGCCAGTGTGGCTATCCAACCAGAGAACGTCATGGCTAATACTGTGTATAGGTAAGGTTTAGGGAGCGCTTTTTTACGTGCTAGCTTCACCGCGCCATACCAGCTAACCAGCAGCATAAGGACACCCACACCAACCATCACACGGAAACCAAAGAACAAGGGCTTCACTGGCGGGTGGTCAGGCGCAAACTCATTGAGTCCTTGAATCTCGCCATCTAGCTCATGAGTAAGAATCAAACTCGCCAACTTAGGGATGCCCACTTCAAAATCATTGCTGCGAGTTTCTTCATTTGGCATCGCAAACAGAAGAAGAGGCGCGCCTTGCTCGGTCTCCCACACGCCTTCCATTGCTGCAATTTTTGCAGGTTGATGTTCAAGCGTGTTTAACCCGTGAAGGTCACCGACAAAGATTTGTACTGGGATGAATCCAGCCGCCGCGAACAGCGCGACTTTTAGGCCAAGTTTGGCTGAGCGGTGATCTGGCTTTTTCATTATTTGATAAGCCGAGATACCCGCAATCAAGAAGCTGGCAGTCAGCGCCGATGCTAATAGCGTGTGCAGAAGACGGTAAGGTAAAGAAGGATTGAAAATAACTTCCTTCCAACTGGTTACATGCACAATTCCGTCAATCACTTCATAGCCGCTTGGTGTATGCATCCAACTGTTAAGCACCAGAATCCAAAATGCGGACATACTTGTCCCAACAGCAACCAGAACGGTGGCGAGAGTATGAACCCATTCCGGTACTCGTCCTCGTCCAAAAAGCATCACACCAAGGAAGGTGGCTTCCATAAAGAAGGCGGTCATCACTTCGTATCCGAGCAATGGTCCTGCTACGTTCCCGACTCGCTCCATAAAGCCTGGCCAGTTAGTACCAAACTGGAAACTCATCGTAATGCCGGATACCACACCTAAGGCGAAAGTGAGAGCGAATATCTTGACCCAGAAGTAATAAACATCGAGCCATACGGGGGCTTGTGTGCGGTTATATCTCCACTTGAAAAACACCAACATCCACGCCAACGCGATGGTGATGGTCGGGAAGAGAATATGAAAGCTGATATTGGCCGCGAACTGGATCCGCGACAGCATGAGGGTATCTAACATCTTGGTTCCTCAAAAACGTGCCGTGATAAAAATCGTGTTTATTTGTAATTTAATTACGAAAAATCAGGCAGTTTGGATCATGTATCGAGAAATACAGGTGGATCTGATTTCTTCCAGCCATGATTTATATCAACTAAAGAAAAGGAAGGAGTGTAGAAAATTGTCTCAAAATATCGCGAATAGTCTCAATAAGTGAGCAAAAGAAAGTAAATGTAACTAAGTCAGAGAGAGTAAAGATTAGTTCGAATTATCCTTATAATCGATTCGATAATTATGAAATAAAATTACAGAATCAATACTTCTAATAAGGGTATTCGCTTTGAGATTCCACCCATCATTCACACAGTCTAGAAACAGTTAAGGTTTGCTTCCAAACAATCGTGGTCTAAGTGAACAACCTAAATCTGCTGAAAGATAAATTATTTTTCGACCAACGGACAGTTGAGATTTTAAAATAGGCAGAGTGCGAGCAAACAAGCCAGATGCCATAGCGGTATGCGTACATATCACATCTGGCTTGATTAGAATTCAGTTACACCTAAGGCATGTAAACCAGTTCTTTCGATACCAAAATAGTTGAGCGAGACCAATCTACAAAATTCAGTTCATCGGCATAAAACTTTTTAATGTAATCCTGAACCTTTTGAGATGGCCACTCTTTCTCAAGGTACTCTTGTTCAATCCAAAGTTCCGCAACGCCGTCAAACTCAGGCAGCAGACCCGTGCGTACACTTACTACCGCTTCACGCTCAGGGATATCTAGAGTATGAGTTTGAATGTAGCGTTTTACACCAAGCGCTTCAAAAGATCCTTCACCACCCGCTGCTGGATGTTGATTTGACCAGTAATCCAAAAACTGTTGGCGAGTCATGCCAGACTTTCGGCTCATTAGGTAACTGATTTTAACCATTGGCTTTGCAGCTCCCTCTTCAACCGAAGGCTTTTGCGGCGTCCCTGATTGAGAAGCTACACCACCAGCCATGCTGATTGATGGTAAGAGCAGAGCCACAAATATTAGGCTGAAAAGGGTTAGGCTCTTGTTGAAGTTGGGTAATGCTTTAATCATCGTTTATGTTCTCCATTTTCGATGCAGTCGAATAAATTCCATAACCCATACCACTTGCTATGCACTGTTGGCGGGCCCGTGAGTATGGGTTTATGTGGACATGATCTTTAATCACGCCTTAAAACAAAATGACACTAAGGGTTACTTTTATCCTTTGGTATCTTTTATATACCATAGAGTTTTGATATATTGAGTTCAAGTACGCACCGTTTGTAAACTTGATATACAGCAGGTAACTAATGACTAAAAACAAAGACTTAAACGAAAATAAAGTTTGCACTGAAAACGAAGATTGCCCAGTAACTAACGCCATGGACGTAATTGGTGGGAAATGGAAGGTGATCATCTTGTATCACCTAAGAGACAATACGCTGCGATTTGGTGAGCTAAGAAAGCGTATTCCTAAGATTACTCAGAAGATGTTGACCCAGCAGCTGCGTGAACTGGAATCCAATCACTTAGTTGAGCGTAAAATTTATGCTGAGGTTCCACCAAGGGTTGAATATACAAGTACCTATATCGCCGAGGAGCTGAGACCGATCATGGATATGCTTTGTGATTGGAGCAAGAAGCATGAAGAACAATTGCACTCTGATATATAAAAAACCAGCCTACATCACTATAGGCTGGTTTCTATGGTTTGAGGTTTATGCCCTCTACTTAAACTTAATAGATTAGAGAGACTATGCTTCTGCTGTCACTCGTTCGCCCTGCTCTACTGGCTCTGCTTCATCTTTGTTGAAGCCTTCATGTAGACGGTAGTAACGTTGGTAAATAAGGCCACTGATGGTCATCATGATTGCCGGTAGGCCGATCATCATGAATTCTAGTCCCATAATGGTGCTTGCTGATTGTTCTACGTTTGGCACATAACCCACAACAGATAAGCCAACACCAACAATGAAGCCACCCGCTGCACCAGCGAATTTCACAAGCATTGTTTGTACAGAGAAGATAACGCTCTCGCTGCGGCGGCCAGTTTTGTGTTCACCATAATCCACTACGTCTGCAAGCATTACTGTTTGCAGTGCGTTCGCAATACCCACACCGAACTTGATTGCAGCGCCTGCCATACCAATCATTAGCGCGTTAGCTGGAGCGATGAAGCCCATCAATAGTAGAAGTACACAAGATATAATTGGGAAACCACAAGCGATAGGCCATAGAAGCTTACGCGGTAGGAATGCCGCAATACGTGGGAACAAGAACACACCCGCTACCTCTGCTGCGCCCGCAACCGCCATGTAAACTGGGAATAGTTCTGCGTTGCCAAGTGCATAAGAGAAGTAATAAATCGCGAAGCCACCAACAAGTAAGTTAGCAATTTGGAATGACAGAACAGTACCAATCAATGCTTTAAGCTGATCGTTCTTACCGATGATAGTAAGCACATCTTTAAAGCTGAATTTTTCTGCAGGTTTTGCGTTTGCTGGTGCTGCTTTTTCTTTCACGTTACGAGCAATCAAGAATGCGCTCATCACGAACAGAACCGCGATCAACATAGCAACATTGAAGAAGCCGTCACCTTGGTTACCGTTACCAAGTTCACCCACGATATGCAGGCCATAAGTACCCGTGATAAACCATGCAAGGCTTGCAAAAAGACGTGGCCACACAACCAACTTTTCACGCTCTTGACGCTCACTAGACAGTGCCGGAATCATTGACCAGTAAGGGATGTCCATAATGGTGTAGGTAAGACCCCATAGGATGTACGCCGCTGCTGCGTAGATGTATAGAGTCGTGCCTTCAAACATGTGCGTACTGAAAAGACCGACCAACACAATCGCGTTCAGCATTGTACCAATCACAATCCAAGGGCGGAATTTACCGAATTTTGAGCGAGTGTTATCAACGATGACGCCCATCATTGGATCGGTCACCGCATCAATGATACGCGCAGCTAAAAAGATGGTACCTACGAAGGCTGCAGAGAGACCTGCGACATCCGTAAAGTAAAACATTAAGAAGATATAGATAGGTGCACAGGCGAAATCTTTACCGAGTGCTCCGAGGCCGTAGGACAGCTTGGTTTGTAGCGTAATTTTATCAGACATTTTAGTTCCTTAGTGTCGTACTGCTTTTCATTCTCCTAACTAGAATGGAGAGCGTCGACGTCTTTTATTTATATTTCGAGGGTAATGCTACTCACTCACCAGCCACCTTACTGTGATCAAAAACTGCCTTATGGAAACGTTTCCAGCAAAGTTATCAAAATGAGACATTGAGCACGAAAGGTTACACATCACTACGAAATAAAAATAATTTTCTCCTTTTAAATTAACAACTTAAATTAATTGATAATAATAACAATTATCAATAAGATATTACAATGAAACGCAAAAAGCCACACAAATTTCAAACTTGTGCGGCATTTTATTCCCTTGTTTAGGGACCTATTTTCGTTAAGATTAAAAGCTGTGGTTCTATGCTATGTCGATACGCTGAAGTTTGATTAACATAGCACTCTCGGCATCCAAAATTGGCATCGTGAGACCAACCTCAGCGCACCAATCACCTGATAATTCGCAGCCCGATTGAGTCCAGGGTGGCTGATAGTTCACGATATCGTCATAATTAGATGGTTTATCCAATACCGTGACTCGGTATGTCGCTTGTGGATCCAACCCAGGTACACGCAAATGACCACTCAATGAATTGGTTGGCATCGCAAGCTGTGCAATCATCACGACAGCTTCCGACTGATCGTTAGAGACAACCGCATGAATTTGGTGCGCTTTATCGTCAGTTGGGATACGCCAAGTGCTGCCGCTGTGCAGTAATGGACGCAACATTTTGTGTAGCTTGATGTAGCGCTCAAAGCCCTCTTTCTCCGCTTGCTCTTCTTTCACAGGGTCAAGTTCAATACCCATATGACCGAACAGTGCGGTAAGCCCACGAAACTCGATACTATGGCGACGGCGAGTACTGTGGCAATGGCTCGCACCAATATGACTGCCCATCACTTCGGGTGGGAAGAAATAGCTCATACCACGTTGAATAGCTTGACGTTCAAGCGCGTCATTATTATCTGACGCCCAGAATCGATGAGTACGTTTCAGCACCTCAAAATCGATTCGGCCACCGCCTGCCGCACAAGACTCAATCTCTACTTTCGGGTGCTTTTCGCGTACTTTGTCGACCAACTGGTAGTAGCGCTGGGTTTGATTATGCGCTGCAGCCTGACCTAAGTGTGCTGGCTGAACGACTTCGCGGTTCATGTCCCATTTGATGTAAGCGATATTGTAGGTCGAAAGGAAATGGTCCAGTCGCTCAAGCAGGAAGTTAAACGCATCATCATTTTGTAGGTTGATGACGTATTGGTTGCGACCCGTTGGTTGCTCGTAGCCATCGACAGCAAGCAGCCAATCGGGATGAGTGCGATACAGATCTGAATCTTTATTGATCATCTCTGGCTCGAACCACAAGCCAAATTCCATTCCCAGATTGTTTACGTGTTCAACAATCGGATGTAAACCATTTGGGTATTTGCTTTCACATAGGAACCAATCCCCTAGCCCAGCTTTGTCTCCATTGCGCCCTTTGAACCAGCCGTCATCAATGATAAAGCGTTCAACCCCCATCTCTGCCGACTGAGTAGCCATCGACATGATGTATTCTGGATCGTGGTCGAAGTAGATACCTTCCCACGTATTAAGGTGAATAGGGCGAGGCTTGTCGTTGAAATCCCTCGGTAAAATAGTCTCGCGTACATGAGAGTGAAAATGATGACTCATGGTATTCAAACCTGAGTTGCTATGGCTCGCGTACAACCAAGGTGTGGTCAAGCTTTCACCCTTTTCCAACGCGACTTCACCCGGCAGATAGATCACCTCTGCCTGCATGTATCTACGACCATCAGCCTTAACATCAACACGCAGCCTGTGGTTACCGCTCCACGCAAAGTGAAAGCCCCATACTTCACCATTCATCTCATCGAAGTGCGAGGTACCGGCAACCAAAGCGGGATAATGCTCATGCGAAGTGCGACCACGGCGGTTCTCTTGTTGATATCCACCTTGCAGCAATGGTTGACGAACCGTTTGGAATTCATGGACCCAACGACCGTAGTAAGTCATTAGCTCATTCGCTCGTGCAGGCAAAGGTAATGTATTGGCAAGGCGGTTGATCTGATACACGCCCTCTTTAGTATTCGTTAGCGTATGACGCGTTTTGACCACGTCATTGGCGTCTAACAACAGTTCCGTTTTTAACTGCAAACCAGCAATGGCATCTTCACTCTCAACCACGATGCCATTCTGGCCTTCTTCAACATGACGGATAACAAATACCGGAGCCCAATCTTGACCATTGCGATGTCCTTCAACGCCAGGGCTGCTAAATAGACCACGACCAAGCTCTGGGTTCAAAGTCATCGATACATCATTGTCTAAACGCCCGTACGGCACTGGGCGATACAAAGCCCTGCGATACTCTTTGTAATCACCGCTTACCTTCTTACCCCAATGCAGGATCTCGGCATAATCGCCAAGCTCTACGATCAGCTGCGTTTGCTTACCTGTTAGCTCAACCAGTGTTTTATCCGTCATCTTGTCTTACCTTGAAACTGGAAATTACGTCGCATCATAAAGAAATCTTAGAAAGAATCTGTGACGAACCCCTAATGATGGAAACGTTTCCATTAAATAAAATTCAACTCATAAGCGAGTCGCATAGAAAAAGCCCCTTCTTATATTACGCGGCTATTCATTGGAATAATCACCCGCTTTTTTCCTCAAAGATGCCGGTATATTCGATATAAAAGACAATTCGAGCCACAAGTTAAAACACTAATTATCAAACACTTAAAAACACAACATCATCATTTAGGCGACTAAACACCCATTTAACACGCGCTACTCTTGCAGTCATCGAGTAGCCCTCGTATTCTGAAGTCTTCGAGAACGCGATGAAGTGTCTCTATTGGGTCCTAACTTAATACCCCAAATTGACGGTGTACTCAGATTAAGGCGTTCAGCCTTGGTTCACATGACTACATTTGACTTCTTTGTCTCACATGCCCAATTGACTTCAGTTGGGCTACCTTCCCCACCATAAAAGTCATATATTTCAACCTCTTACCTCTCTATCACTTCATTACTTTCAAAAGAGTCCCCCACCACTCAAAGAAAACGATTTCACAAAAACACCACAGAAAATTCCTAAAAAACACCAGAAACCAAGATAAAACGGGATAAAAATCACATTAAACATCCAAAAAGTCAGTAATAGACAAAAAATGCCAACCTCATCATGAAAACGTTTCCAGAGTTTATTTACACTGCGCAGCGAGTTAGGACTCAATAAAAAAATAATCCATATATAAAAATACAATGGAGACACTTCATGAAACAAAAGACGCTTGTAAGAGCGCTAGGACTCACCCTCGCCCTTGCACCGCTTGCTGGTATGGCCGCAGTGGAGAACATCAATTACTTCGGTTACGCCAAGTGGGGCAACATTTACACCGATAACGACGAACATAACTCAGGCAAAGGCGAGCGCAACGATGTGATTCGAGCGAACCAAGGTTACGGTAACTACCGTTTAGGTAACGAGCTGAACTGGTGGGAAGCGGGCCTAAAAGCTGACGTTTGGCAACAAGGCGATGCGTACTTTGATACCACACTTTACCTAGGCAGTGGCGAAAGTTGGGGCGACGTTAGCTTGATCCAGATGTGGTCTGCAGGTCACGGTCTCATTGACGGACAAGCCGACGCAAAAGTATGGGCAGGTGAACGCTTCTACCGTCGTCACGAAGTCCACATGATCGATATTAAATACTGGGATACCTCTAGCACAGGTATTGGTCTAGAGGATTGGGACTTCGGTTTTGCCAAAGGCCACATCGCTTGGATGGCACCAAACTCAAGTAGAGACGGTCGCAGCCTACACAACCTTGATGCGCGTCTTAGCGACATCACGCTCAGTGACAGCGCTGATCTGACCGTTGGTCTGAACTATGTCTTCACCCAAAACTCTAGCTACGACGAGAGTGACATCACCACTTCTGGCGCCATGTTATCGACACTCTACCGCCAAGCTTGGGAGTACGGCTCAAACACATTCGCTTTCCAATACGGTACCGATGCGTTGGCGGGCGGTTTGATGAGTGCAGAAGGCGGCTCAAACCGTAAGTACAGCACGGGCGTCGAACATGATGGTTACAGCTGGCGTATTTTCAACTCAGGTGATCTAAACGTGAGTGAAGACTTCCAAGTGATGTACTCCATCGCCTACCAAGATAAAAACCTCGACAACGATGAAGGTGAGAAGTGGTTCAGTGTTGGTGCTCGCCCTCAGTACAGCTGGACGGATTACATGGCAACCGCGCTAGAGGTGGGCTATGAGTCCGTAGAAGCTCAGAACGGAGCAGGCACCAACGATATGTACAAAGTGACAGTGTCACAAATGTTCCAGGCGGGTAAAGGCGTTTGGGCTCGCCCATCACTTCGTTTATTCGCGACTTACTCAGAGAAAACCGATGAGTGGGGACGCGGGGGTGATGTCTACGGCCAAGCACAAAGCATCGCCAAGCAAAATATCGACGAGATCACTTTCGGCTTTAACGTCGAAACGTGGTGGTAATCCTACCCGGTTACTATTTTTAGACCCACGGGGTGAGCAAAGCGTTCACCCCTCATAGGACATAAGCAGATGAAACTAAAACCGCTAGCCACTCTTTTTATGGCATTGTCTTTGAGCGCATGCAGTGGATTGCCTGAGCAGGCTTTTAATACAGATTTGGATAAACAAACGTGCTGTTCAACCTTAGAAGCGCTGCCACTCACAACGCTGTCTACACCATTCCACCAGCAAGTTGTTGTGGACGCTGAACTGCCTATCTTGAATGACGCGGTACTACTTTCATCAAGCTCAGCTTCACACCAAGCGCTTCCCGTTGTCGGCTATGAAATAGCGTCAGATGCCCCATTTGCACTGCTTGTACGCTCTTATATCGATAACCAAGCCTTATTTGCTGCAAGCGTCTTAGTTTATGACGAAAACTGGCAGCTTGTTGCTCGTTACTCGGCACAGGATTTCGAGTACCACCCAACCGGTATGCGCGGTTTAGAACGCATCGAGAAAATCATCACGATCAACCCACAGCTCAACGGTGCTCAATACATAGTTCTCGCTTCAGACTCCTCAATTCTTGGACAAAAACTCGCACGACAACACCCTGAACAGGTGTATGCAGAGTCTCAGAACGTGATGGGCAGTAAACAGCTTCCTCTCGTCGCGGATTACCAAGCATTTGGTGTCGTAGAGGTGACCACCAGCGAATCAAGCAACAGTGCCGTTCTCACACTACTGACAGAACTAGGCACACAAACTAAGCAGCAACAGAATTCTCAACTGACACCATCCGCCTCTCCAGAAGCGCGGGATGAATGGGAAGTGTTTCAGTCTCAAATCGATAAAGCACTCGAAAACAATGACGTACAGCAAGCCGCTGCGCTAGCTAACCAAGCATCACAGCAAGGCTATACCCAAGCCAAAGATTATCTCGTAGAGCAGCTAGCGAAATAACGATTCATCGCTCTCCGACTCGTTCGCAACGCCATTCACTTTATTGCGCTGCGAAATGATTGCAAAACAGATTAGTAACAAAGAAATTTAAGTAGGAACATCATGACAGCATTCTCAGATATTATTCAAAGACGTGATTGGGAAAACCCACAATCGGTCAATATCAATAACCTTAAGGCGCACAGCCCACTTGCAAGCTTTCGTGATGAAGAAGATGCTCGTGAAAATGTTAATGCCCAGCGTCAATCACTGAACGGACAATGGAAATTCAAACTGTTTGATGGGCCAGAGCAAGTTAACGGCGAGTTCATCGAGTCACAATTCAATGACAGAGACTGGGATGAGATTACTGTCCCTTCAAACTGGCAAATGCAAGGTTACGACAAGCCTATCTACGCCAACGTGAAATACCCATTTGAGGTAAACCCGCCGTTTGTACCGAGTGATAACCCAACCGGTTGCTACCGCACTACCGTGTCACTTTCTGAGGCAGACTTAATCAATACACAACGCATTATCTTTGATGGCGTGAACTCGGCTTTCCACCTTTGGTGTAACGGCACTTGGGTTGGCTACAGTCAAGACAGCCGCCTGCCTTCTGAATTCGACCTAACACCTTACCTTTTTGCGGGAGACAACAGCCTTGCCGTCATGGTGATTCGTTGGAGTGATGGCAGCTACCTAGAAGACCAAGATATGTGGTGGTTAAGTGGTATCTTCCGCGACGTGACTTTACTGTCTAAACCACAACACTGTATTGAAGATGTGTTCATCACACCGGATTTGGACGCGTGTTACCGCGATGGTTCACTGTCGATTGTGACGTCGATTTCTGCGCCGGACACCTACCAAGTTCAAGTGCAGCTGTTTGATGGCGAACAGGCCGTGACAGAGCCTAGCATCGACCGTCCGCACAACCGTCGCATCGATGAACGTGGCACATGGGATGACGTGGTATTCCAAACGTTGCATGTACGTGAGCCAAAGAAATGGACGGCGGAAACACCAAACCTTTACCGCTTAGTCGTTTCACTATTGGATGACAACGGCACGCACTTAGAAAGCGAAGCCTACCCTGTGGGCTTCCGTAAAGTCGAAATCACCGATGGCCAATTGAAACTAAACGGTATGCCTTTGTTGATCCGCGGCGTAAACCGTCACGAACATCACCCAGAGCTTGGTCATGTGATGACGGAAGAAGACATGATCCGTGACATCTGCTTGATGAAACAGTACAACTTTAACGCGGTACGTACGGCGCACTACCCCAACCACCCTCGTTGGTACGAACTGTGTGACCAATACGGCTTATACGTGTGCGATGAGGCGAACATCGAAACGCATGGCATGCAACCAATGAACCGCCTATCGAGCGATCCACAATGGGCGCACGCTTATATGAGCCGCTACACCCATATGGTGATGCGCGATAAGAACCACCCTTCGATCATCATCTGGTCTTTAGGTAACGAATCCGGTCACGGCAGCAACCACAATGCGATGTACGCTTGGTCTAAAAACTACGACCATTCGCGCCCAGTGCAGTACGAAGGCGGCGGTTCAAACACCACGGCAACCGACATCATTGCGCCAATGTACGCGCGTGTGAATACGGTCATTGAAGACGAAGCCGTGCCTAAATGGGCAATCAAGAAATGGGTATCACTTCCAAACGAAACACGTCCTCTGATTTTGTGTGAATACGCACACGCGATGGGCAACAGTCTGGGTAGCTTTAATGACTACTGGGATGCGTTCCGCGATTACCCTCGCCTACAAGGTGGCTTTATTTGGGATTGGGTCGATCAAGGCTTGAGCCAATGGGATGAGAACGGCCAACACTTCTGGGCTTACGGCGGCGACTTTGGTGATGAAATCAATGACCGTCAGTTCTGCATCAACGGTTTAATCTTCCCAGATCGCACGATTCATCCAACGTTGGAAGAAGCAAAATACTGCCAACGCATGATCACTGTGTCACTGCAAGAACAAACCAAAGACGCTTGTACACTATTGGTGACCAATGAGAACTTGTTCCGCGCGACCGATAATGAGCAATTGAACTGGTCTCTGTTGGAAGATGGCGAAGTTATCCAAACGGGTTCGCTCACACTTAATGTAGAAGCCGCCAGCCAAGCAAGTATTGAGATTGCCCTTAATTTCACGCCAAAAGCGGAAGCACAATACCACTTAAATACCGACATTAGACTGATTGCTGCAACGCCTTGGGCTGAAGCAGAGCACATAGTCGCTTCTGAGCAAATGTCACTACGCAATACAGCAGGCCTTGTTCTACCTACATGGGAAACGCAACCGGCGCCAATGCTAGCGCAGCAAGACAATGCCATTTTGGTGTCTAGCGTAGATGAAAAACATCAATGGCGTTGGGATAGCCAAACTGGCTTGATGACCGACTGGCGTGTCGATGGCAAAGCACAAATGCTTGCGGCACCACAAGACAACTTCTTCCGAGCGCCACTGGATAACGACATCGGTGTGAGCGAAATCGACAACGTCGATCCAAATGCTTGGATGTGTCGTTGGGACATGGCGGGTATCGGCCAGTGGGAACGCCAATGCGTCGCTTGCCACAGTGAAACTCTGACGCATGCAGTGAAAGTGACCTCGACGTTCGCTTACCACTTTAATGGTGAAGTACAAGCGATCACGACTTGGACGCACACATTGAGCAATAACGGTGAGATGGCATTAGCTGTCGACGTGAAATTGGCTGATGATTTACCACCAATGCCACGCATCGGTTTGGAACTTGAACTGCCATTGAACGAGCAAAACGCGCCGATCACATGGCAAGGCTTAGGTCCGTTTGAAAACTACCCAGACCGTTTGGCAGCGGCGCGCTTCGGCCAGCACACACAAACGCTTGAGCAAATGCACACGCCATACATTTTCCCAACCGATAGCGGTCTGCGTTGTGGTACGCAATGGTTGAAGGTGAACGAGTTAGAAATCTCGGGTGACTTCCAGTTCAGTGTGAGTCAGTACGCTCAGCAACACTTAGCAACAGCGAAACACACCAACGATTTGATCGCGGAAGAGAAGATTTACGTGCGCTTAGACCATAAACACATGGGCGTCGGCGGTGATGACTCTTGGAGCCCAAGTGTGCACAAGGAATTCCAGTTAACGGACAATCAATACGCTTACAAAGTGACGTTGAAACCCGCTCAGTAATCGATAGATAACATAAACACACGCCAATGTAGCTCAATCCCCAAGTTCCGGCTTGGGGATTTTTTATCGTCTTGTAAAAGAGAAAACAGAAAAAGCGCCGGCGCCGCATAGGCACTATTTGATGAGGGAAAGGATCTCTTTGAACTCTGGAGCGCGGCAATCTTCAACCATTTCATACAAGCACATTTCAACGCCCGTCAGCCCCACCCCATTCGCAGTGAGTTTAGCAAGCGCCAGTGCTTTGTTTGCCGCCGCTCTTGAAGCGGTACAGTCTGTAACAAGCTCTACCCGATACCCCATTTTACGCAGAGATAACGCGGTTTGATAAACGCAGATATGAGCCTCAATCCCACAGATTAGCCATGTATCGACTTTGGTGTTTTCTACCGCCAGTTTAAACGTCGCTTCTTTACAACCATCAAAGGTGTATTTAGCGATGGCTAAATGATCTTTTGCTAGCACTTCACGAATCGGTTCAACGGTTGGACCTAAACGATCTGGGTTTTGCTCCAGCCATACAATGGGTAAATTTAGTGCTTTAGCGCCTTTAACTAACTTCGTCGTATTCTCAATGTTAGCGTCGCTTTCATGCATCAAGCTCGCAAGCTTTCCTTGCACATCAACAACAATCAACCCTGTGGTGTTTTTCGATAGCATTTTCACTTCCTGCGAGCCTTTGCCCACCTAACTTAATCAAAAAAGTAATGACAATGTATCAAAAAGCTGACTTGATAGTTGAGCAGCTCCTCAAGGTTTTGGTTGCTCACTTAATCATGTTATGGCCAAAGAGATATTTTTAACCTGATGACTTCAACAAGCTTTTGATATCTATACCCATTCTAAGACAAATTTTTTTAACAATCCAAGGGAAAAGACATAGAATAATAATTGCATAATCAAATATATTTAAACTTCGGTATCCATCATAGATGGTCTCCCCATTATATTCAATTTCATTGACTATATAGATATCACTTCCTCTATTAAATGGGGCATACTTAACAAGCATTTTCTTATCGTAAAATACTCCTCCAGGTAAAAACTTATCGTATTGATGATGAAAATCTTTTACATGCAACTGGATCTTATCATTATTTTTCAATACAAAAATTGTTGTAATACCAGCGCTCCCTCTTGAATTACCAGGATCCTTTTTTACTGGAACTAGAATATCTACAACATAATTTCCACCAGCATAGGTTTCAAATGGAATGAATAACACCAATAAAAAGATCCATGTTGAAGCGATAGCATGAAATTTTTTAATCATAGTTTCTAATCAAATTACTCTTTAATAATTGCAACGTGTGTCGAAGTTTGATAGTTCTATATCTTAATTTGAAACTTACTCAAATAAACTCGATCTCGACGAGCTCCAATAAGGCACTTCAGCATTTTCAAACGCACCCCAGAGAGCATCTTCTCCATACTCTTTTTTATAACTTAATTCTTCTTCAAATAAGGGCACCAGTTGAATAAACCAAATCTGTCTACCATGCTCATCCTTTGTTGACGGAACTATCTCATCCCCATCTGTAAACATAAAAGATCTTGCCTTGGTACCATGCCAGAGGTCATAAGATAACGTAACCGTATCTCCACTATTTGGTACATGGGTAGTACCATTCCCATATAACGCAACTTCAGCTAACGCATCGGCTATATCATCCGCATCCGGCGTTAACCCGATAAAGAACTCGCAACTCTCTTCTTTATCTCCAAGAGTAATGCTTGCTCCCATCGTAGCATACATCACTACCCCTTCATCGGTCTGATCTTCGTCCCACTTAAAAATCTGAATCACTTTTCCATCTGGAGATTTATATTTAGCTTTACGAGTGGGCTCGCCATACAATTCAAGGTAGTTCTTGAAAATACTATTCATCACTCACAAAGCCTCTTTGTTAATTGTTACTCAAGGGAATCATCTTTCGTTTGCCATACAAGCAACTCACGGTGAGAAAAGTCGACATATAGTGGTTATATACTTAAAATATAAATAGGCTCATGTTTTTATTTTTAGGTCAGATGAACCAATGTTAAACAAACTATTATTACTAATATGGCTCGACCTAATATCCATTATAAAAATATTTTTAGGGTTTGCTTGCTAACTGTATAATGCTTCATCATTGTTTACTATTGTTATGTGGATAGATTTATTAAATAGGTAGTGGCCTCTTTCTGCTATCACCAATAGTTTAGATATTCATCAATTACTGACTCAAACTCGGGTCTAACTTCCTTCGCTTTAATTAATTTTTGTTGAGCATAATCACTTCTGATCGAATATAACGATGACAATGCTATACGAACATATGACTGCCACTCTGTAGTAACAATCAACTCAAACAAAGCATCGACAGCACGATCATCTTGAAAAATTTTGACTGCACTTATTGCGCCCGCTTGTTCATAATTATCGCCTTGTTTTAATACAGTTTCTGCGAAGCTTCTTTCTATTTCTAAAGACGCTGGCGCAACATCAGAAAAACTAGTTACCTGGCCTAGGAGAGTAGTAAGTATTACATTCCGATTACGTTGAATGAAATGACTATCAGAGTTTCCGACGCAATCTTTAATACTCAGGTATCCATCAAAGCTTGTATGACCTTGATAGATTTCATTAGTAAGCTCTGTAATTAGTTTCATTTCTTGTTCTTTGCGCACCACTCCAAAAATGAACTCTGAAACTGTACTCTGCCTAGTATCTACATTTATATCTTCGTATTCAGAAACAAATTCGCAATTCAGCTGTGTTGAATATGCCGAGTTTGACAGTACGATGCATAAAAAAAAGAGTGTTAGCTTACCTAATAGGCTGTGATTAATTTTTTCCTGTTCTCTGTCACTCATAGTCTAGTAGTCACCAACTCATAATCCTTTCTCTAAAAAGGCAATCTTCATAAAAATTATCCCATCATAATCAGCAAGTTAAAAAACCACAACAACCTCTTGCAATGTTGTGATTTAGCAGCACTCCTTACCATCGGAATTTTGTAGATAGGTTGTATATCTTATGTGTGTCTATGTTTTATTCTCCCTAACGAACACTTTTCATCGCAAGACGGTATTGAGTAGGTGTGGTTCTTTTATAGGCTTTGAACTGTCGGTTGAAATTAGCTTGGTTATCGTAGCCAACTTTTTCGATAATGATGCCAATCGGTAGGTCGGTATTCATCAACATATCGCAAGCTACGTTTAATCGAATCTTTTTAAGCCGCTGACTAAAACTTTCGTTGAAGTGTTTTGCAAAGATCCGACGCACGCTGCTTTCACTCAAGAACAAATAGTCAGCGAGATCACTTGGCGCGATATTCTGATTGAAGTGTGACAGTAGATATTCGTCAATTTTTTCTAGGTTCTTATGAGTCTTGCTAGCATTAGTGTCCACCTTCAAAGTACTCGCATTTATCAGTCGAACTGCACCATCATCTCCCAGTAATAATCCGAAGATTGCCAGCAAGTCGGAAAGCTGTTGTGTCGGTGAAGAATCGAGAATATTGCCTAGCAGAGCGACAACTCGCTCAGTGGTTTTCTCGGAAAATTGAACACCTCGGTGTGCATCTTTGAGGAGGTCTGTTAATGGTGTGAGTTCAGGGCAAAGATGAATTAAAGATTCAATCCACTCTTTACGGAACCAGATTACGTGAGTCTCACACGGCTTCGAATCCTCGACAGAGTCTGAATAGATCGCATGCGGAAGGCCGGAACCCAACAAAACCATGTGGTTGTGTGACACTTCACTTATGTGATTACCAACGAAACAACTACCTGAAAAGTTACGATGGATAGCAATCTCGTACTCTTCATGGCGATGCCAGCCATAACTCTTTGACGATTCTTCAATCTTACGATATCGCCACGAGACGCCAATTCTTTGTGGTACTCGTTCTAAACTGCCTTTCATACCCGAACACTTCGTACTTATAGATCTAAAAACGTATAAATTTTAGCAAGAAATAATCGAAATGTACTTAAAGACAAACATATACGATTACCGGCCTTTTGGTTGTGAACTTAGACTGAAACGCAAAGAGACCACACATGGGAAGCACCATGAAGCAGCTAAGATTGCAACTAAACCAACTATTAAGCGACACAAGAAGAGAGTGGATGAGAGAGGTTCTATATAACTATCGTCTCACCAACAAAAAGCTTTGGTATTACTACGGCTACCATTCATCAAACGAGATGAAAGAAGATCTACTTAAGAAAGGAAGTAAGCAATCACTTACTGTTCAGTAGTTCACTCTTCGATTCACTAGATGCTCGTTAAGAACCTAAATTGATCATCAAGCATGCTCAAATGGGCATGCTTTTCACTCAAATTCTTGATGCATAGCGACAATTATTACTTAACTATTTGAGTTCAACTGCGACACATTGTTAAATAGCTCAAAATTTCTAGTTCTGAGTCCCCTATGGCCACCATAAAAGATGTCGCAAGAGAAGCAGGCGTATCGATCGCTACCACTTCTCGAGTGCTCAACAATGCCCCCCACACCAGTGAAGCAGCGATTATTGCTGTGAAAAATGCGATGGAAAAGCTGGGCTATCGCCCAAATGCCAATGCGCGAGCACTCGTAAGTAAGTCTTCTAACGCTATAGGTGTGTTAGTCAATGACATGTCTGCACCGTTTTTTGGCTCTATGATCAAGGCCATTGATACGATTGCGAGTGAGCAAGAAAAGCAGCTGCTGGTGGGCAGTGGTTACCATGATGCCACTAAAGAGCGCAATGCCATCAACCTACTGATCAACAGCCGCTGTGAATCGTTAGTGGTGCACAGCAAAGGTATGTCGGATGTAGAGCTCACTAAGCTTGCAGAAGAAATCCCCGGCATGGTCATCATTAACCGAGTAGTGGAAGATATTGCGCCACGATGTATCGCCTTAGATAACCGTCAGGGCTCTTACATCGCCACCGAGCACCTTATCCGCAATGGTCACAAGCACATTGGCTACCTGTGTTCTAGTCACGACATTGATGACGCACGCGACCGTCGTGAAGGCTATCTCGACGCTCTACGTGATAATGGTATTGAACCCCGTGACGAGTACATCCAATACGGTGAACCTGATGAAACCGGTGGTGAACAAGCCATGGTCGATTTGATGACGAGAAACACCCCTATAACTGCAGTCGCAACTTATAACGACTCGATGGCAGCGGGATGCATGACGCTACTTCAAGAAAACGGGGTTCGTATCCCTGAAGATATGTCAGTGATAGGTTTCGATGATGGCCATATTGCGCGCTATATCTACCCGCGTTTAACTACCATTCGTTACCCAATTCAAGTGATGGCAGACGAAGCAGTGAAATTGTCATTGCAGCTCGCAAATAAAGAACAAACGCAACTGAGAGAACACAAGCTGTTTATGCCAATACTGGTAAAACGCTCTTCTGTTAGTACAGCCCAAATAAAGGATTAAGGAGGCAGTCTCCCCTCTCTTAAAACGGTAATATGCTTAATTACATATCAAGTAAAGCCCCATGGTTACTCATTACATTCTGTTTTCTAGGATTTCTTGTTCCTGGCATCTCAATGCATGTGTTTAAGATATTGCCGTTTGTCTTGTTCTTTTTAATGTTCTTCACCTTGGTCGGACTCGACCAAAAAGCGCTACTCAAATCTTTAGTTCGCCCAAAAGGCTGGCTCTATGCGGTAATACATACCTTCGGCATGATCGCCCTCTGCGGCGCTGTGATAATGATGTTCGGCTTAAATCAGGACCACGCCTTAGCCATGTTAGGGGTTGCGGCTACTGGCTCCCTGTTTGCCACTCCCGCGATTGTACGCTCAATTGGCTTAGATTACTTTTCAGCCATGACATACACCATCACGTCAACGCTATTGAAGCCTGTGGCACTCTACGCAACGCTGTGGTGGGCTTACAACGATCACTTTGAGTTGGACATGCAAGCCTACCTAATCAAGTTGATCGTTTATATCGTCGGCCCTATTGCACTCTCCTTCGTGATCCATGCCTTCGTCGATCTCTCCAAGATCAAAAAAGTGCATGCTGAGCTGGCTAAGTACAACATAATGCTGGTGTTTCTTTTCCCGCTCGGATTAATGGGCGACTTTCGTCAATTGTGGGATACAAACCCAGAGCACGCGTTACACCTTTTCATACTGGCTTTTGTTTTGTGCCTGAGCTTTTTCGTGGCTGCTTACCTCATATTCAAATTTACCGATCGCGATGGCGCGATGATTGCCGCTATCACGTCGGGGAACCGCAATGTGCTCCTTACCTACACCATAGCAGGGGCTTATCTTGGACCGCTGTTCTTGCCTCTTGTTGGCGCTCTGCAGCTACCAATCTACTTGCAGCCTTTGTTGATAAAACGTTTATTGAAGTAAACGACTATTCGAAGTCTTATTTTAAGGCTCGCGTGACCAGGTTCTGATAGCCTCGATTTCACTTTCATCAATATTGAGTGATTGAAGAAACTTCAAATGACCAAGCGGCTCCATCTGTTCAAATCGCTTGTGCCAGTTGTGCATGTCTTGGTCATCCATTCCGGACTGCTTGAGGATTTCCACCCAGCGCTCCTTGGTCATTAACCCTTGTTCAAGTTCCTCAGGCTCTTGGAGCAGAGCGAGAATAGAGTGCTGTTGCTGACGCAGCTTCTGTATTTCTCTATCGAGTGCTGCGAACTGCTGCCTTAACGCCACATCTCGTTCTTTCCCCTCAGCATCTATCATTAGAGTCTGAATTTTCGATACAGGGATACCATAAGAACGATACGCTAAGATGGCAGAGAAGCGCTCAACGTCCTTTTGATTATATTGGCGATAGCCACTTGACGATCTCGATGATGGCTTCAATAGCCCCTGCCTTTCATAGTAAAGAACCGTTGAGCGAGATACCTTCATTCTCTCGCAAAATTGCTTAATGCTCAGCATCAACGTATGACTCCTTTTTTGACTCGAAATATGACCAAACCATTGGGATGATTGCGCTCGCTAGAATGGTTAACACGCCCACGAAAGCCCACATATTAGGAAGCTCCGAAAAAAGCATCCACCCTATCAGTACAGAGTAAATGATCTTCACATATTCCACATTAGCAATAATGTTTGCCTCCGCCCATTTGTAAGCCGAGATCCCAACGTATTGAGCAATCGAAGAAATCACACCGATTGAGAGAAGCCATAGGAGATCCTCAATAGTCGGCGTTTGCCATTGATAAATTGCCGGAATCAGTGCAATCAAGCCAACACAGACCGCTTGATAGGCTAATAACGTTATCTTCGGTTCAGTCTGTGCAACGGCACGAACACAGGTGACAGCAATAGCCGCTCCTATCGCTGCCGCCACACCTGCCATAACATAAACGAACTCATTTCCAGAAAACGACGGTTGTACCACCAACATCACACCAGTAAAACCTAAGGTGATGGTAAGACAGCGACGCGTCGTCACTTGTTCTTTCAAGGTTATACGAGCAATGAGCGCGACAAAAATGACTTGTAAAAACCCGAGAGCCGTCGCGTCTGCGAAGGCGATATTACTGACAGTGACAAAACCCAAATAAAGCGCTGTAAACGCTCCAAGTATGCGAAGAATATGAAGCCTAACCTTATTCGGCTTTAACAACACTTTCATGTTGTTGCGCATTGCAGGGGCAAGTAGAAGCACAAAAACGAGCTGTCGAAAGAATAGGATTTGAAAAGCATCATAGTCAGCGCTTAATTGACGAACCAACGCCGCAACTAATGTGAAAAGCACCGTTGAAAAAAGAGCGAGAAAAATACCTTTTGCGGTCATTGGCAGCGATTGAAACCACTGACTCAATACAGCTTGTTTGCTCGATAATCTTTGATACACCTTAATAGACCCCACTTCGACTTATTGAATTAAGGCGCGGAGTCTAAACCTGAAACCTGTAGACAGGTCAAACGTGCCCATACAAAAAAGCAGCTCTAATTTGAGCTGCTCATAGAAAGGTCTTAACACTAGAGAATGACTAGAGAACATCACGCAAGTTCTTGCGCTCTTCGATCTCTTCCTGCTCGGGGATAGTCCCGGACAGTGTAATAGATTTTGGCGCGGCTTTAATTCGAGTCGTCGTTCTAACACCTTTGCTGCTAGCTCGTGCTTTCGGATTATACAACTCAGGGTTTATAGTTAGGCTTTGGCGAACCTCAACCGCAAACTCTTGATTCTCGTTTTCTGGTAGATAATTACTTTTCAGGTACTTAATCGACATTAAGTCTTTGCTGCGTTTCAAAGTAAATAAACACTTGGTCAAACGCATTACCGATGTAAGCCCTGCTCCAGACGCCATGGTTATCTCTTGATTGCCACGAATTTCATCTTTGTTCACGTGGTGAACTAGTAATAGGCTTGCACCTGAGTCATTGGCTAGCGCCTGAAACACATTCTTAATCAATCTGTCGTGCTTCACTTCCTCACATCGCCCGATTGCTTCAGTTACGGTATCGATGATCACTAGGTCAAATTGAGCGAATGTTTCTTTAAGTTGAGCCAAGTATTGTTGATGCTCTAATTGTTCTTGGTGTGAGCAATCAGGTGGTATGACGATAGGCTCAATATCGGTCATGAAGTGCAAGTTGTTCTTCAGTTCAGAGCGAATTGTAGGAGTACAACTGGCCAGCTTATCTTTCATTCTGGTTTGAATAACACCCGCCCCATCCTCCGAGCTCAAGACCAGTGTTTTGGCGGGCCTATCGGCTGCGCTCATACCCAATAGCGTCATCGAAGAAGCATGTTCCATAGCGATACACAGTGCTAAGTGAGATTTACCGACATTAGGAGCTGCTATCAACATCCCAACATGACCTTTAAGTAAACCTTTTAAGCTAAAGCTCATTTCTTGACTTGCACGTGACGACATCAGCGTATCAAGAGACTGAGTTATCATGATTCACTTTCTCCGATATAGAAAATTTGAATACCATTTCCGACATCTCGGAATTGTAGACTGAAGTCTTTTTCAATTTGTACTGCATTTGCTAAAAGATCTTTTCTAAGATCACTACGGAAGCTGTGGCTGACTTTCGAAGCGATAGACTGAATATAGCTATCAAGCGCCCATTCAAACTTCTTGTTATGCAGAAACTCAGCTTTATGTGTAGTTATGTATTTCAAAAATGAGCGTACTGACGGCTTGCTGTAGTTCGTCATTTTGTGTTGTTCAAGTCGATAATAGTAACCGTGGTCACGAATGGCCTGCAGCAGACGCATATCAGGAACCAAAAACACATGGTTAGTTAAGTTCTTGGTTGTCTTACGACCCGTTTTGAATTTGCTGCGATCACAATAGAATCGGTAATCTTGTACAAACTCTAATGGTTTTTTACCGACGACATTTTGATCATCATCGAGTTCGTTGATCACTAGATGTGCAGTTGCCAATTGAGTGATTCTGCGCTCAATTTGATCATAGTTAGCTCGTGTCGTTGCCATGCCCATTCGCGTAGCCAATTCATACATACTCATCGATAGAACGGTTGCATCTCGATCAATAAATGAATCGAAGCCATCCTCTTGTGTATCCGAAACATCGCCATCGGTAATTGTTTGATATACCTGTGACCAAGTCAGCCGTGCACCAGCTTCATAAGAAGAGTCATCCAATTGGATCGTTTGTGCGTAAGCCAACATTGTTTCTAAGATATCGCGGTGAGGTTGCAGTAAATAGTCAACATGAAGATCAACTCTAAAATTTTTACCGTAGCTATTGATGTTCACACTTTCTAATGGATAGTTAAGATCCGTACCACCATTTTGCGCAATCTCAACCAACTTGGACTGCATAGTTGACGTTAACCGAGATGCGGGATGAAAAATCGTTGCTCTAGAAAACAAAATGGATGAGATGAATCGATTCTTTCGATCTTCTTCATTAATAACGGTTAAGCTGGATGATGAAGTCATGATCATTACCTATGGATACGATTTTATCAGTCTAACAGAGATCTTCGATTAACTCATTAACTTCGGTAAATATCTATACTAGATCGGTAAATGTTGATAGTGGATCACAATAAACCCCTATAAACATCGGTAGATGTTTAGTTGATTCGGTAAATGTTTAGTTCTTATGGGTTGATCTTTATTTACCGATCTCTTCCCTTATGAGACGTATTGTGGTTACTTTGTGTGCTTGGATCGCCTAAAGATCATTGAGCTTCAACAAATTAAGATCTTACTTCATAGGTGATCGGTTAATGTTTATATTAAAACAATCATGTTCGGCAAATGTTTATATGTGAGATCGTCTAATGTCATTAGATAATCGGTAAATATTTATATCTAATCGGCTAATATCTACGTTTAATCGGTAAATGTCGTTACTTAAAGCGTCATACTAAGAAACTAGAACCTTTAGGATCTAGTTTTAAAAAATTACCAACTTCACTTAGGTTCTGTCGGTGACTCAAAATCTCATCACAAAACTCAAGAGAGTTTTGTAATGAGCTGTTGAGTTTGTCGACAAACTTCAGTTGTTTAACGCTCTTTTTGTTCGTTATTTAAGCTTAAAGTGATAGGCTAAATTTTTGTTTCAATAAACTAAATGGAATTCAAAATTTAAGATCGTTAAATGTCATTATCCTCTACTTCTAAGATATAAACATTTAACGAAGTTGATATGATTAGAAGAAGGTATTGTAGAACCTTCATGATGTTTCGATCGTAAAGTTAAGATCATAATCATGTTCGTTACACTGTTACCAATTGATCATAAGTAACTTAAGTAGTAAGTACTTTGGTATGTTAATTTTTTGTCAATGTTCAGGCTGAACATTGACCGATTATTGATGATATTGTGTTCAGTATAAAGATCATAATATAGATGTTTCTAAAGAGTTTTAGTTGATTGCTTTCATTAATAATCTACCTAAGGAACGATTAGTTTTGTTCTTTCCTATTAGTGATCATATAAATTGAGATCGTTTTTTCAGTCAGTAGTTTATTTTTATCATCAAACCTCATTAGTACGTTACGACGTAACATTTTAACTATCTCGTATTATTCGTAGTATCACTCATTGTTATTAAATTCAGTGTTCAAAGTGAACATTGACACTGTTTCGAGTAATGTAACCACATTTGATTGAATGACTAATGATCAGAAAAATAATTTTTTCCTGATTTATCAATGCTTTGTTAGATATTTAACTAGGTTACTAAAAGTATACTAATTGAAAGTTGTTTTCAGGTTACCATAATAAACCACTATCGGATGGGAACTCCCCTCCCCTATTTAATTTACGATAGTTAAAGGTAATGAAAATGACTAATGTACTGATTATTAACGCGCACGAAGTTTCTCCTTATTCTCCAGGTCGTTTGAATGCGAGTCTAGTTGATAAAGCTCAAACACTTTTACAGAGTAAAGGCTATGAGGTTCGCACGGTTTCTATGCAAGATGAGATTGATGTTGAGGAACAGCTCGGACATTTTGCATGGGCTGATAGAGTGATCATCCAATCTCCTGTCAACTGGATGTCTGTACCATGGTCATTTAAAAAGTATATGGATGACGTATTTACTGCGGGTATGGGAGGCGCTCTTTGTGCATTTGATGGTCGTAGTGAAAGCGAACCTAAGAAAAACTATGGTACGGGTGGCACTCAAACTGGAACAAAGTACATGCTATCACTGACATTCAATGCTCCTGAAGAGTCGTTTGACGATGACGATGAATATCTATTCCAAGGTAAAGGTGTTGATGATCTTATGTTCCACATGCATGCAAACTTTCGTTTCTTTGGTATGACTTCTCTTCCAACTTTTTCTTGTTTCGATGTAATGAAAAATGCGGATATTGAACGTGACTTCGAACGCTTTGAAACTCATATTATGGCGCATTTTTAAGTCTGTATAGGTTACGCGTGGGTTTAAGATTTTTACTATTAGCGTGAAAAGGCCTTCGATTGGTTGCTTTCATAACTAATAGGTAATACTGAAAAAGCGTGCAGTATGGACTTGCTGTATACTAAGCATAGTTTGTAATTAATTTAGAAGTTTATCGGGGTACTCATTATGCAAAGCTCCATCACTATAGATACTAAAGGTCGTAAAACGGTTGTTAATGTCTGCACGGAACCGTGTGCTATAGAAAAAGGCATGCGTTTAATTGGTGGTAAGTGGAAAGGCTCCATTATCTATCACTTAAAAGATGGTCCTGTCCGTTTCAATGATTTAGCGAGAATGCTGGGTGGCGCGAGCAAGAAGATGATTGACCAACGATTGAAAGAGCTCGAATCTGAGGGCATGATTATTCGTAAAGTCATCAGTGACCGCCCTATTGCAGTGAGCTATGAACTGACCGAGTTTGGTTCAACAGCATTGGGTATCCTTGAAGAGTTACGTGCCTGGTCGGAAGACCACAACATACAACTTAAATAATTTTAACTTTACTCTAGATAAACAAAAGCCAGCTTAAGTTACTCACTTAGCTGGCTTTTTTACGTCAATTCTAGGCTAATAATCTAGTGTGCCGCGAATAGGGTAATGGTTATTGGGATCTCGTATCCAAGCTAATCCGCGCGTTAACGCCCCCAGTTCTGGACGTACAAAAGGGTTATTTGAAATATCAACGACATGTAACTCCCCTTTTTCATTAACGACGAACAATCCTGGTTCTGCAAAGTTATGATCGGTTTCTTGCTCTGAACGTGGAAGCGAAATGTAGACGCCGAGTGTTTTCATTTGTTCTTCGGTGAGTCCGTACGCAATTGGGAAAGAGATGTCGAGTTTCTCTAATTGTTCTTCTGCTTGATGTTTTGCGTCTGCTGAGACTGCAAGAATATCGACACCAGCATCATTGAAGGCTTGTTTATAGCTTTCAATCTCATTTAGGTATTTTGTACATAGTGGACAGTGCTTGCCCCTATAAACGAATACAGCTTGCCATGTCATTCCTGACTTTGGCTCACCTAAGGTGACATTTGTTCCGTCGAGTAAGGTTGCATTAATTGTAGGAAATGAATCCCCGGCTTTGAGTTTGCTTGAGTGTCCCATCTGGTTCCCTTTTTATCGAAATTGGATTCTTAAACCATTTCAAATATAGAAGTGATCTCCTTTAGTGACAAGCAGTTACCATTTAGTAACCTACCCCATCTATCTCCCCTATGAGGAGTTTTTTTGTCAATGTTCAGCCTGAACATAAGGTAATGTTACTTGTCCTTAAACCTTGTTAGCCTTCCCTACTCTATTGCTTACTGCCTTTGAAGATTTAACGAATAGGAACTCGTTGTCATCATTTAACCCTATATCAATACAAAGAGTAAGCGGAGGTTGTTTAGTATACCTACCACTACCTATCGCGCCTGGATGAAAGATTCTCGGCTTGAGATGTTGTCAATGTTCAGCCTGAACACTGACACGTTTTATTGTTGTTTCTTTGTATAAATAGTTTTTGTACCAGATGTTGCTCGCCGGGACACATAAAACCAATAAACAATGTTATATGCTTTTCAATAAGTAGAACCAAACATTAGTCTTTGAGGCCTCTCATGTTTACAAGCTTGGCAATACCAGAATTACCGCAAGAGCTGTACTTATCAGATACGGTAAGACAGGGAGAAAAACGAGTCGCTAAACTTCTCGGTATTCCCATGTACGAATTGATGGAGCGGGCTGGAGAGTCAGTATTCTCTGTCATTCAGCAAAGGTATGAGCATTGTCGCCGTATTTTAGTCGTTACTGGAACTGGTAACAATGGCGGTGATGGCTATGTTGTTGCAAGACTAGCATTGATGTCGGGATACAAGGTGACTTTATGGCAAGTGGGTTCATCTCAAAAGATAAGTGGAGATGCGAAGTCTGCACAGCAACTCTTTCTATCTGCTGGCGGCAAAGTGCAGGAACCAAACTTTGAAGTAGACGATAGTATCGACCTCATTGTTGATGGGATTTTGGGCACGGGGCTTACAGGCAAACTGAGGGCGTATGCCGAGTCTGTCATCACCACATTGAACAAGTCTAGCTGCCCTGTTATCTCAATCGATGTTCCATCGGGGCTAGATAGTGATACCGGCAGACAGCTTGGCACGACGGTCAAGGCAAATGCGACTGTCGCCTTTATTGCCCTCAAAAGAGGCTTAGTTACTGCTCAAGCTCGAAGTCATGTTGGGGAGTTGTTGTTTGCAGGGTTAAGCATAGATAGAGCCTTTGCTGATCATAATGCACCAAATGCTTTGCTCACGAGTTCGAGATGGCTAGATAGGTTGAAAGTTAGAGCACAAGACTCACATAAAGGTAGCCACGGGCGTTTGTTGGTTGTTGGCGGCGGTGACGGCATGAGCGGTGCTGCGTACCTTGCCGCTGCAGCTTCGTTGCGTTCCGGGACGGGGTTGCTGGCCTCTATTGTCCATCAATCTAGCTGCTTTCCTATACGTTCTTTGTTACCTGAAGCTATGGTGTCAGATGTCGAGCAACTATCAGAACGACTTGAATGGTGCACTAGTATCTGTGTGGGTGTCGGTTTAAGTAGACTCGATTGGGGTAAAAATGCTTATGAAGCGGTTATGAGTCGAGCTTATGATATGCCTAAAGTGATAGATGCGGATGGCCTATATTGGTTAGCGCAAGATGACTTAGATGCCCGTCCGATAGAGAATACAGTTATTACGCCTCATCCTGGTGAAGCGGCAATGTTGCTCAATTGCAGTGTCAAAGACGTTGAAGCCGATCGCTATCTCTCTATTAAAAAGCTATGTCAAAAATATCGATGTATCACTGTACTTAAAGGGGCGGGAACCTTAATTAGTGATGGCCACAAAACGGTAGTATGTCACGCAGGTAATGCTGGGATGGCGACTGGTGGGATGGGGGATGTACTTGCTGGCGTCATCTCTTCACTATTAGCACAAGGGTATCAACCTATTGAGGCAGCAATACTAGGTAGCGTCATTCACAGTATGGCTGCTGATCACAATGCCAATACATATGGACAAGTCGGGATGATGGCATCCGACGTATTGGGCTCTATTCGTCATATCATTAATCGTCTAGATGACTAATCTTAGACTGCGATTGTGTCTCTTTTTTGTCAATGTTCAGCCTGAACATTGACAACATAGAACCGCAATTCACTGTAGAACGTCGCGCCCAAGTTAGTGTTACGTACTGCTGATGCCTCTAAACTTACATCGAATCAAGAGTTTGATTTCTGTATGTCTGGTGTGAGGCTAGGGGAGTTAAGATCCCAAGTAAAAGATGTCGCTTTTTCTGAAAGCGTCCAGAGTCTTTCCGCCGCCTCTTCATCTAGGGCGATTTTGTCAAGATTATTGATGTCTACAGGCCCTACGGTATCAGCGCGTTTAGTTGGCCCATACAAGGTTTCAGACGTCAGTCCATCTTGTGTTGCACATAGCAATTGGGGCCACGCGCCTTTCTCAGCAGATTGAGCTATGAATCTAGACATCACAGCCCATAAGACTTTGTTGAATGTGCTTGCCGTGTCTTTTAGCAAGTTTGTTCTTGAAGCTCCTGGATGACACACGTGAACTTGTACCGATTTGTCAAGTGATTGGATGCGGCGTTGTAATTCATAAGCAAACATCACTTGAGCAAGCTTGCTTTGCGCGTAGGAGTCCCAAGCTGTATATCTGCTATCAAAGTTGACGTCTTCAAATTGAATGCGTTTCTTCCCCATTTTATATGCGGTACTGCCCACAACGACGATTCGCCCGTTACTTGCTTCTATGCGCGGATACAACAAACCGCATAGCAAGAAATGACCGTAATGATTAACGCCCAATTGGCTCTCAAAGCCATCAACAGTGAGTTGCTGTTTAGCCACTTGAGCGATGGCACCATTACATATCAGCGCATCAACTTTTTCTACCTCATCTAGAAGTTGTGATGCGGCTTTCTTCACAGAGGTTAAACTACCGAGGTCCATGGTGATAAAGCTAATATCTATATCCGTCCCTAGTGTTTCTTTAAGCTCTGTAATGGCCATTAGAGACTTATCTGGATTACGGTTCATCATCACAACTTTGGCACCTTTTGATAAGAGTATGCGTGTTGCTTGATAGCCAGTCCCACTGTTAGCACCTGTAATGACATAGGTTTTTCCAGCAAGAGAACCAATGTTATCGGGCGTCCAGCCTTTAATACCAAATTGTTTAGTAGCCATTGTATTAACCTCGTTTTGATTTACGACTCTATAGAGACAACAACACCTTGATTGCATTTTTGAGCGTGCTGCCTAATGTAGAAATTCCGCACAAAATGAACTATAACTCTCAATAGGAATGGCTAATACGCGGATTAGTCGCTATTTCTTGCCTATTAATGTCATTGCTGGCTTAAGGTAATTCGATGAAGCAGAAATTAAAAGATTTAGTTGCCGAGAGGCTAACGACAGATGGCATGTTTGAAAGCCGAATTAAAGGCGTACAACTATTCAAGGTGACGAATGCAGTCCCTTGTGCGCCTGCAATCTACGACCCAGCTTTGATTGTGATTTTGAATGGGAAAAAAGAAGCGATATTGGAGGGCGACCGTTTTGTTTACGATAGCCAGCAATATATGTGTTGTGTTGCCTCGCTTCCGGTTGAGGCTGGGACACCAGAAGCGTCTGTACAAGATCCATTGATTGGTGTGTATGTATCTCTCGATACAAACGTGATGAAAGAGCTCACGATTGAAATGGAGGACATGCTAGATGTTGCGCCAGCGTCAAAAAGCAACGTGCAACCGCAAAGTTTATTGCTTTCGAATTGGGACGAGGAGTTTACAGAAGCTTTATACCGACTTATTCAAATAAGTGACAATGTCACTAGCTCTAAGGTCTTAGGGGAAGGTCGCTTAAGAGAACTCTACTATACATTGCTGAAAGGTGAGTGTGGTTCGTTAATCAGAAAGGCTTTTGGTGTAGGAAATGGGATTACGCGTGCTATTGAGCATTTGTCTACAAACCTCGATAAGAACGTAACTATTGATGAACTCGCATCGTTAGTGGGCATGAGTAGGGCGATGCTGCATCGTAAGTTTAAGCAAGCAACCAGAATGTCTCCAATACAATTTATGAAGTCGATGCGTCTCAATAGTGCTGCGATGAAAATTGCGGCTGGCGCAAATGTTAGTGAAGCGGCGATGGAAGTCGGGTATGTCAGTTCGTCTCAGTTTAGTCGAGAGTTCAAACGCTTATATGGTCAATCCCCAAAACAGTGGGTTCAGTCTAAAGGCTTGGTAGAAGGCGTCGCATAGCAGGCACTCATTTGTCTACGTGAGATTAATGGGCAAGTTTTCGAGAGTATGTCGTCTAGTTTGAACAAACGCTTAGCGCTAAGCTTTGTTCATGCACTCAAACTCGGCGCACTATTTGTGAAAAAACTCATTCTATCTTTGGGAGTCTGTATGAGCCTAGCTACAACAACTTCAGCGAACGAAATCAATAAAGTACCACATGAATTATCAGACACGGTTCAAGACTCGGAAGGTAATGTCTACCGAACCGTCACCATCGGTAATCAAGTGTGGCTTGCAGAAAACTTAAGAAGCACTAAGTATCAAGACGGATCTGATGTGAGCTCTGCTGTCATCCCTGAAGACAAGCCGGAGAATCTACTCAAGTATGGTCGCTTATATGATTGGCATGACGTTGCTGACGCTAGAGGGTTATGTCCTTTAGGGTGGAGAGTTGCAACAGATGAAGATTGGATGGTGTTAGAAAAAACGCTCGGTATGGCGGAGCAAGAGCTTATTACCGAAGGCTGGCGTGGAGGAGAGCAAAACATTGGGCTTCAATTAAAAGAACACCAAGCTGATGGTTTGTTTAGTAAAGTCGACGAGTTGCAACTTAATAGGCAGCGCTTTTTCGCTCGCCCTGCCGGTGTGAAATGGAATGGTTGGTACATCACACAAGGTGCTTACACCGAGTTTTGGACTGGCACCAGCGCGACAGACAAAAAGGCGTATATCCGTACTTTGGCGTATTCATGGTGGAATGCACACAAAAATGAAATAAGACGAGCGACGAGCACTAAGGATTATATGTTTTCTGTAAGGTGCGTGAAGATTTAGGCTTAGGTCAGTCAATGCTTAAGCCACTCAGTGTTTTTATGGTGATAAGTGGACGTCTCGCTGATAGTTAAGCAATTTAGAATAAGTAATTCTAAGGCTCGTATTCTAAGATGTTGTTATTCGAATGATTGAGGAAAGCAACAATGAAAATAACTGTGACTAGCGTACCTGTTGAAGATCAAGATAAGGCTCTCGCGTTCTATACTGATGTACTTGGCTTTATTAAGAAGACAGAAGTACCACTCGGCGAATACAAGTGGTTAACCGTGGTATCCCCACAAGAGCAAGCAGGTGTTGAGCTGTTGTTAGAACCAATGGCATTTGAACCTGCTCGTCACTACCAACAAGCACTAAAAGAGGCGGGTATTCCATGGACGTCATTTTCTGTGGACGATGTACAACAAGAGTATGAAAGGCTGATTGCTCTCGAAGTTGAGTTTTCAATCGAACCGAGAGAAGCGGGCAATGTCATGATTGCGGTTCTTGATGACACGTGCGGGAACTACATTCAGCTGATGCAGATGCTTTAGTCTATCGCTAACTTATGTCTAGAAGGCGCGTCATAGAGTTTGGCGCTCCTTGCGTTTCTATTTTCATCTCATGCAAAACTTCCTGTTATCCCTAATCGACGGTTTTAGTCACGATGGCATCAACCCCTAAGACATTCTATGAACAAGAGATAGATCGCTTATACGGTGACATAGCAACGCCTCAACGACACTATGCCCTGATCAGGCAATCTAAAGCGTTCATGGAAAAGCACTATGCTCAAAAACTCGAGCTGGATGATTTAGCTCAGGCTGCTTTTATGTCTAGATTCCATTATGTTCGTATTTTTAAGCAGCTCTATGGCCTGACGCCAAGAAACTACCTGCGGGATATGCGAATCGCAAAAGCCAAAGAACTTCTAAAGCAAGGACACTCGATTACTGATACCTGCGCTGATGTCGGCTATGAGAGTCTGTCTACCTTTTCGAACACCTTCAAAAAAAGTACCGGATATTCACCAAGAGAGTTTCGTGAGTTCCACTTAAATCTGTAGCGCGACCACGTACAGTGGCGCTGCATTTCTGCTGTTAAAGACACTATTAGATAGGGATGTTCAGGCTGAACATTGACAAGTTTTTCGCTCATTCCAAAGCTGTATTCCTTATTTAACTTTTGGGTGAGTAATGTCTATTCGATTATTTGATGCTAAAGGGACAGTGTCACGTCTAACCTATAGGCGACATACTTTCAGCCTAGCGCCTAAGCAATCATGATGAGTTTGTGTAGAGAGACGTTGTCGTGTGCGCTGTCTATAAGCAGACTGTTCCTTCAATTTCTTAAGAAAGTGCACATGCTTTTGATCTGGCTTCTTGCATAGCCAATGTTATAGGAGCTGCAACAGAGTTTTGTTGTAAATGAGAATAGCTTTCAATACTATGTGGAAATCTCACCTATGACAGTAGTATTCGAAATGCATTCACAATCAGTCACCAAGGTAAAGAAGGCGTTTCTTTCCGGTATATGGGCAACATTAATCAGCATTGCGATAGGTTTTACCTTTAAGATCTGGCTTGCGGGCTGGGTAGCAAAAGCCGATTTGGCGCTCTTTCATACTGTCGTTGATATCATTTCTCTGTCCATGATACTGATGACGGGCTTCCGCTCATCCATGGTCGTGACGTATTCTCAAACTAAGAATGATATCGATATTATCAATATCTTCCGCTTTACCCTTATTGTCGTCGTCCTAATGACGTGGGGTGGGGTGATTCCTTACATCAAGCACAGCCTCGATATCGGAGTCGAATACTTACAGTTGGTGGGCATCATTTTTGGTTTGGGGCTGAAGCTCTACTTTACCAATTTAGTTGCCATGTATCGTTTGTACGATATTACTAACCGTACCACTTGGCTTGACCCTGCGTTGAACGTGGCTCTGTTTCTATTCGCTTACTATATTGCTGGATTCAGTGCGTTAACGGCATTGTTCTATGGTTTGACCATATCTTCGTTGATAACAGCGCTCTATATGTATATCAGCCGAAGAAAAGAGATATCGACTCTGCCAATTAAGCCTGTACAGCTTAATTCAGACATGTACGGCTATGTGAAAAAGAGCTTTACTGCGACACTCGAAGCAGGAGCAAGCATTCTTATGATTTACATTGCTGTGTTGCTGACTATTCGCTACTTCAGCGTTGATGAATTGGGTGATTTTCAGGTTGTGGTACGCCCAGTCTTTACGTACATGACAATGTTATTCGTATTCCCAATCTACCGTTTCGTACTGCCTGAACTGTCTGTGAAGGTTCGAAATGGTGAGTTCTCTGAGATTCAGCTTATCCGTCGATGGGTGTTTAAGTTGTCATTTATTGTCAGCGGTGCGTTTTTCTTGACGATGCTGCTGTTTGGCTCGAACCTTGTAGAAGCGCTTTTCCCTGCTGAGTATGTGGGCGCAACACCTGTGTTGTTCCACTTCTCTATCTTCTTTATTTTTATGATGCTAAACGCCTACCAACTGGCTTACATCAAAGCAAACGGACACTTTAAAACAAGCCTATTTATTCGCTTGACAGGTATAGCGACGCTGGTTGTTATGTTCTACGTGATATCGGCGTTTACTGACAATGTCGTGGCGATCATTATCGCATTGTGCTCTGGCTACCTGATGATGTTTATATTATCGAGTTTCAAAGAGAAGCAGATTCGAGAGTCTGCACTCCTTGCCCAATCTCAAACCGTATAAGTAGGTAAGTGTAAGTCCTAACTTCTGTGTTTTGCGCAAAATGTTGGCTTGCCTTCGCATAGGCCAATAAATACGTCTACTCTAAATAGTATGAGTCATTTAGATTAATGCTATCAAAGAGTTATAAATGGACCCATTGACGCAAGGGATGCTGGGCGCAGCGTTGACACTGGCAGTAAGTAAGAGGAAGCATATGAGAGCTGCTGCGGTTTTGGGCGGGCTTTCTGGGATGGCACCCGATTTGGATGTACTCATCCGTTCGAGCCAAGATCCATTATTGTTTCTTGAGTATCACCGACAGTTTACCCACTCCTTGTTGTTCATCCCCTTTGGTAGTTTGCTTTGTGCGTTAGTCTTCTATTTCATTTTTGCAAAGCGGTGCGATCTCTCTTTCCAGCGGACATGGTTCTATTGTGCGCTGGGTTACGGTACCCACGGCATGTTAGACGCTTGCACCAGTTACGGAACGCAGCTGCTTTGGCCTATCTCCGATGAACGTTTCGCTTGGAACATCATCTCCGTCATTGATCCATTATTCACTCTTCCCTTGTTGGCTCTCGTTGCTTTGGCGATCTGGACACATAAGTTGAAGTTTGCGCACTGTGCAATGAGTTGGTTGGCGATTTATCTTGTTTTCGGTTTGGTGCAGAAAGAGAGGGCTGAAGCGGTTGGTTGGCAGTTGGCCGAAGAACGCAAACACGTGCCAAAGGTCCTTGATGTGAAGCCGACCTTGGCGAATCTTTTGGTTTGGAAAGTGGTTTATGAGGCAGATGACAAATACCATGTTGATGCCGTTAGAGTCGGTATTGGAGTGGACATATTTCACGGTGAATCGACAGCCAAGTTAGATTTAGCCAGAGACTTTCCTTGGCTTACGCATGACTCTCAGCAATTTAAAGATGTGACGCGATTTTCTCGTTTCTCTAATGGATTTTTAGCGCAAGACCCAAGCAACGCAGAGCGTATTATTGATGTCCGATATTCCATGATACCGAATGAATTTAGCGCACTTTGGAGTATCGAGTTGTCGTCGTTGGCGAGTAGTGATGCCCATGTCGCATACGTTGTGGATAGAGACAACTCGCCAATGGCTAGGCAAAAGTTTGTCGACATGCTTATGGCGAGATAATGTTAAAAAGCGCTTTGCTTGGAAACAAAGCGCTTTTTACTAAAGAGCTATTTTGAGCGATCAGCAATGATTAAGACATCACCAATTAGCTAGAAGCTGTAATCAATACTGGCTTCTATTGTTCGCTCTTCTCCATACCAACAACTGATTTGGTCGTAACAACTAAAGTACTCTTTGTCGAATAGGTTGGTTGCACTCACTGTTAGTGTAGTGTCGTCAAGTGACGAGAAGACATAGCTAGCAGCGGCATCAACCAGTGTGTAGTCTGGAACCGTATCGCTGTTTTGAGGGTCTAGCTGTGCTTCACCTACATATCTCACACCGGTACTTAGTCTTAGTCCGTTCAACATTTCAGTAAAGTAGTAGTTACCCCATAGTGAGGCGGTTTGCTCGGGAACCCATACCGGAGTACGACCTTCTTGGTTGTAGAAGTCATCTTTTGTGATTTCCATATCTACATAGGTATAGTTGGCCGTGAGATCCAATTGCTCAGATGCTTGCCATTTTGCCTCGAGCTCTGCACCTTGAGAGACAATTTCACCAGCTTGATAACGAGGTGCGGACAAGTTATCAGGATCGTTCAGCATCGCTTTTTCTTTGGTAATGTGGAACAACGCCACCGAAGCTTGAAGATCGCTGGTTAATGGCGCGTACTTCACCCCCACTTCCCATTGCTCACCCGTTGACGGCTCAAATGCACGTCCTGCAGCATCGACACCTGAAATAGGCTCAAAGCTTTCTGAATAGGAAGCATATGGGTGAATACCGTTATCGAATTGGTAAAGTGCACCAACTCGCATTGAAATGTTGGTATCGTCGATTTTTTCCGTACTGTTAGTTGTGGTTGCGAATACATAGTTATTTTCAACAGCTTCGGTATCCGACTCAACACTGTCCCAACGTAAACCCGCAACCATCACTAAGTTGTTCCAAGTAAATTGGTCTTGAAGGTAAACCCCCAGTTGTGTCATATCAACTTCAGTCTTACGATCACCAGCAAAGAATAAAGTATCGCGATCGATGCTATTGGTATTTGGGTTGAAGATGTCTTGCAACAGTGGCGTAACTAGCGGAGAGGTCTGTTTGCCAAATACATCGGTATCAGCGCTTTGGTAGTCGATACCGATGAGCAAGTTATGACCAATCGAACCTGTCTCGAAGTAACCCGACAGCTGGTTATCAATAACAAACGACTTCACTTCTTCATCGGTGGCAAACGCTGTTCGCGCCATGGTTCGATTGTCTGCCATTAAGAAGCTATTAAAGACCTCTTCTTGTTTCATGGATGCGTCCATAAAACGTGCATTTTGAAGAAATTGCCACTGATTATTGAAGTTATGAAGGATCTTATAGCCAACCAATAGCACCTGACGGTCAAACATACTCCAGTTTTCGTCACCTAAGAATGTGTCTGGGGAAAGCTTGCCTACAGGGTTACTAAGAACTGAGCCAGATGCAGGAACAGACGTAAACACGTTGCCCTCTGGATCATCTTGGTAATAAGCATTGAGGTTAATCAAGGTGTTGTCCGTAACCTGCCAATCAAGTGAAGGTGCAATTACGTAACGCTCTTCTTTTGACGTATCGACTTGGCCGTCTTTTTTACGAGCTAGGCCTACTATGCGATAAGTAAAGTCGCTATCACCAATTTGTCCCGTGCTATCAAACTTGGCTTGTTGAAGGTTATTTGTACCAGCTGATACGCCAACACTATGAGCGCTTTGCTTTTGTGGTGACTTTGCAATGATATTGACCATACCACCTGGTGGCATGTTCCCGTAAAGTACAGATGTTGGCCCTTTGAATACCTCAATTTGCTCTACAGCGACAGTATCAATCTGTGGTTGCAAGAAAAAGTTATTGTATGGAAGCGGGAGTCCATCATAGAAGTTGGTGTAGTTAGTAAAACCACGAATATTAAACAGATCAAATCGAGTGACCATCCCACCACGCAGATCGGTATGAATACCTGACGTGTATCGAACAGCTTCGGATATCGAACTTGCACCACGAGTGTTCAACTCATCTTGAGTTACGATGGAAAGAGCTTGTGGTGTCTCCTCTGGATCTAGAGAGGTCTTAGTCGCTGTGTTTCGATAAGTTTCCCCTAGAACGGTTATGGTTTCATGGGCATGATCGTCGTCGGCGAAAGCTAGATTTGAAAATATGGCGGAGAGCGCCAAGGAAATGGCTGATATCTTATATTTTTGCGCCTGCATAGTTCCCTCAATACGGCTGAATTATTATTTTGATAATGAAAATCATTATCACTTTACCGTTATTGAAGAATGAAAAGTTAACAATTTGGTGCATTTTATAAATTTCAGTTATTTCAAGGTGGTGATTTATATCGCCTTCTTTGGTTTTCGCTCTATTATTCTAAGTCTCGGTTATTTTTCTGAGCTTTGAGTTACTTATATGATAGAGGTATCTATTTGATGCCCTAACTGCGCTATCAAGTGTCTATTTTCATGGGGTTAACTGCCCCCCAAGATGACGGCTCACCATCTGTGGTTAGTGGAAATACATTTTTGTCTGGCTTAGCGTAGCTTAAGCGGTTGATACGTTGAGTTCTGTGGTAACTATCTAGCCCCGAAATCGTGACTGTGCCTAACGCGTCGAGGTCTAGAAAACCATCATGCATGATCGCCATTCTTGGAACGTGAATGGTGTTGACCTCTCCAACAAGCATTACCGTGTCATTGCTCTTAATGTCAATATGTTCCTTCAGAGTTAACGCGATTTTTAAACGGCTTTCTAAAACGAACGGGGCTGGGCAGTTGCCGTCGTAATAAGGAGTGAGTCCCACCTTACTAAACTCGGAAGTTGATTTTGAGTATCGAGCCGATGTTTGGTGTGCCTGTTGGAAAATCTTGTCGTTGACGCTGTTTACTGTGAACGACTTGGTTTCAATGATGTTTTGAAGCGTGTGTCTTGGCGTTTTACACGGGCGAACAATAAAGCCCAACAGGGGAGGGTGTGAGCCCAAGTGGACGACAGAACTAACGATTGCAAGGTTCTCTTGTCCTTGTTCATCTCTTGTCCCTATCAGATTAGCGCTTTTAAATCCCGATATCGAGTTGACCAATCGAGTACGGAAACGCTTTTCCATGGTTTGAATATCATCGTGCGAAAAAGTTAACTCTCTCATGTGTCTACCCATAGTCTCAATGTGATTGGCGAAGGCTTTGTTTAGGAAGATATTTACGTCAAAGGTTTGTTTTGCGATCAACTGGTTGCGCGTTTATTGGTTTGACGTACATGCCTAGCTAAAATTCGCGCTCCTTCATTTTTAACATCAATACGTTTTTTCCAAGACCACAGTCGTTCTCTCGCTTCGCGTGCTCTCTCGTTCAGATCGAAAATTGGGTCTAGGTATGGTGAATCTTGTTCCAACTGATACATCGCAGCTTCCATTTGTGTCATCTTCCACGGTTCAAATATCAATGGCGTAGGAACTTGTTCTAACTCAGGCACCCACTTTTTGACAAACTCCCCATCTGAATCATGTTCTTGTGCCTGCTTGATAGGGTTGTATATGCGGATGGTATTAATGCCGGTCACGCCAGCTTGCATCTGGAACTGGGAATAATGAATACCAGGCTCAAAGTCGAGAAAGAGCTGGGCTAGGTGAGTCACGCCTTCGCGCCAATCCATGTTCATGTGATGGGTAAGGAAGCTGACTAACATAGCCCTCATTCGGAAATTGATGTATCCGGTGTGATGTAAGCAGCGCATACAAGCATCGACCAAAGGAAAGCCAGTATTACCGGACTTCCAAGCCAAAAGGTGATTTGGTTCTGTATTACAAGATTGTGAGAGTAACGCTTCATAGGCCGTATTGGTGCAACGAAACTCCATCTCACACTCTGATTCGAATTTTTGGATGAAATGACAATGCCAGTGGAGCCGAGATGATAGAGCGATTAAGCTACGACGAAAGCCCGGTACGTTCCAATGTTGCAATAGCTCTTGGTAGACCTCACGAAGCGAGATGTTGCCCCACGCAAGATAGGGAGACAAGCGAGTGCAAGCATTTCTAGATGTGATAGGGCTAGAAAGGCTGCGATAGTAGTCTTTACCTCTGCGGTTAAAGAAGTCGTGAAGTGTTAGCCATGCAAGCTTACTTCCGCCTGTTTGCATACCACTACTTAAACTCGTCCATGATTTGGGAGGGGTGAATGCATGGTCAACTTGTTTAGAGTCTAAAGTATGTAAGTGTTCACTACACAGTTCAGGCTTTAATATTTCAGAACGCATGACTAAAGACCAGTTCTTATCCCAGTCCTCTCTGTTTGCCAATCCGCGCAAGACGGCCCCCTGCTGAGACTCTTGCCAAGCGATACCTTGGGCATCGAACCATCCCCTGAGCAAGCGGTCGCGCTCGAAAGTACAATTCAAGCCGATCTCTTGATGGGAATAGACGGTATCTATTCGATACTTAGATTGTATCTCTTGGAAGCACTCTAACGCCTCTCCTTGCATTACAGAAACTTGATGTCCGTGATGAGCTAACGTTTCGTTCATGCACTCAAGAGACTGCCACACAAATCGCCAATGCCGCTCTGAGTAGTGAAGGTTGTTGAGCAATGATGGCTCGAAGATATAGAGCAAAATTGTCGGTCGCTCGGACGATAGTGCATTGAATAAAGGGACATGGTCGGTGAGCCGAAGGTCTCGTTTGAACCATACTATGTTGACTGTTTGCATGTGGTTTCTCGTTTTTTGAACCACTACGTAGCAATAAACAAAATGTCTCAATTTTCTTCAAAACTAACGATTAAAGTAGGCGTTATAGGTTAAGTGTGGATGATGAGATTGTCTTAATGACGCTGGTGATCTTGAAGAAAAATATGACTGACAGGGTAGGGGAACTCCCAATATTGGCATTAACTGAGTGCGGTTGAATTAATTTGAAGTGTGCGTCGAGTTAAATCATAAGGTCATCTCACGCTCGGTATTCATATAAGTTGTTCTCTAAACCATACAATTCGATGGTGCCCTTCAGTTCAAAACCTACTTTTGTTAGTACTCGGTTTGAACCTTTATTACTGGGGAAGGTAACAGCTAGCACAGTATCCAAAGATAGAGCTTTAACAACATGTTGAAGTACCCCAATAGAAGCCTCCGTCGCATACCCTTGATTACAATATTCCGGTAGAAATGCATAACCAAGATCTGGACTGTCCAACTCGGGGCGTTTTAATACGCCACAGATTCCTATCGGTGTACCCGTTTTGCGTAGCGAGACTAGGTTCAGGCCAAAACCGTATGTTTCGTAACTAGCCAATGGACCGTTGGTAAGGTAAATTTCCGCATCTTCTGAGGTACGGATGTTTTTATCGGCAATATTGCGGATAAAAGACTCATCATTGTATAAACGGATGACAAAATCCGCGTCTTTGAGCGTAAGCTGGCGAACAACCAATCTTTCTGTTTTACATACTAATTTCAATGAAGAGATCTCTGATTGTGGTAAAAGTTAGATGACGGGTCTGGTGAGCAGGTTTCAAGTGGGAGTGCCAAATATCATGAATCACTATGATATGCCTGTTATATAAACATCGTTTCGATTTGTTTAATGGCTTTACAAAACACCTTGTGACAATCAAATTCCAGACAGCCTCCGAGTTTGTACCAGAAAAAATTGAACTCGTGGCCGCCATCATCTTGTGTGTAGAAGGTCCAGTTGTTTGACAAACTTTCCGATACTTCGCACAGGACAAAATGCCAAAGTTGATTTTGGAAACCACTTTCCCAACTTCTGAGGTATTTAGTACTGGAAACTTTGGATATACCTGACTCCTCTGCAAGCTCTCTAAGCGCCGCGCTCTCCATTGAACTGTCTGTCAGCTCTAATGTACCTTTTATTAATTGCACACCGGCCAAAGGATGTTCGAATACTAGCAATTCCAAATTCGAGCCTGATTTGCGCAGCACTACTGGACACACTTTAACTTCTCTATTTTGAATCCTTTTAGTCACTGGCTTTTCCTTTGTGTATGACACTGCGTTGATGTAGTGAGCAACGCAATACAGAAGCTGCTGCATACCTACTTAACCACTAAAACTAACGCATGGTGAAAATGCCACGCACTGTGAATCCGTCTTAAATAGTTAGTCGATTAGTACGATGCACCATTGATCTTCCTAACTGGGATGCTGGAAAGTACTTCGTTTTCAGCCATTCTCATATTTATCGCTAAGATATCTTCAGAACATTTCTGTGTCGTTACGTAGTGCGTTAAACAACCACACAAGTTACAGCGATGAAATTCTACTTCTTTGTCTCCCCAACAATAGAAAGCCGTCTTCTCATTCATGCTGATTTGAACTTGCTCTGGAGAAAAGTATGCCCAAGCCGCTGCATAGCGACGGCAAATAGAGCAGTTACACTCTCCAACTTCTTTAGGAAGCGAACTCAAAATCAAGCTAACGTTTCCGCAGTGACACTTTAATTCCATTCGATGGTTCCCTGTATTCAACTCACGCTGTCGCTACCATAACACTCTAATTGGACGCTGAAATCACTAAACTAGACCAAACCCAAAATGCCAAGCGTGCTGAATAACTTTTAAATGGTTAGTTGCACAATGCGCACTGAATTTTTTTTTATTTTCAATGATATATTCTATGTCATTTAGGTAAGACTGAAGATGGCCTTGCTCTATGTTTGCAGCAAAGGATTTATTGCCATTTTCAGCCTCACTTCGCATGAGTGAGACTAAAGCTTCTAATCGCTGAACCATTGCGTCGGCTAATTGATTTCTTTCGGATTCACTTGCACCGTAACTATCACAGAACAACTTGGCTCTAACCAGTTGTTCTGTGATTGAGCCTAGCTTGTCATTACTGTCCGTTTTGAAAGGAGACCAACAATAAACTGAATAAGCTAGATCCCATATTCTTGGGGCTGGGTGTGCAGTATCAAAGTCAAATACACCAACAACTGTACTCTCTGATAGAGCGACATTGTATGGAGTAAAGTCACCATGACAGATAACCTCAAAAGGTTCTCGTGGCTTCAGCATCCACTCATTGGAATTAACATCAATTTGCTCCAAAAGTGGCACTGTTGAGTCATGTATTTTACGTAATAATTTACCCGCAGAAATGAGAGCATCAACTGTAGCGATTGCACCAACCAACGGATAATTGTAAGTGTTACCAACGATAAAACTTAAGATTTCCTGATCTTGATTTACCCCAAGGAATCTTGGACATTCAGTCACATTCTCTTGTTCAAAGTGCTTCAAAATAAGGTGAGTTGTAGGACTCCACGGTTGAAGAGGTCGATAGACAACTTCACCATCTCGATATATTGCGGATTCTCTTCCGCCTGATAGTTCTTCCACGAAATCTCCATGTGCAACGAACGCGCGCTAAGTAGTGAGTAACGCCTGTCACCCGACCTAACCTAAGCTGAAAAAGCCAAGCGTTGGGAATCGGTCTCAAACGCTTTGTATATGAAAATTCACCTTGAACCACTATAGTCGCAGTGTTCATCAACTAAGTTTTTTGGATGATTCCCTTTGCGAAATTTATTACATAGGCGAGTGATTAATTGCACTACTGAATTATTGGTTTCTTCTACACTGTGAAAAAGACTCAAATGTTCTTTCTGTTCAACCCCTGCATAACCAACATATTGTTTGTCATCAACAACGGCATCTATCCCTAATATGATTGAATCAAGAGAGTAGTCGCTGGGGTTCTTATCGTTTTCGTACGTTGGCGGAACATCATAGAACTTGGCAGCCAACGGATTAAACACCGGTAAAAAGGTTTTTAAAATACCTTCAAGTACTTGTTCAGCTGGGGAACCTTTGAGTTGTTCTTCCGTAAGATTCATAGAGCTAGTTAAAAGATACAAATTATAGTCAGGATAATAGGCTAGCTCACTAAAACAATATTTATCTGATTTACTGCATTTTTCGATTTCAAATATTTCAAATTGGTTTAACAGGACTTTATTTGGAATGTCTAAGACGGATAGCTTCGTTTCAATGAACTTCGTATAGTTATTTCCTGATAACGAGGCGGTTTTATTGTACTCCCAAAATGAACGCTTGTTTTCGGATGCAGTTAGGGAGATTGAGTAAGAAATAGCTATTTTTCTATCAACAGGATTATGAGAAATGAGTTTAGCGTTAAAGAAACTTGTAGCTTTTTCAGAAGTTGAGTAAAGCTGTCCGCCTCTAAGAGCTTGCGCGCTGATGTTTTTGTTGTCGTCCATATCTGATTTAACTTCACGTCCGGCTAATAAGTTGTCTATTGCACGAGAATTGAACGACAAGCTAGTACAATTAGATGAGTCTAGACATGACTTAATGGTTGACGCTGGATGGTAGTTCATAGAAACAGTGGAATTAGTATCATCAACTTGAAATTCAGCAGCATTTGACTGGACAGACGTAAAACCTAATAGCATTGAGATCAACACCGTCATCCATGGTAAATCTTTCATTAATGTATCCTAACTTTCATAACAGTTCTTAGGCAGAAAGTTTTTGTACTTAAACCCAGAATAATTCTACCTAGTTTTTTTAGCTACTATCCTAATGTAAATTATATCTAATAAACAGTAGCTTACGTTCAATGGTGCTGTGGCTGAGTCTCAAACATAGAATTATTCTGTATAGTATGACGAGTAGATAGAACACGCTTCTCTTTGAGTGGGAACTTGGTTCTGAAGGTGAACCTAACGCGAACTATCAACGTAAGACTCTTCTTTTTATGCGGTATTGATTAATGATATTGAGCGAAGAGAGTGAGTCTCGGATCATAGAGATGGCTTGGGAAGATCGGACTCCGTTTGAAGCCATAGAGTTGCAGTTTGGGCTGAGCGAACCAGAAGTAATCCGATTTATGAGAAAACAACTGAAACCTGGAAGTTTTAAGCTTTGGCGAGCGAGGGTTTCAGGGCGTAAAACTAAGCATACCAAGTTTCGCAGCTCTGAAGTAACACGAGGTTATTGCCCGACGCAATATAAGCACCGCTAGGCGAAAGGCTAAAATGAAAAAGGCTGAAACTTATATTGAAAGTATAAGTTTCAGCCTTTTTTTGAACTAGATAAAGTGGCTTACATTAAGTACTGTGTTAGCTAGTCTTACGTTGCTTTATCCAGTACAGCTTGAATCGCTTCATCAAGTTCTGACTGCAGCTCTTTCGATAAGCGGCCAAACTCATAAGAGAAGTTACGACCTTTGACTTTCTTACGTGCAAACATACCTTTACTAGCAAATTCAGCGAGTTGAGTGACTTCAGCTTTGTCGGTTACCTTTTTAGATTCCGCAATTTTTAGCTCTGATTTGATCAAAGAGAGTAGGGCTTCTTTGTTCTCGTCACTACAATGTTCAACCTGAACATTGACAGCTTTTTTACCCAATTTTTGGATAAACGCGGTTAAGCCTTTACTGTCTTCTTGGTATGTCTTCATCACTTTTCCAAGTAGAGCATAATCTGTGTGTGATAATGCATTTACTACTGGGAATAGGGCGATAATACGCTGATCTATGCTTGCTGCTTTCAGTGCTTTGCTCACCGCTGGGCGGCTGATACCAATCATCGCAGCAACGTCTTCTTGAGTGTAATTACCGCTGTTCATGATCGTTTGGCATTGAAGACCAATTTCGCGTTGGTTGTGTTCTTTTGCCGTTTGTAACTGTTTCGCTAGCGCTTTAGCATCAGAAGTTGAAATCTCGTCTTGGGTAACAAGAATTCTGAACTCTTTTACGCGTCCTTCTTGAAGCAAGAACCAAGCACGACGACGAGATCCATCAAGTACATCAATCTGACCATCGACTTGACGGCCAACCGCTGGGTAGAACTGCTGGAACTCAAGAGAGTTAAGGTCTTCTAATGATTCTTTAGTAAGCAGGCTTTGGTCGCGACCATTTACATCAAAAGTGACGTAAGTGTCTGCTTTTACTTGATCGAATGACAGTGTCACTTCATTAAATGTTGCAGTATTGCCTGAAGCCAGTTTCCAAACCATTTGTTGGCCAACAGAGCCAATACCGAACTTTTCTTGAAGAAAGTCAGCCGCTTTTTGGCCCGACTTTTCTAGCTCTTTAGTCAATTGGCTAGTCAGCGTTTCCACTGTTGCTTTCGCTGCTGACTGCTGCGCTGCAATGGAGCCAGGTGTATTTCCTAGAGGGCTACCGCCACGTTTCTTAGCCATTAACTATTCTCCTGTTCACGCCACACGTTCAGAATATCGCGAAGGATCTGGCTGGTGACTTCGTAGCTGTTTTGTTGGGCGCTTTGGAAGGTCGCTTTACTTTTTGGGTACTCACTTTTCGACATATCAAAAACTGTCGAAAGCAGAGAAGATGCCTGACGAACCGCTTCACTGTGTTTGAACTCTTTCGAGTACAGATACGGTGAGAATTGGTCGTATAGGTTGTTCATCAAGTCTGTAGTTGTTGAACTATCACGATGATTTGTAAGCAAAATCTTCATGAAGTCATAACCTTGGTGGTTGGCATTTTCTAGCAGTGCCCACACTTGTGGGATGTAGCTAAAGTATGAACAAGTCGCATCGATATCGTTTTCAGTAATCGATAGTGGGAATACCACACTGGTCGCTGCGTAATATGCGTTAAACGTCGCATAGCCAAGTGATGGTGGCGTATCGATGATGATGATATCGAACTCATCTTGAACACTTTCAATAATGTCATGCAGCAGCGAGTATGGTGATGCCAGAGTTTGGCTAAATACTCGTTCGTGGAACCAACCTTCCATAGCACGATCGCTTTGCGCTGCAGGCAGAATACGCAAGTTAGGGATGGTGGTTTCTAAGAATGCTTCTGAAACGGCTTGTTCAAATGTTTCGCCTTCATCTAAATCAAAAGTGCGCATCATAAGATCGCCAACAGAAAGGTAACCTTCTTGTTCCGCTTCTGGAGCGTAGTACATAGAGAGGGTTGCTTGGCCGTCCATATCGATTAAGCCAACGCGATATTCTTGGTGGAATTCAGTCGCTAAACCAGAAGCAATGGTTGCTGCTGATACGGTTTTACCTACACCACCTTTTTGGTTTTGGATAACCATAACTTGCGCTTTTTGCTTATCACTGCGGATAAACTTCGCATCTTTGCGTAGATTTTCCGGCAGTAGGTCGCGCACTTTGTACATTTCTGAGATGTCGATAGACCACTGTGAGTCTTCATGACGGCGTGGATCGATGTCAGCAGAAGTCACGTAACGATCCAGTGTTTTCGCATCAATACCTAAGTAGGTTGATGCTTCTGCTCGCGTAAAGTTACGCAGTTCTTTACGGTGGTTGGCTAGCAAGCGTTGATTACGACGCTGAATGTATGCGTCTGCACCGGTTTTTAGCTGTTGAAACGTAGTCGTGGTGTTTTGGGTATCCATTTCTGCCTCCATCTAGGGATAAGAAAGAGTATATACCTCAATTTTAAAGGTGGGTAGTAAAAAATGATGGAATTGTTTTTTATGGATGGTCGATTGCGCGAGATGTGACCAATCTCGCGCAAATAATGAACAAATCAACCTGTTTGAAGAGGTGATTTGTTCTCTTACCGATATTACATTGAGTAATTCAAGCCTACCCAGAAAGAACGTCCAATCTGGTAGTTTGATTCGCTGCCGTTCACTTCATCGAATAGGTTCTTGATTCGTAGGTCAATTGAAGCGTTATGTTGCTTATACTTTAGGAAGTGATAAGTGGCATTTAAATCGACAGTCGTTTTCGCTTTCTGTTCTTCAACATCATAAATGTCGTATTTGCTACCGTCTGTGTCGGTGTAGTTCTTTTTCGTATCTGTGAGGTATTCATACTTACCGCGGTAGTAAAGTGTTGCGTTAGTCATTAGCACATCATCAAACCAGAGTGCTGACCATGAAGCTGATGCTCGGAATGGCGCTGCATAGTTCTGACGAGCGTCATCTTCATACATATCTGCCATCGTCATAATCTGACCTTTGTAGTAAACAAGCTCAGTTTCATCTTCTGGGTCGGCTGTGTAGTCGACTAATCCATTATTTTTGGTTTCAGACCAAGTTACGTTGGCATTGAAGAAGTGTTTTTTGTAATTACCCGACCATTCGATTGAGTAACCGTAGTAATCGCTCTCTCCATTATTTGTCATTTCGTAGTAGTCATCACCATTCGCATCCGTTAGCTCTTCACTTTTCGCAAACTGTGAGCGGTTTTGACGATAAACGGTTTTGAAGCGTGCGTTACCATCTAAGAATGTAGGGATAGTAATCGCTAGGGTCAGTTCGTCACTGTATGGTGTGTCTAAATCAGAGTCACTGTACTTATCAACACTTGGTTGACTTGAACACTCGTACCAATCACCAGGTACTCCGCCCCAACTGCCGTCGCTGGTATCTTTCATGTCACGCTGATAGCAGGTGTGGGCAGGTGTTTGTTCTTTGATCGCATAGCCAATCATCTTGTTGGCATAGTAACGGTTTGCGCCCACAGTTAGGTATGTCTCTTCGATAAACTCCCAGCTTGCAGTTAAACGCGGTGCAAGGTTATGGTTTTCCATAAAGTCATCGTATGAGTAGCGCGTACCAGCTCTCATTTCTACGGGGCCAAATTGAGTAAGGTATTCTGCCCAAAGTGCGTGGCTGTACACACCGACATCAGCGTCAAAAGCGTCGTATTTAGTATGTTTCCAGTTGGCCATATCTGGCGTACAAGATTTGTCGTTAGGATCGCAGATAAAATCATCGGCAGCCGACTTTTTAATGCTGTAATAGTAGTACACATCTTCTGGTCGAGACTTGCCAGCATCTGTGTATTTTATCTCGCTACCGTAGTTCAACGTACCTTGGTCAAGCATGGTCGAGAACGAAGTTGTCCAGGCGTAATCGGTCTGTAATTGCTCTAAGTCGCCGATACCGCCATCGTTACAATTTGATGTTGTATTACACCAGTCTAAGAACTCGCCATCCATTTGGTATCGTTCGTTGTTTGACGTACGTGATGCATCGTTATGTAAGACAGAAAGTTTGGTGTTCCAATCTGTCGATCCGGAAAAGCCAGTCGCACTTAAATAACCTTGGGTACCTGACGAATTGCTGATGGTTAGGTCATTGCGTGCATTCGGTAAATCGCGTTCACTCTCGTAAGGACTATGGATGATCTGACCTTCGAAGGTGAGGTCGTCTCGATACTCGTAAACCCCTTTCAATAAGAAGTTTTCAGAAGTGTCACCATTGTTGCCTGTTGTACCACCGTATGCTTCATCTTGTGTATATTCGACTTCAGACGTACTTTTGCTGTAGGACGCGAGAACACTAAGCTTCTCTGTCAGTGGCAGATCAAAGCTGACGGTAGTTTGTTGTTTAGTGAATTCCGGTGGAGCAATAGGATCGTCATCAGGATCGATTTCTGTCGGCTCATGGTATTCCACCATGCTGTCGTTTTGGAAGCTGGTACTTAGGCTGAAGCCAAACTCTTTTTTAGGCTTGCGAAGCTCATAGTTCACAACACCGCCGACAAAGTCGCCATGCTCCGCCGAGATGTTGGAGTCCATGATCTCAACAGAGCCAATCAAATCGGGTGTTACATAAAGGCTTTGGCTTGTCTGACCGACGACATTATTCCAATCCAAATTATTCGTCGAACCATCATTGTTCGTTGGCTTAACGACATCATGAATGGACGTTGCCGATACGCCGTCGATCTGGATGTTATTGTCGTAGTAGTTACCACCTGAAATCGAGAAGTTTTGCGGGCGAATAGACTGGATGTTTTCTTGAGTAGCATCATCCAAACTATTGTCCATCTGAACGTAAGGTGACGATTTCAGTAGATCGGTTGTATCAATACCACCCGATTTATTGTTCTGGATACTGGTTTCACTCATTACCGATGTACCTGAGTCAATCGGGTCATAGCTTTCATAAATAGCATCAGAATTTACAGCGTTGTCGTTACTGCTGTTTCCATCCGATATTTCAATATCCCCAAGGTCAACTGGCTCATTGGCGTAGCTGATTGGGCTCCCTAAAGCTGACAAAATTGCCAGCGCAATAACATTTTTATTCATTTTTTCGATTCTTTTATTTTTATTTAAAGATTCAAATGATGACTTTTGTAGGTCATTCCACTGCACATTTACTGATACCGTTACCAGAATTTTTCTAGATGATATTGATAATCGTTTATAAACTTAATCCCAATAATCCATGTCTAAAATGCGCTTCAATCCGAGTTTATGTATAGAAATAGTCCGTTTTAGGTTCTTAATGGCGATTTTCGCTTACTGGGGAAGCATTCTTTGAATAGATTCCCGTAGTAAATTTATGGACACTTTCCATAAAAATCTTGGATGTGCGTCGCATAATATAGTAGTCTTGGAATCGTTTTCAATGCTAATGAGAAAATTATTGATAATCATTATCAGATCAGTTTCTTATTCTGCATGACTTTTTATTCATTATGTTATCGTGTTGTTGTTATTATGTTTATTAGTAGGTGTTTTTCTATTTGTGTCATTGCATCCAGTTTGGTATTGACCAACGTAGGAGCTTTCGCAAAAGAAATTCAATGGAGTGCAAACCTCAATCATGGCTATTTGGACAATGGCTTTCAGTATGTTTTTCACAACAGCCAAGACTCAAAAGACCCTTTCAACCTTCGCTTAATTGTTAACGCAGGCTCTGTTGATGATGAGCATCGTGGTATGGCTCATATTGTTGAACACATGGTGTTTCGCTCGAATCGTGCACACAGTATCGATATGCACCGTTTGTTTGACCAAATAGGCTGGAAAACGGGTACTCAAATCAACGCAATGACGCGTCAAACTGAAACTCAGTACATGGTGAGAACACGCCCTGATGACGCATTGGACGCTGCGGAATCTGTTAAGTTACTGAGTGATTTAGCCTTTGGCGCAAAAATGAACGATCAAGATTGGCAGCTTGAGCGTGGAGTCATACTTGAAGAGATGCGAAGAGGGGCTGGTGTCGCCGAGCGAGTAAATACAGCTAAGAAGCAGGTCGTTCGAAATGGCTCTCGCTATGTCGATCGTCCAACTATTGGAACTAAGGAAGACATTTTAGATGTAGAGATTGAAGATATTCGCGCTTTCTATGACAGATACTACGTGCCCGGTAATATGACTTTGGTGGCGAGTGGCTATTTTGATGATCGCCAACTTATCGAGGCAATCGAAAACACTTTTGGGTATGAAGACGCTGCTCCTGTACCAAATAGAGACTATGTGAAGCTTCCTCTCAAAGAAGGCTTAGTGATCGGTAAGGTTCAAGATCCAAAAGGCACAACCTCAGCTGTTGTTTATGGCTTCAGAAATGCAATGGATCCAAGTATCACCGAGACGGGTGCCTATCAGAGACTGCAAAATTACTTCATTAGAAAGCTAGTAAAGCCCTCTGTTCGTGCATCAAAATCTGAGTACGATGCGTCGATTTCATCTGTTCATATCTCTTTTAGCGAACCGACCAATGATCGATTGATTGCAGCGATGGCCGCCAAGACAAGCGATCATGCTTTAGGTCAGCAAGTTGTACTGACTGAAATCGAACGGCTAAAGCAGAACGGAATCAATGAGTCTGCTCTGCAGGCCTTGAAAGAGAAGGCGAGAGCCTCTGTCCAAAGAAATCGACAAATCATTCCAAAGCGTGATTTTGCTAAATGGGAAGACAAACTCACGTCTGCAGTGATGCAAGAGAGCGTAGAAGAAGATTATGAAATTAAATCTGCACGTACACTTAAGTGGATCGATGCTCTAACGGTTGAAGAGCTTAACGAACGTCTTAAGCAAATCCTTAGCGCACCAGACCAGTTCATGTTCTACCAGATCCCTGGTGGACAGCAGCGTACGTTACCTACGATTGAGGAAATTGGACAGCTTTCAAAGCAAATTTCAGCGCAACGATATGCGGCTACGAAAGTGGTACCCGCATCAAAAGTTAAATCGCCTCAATTCACTGAAAGCCAGAGAAAAGGGAAAGCAGCACAGACAGTTGAGCTTGCTAAGCCTGTACTTCCTTCACCACATGTAACAAGCAAGCATAAACACTTCTCACCAGCCGTTGTTCAATGGACTTTGGCAAACGGTGATCAAGTGATTTGGTTAGATCGCAAAACGTCTGATGGTGAACTCTATATTAAGGCTTTATCTAAATCTGGTTACTACAGTGCTGCATACCAACCGTGGTTGCTACAAGCCGCTCAACAGGTTTGGCAACAAACGGATTTCAATATGATCTCTAACCAATCGTTGCAGCAATGGCAAAAGGACCACAATGCTACTTGGAGCTGGGCACAATCAGGCAGTCAACTAGACTTGTCTGCAAAAGTGGCAGCTTCAAACCTAGAGCCTTTAATGCGTGCTTATTGGATCACCCAAACAGATTGGATGTTGAACGCTGAACAGTTTGAAGAAGCTAAAGAAGCCATTAGCGATTCCGTTAATATTGTGTCTAAACATGAAACCGAACGAGCGGCGCTGTGGGGAACACCAAAAGACGCTTCACCAACAAACAGTGATATTGAAGCGCTAAACATGAGCCGCTTTACGTCAGCTGTTGAGACCCTAAACCAACAACCGGTGTCTCTATTCATTGTTGGGCAAACCACTGAAAAAGAAATCGAAATCTCGGTACTGCCATATTTGGCAGCGGTGCCACGTCAATCTGATTTTGAAGCCCTTCAACCTGTATTGCCAAATGGTTATCACACGCTGCAGCAAGCGATCCATGACGAAGATAAATCAACGGTCACAATCAAAAGTGAAGCTGACATGATTTGGACGCCTGAAGCGAGCTTTTTGGTATCTACGCTGAATCCAATTGTGCAAAAAGCGTTGAAGAACAAGCTACGTCATGAATTAGGAGGCGTGTACTCGATTCGATTCGAGATGACACTCAACAAAGATAACAAAGTGCGTTTGTCGACCGAATTTACGACAGCACCAGAGAAAGTCGACACGTTGGTTGCCGCTCACAACATCGTATTGGAAAACCTCTCTGAGCAGTTGCCTTTGGAAAACTACCCGCGTATTCAACGCGATATTCAGTTCGCAGAGTCACTGAGACTTTCTGACGCAAATACTTGGCTTCGCCGCTTGGCACTCAGTTACCAAAAGTATCAAGGCCCAGATTACTTGCAATCGATGCAAACACTAGAGCAGCAAGTCACTGAGCAGCACTTATCTGAGATCGTTGACCAGATTACCCCTCTATCTAAACAAGCAATTTTGATTGGCACGCCTGTGTCAGAAAAAGGTAAATAATTATGTTCCGCAGTTTCTTTTTGGACAAACGTTGGTTTGTTTGGTCTTGGCTTGGCAGCGCAATCATTTTGTTTGCAACTTGGTACAAGGTTCAGTTAGACGTACAAGTCAATGAATGGTTTGGTGACTTCTATAATGCCATTCAGCAAGCGTTGACCAAACCTGGCACGGTTGAAGCCAGTGATATCTATGGATACATTGCGACTTTCTTGCAAATCTCGGCAATTTTTATAGTAGTCGCGATTTTGCTTGAGTTCTTTATGCGCCACTTTATGTTTCGTTGGCGCACTGCTATGCATAGTTACTACATGGCTCATTGGGACAAGGTTCGCCACATCGAAGGTGCCTCTCAACGTGTCCAAGAAGATACTATGCGTTTCGCCAATATCGTGGAGCGTCTTGGGGTATCTTTTATACGATCTTTGCTGACGCTATTGGCATTTCAACCATTGCTTTGGGAGCTGAGTAAGCAAGTTAAGTCAGTGCCATTTTTTGGCGAAGTAGAACATGTATTGATCTACGTAGCGATTCTGTCTGCTTTGTTTGGCACAGTCCTGCTTGCGGTTGTTGGTGTGAAGTTACCGGGCTTGGAGTTCAATAACCAAAAGGCCGAAGCTGCTTTGCGTAAAGAGTTAGTGCTGGGTGAAGACAATGCCGATCACGCGCAGCCACAAACGATGAAAGAGCTGTTTCAACACGTGCGTACCAATTACGTCACTATGTATCGTCATTACCTCTATTTTGATTTGTTCAAAGTGAGCTACCTACAGCTATCTTCAATACTGCCATACATCATGTTAACGCCGACGATTATTGCTGGCCTTATTACCTTCGGTACGATGAAGCAAATAATACGCGCATTTAGTAAGGTGGAAGGTTCTCTGCATTACTTAGTGTTCAGTTGGTCCACCATTGTTGAGCTGATCTCTGTTTACAAGCGACTTAAAGCCTTTGAGCAACATATCCAAGCCGCAGAAGATCAGGAGGTGAATTATGTTAATTGATTCTTGGACCATCGCGACAGGCGCCCCTTTGGTATTGTGCTCGGCATTTGCCCTAGCATTGGTATTAGAACGTTTGTTTGTTGTGCTGCGAAAGCGAGGCCTTACAAGAGGTGATAACCAAGCGATTTTTCAGGCGTTGCATAAGCACGAAATGCAGAGTGCTTTGAACATTTTAAAGCATTCAGGAACAGGATATCAGTTTGTCATCGATGAGCTGGTTCATCATAAATCGAGCACTAAAGATGTTCGTGATGAGGCGATTAAAATTATGCTGGTTCGTTACTCGAATCGGCTAAAACGTCGACTGTCAGGTTTGACGACGATTGCATCACTCGCTCCCATGTTGGGTCTACTTGGTACAATCATTGGTTTAATGCGTTCATTTCGCGACATTGGTTTGAGTGACGGCCCTGTAAATCCGTCAATTGTTGCAGATGGTTTGTGGCAGGCTCTTTCAACGACAGCTGCAGGTATGGTGATTGCTGTGGTTTGTGTGCTTTGTCATGCTTTGATTAAGTCGAGAATTCGAATTCATTTGGCTGAAGCTGCAGATGTGCTCAATCACTTCTCTCACTGTATTCAGTTGGAAGAGACCGAACATGATTGATTTGGAAGATGAAGAAGTATCTAGCTCGCTGCAAGATGCCATGACGCCGATGATAGACGTCATTTTTGTCATCATTGCGTTCATGATGTTGATGATCAACGTGCCGTTGTTGACGATGGAGGTCGAACTTCCGAAGGCCGTTGAAAAGCCAACGGTTGCGAACGTGCAAAAAAATGTGGTTTCAATTGGCGTCGTTGATGGAGATGAGGCTTGGTTGGTTAACGAGACACGAGTGCTTTCGATGGAAGCGCTTAAAGATGAGCTCACTGAGCAGAAACTGTTGTATCCAAACCAACTGAGTGTCGTCATCCATAGTGATAAAAAAGTGCCAATGGAAAGAGTTGTCGCACTGTTTGGTGCATTGCAGGAGCTAGAGCTAAATGTATCGCATCTAGCTTTACAGCAGTAAGGGTAGAGCATGAATGTAAGATGCTCGGCCTTTACGGGTTTTGTGGTGCTTTCACTCGTGGTTCACGTTGTTGTGGGCGTTTGGCTTTATTTCTCCCCTAAGGAAGATACTGTCATCGCAAAAAGCACAGATATGCTGAGAATTAGTGTTGGCTTGCAGGCTGCAATGATGGGGGCGACTGTCGTTACACCGAAGAGCGTTGCGACGCCCATATTAGACACTGTCGAAGATATTGTAGAGCCTCCTCCAGAGCCTCCTCCAGAGCCAGAGCCAGAGCCAGAGCCAGAGCCAGAGCCAATAAAACAAGTGGTTCCTAAAAAAGCACCTTTAAAGAAAACTGAGCTGCAGAAGAAAGAGCCAGTGAAAAAGAAAGTATTGCTGAAAGAGAAGCCACCAACGAAAGAGCGCAAAGTTGAACCTAAACCCAAAGAGAGGAAAGTCGAACCAAAGCCTCAAGAGATGAAGGTACAACCTTCCCCTGAATTGCTTGCGCAAAAGAAAGTTGGAGAGCAAGGTGTAGACGGCTCGAAGCAGCAAAACGTTCAGCAAAAAGAAACCGGTGCAGGGAACCAAGCTGGTGGTATCGCTGATGAGGCGCAGTTTGACTATTTCATTCGACAACATTTGCTGTCCAAAAAGGTCACGCCCAAAATACTGAAATCGCGCCGCAAACAGGGTGTCGTCGTGGTGGTATTTACCCTCGATAGGTTGGGGATGATCAAAGATTACAAAATCGCAAAACCGTCTCGAATTCGTGAGTTTGACCGAGCCGCAATTAAGCTGGTTCGAAAAGCGGAACCGTTTCCTGCTGCGCCTGACTTCGTTAAATGGAAGCAGCGCGAGTACAGTATCGATATCTCATACAGTGTGAAATAGATAATTCACAGTTTGTAAGTGAACAACAAAGTTAAGTTTTAGAATGAAAATCAAATCAATCCAGGCCGCTTCCTTAAAAGCGGTTCCATCGGGCTTTACCACAACGGACTTTAACCACTTGCAGTCGTTATGGGGGGAAAGAAAACAGTGCTCGCTGGAGCTGGCGTTAAACGAATTAACACAGGTTGATCAACGCCATGAACTCAAAGTGCTTAGCGATGAAAACATCGACCTTAATACTTGGATGAATGAATCCTTTTCAGAGCTGATGTCTTTGCATGCTGAACACACCCAACTGGGAACTGCGGTATGTGCATCTTTATGGCACAAGCAGCTAGTTGAGCTTGTTTTCCCGACCTTAGTGGCATTGCGATGGAAGTACGGCATTGTTCCAAACAGTGATGCAAAAACGATTTATCTTAACATTGAGCCAAACGGTCGAATTAATACGATTGCGCTAGAAAACCAAGTTAGCCAAGCTTTGAGTAACCAAGAGTTGGATAAAAAACTTGCTGAAGTTGTCGTCAATATTGGGGCTCAGCTCGAGCCTATTTTTGCAGAGCAGCGCGTAAACAGAAAACGTTTTTGGGGCAACTTGAGCAATGCCTTGGCTCAAGGCTTCACTCGCTTGTCCGATAACCAGTTACATACGTCAACTGCTGATTTAAATCAGAGTGTAGAACGTTGGCTGACGACGATTTTGGGTGAAAAGAATAGTTTAGTAGAAGTGAAAACCGTATCAAGTAGTCAAGGCCATGCTTTGTTCGCTCGAAGAAAGACATGTTGTTTGAAGTACAAGCTCAACAAAGAGCGCATGTGTAAGACTTGCAACTTGATGGACTCAGAAGAACAACATCAGTTTTATCAAGCAAAGTACGCCAGCTAGTTATTCGATTGCTGCCCTAGTTAAAGGGCAGCTTATAAGCATGTGTTAAGGTGAGAGACGTTACAGGTACAATTTTCCTGAGTGGTACTTAAGTCCGTCTTCTACATCATCGCCAAGTAACACTGGGCCATCCAAATCAACCACCTCTGCGTTGGTTGCAATTGGCAAAGCCGCTTTCATAGCGGTCGAAGTGCCTAGCATGCAGCCTGCCATAATGGCGAAGCCTTCGTTTCTGGCTTGCTTTTCCAAGAGTAATGCTTCTGTTAACCCGCCAGTCTTATCGAGTTTGATATTGACCATCTCATAAAGCCCCTTCAGGTCAGCGAGTTGTGCTCTTGTGTGGCAGCTTTCGTCTGCGCAAAGTGGAATAGGGTGCGTAATACTGGCTAGGAGCTGGTCTTCGCCTGATGGTAAAGGCTGCTCAATCATGGTGATATCAAAACGGGCAAGTTGTTCGAATAACTGTTCTAGATCGAGAGTACCCCAAGCTTCATTTGCATCGAGTATGATCTTGCTATGCGGAGCAGCGGCTCTCACAGCGGCAACTCGTTCAACCACCGATTCACCATCCAATTTCACTTTTAACAGTGTCGCGCCTTGGTCTACGTATTGCTTGGCTTGCGTTGCCATGGCTTCTGCCTCACCAATGGAGACGGTCATGGCAGTCTCTATTGCTGGGCTAATAGTAAAAGTGGGCGATGGGAAGGATGTCCCTTCTAGCTTGCTAATCAAATCCCAAAGCGCGCAATCTACGGCATTACGTGCTGCGCCCGCTGGCATTGATTGTAAGTGCTGTTTTGCTTCTTGTGGTGATAGGCTGACTAAGTCTGAAGTCCAGCTTTCTATTTGTGCTATTACTGATTCAACACTCTCACCGTATCTCGGGTAAGGTGTACACTCTCCAATCCCTTGCTGGTGGTCATGAGAGACGGTCACTCTTACCGTGTGGCAATGAGTTCGTGCTCCTCTTGATATGACAAAAGGGGTCGCCAATTCGATGCTGTACGGAGTCGCTTCTAATAACATGGTCTGTTCTCGCAAGTTAAAAGTTGGCATTGAGATAGCTGGCAATGGACTGGATTCCGAAACGTACAGGGTCGGTAACAGGTACGTTGTAAGTCTCTTGCCAATCTGCACAAAGCGCTTTGGCTTCTTCTTCATTCAAAGTAGAAGTATTCAGGCTAATACCCGCTAATGCAGCATTTGGGTTTGTTAGTATAGCTGCAGCCAAGTTCGCTTCTATCGTTGCAGAGATGGAAGGGAGTTTGCAATGAGGAAGGTGGCGAATGTGAGGTCTACCAACTTCATGGCAAAGTACAAGTGCATCCGCTTGGGCACCATGAAGCAAGCCCAAGCTCACTCCTGCAAAGGAAGGGTTAAATAGAGAGCCCTGACCTTCGATAATATCCCATTGGTGGTCGTCAAAGCTTGGACTGATCGCCTCTACGGCGCCAGAAATGAAATCGGCAACTACAGCGTCGATAGATATCCCATCGCCTGCAACGAGAATCCCGGTTTGGCCAGTCGCTTTAAATTGCGCATCGACTTCTAGATCCTTTAACGCTTTTTCTAAAGCCAGAGCGGTAAACATTTTTCCGACTGAACAATCCGTCCCGACGGTGAGAAGTCGTTTGCCTTGGCGAGCTTTGCCCGTACCGACTGCAAGAGGCGCATCATAGTGACGTACATCGTGAAGTTGCGTCTTTCCTTTGGCTTGAAGCTCTACAAGCTCTGGGATCTCTGCGAGTCGGGAATGCATGCCTGATGCAATGCTAAACCCAAGTTGTGCTGCTTTGATTAGCGTCGGTTTCCAAGTTTCAGGAATAACGCCACCAGCATTGGCAGTACCGATAACCAGTGTTTTGGCGCCTTTTTCTAGAGCTTGCTCTAACGTCAGATCCTCTAGTCCCAGAGACACAGTATCTTTGGTCAATCTCAGTTCCCCAATACACAGTTCAGGTCGCCATAGCGCAATACCGCGCGCTGTTTTGGCTGAGATCGGGTCAGTAACGTCGCCTAAGAAGAGTAAGTAGGGTTGAGCGATAGACATAAAGCATCCTTGGTATCCTGTTGAATTAAAAACAGAGTAGAGGTTCACCGAGAAGGGTTCGAATGCTTATTTGTTGGTTGCCTATAACAACAGGTTATAGGCTGGCTTCCAATTGTTGGACGAAATTTCTTGCAGAAATGCTTAATGGATTATGTTCGGCATAAAGTAGCGACACCGTAATATCAATGGTTGGCGTTAATCTTGCTCTGTGTACTCGATCTTTGTATTGGTGAGCTGTCCAAGGGTCGACAATGGCACACCCCACTTCGTGGACGACTAATTCAGCTGCGGAGCTGTAGTTTCGTACGGATACTGAAGGGTGGTATTCGGGTTCGAGTGCATGGATGGCTTGATGAAGCTGTGTACCCAATGGATCGCGACTATCGAGACCAATCAATGTTTTGTCAGAATTGAGTAACTGTTTGAGACAGATAACCTCATCATCTGAATTTTGAGGAGGCGTGATAACACACATCTCAGACGTTAATAGCGTTTTTTGAACGAGAGAGGGCGGAGCATCTTGACCAAAACAGATCGCAAGGTCGATCTGGTTCTTTAATAGGGCATCGCATAGTTCATCTTGATTCCCTGTCGAGATTTCTATGTTGTAATCCCCACTTTTACACAATTGAGCGATGAGCGGCGACAACATGGCGGCAGAGAGTATCGGAGGCGCGCCAATGGTGAGGTGTTTTTCCCCAGCTTTGATTCTATTCGTCAGATTGCGAAATTGACCCAACTGTTGATAGATTTTTTCTGCTTCGGGAAGGAGGAGATGTGCTTCTTTGGTTGGGACTAGCCTGCCTTTGATGCGCTCAAACAGTGCGAACCCCAATTGCTGTTCAGTATGAGAAAGAACACGAGTGACGTTTGGTTGCGACACATGAAGTTGTTTAGCTGCGCCAGAAACGGTGCCAGATTTCATCACAGCATAAAAGATTTCAAGTTGTCTTAGATTCACGTCGTCAACCGTTGTCAATTTCAAGTGTCATCACAGTAAATGAAAAGCCAAGCTAATTAAAGGGCAAAGTTATAGTGTGAAATTGTAACTAAATATTATTTGGATGATTGGTTTTGGTGTAAATTGCGTGCTACAAGGTGGTTGTTCTTTATTTCAACTCGTTGAGTTGGTTTATTAAATATGAATAATTATGCTGATGCACTACTCTTTTTGAGATTTAGATTACAGTGGGTTGGGGTAATTAAGTCGTCGTTTTACTATATATGACAAATAAGAATAACTCTTAATTTTAATATAACCCTAACCCTTTAGTTGTATTGCCACGCAGTACAGCTGCTTTGAAAATATCAAGTAAAGTCAATCACTAAGTTTGGTTCACTTTTGAGACGATGGTGCAAATTCCATGATTTAATAGTGGTTTTTATTTGACATTTAAGCTGTCATTTTGGTTGTGAGTTCAACATGTATTGTTATTTTTATACCCAACAAGATTGAAATCTCATTCTGAATACTTTTGTTTTTACTTAATTCATCACTGTTGGTAATATTATTTTATAAATTTAAATTCTACTAATGCTCTCCTATTTGGTGATGAATATCATCCAAGGAATAGGGGGGTATTTTTTTTCAATGGAAGTCAGGCATGACGTCAGTGATTGGTCATCGAATTAACTTACGACTACTTGTCTTATCTTTGTGTATCTTGAGTGTCGCTATTACGTTGATGAACGTATTTCATTCAAGCTACCGCGCTCAACATGAATTAATAATCAATAAAAGCCTAGAGGCTAATCGAGTCTATGCTGACAAAATGGCAGCAATGACCGATGTATACGTTGAGCAAGTTATGACTCAACTAAAGTACAGCGCGCGACTACTCTCTTCTCGTGTCAATGACGCGAACTTTGTTGCTCAAGAGACGACGAGGCTAAAACAACAGACAGACTCATTTAACTCTGTGTATGTGGTAGATCATGACGGTGTGATTGCTTCAATTATGCCTACGAGTGTCAACATTCAAGGGGTGAAACTGACATCGGAGCGTTCTAGACAGTCCATACGAGCAAAGGCTCCGTTAATCTCCGATCCATTTGTTTCGCCTGCTGGGAATTACCTTATAAGCATGACGTACCCGATATTCTCGCCTCAAGGCAGGTATCTTGGATATGTGGGTGGCAGTATTTATTTAGAAGACTCCAGTCTTTTGAGTAACTTATTGAGTCGTCACAACTATAAGGATGGTTCGTATCTGTATGTGGTGGATCGAAACCGCTCTCTGATTTATCACCCAGAGAAGAATCGTATTGGCGAAGTGGTACTGGGTAATGATGCGGTAGAAGCCGTACTAAATGTTGGCGATGGTTCCAAGGGGATTGTAAATACCCAAGGTGTAGCCATGTTGTCGGGCTTTGCCATGGTGAAAAGCACTGGCTGGGGGATCATTGCTCAAACTCCAAAAGACCGAGCCATTATGGAGCTAGAGACTCAGATGCAGTATGTGATGTTTGAGTCGATCCCAGTCGGAATTGGCACTTTGATCTTCATTTGGATTTCTGCGATTTGCATCTCAAGGCCGTTGTGGCAGCTTGCTAATACCGTAAATAAATTTGATACCACACATTCGTTATCGACTGAGCTCAGTAATGTTAACCCTTGGTATTTTGAAGCGTCGCAACTGAAAGTGAGCTGTGAGAATACCTTCAATTTGGTATCGAATCAGATTGAGAAATTGCATTCCGAAAACCTGACTGATCCAATGACGGGTTTGTTGAATCGCCGAGGGTTGAAGCGAGCAATAGAGAATTTCCAACAGAGTGAAAAACCAGTATCGGTGTTGGCGTTAGATATTGATCACTTCAAAGCTGTAAACGATAAATATGGTCACCAGTTTGGCGATCAGTTGCTTAAGCAGACTGCAAAGTTGATGAAGGCTCAAGTAAGAGATGTCGATGTTGTCTGTCGTTCTGGGGGCGAGGAGTTCATTATCTTCCTCGATGGGTCGAACATGGATGTGGCTTACGAGATCGCTGAGCGCATCCGACTGTCAATTGAGTCAGATATTACATCGCTCGAAGAGGGGACGACGATCTCGATTGGTGTGGCGCAATGGTATGGTGATTCGACGCCAATATCCCTTACGTTAGAGTTGGCAGACAACGCTTTGTATGCTGCGAAAAGAAATGGTCGAAATCGTACGGAGTTGTTCTCTTAAACCATTATTTTGTTTAAGAATAGAATCGTTAAACGATAAGGGGCGCGGTGATAACCGCGTCCCTTTTTTTTGATTTTAACTTCAACATCAAACAAGAATTTTGCCCGTTTGTGAGTCATCGGCTGTTGCCTCTTACTATTATCTACGAGCTATTGGTTACGAGCGGTCACAAAGGTGTAGATGAAAATGGTGATTAGGATAACCAGTCCACCGACAATGCTCGCAAGCTCTGGTGTTTCAGCAAAAAACAGAAAACCCCACAATGAAGCTAATACTGTTTCTAGCATCAAAGTCATAGAAACTTCAGCTGCAGTGATGTGACGCGTTGCTACCATAGACATTACGCGTCCTAGTGGCGCTGTAAACAACCCCATTGCAGCCATAATCAACCATGTATTGAGCTGATATTCACTTGGTGTCGCGAAGAATGACATCACCGTTGCTAAAAACAATCCCCCAAGCGCAACACTCGCGAGTCGGCTGACATCTGGGTATTTTCGAAGCAAGGTAAACATCAAAGAAAGGCAAACTACAGCAAACATCGCTAGCGCATCGCCCAACCAGTTGCCTGACCCCATTGAGCCAGATACTACAATCCCGATACCTACCATCACAGCGACGATCGCCACTAATGTAGAGCGATTCACTTTCTCTTTCAGAAAGATCCAACTGAAAACAGCGGCAACAGCAGGAGAAGCGCTGAGAATTAAGAAAGTATTCGCAATGGATGTGTTCTTGATGCTAAACACCAATCCCGTTGAGCTGCACAACATTAATAACCCAGCAAACAAGAGTGGCCAGCCGCTTTGTTGCACGGCTTTTTTAATGCCTCGTTTGTCGTTGAGTTTTAGCAGTATCGGCATTGAGATAGCGCTGAACAGGCCAAACAGAAACGCGGTATCAAAACCGCTCACTCCAGCAAATCGGATAAATATCGGGTCAAGGCTCATCAACAATGCACCTAGAAAGGCGATAGAAAAGCCCAGTGCACGGGCGTTTTTGGGTGTAATTGATGGGAGTGTGATTATGGACATAGTTTAACCTCATTTAAAAATCATACTGGCGAGTATGATTTTTAAATGATAACGTGTCAATATAAATCATACCCATGAGTATGATGTTTAATTTGAGAGAAGCGAATGAGCAAGATTGAACAGAATCGAGAAAAGAAGAAGCAGGCGATTTTAGTTGCGGCTAAAGAGGTCTTTTTATCGGAAGGTTACACATCGGCGAGTATGGATGTTATAGCGGCAAAGGCGAGTATAACCAAGCAGACCCTTTATCGTTACTTTCCATCGAAGATTGAGTTGTTCCAAAAAACGCTGCAGCGAATCGGTGAAAGCTATGATGAAAGCTTCTCTCGTCATCTGAAAATGGAAGATACGCGCGAAGCGATGATCGCCTTTGCTATTGAATTTGTAGAGTTCCACACGTCGAGCGAAAACATATCTACTCAGCGGCTGCTAATTACGGAGGCATCTCAAGCACCTGAATTAGTAGAAAGTTTCATGGAAGTGGGGCCAAATGATATACACAACCTGTTGAAGGCATTTTTTGCTGAGAGGTTTGATACTGAAAATCCCGATACCATGATTGAATTGTGGTTAGGGATGTTACATGCACCGAGTTTCGATGCGTTATTGGGGATGCCGAAGCAGTCAAGCGAGCAGTTGGAAAACCACGCAAAATCGGCGACCGATTTGATCTTGGCAAGCGTTCAAATCAAGGACTGAGAGCAGTAATCTGTCGGTTGACACTGGTGGCCAACCGACAGAATAAGTAAGTGTTAGTTGCTTGATTGTTCCAGATAGAATTGCATTTCTGATTGTGGAACCATGCCACCTCCTGTGGCCCAAACAAGGTGAGTTGCGTTAGCCATTTTGGTATCGTCGAAGCCCATTCGAGCTCGGTATTCATTACTCTTGGTTAGGATCATCGGACCAAGCATGCCAGCTAACGCTGAAGGCTCAAGTTGAATGCTTTCCGATTCACTGAGTTGACGGAGTAGGCGATACATACGCTCATCAGAGATGGTGATATATCCGTCTAACAGTCTTTCCATTGCTCTGCCAACAAACCCAGAAGCGCGACCTACAGCAAGGCCGTCTGCGGCGGTGATATTATCGATACCAATGTCTTGAACGCTGATTTCATCGTGAAGCCCTGTGTGTACGCCAAGCAACATACATGGTGAATGGGTCGGTTCAGCAAAAATGCAGTGGACGTGATCACCAAACGCGGCTTTTAGCCCAAATGCGACCCCACCCGGGCCTCCGCCAACACCACAAGGAAGGTAAACAAACAGTGGGTGCTCAGCATCGACCACAATATTCTTCTCAGAAAACTGCTGCTTTAATCGTTCTCCAGCTACGGAATATCCAAGAAATAGCGACTGCGAATTCTCATCGTCGATGAAGAAACAGTTCGGATCTTTCTCTGCTTCTTTTCGCCCTTGAGCTACCGCCACACCATAGTCTTGTTCATATTCGACAACCGTTACTCCATGAGAGCGCAGTTTGTCTTTTTTCCACTTCTTGGCATCTGCTGACATATGGACTGAGACAGAGAAACCCAATTTCGCGCTCATTATCCCGATAGACAAACCAAGATTCCCTGTTGAGCCAACGGCGATGCTGAATTGGCTAAAAAATGCTTTGAACGGTTCGGTTGATAATAGGGTGTAGTCATCACTTTCATTGAGCATTCCAGCGTCGATTGCCAATTTCTCTGCGAGTACCAGTACCTCATAGATACCACCTCTGGCTTTAATTGAGCCTGAAATAGGTAGGTGACAGTCTTTTTTTAGCATCAGCCGCCCAGTGATATGGGTGGCGTACTCACTATCTAAAATTGCTTTCATCGACGGGATGGTGACCACGTCCGATTCAATGATCCCGTTACTTTCTTTGGTCTCGGGGAAAACATGGGCGAGGTAGGGCGCAAATCGACTCAACCTGTCACTGGCGTCTTTAATGTCGCCCTGATCAAGTCCAACATGAGGTAACCCTTCCTCAAAGCTGGTGATAGCAGGGTTGAACCAAGATGTTTCTTTGAGCGAGATTAGCTCTTCAATGAGTGGATATTGTTGTGTGAGTTGGTCAATTGCAATCGTCATCTTGATACCTTTCATTGTGACATGTGGAGGTGAATGTCTCTCGTCAAGCTAGCACTCACCATAGCCTTTAACTCCATTAGATAGATTTTCAAGGTTGCTGACAAATGACGATAACTCACATTTGGATGAAATAGATTCACTTAAAAACTAAAATTGGAAGCGTTCAGAGTGAATAAACGTAATTAAGGATAAAATTTCTCACACCTATGATGTAGGATGATTTTTCCATTGGTGTGGGGAATTGGGGAAATTATGTATACCAGTGACAATATGTTCACCAAGCAGAATCGATTAAATAGCTTTCAAATATCGAAGCTGCACACCTTTGAGGTGGCGGCTCGTCACTGCTCCTTTTCATTGGCTGCGGAAGAGCTAGCCTTGACCCCCAGTGCGATCTCACATCGAATCACTAAGTTGGAAGAAGAGCTGGGTATTTCACTGTTTATTCGAAGCCATCGAAAAATCACCCTCTCCGAAGAAGGACAACGTATCTACGAGTCGGTGAGCCGAGCGTTAGATGCCTTGAACCAAGATGTATTTGATGTTCAAAATGGTGACGTTTCAGGGCTGCTGACGGTGTATTGTCGCCCTTCATTCGCACAGTGCTGGTTAGTACCTAACATCCGTAATTTCCAAGAGCTGTACCCCTCGATTGAGCTCAAATTGCTCACAGGTAATGAGAATATAAAGCTTCAAGGAGATGGCATTGATGCCGCGATCTATTTTGATGCCGACCAGCCTAAACATCTCAAGTGCGAATCGCTTTTTTCAGAGACCATTATTCCTGTATGCACGCCAGAGTATGCCGATAAACTGAACTTGAGAGAGTCGGTAGAGCAACTGCGCCACGCTACATTGCTGCATGACAACCAAGCATGGGATTACGATTCAAATGAAGACGAGTGGAAGGTGTGGGCGCATGCGATTGACCTCGAAGGTGTTGAGCAATATTCTAGAATGAGCTTCGACCGTTCTGACTTAGCCGTGCTCGCCGCGCAGCATGGGGTAGGGATCGCCATGGGAAGAACCAGCTTAATCGAACCTCTGCTTTTGTCTGGCGATCTGATTGCCCCGTTTCCGAACACCCAAGTGACCTGCAAACAACACTACTACGTTGCCGTTTCACCAGAGAGGAAATCGGACAAAGTAAATCTGTTTGTGGATTGGTTGAAGGGGATGGTGGGGAAGGAGTAAGGCATGTATGTTTTGGGCTGCTATTTAGTCTTCGAATAGCTTTCGGTATCCCAAAATACTTTAAAGCACCGCTGAACATGTGCCTATCGGCAAATAGGCGTATTTCAACAGTGCAATATAACTATTACTTAAGAATACCAGCAGTTTTCCGAGCAGTGAGCGAATAAATAAGCGGGACCTGTTGATTCTTGTGTAACATCTGATAACCGACACCTGGGATATAATCTAGTCCTGTAAAACAATTGTATGGACTATAGGGCGACTCAGAGAAGGCTTCAATAGTTAACCCTGCTGCTAACAAGGCACTGATTACTTCACTAATTGAATGAGACCATGTAGCCATGACTGAAGTGGTACCATCGCAATTTTCAGTATAAGTACCTTCTTCATCAACATCGGGCTCGCTTTTTGAAAAATAGGAATAACCGCTTAATAGGTCATTGATCGGGTGGAATTCCACAAGATGAAATTTCCCCCCCTTTTTTAGTGAGCTTGCTATTGTGTTCGCCCATTCAGACAGGTCTGGTAACCAAGACAGGACGCCATATGAAGTGAAAACGATATCGAATTGGTTATCGTTAATCTGGGTAAACTGACAAACATCGCTTTCTATAAATTTCGCATTTAATCCCATCGATTCTTTGAGTAAGTTAGCCTGCTCAATCGCTTTGCTAGATAGGTCTACCCCTGTTACATCGGCACCCATACGTGCTAGTGATAGAGTGTCTTGTCCAAAATGACACTGAAGATGCAATATAGACTTGCCTTTAACATTTCCAAGTAACTTAAGCTCTGGCGAGTTTAATGAGCTTTTACCGTTTAGAAAGGATTCGACATCATAAAACTTTGACTTAATATGGACATCGGTTCGGGAGTCCCACGCCTCTTTGTTCATTTTTAAGTAATTCACTTTAATACCTAAATTAGTTTATAGAATGGATGAAATCACTTATCGCAGACAAAGATGTCGAAGGTACCCATCCCTCTTCTATGTCTTACCATGAGTGCTGCACTTACTTTCTGAAATTGAGAGTAGGTTCCTATAAAGCAACTAATACTCATCGCTTTTGGGCTAGTTTCTGGGTCTGGATGAACCAATCATCTACCTGCTCTTTTTTTGCACTAATTACTGGGCCAAAGTAGGTTGTAGAAACATTTTTGATTCCTGAAAAAGCTAAGATTGTCTTTTTTAGCTGATGATAGATAACGTTTCCTTGTACCCAGCGGTACCACAAAGGGGGAGTGTCTAGTGTAAAAATCATTTCTGAAGTTCGTCCCTTGAGCAGCTTTTTGGGAATCGTTTTTCCTTTTTCATATTTAAAAGCAAAGCCGGATAAAAATGTACGATCAATCAGCCCCTTAAATTTTGCTGGCATACTTCCCCACCATACAGGTGAGATAATGACAATATGCTGTGACCAAGCTAAATGCTGCTGAAAATGTTCTAAATCCTCTTCTAATGGGATATTTTGATCATACCCTTCTTCAAGATTAATTTTAAATTCCAAGTCGTGAAGGTGAATCACTCGAACTTGGTTTTGGCCTTCGACTGCTTTTGCATAGGTCTCACTGAGTGATTTGCAAAGGCTTTTTGATTTTGGATTCGCGTTGATGATCAGAATATTTTTGCTCATGACTTATCTCCTTTGGTAATGCGATTAAAATGCGATTCGAGAGTATGGCGCCCAAAGCTAGGTGCAACCATGTCATTGCCCAGAACAGTCAAAAAAAACTCGACAGGGCCGAACTTAGACTCAGATAGAAAGCGCTTCCCTATCCAGAGTCCAAGTTTCCTGAACGTATCGGGGAGGTGCGTTGTCTTGTTGTTTTGTTGCAGAGATGAAAAAGCGAGTTCTGCTACATCAAGGTGAGAAAAAACCTGTGGGCCTCCAACATTCAAATTACTCTCGTCGCTCTTCAAAGCATCAACAATAAAGTTGGCTAGATCTTCGCCATGAATCGGGTTGAGTTTTTGCGAACCTTTACCAAAGAGGTAGACTCGGCCCATCCGAGCCATGTCTAAGAAGTCCTCCATATCAGAAAAAAAACCTGTTGGTCGAATGACACAGTGTGGCATCTGAGATTTCTTTAGATAGTCAACAAAACGCTCTTTTGCATCACACAAAGCGACATCTCTGAACTCATTTCCTCGGAATACTGACACGTAGATAAACTTTTTGACGCCAGCCTTTTGAGCCTCATCTAGCACATTTATGTTTGCTTGGTAGTCGACATCCATATAACTCAGCCCATCTTTTTGTCTGGTTATACCTAAACAAGAGATAACGCAATCGACGTCCTCAAGCTGGCCCTTAAGTGAATCGGGTGAAGTAACGTTAACTTGTCGTATCGATTTGTCAGAAACACCAGCCTCTATCAATTTCGTTTTAGAGCGAACTAGGTATCGGGTTTGAAAGCCTCGTTCTTCCAATACTTTACAAACGAAGGTGCCTAAATAGCCAGTAGCACCAATAACCGCGATAGTATTCATCGTATCTTCCTCTAGGTTTGTGATTTTTTACTTAAAATCCGTGCGCGAGAACTAAAGAAATTTATAAAAAACTCCAGTCGGTTACAAAATGTATCAATCCGGATTGTTGAGTTGTAACCAGTTCGCATGATCTACAGCACCAAACTCCATCAACTCAGAGGCCAATTGAATGCCACATTTTTCAGCTTCAATGGTTCGAGATGACCAGAGCAGGTGAATGCTTAGATCGCTCATGGGCGGTTCTTTTCTGTAAATGGATACTTTAGGAGCATTTGTGGTGCTTTTCAGCGCACCAAGCAAGCTTAAAAGCTTCTTTTCAAGCACCTTTCTTTGAGATGTGCGTATAGTGATGGTTTCTAACCACATTTTTATCTTTTCATTCTGTTTACTTGACTTCTGTAATTGCAGAAGATGTGCCAAAAAATAAAAGTTATTAAAAACAATGATATAGATGCTGGCTGATTAAGAAGTGTTATATTTCGCAAAAATGTGTTGTCATATATCACAATTACTGTGTGGAGTGTGAAATATGACAACTAATATGGATGATGCTTTTTTCCGTAAGGCGACAGCGACTATCTGCGGGCATTTGAAACCTGAAGACGGATTGCGTGGTTGTGCAGAACTACTGTCCAAAGTAATGCCTGTAGGAAATATGTACTTAGAAGTCTATGAACATGAATTGGGCGCAATTCGTTCTATTGCACGAGCAACACCAGAGATTGGTGAGTCAATGGATATGCTTGTGAATATGACTGCCGCACAGCGCAAAGTCATTACGAGCTTCAGAAACCAATCTCCAAGAGACAATGTATTCATTGTTAATGAACCCAAAGCCGATCCAGTTTCTAAAGCGATGCTTGATGCTCTAGGGCTACCACTTGAAACGTCAGTGCTCGGCGCTTATCCATCAATAGATAACGAGGCTGTAGGTAGCGTCGTTGTTACAGCTCCGGGAGAGTTTCAATTTACGGAAGAGCATGCAGCGCTATTCGGTTTGCTAAAGGTACCGTTTGCAGTAGCTATACAAAATGCGGCAAGCTATCGAGAAATCCTCCGATTAAAGGATCTTCTCGACGACGACAACCACTTTTTACAGCAGGAGCTCATTCGAAATTCGGGTATACAGATTGTAGGAGCAGACTTTGGGTTACGCGATGTCATTGTCGCTTCTCAACAAGTCGCGTTGCATGACAGTCCTGTGTTGCTCACGGGTGAAACTGGTGTAGGTAAAGATGTTATTGCCAACCATATTCACCAAATTTCCCACCGTTATTCAGGTCCAATGATAAAGGTCAATTGTGGTGCTATTCCTGATTCCTTAATGGATAGCGAGCTATTTGGTCACGAAAAAGGAGCGTTTACCGGAGCTCTTCAGAAAAAGCGAGGCCGCTTTGAGCGTGCTCACGGTGGAACTATCTTTCTAGATGAAATAGGTGAGCTTACTTTACCTGCTCAAACCAGACTACTTCGTATTTTACAAAATAAGGAGATAGAGAGAGTTGGTGGAGAAAAAACTATTGAACTGGATATTCGTGTTATCGCTGCAACCCATCGAGATTTAAGAGAAATGGTTAGACAAGGAGAATTTCGTGAGGATCTATGGTATCGACTTAACGTGTTTCCAATCAATATACCGCCTCTTCGAACTCGAAAAGAGGACATACCAGCATTAACGGAGTTTCTTGTTCAACAAAAATGTAAACGTCTCAACTTGATAGAGACACCACGAATGTCTCCTGCCGTAATCGACCAACTAATGTCGTATGATTGGCCAGGTAATGTGCGAGAGCTCGAAAATGTGATTGAACGGTCTCTAATTTTATCGGAAGGAAGAGAATTGAAAGTAGAGGATCTTTTATTAAATACGCCAAGAAGAGAGCAGCCACAAGCTCCAACTTTAGGCGGCTCTCGCCCTATGACTCTTGACGAGGTAACCCGAAAGCACATTATAGAAGTGCTCAACTCTGTAGATGGTAAAGTACATGGTAGCAATGGTGCTGCTGCAATTCTGAATGTTAACCCGAGCACTCTTCGTTCTCGCATGAACAAATTAGGGATTGTATATGGTCGAAGTTCTTAAGCTAAAACTATAATTTTCTTACGCTGTGAGATTTAATGGAGATAGTTACGCTTCACAACCATTTTTTAGCTTTTGCTCGACAAGGTTACAAATATCAAACTGGTGTTACATGTGCCATTTATTCGGCGATAAATTCAAACCGATGCCAATGCCGCTATGACGAAGCGCTTTAGTAGACGCTTGAGTATGAAAAACGATACTGGAAACCTCGACGTGCTTATGTCGAGGTTTTTCAGATTTATAACCCTGTTGTTCGGAAATTAAAGCCCAGATAAGTCAGCATAGATTCTATACTCACGAATTAAACCATCCTGCAACCTTAAAACTGTCGCAAAGTTCGCTTTATGGGGAGTCCCGTCAAGGCGAATATAACTTACTTGACCATCACACATTAAGTCATCACCATCTTCGTATATCCCATAAAACGAGTGGCTCATCGAATGAATTGTCGTGAAAAACTGGGCGTTAATGGCCAGAACACTATCGATCCCCTTTACTGGGTCAGAATTCGAGAATACGAATGATACATCTGGATGAAGAAGCTCTGCCAAAGCTTGAGTATCTTTCGCATCAACCGCGTTATAAAGAGTTCGAACAAAATTGCGATAAGTCGTCATATTATTTCTCCAGTTTAATTGAATTAGGATTTGTTGAATAGATACAAGCTGCAACCCAATAGTAAAATGGCCAGTACAAGCTCGAATGTCATCGCCTCTCTATAGACAGTGACACCAATTAATACACCAGTGACCGTCACTACATTTCCGACTTGACTGAACCCAACACCATCAGTCACTTGCTGGAAACGAAATGTCAGTAAGTAGCTCAGCGCAGCATTGATGGTCATCACTCCCAGCACCCACTCATAGCCTGTGGCAACCCAACCAGCAGAGATGTTTGACACGGGGAGCCAAAGAAGGCTCTGGATTGTCAACATTCCAGCCGCTAAAGCGATAGGGTTGGCTTTCGAGGGAAATGCCTTGCTGCGATAAACATTTCCGGCGCCCAACAGTAGAGGGACGGCGAGAGCAATGAGTAAGCTTTTGATAGTGACTTCTGTTTCCAGCGAAGGATTAACTGTAACCAACAACGCAGATAGCAATCCGACAAAAATACCTATGGTTTTAGATTTCGTGAGGCTTTTGCGTTCAAAAGGAAAGGCGAACAATAAGGTGAAGATCGGCGAGAGTGTTACGAGAACACTAAAGGTGCTGGCGTTGAGCTCTTGCAAAGCAAGGCTTGAGGCCAAATTAGGCAAGCTTACCCCCAGTAACCCTGCAACTACATAATACTGAAAATGGTTAAACTCTGATATTTTGAGTTTTTTCTGAATAAGCAGCAGCAAGATAAGTACAAATGCGGCCCCGGCCATAGGCATAACGGTCACATCGATTGGGGCGAGCCCATTCGTCACTGCATATTTAGACAAGGCAAAATTGCATGCCACCAATACACCGATGGATACCACATAGAATAGCTTTTGTAACCAAGCACGGTTTTTGCTCTCGACGTGTTTTGCGCTTGTTATAGGTAGTACTTTCATCATTGCTCTCCATTGGTCGGGGAATAACAACATCATACGGCGGCTTTGACGTATCCAGAAGAGGGCATATACTATACACACCGTATCCAAAATGGAGACAGTTATGGATAACCTTGACGCTATCCCTTTCTTCTTGGAAGTAGTGAAACAAGGAAGCTTTGCCAAAGCTGCACGCGTAATTGGTATTTCTCGCTCCGCAGTCAATAAACGGGTAGTTCAGCTAGAAGAGAGTTTGGGTGTTCGACTGCTCCACAGGACCACGCGCCAAGTCTCTTTGACAGAGTCGGGTGCCAACTTCCATAGATATATAAGAAAAGCAGACTATTGGATTAAAAAAGCGGAAGATGCTGCAACTAGCCAGCAAAATCAGCCATTAGGAACACTTAAAATTAGTGCCCCTATGTCCTTTGGGCGCTTGACGATCGCACCTTTAATTCCTTCATTCCTTGAGCAATACCCAGGCATCAATATCGATATGACCATGAGTGATGACTACATTGATGTTGTTGCAGGAGGTTATGATGTGGCGATTCGCGGCGGTGACCTTACAGATTCTAGTTTGATTGCGCGCAAACTCATGACGAGTCGAAGTATCGTATGTGCAGCGCCGAGTTACTTTGCCAAATCCGGACTCAGTCACCCCACAATGCCTTCGGAGTTAAGTCAGTATAATGCGCTTGTGTATCGGCACTCAGCTGAAACGATGGAGTGGACATTTGCCCAAGAAAGTAAAATTGAGAGTGTAACTGTTCATGGCAACTACCGAGTGAATAATAGCGAGGCATTGCTAACCGCTGTGCTTCAGGGCATAGGACTGGCTAGGCTTCCAGACTTTATTGCAATGCGATACGTTCAATCGGGAGAGCTGACTCAACTGCTGACGGACTATGTCATGCAAGAAAAGAGTATTTATGCGATTTTTCCAGAGCGAGACCACATGCCAATAAAACTGCGTGTGTTTTTAGATTACTTGACGAAGGAGCTGACACCAGTCCTCAGTTAATGGCTGAGAAAATGGATTAATGCACTGACCGTCGCTGAATGTTCTTTGTGTTGAGGGTAAACAGCGTATAAATCATGATTCGCGACGCTCCACTCTTGCAGAACATGCTGCAATCTCCCATCCATCAATTCTTCGCGTACCATCATTTCTGGCGCAAGCATTATACCTAGACCTTGAAGACAAGCTTGCTTGAGAGCAAGTGTATTGTTGGTTTGCATACGAACATTTGTAGCTTCCACTTGGCATTCCTCTTTTTCAGAAAAAAAGGTCCAGCGTGTGGGAGATGACGATAAGCTATACACCAAGCAAGAGTGCTGATATATATCTGTGGGGTGATTTAACTCTCTGTTGGATGAACTGAGATAGCTAGGCGATACACAAAGCACACGTGGAAGAGTATCGAGCTTTTTGGCGCGTAAAGTAGAGTCTTGCAAATGCCCACTGCCACGAACCGCGACATCAATGCCATTTGAGACTAGGTCAACCTGTTCATCAGACAAAATGACATTTAGCTTTACGTCTGGATATTGAGTCGCAAATAAACACAATTTCGGCTGAATAGATACAAGCCCTAGTGACATAGGGATAGTAATAGTAACAACACCACTTACTGTGTTTGATGCCGCCTTTGCATTTTGGTCTGCAACATCCCATAGATTTAGAAGTTCGCGAACGCGATAATAGTACTCTTGCCCGTTGGGTGTGACATGCATGGTACGAGTCGTGCGTTTTATCAAAGCTGTGCCCAAATGCTGCTCTAACTCCGCAATATTTTTGCTCACAGCTGCGCGAGACAATCCTAAGTCTTCAGCAGCACCATAAAAACTCCTAAGTTCCACCACTCTCTTGAATACCTTGATCGCAACGAGTTTATCCATATTTTGTTTACTCACAGTAAATTGTATTGCCACTACAATGACCTTAATTTTTTATGAGTAAACATTATAGTAACGACTAACGCAACAGATAAACTTGAGGTTCGTTATGAAAAAGATTCTTGCCATCTCCGGCAGCAACCACGCACAGTCGATTAACACTAAATTACTCAAACATGCTATATCGCATATTGAAACTCACACAGTGACCTATTTAGACATGACCGAGTATCCTTTGCCTATATACAGTCAGGATATTGAGGCAGCCGGAATTCCGGATAATGCAAAAGTACTATGGGATATATTCGCCAGCCATGATGCTTTGATTTTTTCGGTGCCAGAACACAACGGATTAATGCCTGTATTTCTAAAAAACGTGATTGATTGGTTATCTAGAATGGCAACCAAAGATACAGGTTTCTTTGGCACGCCCAACATCCCGGTCCTATTACTTAGTACCTCTCCAGGAGCAAATGGAGGAGCGACTAGCCTACAAACGATGAAGGGCTTGATGCCTTGGTGGGGCGCCGAGGTGACTGCAACGTATAGTCTTGGTAACTTCAACACCCACTTCCTTAACGAAAAGTTTACTAATGAGACAGCTCTGGCCATCAAACAACTGGTATCTGACTTTGAAAAAAACGTGTGAGGTATATTCAAATGGCTATTCGAATCGAATTTTTCCACGATGTAGTATGTGGTTGGTGTTATATTCAATCACCCATCCTTCGCAAAATCCAAGAAAAATACAATGTTGAAGTTATACACCGTTGCTTCGTTTTGCAAAGAACACCACAAGAAATGGCAGTTAGATTTGGCTCACTAAATAACGCCAAAAAAGAAATTCTCAGACATTGGGAGTCCTGCCAAAAGTTTGAGGGGTCGGTAGGGCGATTTAACATTGAAGGCATGAATAAAGCTTCATTTAGCTACCCGAGTGGGATGCTAGCAGCTCAAGCGTGCAAGGCTTCGGACAGATTAGCGGGACCAAGTGCTCATTGGGACATGTTTGACGCTTTACAACGCGCTCATTTACAACGAGCTGAAAATATTGGCGACCTTGATGTTGTTTTAAAAACGGCTGTTCAATTAGGATTTGATTCCAACGAGTTCCTCAAGGCTATGTATGATCTATCGACATTTGAAAGCATTGAAGAGGATAATCGATGGGCTAGAGAGCTGGATATTCAGACCATACCCGCATTTTCGGTTAATGGGGATGAGGTGTTCAGAAGTACGACACGATACGAAGCGCTGGATGCTTACTTCAGTATATTAACGGTAACGTGATTTCGTGTTGCATAGTATCCGTTACCATGACTTTTATTAAGTGTTATTTACTCGTTTTGATAACAGTCTTACCCATCCGTCATTGATTGGGTTTATGACATGCTGTTTAATCTACTTTGCTTACACAGACGTAATCTACGCCACTAAAGCGATGAAGCTACCGACTCTTTTGGGTAGCTTCATTTGTTATCTCTCAATCATTCAAGAAATAAGTGAGTTGTCCTATAAACTAGTGAGTCCTATCAGGAGTAAAAAGCAGAACGAAGTTGAAAAACAAGAAAGTGAGTGATAATAAAAACAGAACCAAATTATCAGTGTACACGTCCAATCCATGCACTGAGAAACCACCCGCTATAATAGACGAAAACTGAAATGTGTCTCTCCCTTTCCACTTTATAAGGAAATGGACGAGGGTGGTAATTAAAGTAAGAATAAAAATAGTCATTTATGTCGGGTAAAAAATGCAATAAACGCTGGAAAAGCTGCCACAATTAATGTGCCTGTGGATCCCAAAGTTTGAATCGTTTCCACAGACCCTAAGGTTATCTTAAAGCTTGAATTATCAATAACAATACCTATATAAATGGTGATAAATTCAAATTAAATCAGTCCAATAACATTAAAAACTTTCACAAAGCTCTCTAGTATTGAAGGTTGTAACTAACGTCTCACTCAGCGGCTTTGTGGCGTAAAAATGGCAAAGCCGTGGTTAAACGTCAGCTGGAGTAATTTATGATACAGTTTTAACAACAATCCCAGTAAAAGTAGGACTTCTCAAATTCTCTGTTTTTGAGATGTTCTGGTGAAATAAAAATATGACCTATACCGCTATCACCAAACATAATTTCGTCATCAACATCGATTTGTAGAATTTGCACATCATGTTGTTGGTCGCATTCGTAATCTCGTGGGTCGCCTTGTGTAAAGTCAGCATACCCACCTATCTTATGTCCCTCGTTAGTAAAATAGCTCTCAAATGCTTCTTTATGTTTTCCCGATAATGACTCTTCAAAGTCCCAATAATCTTTACCATCGAAATCAAATGAGAACTGACAGTCTTCACTATTTCCGGTATCTATAGCTTTCACAAATTCTAATTTATGTATTTTCCAAACGGGAAGCTCTTTGTACATATCGTTATCTATCGGAGGGAGATCGTTTCGTTGAGGTTTGTTCGCCTCAGTGCCCGTGATAAAGATGAACTTTTCCTCTCCTGACATATCCCACCAATCTTTCGTTTTGAAATAAAGCTGAAGGATCCCCTCATCCGGGACCCCCTCTAACAATGGCACTTCGGAAAAATTAATTTGAGCAATTAAGACTAGCGGGTCACCACATTCATCTGTCGGGTACTCCATCCCTTCCGGAACAAATGGAACTCCTAAAAACTTGCTACGCTTTATGTCTAAAGGATCCTTATCTAGCTCATAATCCAAAGCAGTTGCTTTGATAGAGACATATGATCTTTGCTTAGCGATTAAGTCTTCTGAAAACTTCTTTAGTACTTCTGGTATTGCTACTTCTGCCATCGTTTAATTCTCGGCTTATTGACTTATGGATAACGTCGTAATCATGGGCGCCTACAAAGACACCAACAACTTGTTACTTTCTCTGGTTGACCTTGTTACACATTAGTCTTCCATTAAGATCTTCATCATTTGCTGATGGTGATTTAGAAAGTCTTTAGTGATTGCGTAATGCTCAGTGTCTTCATACGCGACTTCATAGATTCCCGTATTGGAGAACTGATATATCTTGGCTCTTGGGTAAGCTAATAAAATAGGGGAGTGTGTAGCGATTATAAATTGAGAATTCTCTTCCACCAATTGATGTATCGCTGATACAGCAGCCATTTGACGGGCTGGCGATAGCGCAGCCTCGGGTTCATCCATGATGTATAACCCGTTCCCACGAAGCTTATTGGTTAATGTTGCCTGAAAGACTCACCGTGAGATTGCTGGTGAAGAGATCTGCCACCATAGCCTTGCAAATATCCGGTTTCGTCCATTAAGGTCGCGACATTGTAGAAGTTCTCTGCTCTAAGAAAATAACCGTCTCTAGGGTGCTTAAAGCTCTTTATCGGCTTGATGAATTCGTGCAGCTCTGAATGCGTACGGCTGGTCGAGAAAGTTGAATTCTTCGTCCCTCCTTCTGGGTTGAATCCTTGCGAAACGGCAATCGCCTCGATAAGAGTGGATTTCCCTGTCCCATTCTCTCCGACGAAGAAGGTGACATCAGGATGAAATTCGAGATGGTCTAATTCTTTGACCGCAGGAATAGAGAAGGGGTAGCTTTCGAAGTCACTAATGTTGTCGCGCTTTAACTGTATTTCTCTAAGATATGGTCTGTCTTCGAAGCTCATGCTTTCCTTGTATGCAATGTTATTTATTGGAGTACTCGTTATCCAACGATATAACTTTGTGAGAAATATCACCAATATCAATATTATTCAATCAATTTTATAAAATCATATGCATTGTTGCTTGATAATTGTACGGGTGTTTGGGTTGCGTCGTTTCGAGTAAGGGAGTTTCAACAATGCTGAATGTCTCCAATAATCATGGAGAACAACGTATACGTTTATTATCCACATCTGACAATGGTTTATTATCGCACTTTCAACCCGGTAAAAACCGCATCTATACCCAGTTAATGCCGGGTGAATTTCATGCTCAATATACAGAAGTCAATCTTGATCACGTTCAGCTGTTCACCGAGAGCTTTAACTTAGGGGCGAGAATTCAAGCTAACCCAGATAAACGCTTTTTACCTTTTGCTGCCATTATTTCTAACGGAACTCTCGGCAGTTTCTATGGTTGCGACTTGCCTGATAAACCCTTCATTCAAGCAACCGGTGGAGAGTGGGATATACAGGTATTGAATCAACTTCAGTACGTATGTGCCGCCTTCGAAAGGGAACATTTTTATATTCAGTACCAACGTCTTACTGAGCAAGCTTTTCCTAAACAGTGGTTATCCAGTCGAGTCGCCAGTACGTCTGATAGTGCTTTAATTGCCTATCGTCTTGGCTTACAACGAATGATCTTACTGTTGCAGCAAAACCCGATGCTTCTTAACTATCCATCTATTTGTAAGTTGTTGGGCGATACGGCAATGAAACTGGTACTCGATGTGTTAACGCCCACTTTAGAAAGGCGTGAAGAATTAAAGCCGTTTTCAAAAAGGAACCTTGGTGTACGTCGAGTCATTGAGTTTCTTGATAGCAATGCACATCTACTACCAACAATTGCGGAGCTATGTCAGGTCGCGAATCTTAGCGAACGTAGTCTTCAATATGGCTTTCGCGAAATGCTTGGTGTCACCCCCATTCAATACTTGCGAGTAGTGAGGCTCAATGGCGCCCATCGAGATCTCATCCGAGCGGATCATCAAGGTAATGTCAAAGTGGTCAACATTGCTCTCAAATGGGGCTTTCTTGAACTAGGCCGATTTGCTAAAGATTATTACCGTTTTTACAACCAACTCCCGTCACAAACTTTGAAGCAAGCACGTTAATTGTGTGTCTCAAATATGCAACTCCTTTATATTTGCGGATATTGCATATTAAGTGGGCGACATATTGATAGCATTTATGAGTTAAGGGCAGAACACCTACCCGTACTTAACTCATAAGGGATTGATATATGAACAAGAATGTAGTTGCTTTAGTGATATTGACGTTGTCGACTGGCGCAATCGCTAATGACTCTAAACCCGCCTCAAAGGCAACCATCGCGGCCAACCAAAAAGTATTACAAACCTTACCCTTTAACAACAAAGAAGACTTTGAGAATGCCCAGCGAGGTTTAATCGCTGTTCAGGACACTGTCACTGTTAAAAATGAAAATGGTGACGTTGTATGGGATTTAGAGTCCTATAAAAAGTACATCTCTTTGGACAAAGCCGCGCCAGATAGCGTGAACCCAAGTTTGTGGCGAAATGCGCAGCTGAATATGATCAATGGTTTGTTCAAGGTAACGGATGGCATTTACCAAGTTCGCGGTTATGACTTATCAAACATCACCTTTGTTGAAGGGAAAAAAGGTTGGATTGTATTTGATCCACTCATTTCTCAGGAAGTCGCAAAGGCGGCATTGGAGTTCGTCAACCAGGAGTTGGGTGAGCGACCAGTTACCGCAATCATCTATAGTCATAGCCATTTAGACCATTTTGGCGGTGTGCGTGGGATCGTCGATGAGAAAGATGTGAAAGCGGGTAAGGTTGAGATTATCGCGTCGCATGGATTCACCGAGCACGCGGTATCGGAAAATGTTATTGCCGGTAATGCGATGGGACGCCGCGCGATCTACATGTATGGCGCCTTATTACCTCGAAATGAGTTTGGTGGGGTGAATGGGGGTTTGGGCCAAACCACTTCTACAGGGTTAGCCACATTAATTGAGCCAACGGACTTCATCGAAAAAACAGGTGAAGAGAGAGTGGTGGATGGCGTTAAGTTGGTATTTCAGTACACACCGGGCACCGAAGCGCCGACTGAAATGAATACGTGGATTCCTGAGAAAAAAGCGCTGTGGATGGCAGAAAATACCACGAACACCATGCATAACATCCTGACTTTGCGTGGTGCTCAAGTGCGTGATGCGTTGAAGTGGTCGAGTTACTTGAATGAAACGATTGAGATGTGGGGGGATGAGGTTGAAGTTAAGTTCCAAAGCCACCACTGGCCAGTATGGGGACAACAAGACATCGTAGATTATTTTAAGAAACAAAGAGATATCTACAAGTTTACCCACGATCAATCTGTCCGTTTGATGAACCAAGGCTATACGGGCGAAGAGATTTCTGAATTAATCACGTTACCAAAATCGTTGGAAGAGAACTGGGCAACTCGTGGTTATTACGGCACGTTACGTCACAACAGCCGAGCGGTTTACCAACGCTATATGGGCTGGTACACAGGTAACCCTTCTGATCTGAACAATCTACCGCCAACAAATGCAGCCGTAAACTATGTTGATTATATGGGCGGTGAGCAAGCCGTGTTGGAAAAAGCCCAAGCCGATTTTGCCCAAGGAAATTATCGCTGGGTTGCTGAGGTACTAAAGCATGTTGTGTTCGCGAACCCTCAGTCTAAAAAGGGTAAAGCGTTACTAGCCGATACGTATGAGCAACTAGGATATCAAGCGGAGTCTGGGCCTTGGCGTTCGGTTTATTTGCAGGGAGCTTATGAACTTCGTAACGGTACTCCTGAATCTGGCGGGCTAACGACTGCGTCTCCAGACATTATTAAAAACATGCCTCCAGAAATGTTGTTTGACTACCTATCGGTACGAATCCTGCCAGAAAAAGCGGAAGGCAAGGACTTTTCTATCAACATAACGTTTACCGACTTGGAAGAAGCTTACACTTTGTCGATGGAAAACTCGGTGCTTAATTATTCTCGTGAGATAGAGACAAAACCGGATGTGAGCTTAATCTTGTCTAAGAAAACGTTGGATGATGTTCAATTGGGACAAGTGACGTTGGAGAGTGCGGTTGCGAACGGTGACTTGGTGATTGAGGGCGACTCTGAAGTGTTCAAGGAATTTATGGGCATGCTGGATAGCTTTAAGTTCTGGTTTAACATAGTGACGCCTTAAGCGATGAGAACGATAGCAATAGTCTTCACTATGTGCCTGTCGTTAAGTGCAGGCCCATTAAGGGCTTGCACATTTGACGGCGTGTTCACAAATCCTTTCACGGAAAGTTACCCTGGTGCGTTTGATGTTGCACTTGCCACACACAAAGAACTGAGTGAAGGGACTATCACGAAGCCGACCTTACGTGAGGGAATTCCCGGTTTGCAACAAACCAGCTGGTGGCTAAAGCTACTAGCAAAAAGCCTGAACACTAAGTCGATGGATGATACTTACCTATACGTTATCGATAGTCACTTGTGGGCCAAGAAAAGAGCGGACAAGTTAGAAGTTCATGTAACCAAACCCAATCAAAAGGAGAGGGTCCTTATTTTATCTGCAGCTGCATTATCTAGTATTGTAACGGGGGAGATATCCTATCAAGATGCGTTGGAACTGGGCGTGGCCAAATTTAAATAATGTTTATTCTTCTGCGCTTATATGGACGTAATTTACGCCGCTAAAATGATGAAGCTACCAACTCTTTTGGGTAGCTTCATTTGTTATCTGCTTATCATCTAAGAAGTAAGCTCTTATAAACTAATCAGTTCTATCTTGATAACTTTAACGTAAAGCCTCAAAGTTTGTGACGTAGCCTTTCTCCCTCAATATATCATCAAAACAGTCGAGCCAGGTTTTGATGAGCAGTTCGTTGCAGCGTGTTGTTTTCATCACGACGCAGTAATCAATGTGATTGTTAAAGTCCTGTGGTCTTAACGCTTTCATTCGACCGCTGTCTAGCCATTGTTTGGCGTAGAAGCTTGGCAAGTAGCCAGTAAATTCATCAGTCAAAATCAAGAAAGCCGTTGCTTCTTTATCATCGGTCGTCGCCTTGGTGTTATAACGCGACCACTCAACACCATTAGAATAGTTCGATTGTATTGTCGGGAGCTGCAAGATATCCGTTTTGCTGATGTCGAGATAGCTGCGTCTGAAGATGGTGTGGTTGCTTGACGCGTACAAATACTCTTTTTCTTTGTAAAGGTCGAGATAGGTCAACCCGGCGTCAGGCGTTGTCCTCTGCATGACGGCAATGTCGACTTCATCATGACTGAGCTTCTCTTTCGCAGCTTGGCTGCTTCCCATCGTGAGGTACAGGTTAATGTTGGGAAACTTTTGGCTGACCTTCTGTAAGGTATGGGTGACCAGCATCTCTTGGTGATTAATAAAGTTGTCGTCGATGTAAATACGTAACTCGCCACGGGTAGTTTCATCGATGGAATTGATCACATTAGTGAAGTTATCAATCCCTTCATGCAGGGCCAAGTAGGCACGATAAATCACTTCCCCTTCAGGTGTTAGCTTGAAGCCGCCTCTCCCCCTTTGGCACAGGGAAAATCCAAATCGAGTTTCTAAATCTGACAGCGCGATGCTGATGGTTGCTTTGTTTTTGCCTAGTACGTCTTGGGCCGGTGTAACGCCATTATTCTCAACCACCACTTTAAAGATGTTCAGTAGGCGTAAATCAGAGTGGGAAAATTGATTAATCGTTTTCTTAGCCATTGCTATCTCTAGTTAGTTTGAAATAAGCAAACTTACGTTTTGGTAAATGCAATTTAATGCGAGCAAGGCGGTATGTAAAGTAGATGTTACTACTTTGTTTAATTGCTGTTTTGGCTACATGTCGTAACGGCAGATAAAAAGGAACGTTAACATGAATGGAGCACTCACCCCGAATCAGTTGGATTCTCTCTGGATGCCGTTTACGGCGAATCGTGAGTTCAAAAGTAATCCGCGATTAATGACTTCTGCATCAGGTTGTTACTTTACCGATCAAAACAATCGCAAGATCTACGATTCGCTGTCTGGTTTATGGACTTGTGGCTTAGGCCATAACAATCAATATATTAATGAAGCCATAACCAAGCAATTGGCCACATTAGATTACGCCCCTTCGTTTCAATTTGGTCACCCCACTGCATTTGAGTTAGCTGAACGGATTGCAGACTTGATGCCTAAAGGTTTGGATAAAGTGTTCTTTACCAATGATGGTTCAGAGTCTGTCGATACGGCTCTGAAAATGGCGCGCGCATACTGGCGTAAGAAAGGTATGGCGAGCAAAACCAAGTACATCGGCCGAGTAAAAGGCTATCACGGTGTGAATTTTGGTGGAGTGAGTGTTGGTGGCATCGTTGGCAACAAGGCACTTTATGGGCAAGGCTTGGATACCGATCACTTATCACACACCATCATTCCCGGTAACGAGTTTCAAAAAGGGTTACCAGCTCAAGGGGCTTACTTAGCTGAGCAGCTTAATGAAATGATCGCTTTGCATGATGCCAGCAATATTGCTGCTGTGATCATCGAACCTGTTGCGGGTTCAGCGGGCGTGTTGCCACCTCCTGTGGGCTACCTGCAAAAGGTTCGAGAGATCTGTGATAAGAACAATATCTTATTGATCTTTGATGAAGTTATCTGCGCATTCGGACGAATGGGTGCTTACAGTGGCGCAGAGAAATTTGGTGTCACGCCAGACATTATGACCACAGCGAAACAGTTAACCAACGGGATTATTCCGATGGGTGCTGTGATCTGCCAAAGTGAAATCTACGACGCTTTCATGGCAAACAGTGGCGATATCAGCGCGATTGAATTCCCTCATGGTTACACCTATTCCGCATCGCCGGTTGCGTGTGCTGCTGCGATGGCCACGCTCGACGAACTCGAAAATCAAAACATCATGGAACGAGTGAATAGCCTCTCTCCTCTGTTTGAAGAGTCGGTCCACTCTCTGCGTGATCTTCCCTACATCAGCGATATCCGCAACTACGGATTAGCTGCCGGAATTACCCTGACACATAAAGACGGTTCACCAGTAAAACGACCTTACGAAGCGGCGATGCGCATGTGGGATAAAGGGTTCTACCTACGATATGGCGGCGATACGGTTCAACTGGGCGTCCCATTTATCACCACCCCTGATGAGATTGATCGACTGGTTAATGCACTAGGCGAAAGCATTGAGAACAAATAGACAAGGAGAAGGTAATGAACATTATTGGTCACTATATTAATGGACGCGTGGTAGAAACCAGTGAGAATTTCTTAGATGTCGACTGCCCATCAACAGGAGCAGTGGAGTCTAAGTTGGCAATGGCTGATAGAGCCTTGGTCGATGAAGTCATCACCATTGCTCAGCGAGCACAACAAGACTGGCGTAAAACCCCACCAGCAAAACGCGCACAGATCTTCGCTAAATTTAAAGTGTTGGTTGAAGACAACGCAGAGAAACTATGCGAGTTGATAGGTAAAGAGCACGGCAAGATAAGCCATGACGCGATGGGGGAGCTGATCCGCGGGATTGAAAATATTGAGTATGCTGCCGGGGTTCCTGAACTGCTTAAAGGTGAATTCAGTAAAGATGTTGCAGGCCAAATTGATTCTTGGAGTCAATTTGAACCGCTTGGGGTCGTGGTAGGCATCACGCCATTTAACTTCCCGGCGATGGTGCCGCTTTGGATGTATCCGATGGCGATTGCTTGCGGCAACAGTTTTATTCTCAAACCTTCTGAACGCGTGCCTTCAGCGCAGCTATTCCTAGCTCAGCTTCTTCAACAAGCGGGCCTGCCAGATGGTGTGTTCAATGTGATAAATGGCGACAAGCTGGTGGTAGACGCACTGCTAGAAGATCCACGAGTGGAAGCTGTCAGCTTTGTAGGTTCCACACCGATTGCTCATTACGTTTATCAAGAAGCCGCGCGTTATGGCAAGCGATGTCAGGCATTGGGTGGTGCAAAAAACCACGCGATTGTGATGCCAGATGCCGATTTGGATAATGCCGTGGACCAATTGATTGGAGCTGCTTTTGGTTCCTCTGGTGAGCGTTGTATGGCGCTATCCGTTGCTGTGGCGGTTGGAGATGAAGTTGCAGACGCACTGATTGCCAAACTGACAGAGCAGATGCGCTCGATCAAAGTTGGCCACTATGCCGAGAAAGAGAACAGCTTTGGTGCGGTTATCAGTCAAGAGCACAAACAACGTATCGAAGAGCATATTACGTCATCGGTTGAGCAGGGGGCGCGCCTTGTTGTCGACGGACGCAACATCCAAGTGGCTGGATGTCAGGAAGGGTACTACGTCGGCGCGACTTTGATTGACCATGTCACCACAGAAATGACTAGCTACCAAGCGGAAATCTTTGGCCCAGTGCTGCAAGTGATTCGTGTTGAGTCAATGGATCAAGCCGTGCAAATTATCAATGACAACCTATACGGCAACGGCACGTGTCTATTTACCCGAGATGGTGAAGCGGCGCGCTACTTCAGTGACGAAATTAAAGTGGGCATGGTCGGCATTAATATCCCTCTACCTGTCCCTGTGGCGTACCACAGCTTTGGTGGTTGGAAGCAATCGCGATTTGGCGACCTGTGTATCTATGGGCCAGATGCTATTCGCTTCTACACCGATCGTAAAACCATCACTCAACGCTGGCCATCTTCCGGTGTGCGTGAAGGTATCAAGTACTCATTCCCAAGCTAAATTTCCCTAATGAGTTGTTCTAACTCATCTTTCTACCGGCTTAATGCCTTATTAAGCCGTCTTTTTGACAAGGAAGGAACTATGAAAACTAACAAGTTATTAAAGTCAGTAGCACTCGCAGCGATCGGTTCATGTGTGGCATTTAACGCAGCCGCTGAGCGTTTCATTTTGGCTCAAGCTTATCCAAACGACCACATTTTTAACTTTGCTGCTGAGACGTTCATGCAAGAGCTTAAGGAAACAGGCTCTGATTACACACCGCAATATCACTCTGGGGGCGATCTCGGTGATTGGCAGTCTCAGTTCGAGCAAGCGGTTGATGGGGTGATCCCGATGACCATTTCATTTGGTGCGTCTGAGTTCGATAAACGCCTAGATCTGACCTGGCTCGGTTACGTTGCCGACGATTGGAACAGCGCTAAACAGATCTATGGTCTGAAAGGTGGGATGCTCGATATCTACAATGACATCTTTGCTGATATTGGCCTTCATGCACTTGGCATCGTACCGACGGGTTTTGGTTCTATGGCTATCCGAAAAGGGGTAGGGAAAGTGCCTGTCGAGTTCCCAGAAGATACCAAAGGGCTGAAAATTCGTACGGTCGATGTGCCTGTCGCGGTTGACCGTTTTGCAGACTGGGGATTCTCAGCGGTACCTATGCCTTATGGTGAGTTGTACACCTCTCTTCAACTTGGCGTGATTGATGGCCGTGGATTTGGTCCTTCGATCGAAATCTGGCAAATGCGTGATGTACTAGAGACTTACATTCTTACCAAAGATTACTTTGAGCAAGGATTCTTTCTGGTGAACAAAGATTGGTGGGACGGATTGCCAGACGAAGAACGCAACAAGATGCAACAAGCGGCTGATAAAACCATGCAAGTTGTTTGGCAAAAAGCAGAACAAATTGATGCTGATTACCTGGAGAAAGTAAAAGGAGCGGGCATCAAAGTAGTCTCACTTACTGACGCGCAAATGGATAAAGCGAAGGCCAGTATTTACAGCAACGAATGGCCAAGTATGGAGAAAACGGTAGGTAAAGACATCATGGATCAAGTCTATTCCGTCTCCGGTGTTCAGAAGTAGTGATGTGAGGCAATTATGAACGACTCTCTTGCACAGCGTGATGTGCCTGCTTTTTACAGCGTGTGTGATTTCTTAGAAATGTTGTTGCGATTCATCATGATTAGCTCGGTTATTAGCTTGTCACTATTGATGTTCTTTCAAGTAATCCTGCGCTACGTGTTTGATTCTCCATTCACTGGTATCGAAGAAGTCGCATTGTTACTTGGGGTATGGGTTTATTTTTCAGGTATGGCCTACGCAACTAAGACGAAAGAGCATATCACAGGGGGAGTCATTCATCTTATCGTCGACAATCCAAGGACCATCGAACTGATTAAGCTGTTTGGATATCTTGTCTCTCTCAGCGCACTGATGTTCTTCTCTTATCTTGCTATGGAATATGTGATGAAAATTTATGACAGGGGGCGGTTAAGCACCAACCTAGCGTGGCCTCGCTGGGTGTGGTCTTCTTCGATGGTGTTTGGCTTCGTCCTTTCTTCGCTCTATTTGTTACTCGATATTGGTCGTGACGTTCGCGAACTGTTTAAACCGGAGGACAGATCATGACCTTATTTATTCTCGCAATGGCAGTCACAGTCGTGCTGCTGCTTATCGGTGTCCCTGTCGCATTTGCTTTTGGGGTAGGCGCACTACTCTTTTCTTATATCACCGGTAGTAACATCTCGTTCTTGCTGCCGCATGGTTACAACACCGTAGCTAGCTTTTCACTGTTAGCGTTGCCATTGTTTATCTTTTCCGGTTTTGTTATGGCCGAAAGTGGCATCTCTGAACGTATTCTCAACTTCATTAATGCGTTTGTTGGGCGTATCAAAGGCGGCTTGGGGGCTGTGACCGTGATCAGTTGTACTCTGTTTGGCGCTATTTCAGGAAGTTCGACGGCCGCCATCGCAGCCATTGGCAAAATCATGATTCCACGAATGGTCAAAGAGGGCTACCCAGAAGGGCACGCCACTGGTTTGGTTGCCTGTTCGTCGGTGTTGGCGTTACTGATCCCACCATCTATACCTATGATCATTTTCTCGATTACTAGCGGTATTTCTGTGGGAGCGGCATTCCTCTCTACCATAGTTCCAGGGCTGTTACTCGCTCTCTGGTACTGCGTACTCAACCACTTCATCTTGAGAAATGAGCAGGGTATCCAAGTACATAAACCCAAGTCTTACAAAGCTCAGTTTCAAAATATCCAACAAACGGGAAGAAAAGCAACGTTCGCTCTTCTTATGCCAATCATTATTTTAGGCACCATATACAGTGGCTTGGCGACACCGACGGAAGCAGCCTCTATTGCTGTGGTTTACTCGGTTGTCATTGGCCTCATGGTGTACAAAGGTATCAGCTTCAAACAGCTAATGGATATTACTGTCAGTTCAGTAGCGATGACAGGATCCATTATCGCAGTGTTGTTCTTTCTATTTGTTATGAGTCGCGCAATGGTATTTCAGCAAATACCGAATCAGATCGCGGATGCGTTGCTGCAGATTAGCGATAACAAATTGGTATTACTCTTATTGATCAATGTGTTGTTGATGCTGATAGGCATGATAGTAGACGATATTTCCGGCAGTATTCTTGCTGCGGTTATTTTCCTGCCAATCATTAAGGCACTAGGCATCGATCCGATTCATTTTGCTGCTATCGTTGGCGTTAACTTAGGATTGGGGAACATCTCACCACCGTGCGCGCCTATGCTGTTCATGGCTGGGGGAGTGGCTAAGCTCTCGCTCGACAAATACATTAAACCAACCATGAAGCTGATTCTGCTTGGGCATCTGCCTATGGTGCTCATCGTAACCTTCATCCCGAGTCTTTCCTTGTACCTGCCAAGCGTACTGCTTTAATAAGCTGAAATACGAAAGCGATTCTTGGGCGCATGTGTTGAGCAAGTTTTTAGCGAAAGGGTATCTAACGCATTACTACTCAGACGACTCGAGATTTAGATACAAAAATGCCTCCGTTTTTGGAGGCGTTTTCAAATTAAGATCTGATGGTCTCTTTATGCTTTTATTACATGGCATGGAAGACTAAGAACTTCAATATCAGTTGTCCATTTTGCTCTTAATGCCGCTGCACCTACAAGAGATAATACTGATGACTCACTTATCGCATTGCTAGCTTCAAAGTCAACTAATGATTTAATGAATGCATTAACGCCAATAACTGCATCATCGGCATGGCTCAAGCCCTTTGCACTAGCTGTAACGAAAGCTTCCCATAAGAAAATACCGTTATTGGCCTGAAAACGCTCCCACGAGAACTCAGCTTTCGGAGCGTAACCTAAAGTCTCACTTATCGTATTCATAACCCATAAAACTTCAACCAGACCTGTTGCCAGCGCTCCAGTTCCAGCTCCAGCACTCCAACTACGATTACCTTCTCCATTTCTTGCTGAGTTTACTCTTTTAGGCTCTTTACGCATTGGAACAAAAAGCGGACATTCAAAGCCGATGGCGACTTTTTCATTTCTATGTATAGCTTCAGATATCTGCCTTGCAAAGTCTTCAATTTCTGTGCCTGTAATGAGTTCACGTTGGGCAGAGATTTTGGCTGCCCAGCCAAACTTTTTCGCACTTATCGAGCCAACATCAGCGCAAAATATTGATAAATTATTCATTATTGTCTTCAGTGGTGTGTTGTTCTGTTTATAATTGAATAATGTCCTATTAACTATTGAACGCAACGCATAGTAAAAGTTCCAAGTGTTGTGAGTTACGTTTAGCTCGTGAAGAGCTTCCTTACGAATCTTTTATTGAGCAAAATTAAAGAAGTATTCTTTGAAGCCTCAACTAGCTACCCTTTGACCAAGAAAGAGCAATTGGCTCTCTAGGTCAGAGATATATCTTTTGGATACATTCCTATTTAAGGTTGAAACTTTTTTGCAAGTCTGATGATTCACTTAAATTGCCCTTTAGGGTATTAACACTTGCTTAAGTGGTTGCCAAAACACTACAACATCTGCGTCTCATATACGATTAGTACTGCAAACCAAAACTATCACGCGTCGGCGGTAGGCTTGAAGCGCTTGTTATGCATCGACTCTATGAAACCCGAATTTATACTCACTTGAATGTAGAGCAACAATATAAATTTTGATGTTTGCTTTCTTTAGGACAACATTTGACATCAGATTGCTTTTCAGCCAACTTGGTGCTTTTTCTGCTATATAAATTGCGTTAATGCAAGATGGATCATAGAGCAGCTTATTACCGCCTTGTTCTGAGATAAATCGTACTTCATTTTCATAAGACCAGCTTTGCTCTTTGCGGGTGAATGCTTCTAATATTTCATACGAACATTCTCGTGAACCATCAATAATTGACTGCATGAATGTTTTAAGTTTTACAATCGGTAGCTTCCCATCTTCGGCGTACTTTATAAGTGAATTTGCCAATTTGATACCATTTTTCTGTTCAATTGAAGCTTTGAGTTTTTCAAAGTTATACTCAACACAAAAACCTTTAAATCCATTTGCATAATGTGACCACATCAGCATGTTGTTTAAAGGTGCAGGATGTTGATGATTATCTTTGGCTAGGGAAAGTGAAAGTATTTTGAAGTCATTCTTATGCTCATCATAATAGTTTTCTACTCTCTGAGAAGCCTTTGAATCAACATATTCTGAGAACTTTACACCAGTGTCCTTCTCATATTCTTCTCGATAAGCCTTAGCCTCTTGCTCAGGAGAAATAGAGTCATTTGGTTCTTTTGAGAAAACTGATGCTAAAAACTTCTCACGAAAATCATCATCAATACCTTCTACTGAAAATGATGCGTATCCTTCATAAGGATCATTTAAGGCAGATAAACTTGAGAACCACAAATAATCTTCGAAAAATGAATCAAGATCATTCTCATTTCCAGCTCTAAATTTAAAAACTCTTATATTCTTGGGCATTATTATGAATCTCAATTAGATGTATAACATAGAGATAATGGGCGACCAACACATAGAAACCGGAGTATTGGAAACCCAGGCCGAGACTTTCAATTGTTCTATTCTATGCTATTAAATTTTCTAATAAAGTTAGAAACCTCAGGTGACATCAAAAGCCTAGTTTCAGGTAGAGTATCTTCGTATTTTTTTAGGTAAAATTCTAAAGGCTGATCAGTGCCCGTAACTCTAATTTCACCATCTATTCGGTCAAATATGATTGGCGCATTGCCGCCCATATAAGTTGAAATGTCATTAGGGTCGAAACCTTTGTATTGATAAAAAAATATCCAACCATAAGGCTTATCTATGACTTCTGATACTTCAGCAATTCCATCTGTGTAAACGTCGATCCATGTAGAGACAATTTTAAAAGCTTGATTAAAGTTCATAGATCGATGTTCTCAATTTGCGTATAACATTCTTAATAACAGGCATCCTCGTTTTTAGTTTGCCTGACTTTCGTGCAATTTATCATAGATAACTAAAAGTTAAAGAGAATGTATCGATATGTGTATTCTTACATCACACAAATACATGCCTGCTAGCTATCGCTTTTTATCAATGTGCGCTATCCAAGAAGTGAAAAACGCAAACTGGCTAATAAGCAGTAACTTATAAAAACATTTACTGATAAAGCTAGACTAGAACTCATCTAGACACGCCATTTTTAATTTAGAAAGTGGCCCAAATAAAGCATCAAACTCATGATAATTAAATTAGGAGCATAGAATCAGAAAGGCGTGAGAGTCTTGGTAGAGGAAAACTCTTAAACACTGTGGCATGAGTTCAAATGTTAAATAGGAACAGGGCGCTGTCGATATTTGGAAATGAGTTTGTATGACTTGGCATAAGCCATCCAGCAGCACCCATTGATCGTTTTTTCAACCAACCAGATGCGCTGAATGTAGAGCTTAACTTTGCGTTTGAGTGGCTAAACTGAATACATCACCGTTGCTTCGCCGTCGACTGCGACTTCACCGTTCGCGTTCAATACCTGAGTCGATATCACTGCGATGGGTTTGTCGTCGCGTACGCTAGTCACTTCCACTTTGGCTGTGACGGTTTCGCCTACAAAGATAGGGCGAACAAACTTCAAGGATTGCCCTAAATAGATGCTGCCAGCTCCGGGTACTTTTGAGGCCAATAGGCCAGAGATAAGGCTAGATGCCAGCATGCCATGTACGATTGGGCGCTCAAATTGCGTGGTTTTAGCGAAATCTTCATCTAAATGGATTGGGTTGTAGTCCTCTGAGACACTCGCAAACGTTTCGACGGTTTGTTTATCCAGGGTCTTTTCTATGGTGGCAGCTTGGCCGATTTCTGGCTTCATTATGCGGACTCCTTTTCCAATTCTACTTCTTGTGCGATGACATCTTGAATGCGTTGTTTCACGTATTCACCTGGCGCGTCGAGTTCACCATCAAGTTCACGAGCTTCAATCATTTCAGAGAAGTTACGCTCATCAACCCAAGTTTGCCAATGCGCCCACCATGAGCCTTGATGTTTGTCGGCACTAGCAAGCCATTGAGAAGGCGCTTGGTCGTTATTGTCGTTGGTCCAGAAGCCGTATTTATTTGAGTCGGCGTGATTCATTGGTCCAGCAATGTGCCCGCTCTCGGTGAGGACAAACTTGTTGTCTCCACCTAATAGTTTAGTGCCTTCAAAATTGCCATCCCACAGGGCGATATGATCATCAATGGCAGATAGGAAGTAGGCTGGTGACTTAACCTTACCCAAATCGATAGTCACGCCATCAATCACCAGTTCGCCTTTGGCGAGTCGATTTTCAAGATAGCACTGACGTAGTAGTTGGTTATGAGTCGCGGCAGTCACGTTGGTGTTGTCACAGTTCCAGTAAAGCAGGTCAAACGCCATTGGGCTTTCGCCTTTCAAGTAATTGGAGATGTAGTAGTTCCAATACAGGCTGTTTTCACGGAGCAGACTGAATGACACCGCCATTTGGCGACCGTCCATATAACCGCGTTGGTTGTTTTGCGCTTCAATGCTGCTGATGATTGGGTCATTGATGAACACGCCTAGTTCACCGGGTTTAGTGAAGTCGAGAATGGTGGTGAGCAGAGTGACCGATTTAATACGTTGCTTGCGGCGTTTACCTGAAAGATAAGCCATGGCTGCGACTAAGGTTGTGCCACCAATGCAGTAGCCAATGCCATTGACTTCACGCTCACCAGTGACATTTTCAATTGCATCAAGCGCGGGTAATACGCCTTGAGTAACGTAGTTGCCGAAGTCGACATCTCGCATTTGTGCGTTCGGGTTTACCCAAGAGATCATAAACACCGTGTGACCTTGGCTGACTAACCATTTCACGTAAGAGGTCTCAGGGTTAACGTCCATGATGTAATACTTGTTGACGAAGGGTGGCACGATCAGTGTCGGGCGTTTATAGACTTGCTTTGTGGTTGGCTTGTATTGAATCAGCTCAAACATCTCATTTTGGAACACGATCTTCCCTGGTGTCGAAGCAATGTTTTCACCCAAGGTGAACTGGTTCTTATCCGTCATGCGAATGTTGAGGATGTCAGCACTTTGCTCCAAGTCTTGACGAAATTGCTTCATTCCTTGGATAAGGTTTTCGCCGTTACTGTCCATGGTCAGCTTGAGTATCTCGGGGTTGGTCGCAACAAAGTTACTTGGCGACATGGCATTGAGGTACTGGCGAGTGAAAAATGAGAGGCGCGTTTTGGTCTCGTCATCCAAACCCTCACTGTTTTCTACTGATTGCTGAATGTTGTCACAGGCGAGTTTGTAGCTCTCTTTGATGTAGCGATAAAGCGGTGTGTCGTTCCAAGAAGGGTCACGGAAGCGGCGATCGGTCTCTTTGGTTTGTGCTTGATTACCAAGAATACAATCGTTGAGCAAATTGACCTGTTGTGTCCACCAATTCATCTGCTGCTCAACCATATTGGTTGGGTTCTGCACCATTGAGTTTGCCCACTTTGTAAAGTCTTCTGATTGGGTTTTCATCAATGTGGATTGTGTTGGCTGACCTAGGTTGTCCATCCATGCTTGCCCATATTGGGACATAAGATCCATCATACCTTCAAAGGGCGATTTATTTTCCATTCTGACATCCTTGTAAGAAGTGATGCTTACCGTTGAGCTTCGCCATTAACCGACAAACAATAAATTAAGCACTTTTCGCAGTTTTAACCGCAGAAGCCGTTAGCTCATCAGCGGCAGATTTAAAATCTTGACCAAGTTGGGTCAGCTTTTGGCTATCTTCCATTAGTTGCTGTGAGATTTTGCTCGCGACTTCCATCTGTTTTGAGCCGTAAGCAGGGATGTCTTGTGGCTGCTTTAATGAAGCGAGGCTTTGCAAAGATTCATTACCAAGCGCGCTGTATGCTTGTAGGCTATCAAGTTGAATCTTGGTCAGTGTCTCGATGTTTTTAGTCACTAGCTGATTGAAGTTGTAGAACGGGTTAGTTACAGACTCTAGCTGTGAAGTGAAGGCTTTAAAGGTTTCCTGAGTAGACATAGTTTCATTCCTTGTACTAAGCAAATGGGGGAAGTGAGTATTCACTTCTAATGCAAGTTATCGTTCGAAATGTTGCGCAACAGTTAACATATTGATCAAGATCAAAGCGAAAGTCATCCTGTTAAATGAGTGGAAAATCGCTCCAAAAATCGATGAATTTAAACATTTGTTTGAATTTTTTGTTTGAACGCTCAAACTCCAAAGAGGTAGGTGGATTCAAGCGAAGTTTAATATGAGTCGCGTTTAATACAGCGCGCGCAATTCAGGAGATGAATTAGCATAAATGTGAAGTTTGTCACGTTATAGGTTTGGTTTAACCAGAGTGGTGAGCGCGAGTTGAACAAGTAGAGTGCGATAGATGGGCTCTACCACTAGAGATTTTGAAGCTCTAGCGGGGGAGTGAATCTAGAAGAAGGCCAACCTTTTACTTCAGGTGTCTGCCACCATCAAGGTGCAAGGTTCTTCCTGTCATGTAGTGACTGGCCAATACATACTTGATGCCATCTACTATTTCTTCAAAGCCGGCCTCTGCAGGAATCAAAGCTTTTTGTAGAGCCTTAGCTTTGTAAGCATCGTCATCATGATCATTGAACTTGATCATCGCCGGAGAGACGGTGTTTACTTTAACCTTGGGAGCCAACATGGCAGAAAACGAAAGTGTTAGGTTGTTGAGAGCGGCTTTACTTGCGGCGTACGCGATATGCTTTTTACTGCCTTTCTCCGCGACGTAATCACTGATATGGATGATGTCTGAGGTTTCGTTACCAGCCATCAATTGGTTTTTGAGTGTTAAGTTGACAAGATAGGGCACGCTCGCATGTACCGTCATCATCTGGTTCATGATTTGAGAGGCGTTCTCACTCGGTTTTTGTTTGTTTTCTGGCTTCCAATCAGAAGCATTATGTATGACCGCTCGAAGTGTTCTGTACTCTTGAGCAACGTAATGAAGAAAACCCTCTACGCTGCCTTGCTGATAAAAGTCTACCTGTTGTAAGTCAGCTCCACAGTCGCGCAACTGTTTCAGTTGAGGATAGTCGCTTCGGTAAGTGCCGATCACTTTGTATCCATCCGACAAAAGTTGCTGAGCCAGCGCGAACCCTAGTCGCTTGCCCACGCCGGTTATTAGAATTGTCTCACTCATCGTAAAAACTCAGCTCTGGTTTGAGGGTTAGTTTTGAAGATACCACCCAACGCAGTTGTCGTGGTTTCAGAGTTGGCATCCATAACGCCTCTCGATTTCACACAGTAGTGAGTGGCTTTGATGGTTACTGCAACGTTCTCTGTTTCAACCAATGCTTGTATTGCGACTAAGATTTGTTGCGTGAGACGCTCTTGAACCTGCGGGCGCTGAGCAAAGAAGCGAACAATACGATTGATTTTCGACAGCCCCAGTATTTTAGACTCAGGGATATAGGCCACTTGTGCTAGGCCGTCGATGGTGATGAAGTGATGCTCGCACGTCGAGGTTAAGTCGATGTCGGACACTTTAACCATCTCATCGACGGACATTTTGTTGTCTATGACGCTGATTTTTGGGAAGTTATTGTAGTCTAGCCCTGAAAATATTTCGTGTATGTACATCTTTGCAATACGATGTGGCGTCTCAGCGAGACTGTCATCGGTTAAATCCAATCCTAGTGTGCTCACTACTTCCGTTAGCAGCCCTTTGATGCGATTGTACTTTTGATCACTGTTCATTTCGCTCGGTGTCATTGGCGTTTCAAGCCCTTTGGCGAGCAAAGCTTGTCTTACTTTTTCTGCTTCTGTGGTTAACATTGCCTCGCTCCTTATGAATTGTTGTCTTGGTCTGCTTCATAGCTCAAGGTGAGCGAAACGGAATCCGCAAAACGAAGTGCGTGAGGTTTGTCAATTCTTACTTGAGCGTACTGCACCCAAGGGTGGTCGATACAGATACCGAGTACGTCACTGGTTAGCTTTTCTAATAGCAAAAATCTTCCAGATTCGACATGATGAATGATCTTTTTGCAGATGTTTTTATAATTAAGCGCATTGTCCACATCATCAGCGAGACATAAGTTGTTTGCTGGATAGTGGATTTCTGCGTTGATAACGATGTCTTGTTGCTTGGTTTTCTCTTCTTCGTTGAAGCCGATAAAGGTTCTTAGTCGGAGATTTGTAATGGTGATAATGGCGTTGTGATTCATAACAGTGTCCAATCCTTAGAAAGTGAAGTCAGTTACGTGCTTGTTTTGAGAAAAGATCAATAAAACTCAGGCGACTCAGTGCTCTGATTAAAATGTTTAAAGGCGCTATGTGAAATCGAGCTCAAAAGGGATAGGGACGGTTTTCTGGCTCAATTGGTCGAAGTTATCCCAGAGCTGCTGATAAGAAACGTCGAGAGTAGGGTGGCGTTTTTGAGCAGCGATATCGACAAGTGGTCGTAGCACAAAGGCATATTCGGTGATTTCACCTCTAGGCAGTTCTACTCCGTCAATGATGCCTACCAAATCGTCGTAAAGAAGGATGTCGATATCCATTGTTCGTGGTGCATACGCTTTGGTCTCACGCTGGCGACCATTCTCCAATTCGATTTGACGTAGAATGCTTGATAGTTCAGCAACTGGAAGAGCGCATTCAAAGCCGACGACAAGGTTAAGGAAATTGTCCCCTTCAAATCCAACAGGTACACAATCGTAAAACCTAGAAACCCGTAGAGGAGCGAACCGATCCTCTAGTGCTTTAAGAGACGCTGTAACGTGATGTTCTCGGTCAATGTTACTGCCGATGCTTACATAAACGGTGGCCATAGAATTTTCTTCCCTTTTTGGGCAACCAGTTACGTTTCATTTTGCAGTTAAGATCAGGTGTAGCTCTTTTTAGTGTCAGAAAGTTAATGGAGGTATGATTCTAGGTTGGAGAGAGGCGCGCCTGTATTAGAACGTACCAAGGGAGATTATTCAGTTCGGCATGACAATCGAGTTTAAATAAACAGATACATGGTATGGAACAGGTTGCCTTTTTATCGAGATATTACGTGTTCAACATATCGCTGATATCGGTTTATTAGATTCACGGTAGCCCAGTGTTTGTTTTAATGCTCAGTCCGTTGATTAGATGCGTTGCTGCGACATATATTCAAGAAAACAAGCTACTCTACGCGTCTGTCGGTTTTCCGGGTCATAGTACATATACACGTTGGGCGCTTCGCACCAATGTTGTTTTAGGATGGGGACGAGTTGCCCACTTAACAGTTCGTCTTTGATGGTTGCATCCATCAGGTAACCAATGCCAATTCCTTTTAGTGCACAGTCAACCATGACTTTTGAGTTGTTTACCACCATGGCTGTATTTGATGGCAGTAATGAAACAAGTTCACTGCTCTTGTCTTTCATTTTGTGTAAACGTATGGGTAGAAGCTTTTGACTTGATGGGGCTCGAAACTGGATGATTGAATGTTGCTGAAGCTCATCGACAGCAGTTGGTTTACCAAAACGGGTAACATAATCAGGAGAGGCGAACAGCGCTAATTCTGTTCGTTTTTCTCCTCTATTGAGGCGCTTAGCAATCATGCTGTCATTGACCGTTTCTCCGAAACGAAAACCAACATCAAAGTGCTGTTCAACCTGACTGTCGAAAGAGTCAGATAGGGTAATTTCGAGCTGAATTGCCGGATATTGCAACTGAAAATCCATAAGCACGTCTTTGAGAAAAACGTCATAAATGTCTCTTGCCATATTTAGCGACAAGCTGCCACTGGGTGCTTTGTTATGGTCGCAAATAAGCTCTATCGCGTTTGTTAAGTCGTCAACACTAGGGTGAATCAACTCATACAATCGTTTTCCTACTTCAGTTGGTGAGATAGCTCGGGTAGTACGATTAAATAACGGCTCGCCGACATTCTTCTCTAATACTTTTAATGAATTACTCACAGATGCGGAGCTGATACCAAGCCGTCTTGCAGCCTTACTGATATTTCCTTCTTCATAAATCGTCTTAAAAGAAATCAATTGGTTGTAAGTAATATCATTTTTAAATTCTTGCACTACGACTCCAATTGTTAGCTTTAAGTTGATATTGATTCAGCTTAACACCTTCTAGTTATCATCTGAAGTTACATATAGCCTAATAAACACACTTATTAAGAACGATAGCTGATTATCGAATACATCAGATGTGCAGGAGTTATAGACATGACAAATCCATTAAGTGAAGAGCAAAAAGCTACGTTAGCGGTGGTGGCAAAAGGCTACGTGAGCCTGCCTACTGACAGAGCGCCAATTTTAGAAACCCCAGAAAAGTACGGCCTTGAATACGAAGATGTTAGATATATGACCGAAGACGGTGTTGAGCTGGCGGCATGGTTTATACCGAAATCAGGTTCAGACAAGCTGATTATTTGTAACCATCCTGCGACTCTTAATCGTTATGGTTTCCCTGGTCATAAAGCTCCTTGGAGCCAGTTTCAAGACATCGAAGTAAAATTCGGTAATGTTCATAAGGCCCTTCATGATGCTGGATACAATGTACTTGCATACGACTTGCGTGGTCACGGTGAAAGTGGCGATGCTAAGAACAACTCGTGGGGACAAGGCTTTGGTGACGAGCATAAAGATGTCATCGCTACGTTTGACTACGTGAAGTCGCGCGAGGATTTACGACATATGATCATCGGGCTTTTCAATCCTTGTGCTGGTGGTAATGCTGCAATCAACGCGCTGAATAAATACCCTGAATATGCTGAAAACGTAAAAGCATTTGTCTGCGCCCAGCCAGCTTCTATCAACATCATGTCTAAAGTTGCAGTAGATGGTATGGGGCTAGGTGCATTTTTTGATGTGTTTGCTGAAGAAGTTGAGAAAAACATAGGCATCAAACTTGATGACATGACACCACATAAATATGTGCAAAACTTCCACATCCCGACATTTATTGTGCAAAACAAAGATGATATTTGGACAGTGCCTGATGATGTACAAACTACCTTTGACTTGATTCCAACAGAGGAAAAGAAACTGCACTGGATTGAAGACGGTGATACCAGACGCTTTGTCGGCTACAACTACTGTGGTGACCATCCAGAGCAGATGATTGAATGGTTTGATCGCTATATGAACATTTAAGCAATAAGAGACGTGGGATGTTGATTTTAAGGATATGAAGATTGCTAACCTCGAAATCTCACCGCGACAAAATATTTCCTCCTACTGGCGGTCCATAAACGCCCAACAGCTGACACTACTGCACGTTGGGCGAAATGTGACGGCAGCTTTGTGAATCTTTCTCTAAGGTTTAGAAAGAGCCCTCAGTAAAACTTGTACCGTTTTGGTGTTTTTAGGGCGTTATTTTCTTGCCGTAATACTTCTATACGCCATGTCTGTTAGGTAATCGTTCAAGCGGTGTGATGCAGCGACGGCCTCTTCTGCATCAGTATGGCTTACCGCTCTCAATACAGCAGCATGGTGAGACGAGGCATCTACAAGATCAGAATTTTGATTTTTGTAGGCAAACCAAAAGCGGCGTGATAAGCCTTGAAGAGGAGCCATTGCTAACTGCAGATACTCATTTGCTGCGGCTTTGACCAATAAAATGTGGATTTCTTTCAGTAGCGTCGCATATTTTAGGTCGTCTTGGTTTTTTGCACACTCCTCAAGCTTGTCTGCAAGTATCAACATTTGCTGTTTCTCTTCGACACTCGCTCTGGCAGACGCATATTTCACACACAAGGCTTCGATATCACGGCGAACCTCAAGAATCTTAAGCTGACTTTCGACCGAAATAGGTGGGATTTGGATCCCTCTGCGAGCATGGATCTCTACCATGCGTTCGTATGATAGACGTTGAAGAGCTTCTCTTACTGGCGTCCGACCAAGATCCATTCCTTCGGCAAGCTGCTTTTCACTCACCATACTTCCAGGTTCCAGCTCTCGGAAAATAATCATTCTTTCCAATTGGTTATAAGCCACATCAGTCTTATTTGCGTTGTTTATGGACATTCTACGCGCTATTCCTTTGATCAATTTTTTAGTGAGCGATCTCACGATAACCAGTTTCGCTATTGTACCACAAAAAAAAAGGGAATATATTTCAAACACACAACTGATATATCAGATGAACATCAGTTATCTATTAGCGAGGTGAGTATGAAAGATTGGAAAATTGTTCGTCGTTTTGAACAAGTACCGGATCTGCCAATTTTGGCTGAAGTTGATGTACTAGTGATCGGTGGTGGTGCTGCTGGTGTAGCTGCTGCTGAAACAGCTGGCTCTATGGGGAAAGACACTTGGTTAGTTGAAAAATATGGCTTTTGTGGTGGAGCAGCAGTAGCCGGTTTGTCGGGTACTATTTGCGGTATGTTCATGGCTTCAGACGAAGAGAATGCTCAACCTGAACAAGTAGTATTCGGATTCACTGAGCGGTTCCGTCAAGAGCTGAAGAAACGCAATGGAGTCACTGAACCTCAAAAATATGGAAAGACATTTACTGTTACCCATGACCCTTTGATATGGCGTGAAGTCGCCGACGATCTACTTGAAGATGCTGGTGTTACGACTCTTTTCCATACATCAGTCACGGGTGTGATCATGGAAAAAGATACGTTCAAAGGTGTAGTCATCGAATCCAATGCTGGTCAAAGTATCATCCTTAGCAACATGATCGTTGATGCATCCGGTGATGCTGCGGTAATTGCTCGCGCAGGTATGGACTACTACTTCGGTGATCAAGGTCGTATCCAAAACCCGACGATGTTCTTTCGTATTGCTGATGTCGATATGGAGAAATATTTGGACTACTACGGCGATGATACGATATGCCCGCCAAAAGTGACCGAAAACATTCTCGCTGCTAATAAGAGCGGTGAATACACCTTACCACGTCATAAAATTTGGATTTTTCCAACCACTCGACCAGGCGAACTTATGGTCAACGCAACGCGCCTCGCCGGACAAGACGGCCGCATGTTGAATGTGATTGACCCTAAAGACTTTACAGAAGCTGAAGTTTTTGGTCGTCGTCAAGTTCGTGATTATGCCCGCTTCCTAAACCACTTTGTTCCCGGCTGTGAAAATGCCTACGTTGTCGATACTGGTGTTGAGGTCGGCATCCGACAAACACGCTCTATCGTTGGTGTCGAGACGCTAACTAATGATGATGTTATCAATTGCAACAAGCGAAAAGATGGTATCTGTCGCACACCTTGGCCAATTGAACTGCACTCAGGCGACAAACCAAAACTGCATTGGTTGATCAATGACTACTACGACGTACCTTACAACACGTTGGTCCCGATCGTTGGTGAAAACATTATCGCCGCGGGACGCTGCTTGAGTGCTGAACATGAGGCTCTCGCATCGGCACGAGTAACGGCGCAATGTTTTGAGTATGGGCACGCAGCAGGAATCGCAGCTGTAAAAGCAATTAACGAGAATAGACGAATCCGCGACCTTACGGGCGAGGAAATCCGCGCAGTCATGATTGAAAATGGCAGCGCTTTATAAGGAGAAAACCCAATGAAAGATACTGTGATCAAACGAGTTGAGCTCTATGCTGTAGCCGATCGCGATGCTCCACCGATCCCTTGGGCCGACAACCAAGAGCCGCTACTCTACACCAACAACATCGTGCGTATTATTTGTAACGATGGAACCGAAGGTGTTGGTGCGACTATCAGCTATACAGAGAACGATTTTGACCGTTGCATCATTGAAGCTATGCGTACCATTGTGCCTGGGCTAATTGGAAAGAATCCATTAATGACGGATGAACTTAACACATGGTTAGGCGCGCGTTGTTCTTGGGGTGGTCTGCCAGCCAAGTCACCCATTGATATTGCTGCATGGGACATCAAAGGTAAGAAAGCGGGCATGCCACTATATATGCTGCTAGGTGGCGCACGCCATAAAATGAAGTCTTATGCATCTACTCCTATGTTCGACACGGTTGAAGAGTACTTCCCATATGTTGATGACTGTATTGAGCATGGATTTACCGCAATAAAACTTCATTGCTACTGCGTATATGAAAAAGATGTAAAACTGGTAAACGCGATTCAAGAGCGATACGGCAAGACTGGTATTCGATTCATGCTCGATACGGCTACTTTCTATACACCAGCAGAAGCAATGAAGATGGCTAAGCTGATGGAAAGTTACGATTGGGAGTGGTTAGAAGCGCCGGTTTCTGACTATGACTACAAAACCTATCAACGTTTAGTCGATAAAACGGACCTAGAAATATCAAGCCATGGCAATTGCCTACTGACACTTCAAGAAGTGACTTATGCGTTAGGCAATGGTTTTTGGTCAGATGTTCGTCAAGACGCAACAGTTTGTGGCGGCATTACTCAGCTTAATAAGTGTTTTGCGATCGCTGAAGGTCATTCTAAAAACTTAGAAATACAGAGTATGGGTTACACCATTACGCAAGCGGCCAACCTACATGTCGCCCTTGCACACAATAACTGTAAGTTCTTCGAACAGTTTTATCCATACGAAAGCTTCGAGCTTGCTTCTAAAACACAAATCCGTACAGGTCGAGACGGTTTCGTTCACGCACCAGAGGGTAATGGTTTAGGCGTTGAGATGGATTGGGACGCTGTAAAAGAAGCATCGATCGCTACCTATGTATTCGAATAATTAAAACAAAATTGACGTGAAACAGTTGTTCTCCTCTCAGAGGTGTGGGGAGAATAACAAGGAGTCCTCTATGGAAACTTACAACTCTAGCAACTTCGACCGAACTACGGTCTTAATCTCTTTGATCATTATAAGTGGGCTATCAGTCTTCTTCCTAACAGATACTGAGCGCGCTATTAGCATCGCTGGTGATATATTTACCATGATTGCTTATAACCTCGGCACCCCTATCTTATGGTTCGGTTTTGCCATGGTCGTTGTCTCGGTTTACCTAATGGTGAGCAAATACGGCAACATTCGAATGGGTAATGAAAAACCGGAATACTCCAATTTTGCTTACATTACTATGATGGCTTTGGCCGGTGTAGGCTCAGGTACTGTTTATTGGGCGTTCTTGGAGTGGTCGTACTACATTAAAACACCACCATTTGCCATTGAAGCGGGATCGGTGACAGCGCATGAATGGGCAGTCACTTACTCTTTACACCACTGGGGTATTACGGCTTGGGCGCTTTATGCTATCAGCGCTGTGCCTATCATGTACTCTTACTATGTTCGCAAAAATCCATCGCTAAAAATCAGCGATATCATAAAAGGCATGATTCAAAACCAAGCGGTAGGTAAAGTTGTTGGTCGTATCATCGATATTACTTACCCTATTGCTTTAGTCTTTGGCCTGATTATCGTACTTGCTTTGGGCGTGCCAATCGTGTCTGCGGCAGTGGCGCAATTAACTGGGTTGCAAGACACCCTGATGCTTAAACTTGGAATGCTCGGCATTGTTGCTGCTTTGCTTATTGTCAGCTCTTTTGTCGGTATCGAGAAAGGGATGAAAAACATCTCAAGCTCTGGAACTTATTTCCTAATTGCTCTGGTTATTTACATCCTTATTTTTGGTCCGACTCTGTTCATCTTGGAGAATACCAGCACTTCGATCAGTCTGTGGGCGTCTAATTTCATCCATATGAGCCTTTATACGGATGCAATTACTCAAGACAAGTTCCCTCAAAACTGGACTGCTTACTTCTGGGCTTACTGGATGATCTTCATTCCTTTGATGTGTATTTTCATCACAAAAGTATCGAAGGGACGCACGCTGCGTGAAGTCATCGCTTGTATGGTGGGAGGCGGTACTGTCGGTACTACAATCCTATTTTCTATCGTGGGTTCATTCATGATGAAAACTCAGCTAGACAAACAGGTGAACATTAGCCAAATGGTATCAGATGGCCAAGCCAGCCAATCGATTGTAGAAGCGCTAAACACATTGCCTTTCTCATCACTGATTTTGGTTGTATTTATTGTTTCCACCTTCCTATTGTTGGTTACCACGTTGGATGGTTCTGTGTTTACCGTTGCTTGTCAAACTCAACACGTGCTCGATAAAGATAAGAACCCAGCAAGAATGCTGAAGATCTTCTGGTGTCTGGTTATTATCGCAATTCCAGCTGTATTCATCATAGTGAAAGCACCAGTAGGCTCTATGCAATCGGCGATATTGATATTTGCAGCACCCTTACTTGTTCTGGTGAGCTTTATGTTGATGAAGACGTTTAAATATATGAATGAAGATTATGGGCAATTCACAGCTCAAGAGATTCAACGTATGCATCAGTTAAAAGTGTCACCAAAAAAAGCTGGTAACGAAAAAGAGGCTGTTGATGCAGAACCTGTATTAAGCTAGACCTCACGTAACAACAAGTCATTTACGCCTGCGTGTAAATGACTTGTCATTTGTCGTTATGACAACCCTCGCTTTGCTTGGTTAACTCTAAACCGTCTAAGCTTGCATGAACCCCGCAATAGAAAACGTACTCTGAACAGTGATTGTTTGAATCATTTGCGAGTAGTTTGTTACCCTGAATCACCACCTCTAACTCACAATCAATACCATATTCAGGCTCACTGTAACGATATAAAAGTTTATCGCCTGACAGTTTCATACTAAGAGGCCCATCACTATCTTCACTAGGTGAGCCAACAGAACAAATGTGAAAGTTGGTTCCCCAAATTAGACCTTCAACAAGGACGTTGTTAGATGATTTAGAGAGGTTTAAATATGACTGTTTAATCTCTGATTCTTCGGAAGCAAGGCTCGTGATTTCTTCACTCTTAGAGTAACAGCCTTCGATTGATGGCTGTGTTGTTGAATGGAATATAGAAATAACGACAACGACTACGAGCAACACGGGTAAAACGACTTTCATTTTCTTTTCTTGTTGGTTCAATTGCATCTATCTGATTGTAAAACGACTCCCGTTAGACAGTCATTCAACATCCAGAGGTAATAGTCCTTATTACTGGTCGCAAAGAAGTTTCCAAATAACTATCATAAGAAACGTAACATGCCGTAGCGATGATTTGTTCACTTGTGGCGCCTTGCTGAATAACTTGACGTAAAGTTATGTACAACTCTCTTGTTCTGTCGCTATCCTCGCGACCATCGATTGTTTCAGCAAAAGACCATTCGTCTAAATCGAGACTCATGGCTTCGAGAATTTCTGGAGTGCCATCACCACTATTGAAGCTACCAAAGGGAACATCAAAGTCTAAAGCTACAGGATAACCTTGGTCGAATAAGATTCCATTATGAATATACCCATTCTCTAGACCACCATCACCTTCATTAATTACCGCAATGCTGTGCTGAAGATCGACAGTACTTTTCATAGCGCCAGCAAAACCCTCTAAGGTGCTTGCTCGAGAGTCGGAGCTGATCGATAGAAATCTTGGTAAAGCAATAACCGAAATTATGCCAATAATCACGATGATAACTATCAACTCAAGGAGCGTGAAACCTTTGCGTGTGCGGTGAGTATTAGGTTTTAACTTGAGCAATGCGGTAAGCTTCCTTTCAAATCGGGTTAATCTAAACTTTAAACGCAGTATGAATGATATTAGTACTGTATGTCATGGTGTCTTAATATTCGAGCAAGATATTACTCATATTTTAAAAAAATTAGAACTTCTGATAACTCTATACATCGTATTTTAGGTGTTATGAAACAACTCGTAATGTATCTCGCTTTAGTCCGGTCTGTACTCACGAATATGGGCTATTGGTAATAACGTATTCTTAAATATCCTGAATCAGGTCTGGAACAATCGTGTTCCACAAGGGTAAACTTCAGCCAAAGCCTATTGTTTGGCACCTATGACAAGCGTTGCTCGCCAACACAGCGGTGAAGCGATGTTCTTATCACTTAACTAAGTAACAGTATGACGAAAAAGTACACAACCTCCAGTCACTGGGGGGCAGGGATTGCAGAGGTCAAGGACGGCAAATTAGTTCGCGTCAGTGCACATCCACTTGATACGGATCCTTCTCCTATCAATGACAACATGCACAGCTCTCTTTATAGCTCAGCCAGAATAAAAAAACCGGCTGTTCGTAAAAGCTATCTTGAGAATGGCCCACAACATAAAAACAACACACGAGGTCAAGAACCTTTTGTTGAAGTGTCTTGGGAAACAGCCTTCGACCTGATCAGCAAAGCGGTTAAATCCACTCGTAATGAGCACGGCAACGAAGCGATATTTGGCGGTTCTTATGGTTGGGGTAGTGCGGGGCGTTTTCACCATGCTCAAAGCCAGCTTAAGCGATTTTTAACCTGCGCTGGTGGCTTTGTAAGTAGTCAAGGTAACTACAGCTACAACACGGCACTTATCCTGTTGCCACATATAGTCGGTGACTTTGACAAGCTGACATCTACTGCAACTCGCTGGTCGACGATCGCCAAAGAGGGTGAGTTGGTCGTTATGTTTGGTGGTGTACCACTAAAGAGCGCTCAAGTTTCACCTGGTGGTTGTACACGTCACCGATTGAAAGACGAACTGCTGGCATGTCGCAAAGCAGGTGTGGAGTTTATCGACATCAATCCGTGTCGTTCAGATTCTCCGGCGGAAATTGAAGCGGAATGGTTGGCTGCAGTACCGGGCTCTGATTCTGCGATCATGCTTGGACTTGCGCATACCTTGCTTGTTGAAGACCTTTATGACAGCGCATTCCTCGACAAATACACGGTTGGGTTTGATGAAGTTAAGGCGTACCTGCTTGGTGAGAAAGACGGCGTTGCTAAAACAGCAGAATGGGCGAGTGCTCTCTCGGAAATTCCAGCTGAACGCATTAAACAACTCGCTCGCCAGATGGCAAAGTCACGCACCTTTATCTGCACAGCAGCAGGGGTTCAGAGAACGGAACATGGTGAACAGACGCTGTGGGGGACGATCACTCTAGCTTCTATGCTTGGTCAAATTGGTTTACCCGGCGGTGGCTACGCGATTGCGTATGGATCTGATGGTGGGATTGGACTGATGCATCGTCCTATTCGTTGGCCAGCATTCCCGCAGCGCAAAAACGACGTTGATGCTTTTATTCCGGTGGCGTGTGTTTCCGATATGTTGCTTAATCCGGGGGATGAGTACCAATACAACGGTATGAACCTGACTTATCCGGATATTCGTATGGTTTGGTGGGCCGGTGGTAACCCATTCCATCACCATCAAGACATTAACCGCCTAATTGAGGCATTCCAGCAACCTGAAACCATCATCGTCAATGAGATCAACTGGACATCAACGGCAAGGTTTGCCGATATTGTGTTACCAGTAACGACAACGTTAGAGCGAGAGGACATCGGTGCTGGCTCTCGTGACAACAGCTTGATCCCTATGCCTAGAGTTGTTGAGCCTGTTGGTGAAGCTCGTGATGAGTTTGATATTTTCACAGAGATCGCAAAGCGTTTGGAAATTGAAGAGGATTTCACTCAGAACAAGACCTCACGACAATGGCTCGAGAGCATGTGGCAAAAGCTGATTCCTGAGTCGAAGAATTTAGGTGTTGAGCTTCCAGACTTTGATACGTTTTTAAATGGGGACGTTATCGAGTTTGCGGATCCGAACCCAGACACTGTATTGCTTGCAGAATTTAGACAAGATCCAGATTTGCATCCATTGACGACACCAAGTGGTAAGATCGAGCTTTATAGCGAACGTATTGCCTCGTTTGGATACGATGATTGCCCGGGGCAGTTTACTTGGCTACCTCCAACAGAATGGTTGAAGTCAAAACAAGCGGAAACCTTCCCGCTGCATATGATTTCAGGGCAGCCGAAAACAAAGCTGCATAGCCAACTCGACTCCGGTAGTTACAGCCGAAACGCTAAGATTAAAGGGCGTGAGCCAGTGATGATCAATCCGGTAGATGCGAAGACTCGAGGAATTGAAGACGGTGATATCGTTAAGGTCTTTAATGATCGAGGCGCGTGTCTAGCTGGTGCTGTTGTTACTGAAGATATGCGAGAAAGGACCATCTATCTGTGTACTGGTTCTTGGTATGACCCGATGAATCCAAGTGAGAAAGGCAGCCTTGATAAACACGGTAACCCGAATGTTCTCACTCACGATAAACGTACATCGAAGCTGTCACAAAGTACTGCTGCTCACAGCGCGTTGGTCAATATAGAGAAATTTGAAGGCGATTTGCCGGAGATAACTGTATTTGACTCGCCAGAGATGTCAGCCGAGTAGTGAACTTCTTCGTTGACTTGTGTGATACGAGGGTTCTGATGAAATAAAAGAAAAGGGTAGCGAAATGCTACCCTTTGTTTTTCTGAGCCTAAACCTTAGTTCAGGTCAAAACGGTCTGCGTTCATGACTTTCGTCCATGCCGCGATAAAGTCTTTTGCAAACTTCTCTTTCGCATCGTCACACGCGTAAAGTTCAGCGAGTGCTCTCAGTTGAGAGTTAGAACCGAAGACTAGGTCAACGCGAGTTGCTGTCCATTTCTTCTCACCCGTTGCTCTGTCTGTACCTAAGTAAGCGCTGTTGTTTGGACAAACAGGTTTCCACTCAGTCGCCATATCAACAAGATTTACGAAGAAATCATTGCTTAAAACGCCAACCTTATCGGTCAACACACCATGAGGCGTATTGTTGTGGTTCGCGCCTAGTACACGTAGACCACCGATAAGTACTGTCATTTCTGGTGCTGATAGACCAAGTAGTTGTGCCTTATCAAGAAGCATCTCTTCTGCTGGTACAGTGAATAGCTTCTTCGCAAAGTTACGGAAACCATCCGCTTCTGGCTCTAAAACTGCAAAAGATTCAGCGTCTGTTTGCTCATCTGTGGCATCAACGCGGCCGGCAGAGAAAGGTACTTCTACGTCAAAGCCACCATCTTGTGCTGCTTTCTCAATTGCAGCGTTACCCGCTAGAATGATCAGGTCAGCAATAGAGATACCACGGTCATTGGTGTTGAAAGCAGAACGAACGGACTCGAGTTTGCTCAGTACTTTGTCTAGCTGTTCTGGTTGGTTTGCTTCCCAATCTTTTTGAGGAGCCAAACGGATACGAGCACCATTTGCACCACCGCGGTAGTCTGAACCTCGGTATGTCGATGCACTAGACCACGCTGTGTAAACCAGTTCAGATACCGTTAGGTCAGTTGCTAGAATTGTTTGTTTCAATTCTGCGATATCACTGTCTGACAGTGCACCAAAGTTTGCTGCTGGTAATGGGTCTTGCCAGATCAAATCTTCTGCTGGAGACTCTTCACCTAAGTAGCGGCTCTTCGGACCCATATCACGGTGCGTTAATTTGAACCAAGCGCGGGCAAATGCGTCAGCAAACTCTTCAGGATTCTGATGGAATCGTTTCGAAATCGGACCGTAGATAGGGTCCATGCGCATCGCCATATCTGCCGTGGTCATGATGGTTTTCACTTTCACAGAAGCGTCGTGGGCTTTCGGTGCCATGTGATCTTCAGTCACACCAATCGGCTCCCATTGCCACGCACCTGTTGGGCTTTTCACTAGATCCCAGTCGTAACCAAATAGCATGTCGAAGTAGCCGTTATCCCACTGAATTGGGTTTGGTGTCCAAGCGCCCTCAATGCCGCTGGTGGTTGTGTCGTCGCCTTTGCCGCTGCCGAAGCTGTTTTTCCAACCAAAGCCCATCTCTTCAAGTGGTGCTGCTTCTGGCTCTGGACCCATAGCTGATTCAGGGCCAGCACCGTGCGTTTTACCAAAAGTATGGCCACCTGCGACTAGAGCAACGGTCTCTTCATCATTCATACCCATACGAGCGAAAGTATCGCGAATGTCTTTGCCTGATGCCAGGATAGTAGGCTCGCCGTTCGGACCTTCTGGGTTTACGTAGATTAGACCCATCTGCACGGCTGCCAGTGGTTTTTCAAGCTCACGGTCACCGGAATAACGTTCGTCACCCAGCCATTCACTCTCAGCACCCCAGTAGATGTCTTCTTCTGGTTCCCAAATGTCCTGACGACCGCCAGAGAAACCGAAGGTAGGTAGACCCATTGATTCGATTGCCACGTTACCCGCTAGGATAAACAAGTCTGCCCATGAAAGGCTGTTGCCGTATTTTTTCTTGATAGGCCAAAGAAGACGACGTGCTTTGTCTAGGTTGCCGTTATCTGGCCAACTGTTGAGTGGTGCAAAGCGTTGGTTACCTGTATTACCGCCCCCACGTCCATCTGAAGTACGATATGTGCCCGCTGCGTGCCATGCCATACGGATCATGAATGGGCCGTAGTGACCATAGTCTGCAGGCCACCAATCTTGAGAGTCTGTCATCAGAGCTTCAAGGTCGGCTTTAACAGCTTTGAGATTCAGCGCTTTGAACGCTTCAGCGTAATTGAAGTCTTCATCAAGCGGGTTCGACTTAGTATCGTTTTGGTGGAGGATTTTTAGGTTCAATTGGTTAGGCCACCAATCGACGTTTTTCGTTGCTTTACCACCAAGGGTTGTATTCCCGCCGTGCATTACAGGGCACTTGCCCCCATTACCATTTTGCTCACCGTGCATATCTATCTCCTGATTGTGACACAGTTAAACGCTCTCCAATTCCACTTAGCGATGAGCTAAATCTGTTGGTGCGCTGAGATAACCATTTATAAACTATGGTCTATATCGTTGTGTTTTAAGAATGGCATCAAAGCAGGAAAAAAGCAGATCACTTATTTCTATTTCTTTGATAGAAAAATCCTATTGATCTCTTTTAGGAAGGATGGTCGGCAGGTGAGTTGGGGTGCTTGATTTGGAAAAAAACGCCTCAAACGAGTTGTTCCGTTTGAGGCGTTTTATTGTTTAGCCGAAACCGTTACTTAGTGTGAAAGATCTGCTCGGTTTCCAAGTGAGTCATTGCGCGCACTTGACGCCAGATGTAGTAAAAAATACCAAACATCATCAGCATGCTTGGGATTGCAATCGCTGGGTAGCTGTAAAGAGTGAGTTTGCCTAGCTCTTCGTTAAACGCTGCTGTGCCAGCAGGGCTAGTCACAATCCACGTCGCTAAGAAGTAGTTCATTGCTGAAGAGAAAGCGAACGTACTTGCGAATAGGTAGTTTGAAGACATCAAGCAGCGATCAAAGGCTTCTTTTTTACCGTTGGCTTCAAGACGTTCATTGATGAGCGGCAAGTTAAGCACGCTGTCGTTAAGCAGCATCTTTTGCATCAATGGGTAGCGAGTAAAGGTTGAGCCCAATACCGCTAAGCCGATAAGCCCCGGGATCAAGGCTTCTTTAAGTGCTAACCAACGAGTGTCTAGCTCAAGTAGACCAATGCCACCCGTTAATAAAACGCTGATGAAACCAAGAGCTGCGATGAAATTGAACTTCTTGTTACGGATAAGATCCATGCCACCGTAAATGACAGGAAACAGCAAGGCAACAACCAGTGCCATGGCGGTGCCTAGGTGTTCTTCACCGCTAAACTTCATCAAGATAAAAGATGGGATAAATACGTTAAAAAGGATCTCGAATAGGGGATTCGACTTTTTTTCGGTCGTGTTGTTCATAATGCTTTATTGACTCTGTTATATCGCTGCTAGTTACTTCGTTAGAAGTGTCGATTGCATGGCAGCAGATGTAAAGTGTTCATGCGTCGTGTTGTGTAACGAGTTATGAAATATTTGTCGCCATTGAGCCATAAACTGGAGAGTCAGGCAAGGATACAGGGTCAAAAGTTGTTATGAGAAGCGAATACAGTGGCTTTCATTCTCTATATTTCCTTTCGGTCAGCTGGACACGGTTTTTTACTATATAGGCCGTCCAACCTCTAAAAAGTGAAACCACTGCAATTCGCTAACTCTCTGATGTTCGGTTAAAAAGGAGCAAATGCGTCTAGTTTGTCAGTAGGAGTGGTCCAACGCTGGGCGGCATCGATAGATGTATAGCTCGCATCCTGCATCGATATTTGCCCACGATTTCCATATAACCACAACACTATGTTTGAACGTTCACCTTGAGTGATTGGGTGAGTTGCATGGGGTACATGACCTCTATGGATCAACGCTACGCCCGGTTCAAAGGTTTGGTCAACTAACCCTCCGGTTGTTGGGTCATAAAAGCTGACTTCAGAACCTGAGAAGGTTTCTTCAGGAAGGTTCATGTTGATGTTCATCGTTACCGAAGACGCATCAGTATGCATTCTCAAAGAAGTATCCGTGTTTGGTTCATATCGAATTGAAAAACCGAATGTTTGTGCGTCGTACCCGACTATTTCAGGGAACAGAAGCCGGGCGATCGGTCTCATGTACTTATCTAGTATTTCACGATAGAACGTTTGAAAGTTTGGTGCGGCTAAGAACCCCTCTGAACGTGCGTCCAACATTGCGCCACCTCGATTTAATGCAATGCCGTAAGGCGGTCTTAGCGGGATGTTTGCGCTCGCCGCTGATGAAAAGTAGTTGCGAAGTTCTTTGATGCTATCAATATCAAAGAATTGAAACTTGAAAACGCCAGGTGCTACTTCGCTTATCAACTCTTTAACTAAGTTTTCTTTTGCTGGGTCAGCCCAAGAATTATTGATCGCATCACGCAATTTGTGGTCGATAAGTAACTCCGTTAATGGCGCTAAGTCCTGACTCTTTTCCCATTCGCTCCATGCGTTTTCAAAGAGTGCTCTATTGCTGTTCCAAAATGCGTGGACTTCAGGTGATCTCTTTAACATTGAATCTCGGGTTGGGCGTTGTACGTCGCGAGCTTGTTGTAATTGGTTCAGTGTCATCGTTCCATTTCCTATTCCGTCTTCTTATGGAACGAACTTATTACTTCTCATTTCGTAGATAAATAAGCCCAATAAAGAAACACTATCAACAAATTGTTGAAAAATGGCTTCAATAATCAATTGAGGGTTGATTAAGCCATAAATTAACCTACTTGCTTTTGGTCGAAGTGTATTTGCCAACTTCCTGTTTTTAGCTCATTTTCTTATCGTTTTGGGTTTTAAATTTAATGATAAACGATAAATTTTTATTGTTTCTTTGCTATCGCTGACTATAATCAAGCCGACACATCAATATGTTGGAGAGTTCATATGAAAGAAATTCAGAGATACAGCCGAAACATCAGAGTGGTTTTGCAAGCCCTAATGCTGTTGCTTCCACTGTCAGTGGTCTACTTTTGGGCATTTGTCCAAACACCTTGGGACTTCTTAACGACGACAGGCATTATTCAGTTCAGTCACGATATATCGAGCTACACATCTCAACCGCTTTCCATCGAGACTCGATTTTGGGCGTTAGTTGTGAGTCTTCTTCCGTGTGGTGTTATCTTCTACGCGCTTCTGATCTTAACCAAGCTATTTAAGAGTTATGAAGCGAGTGAAGTGTTTACTGTTGAGACGGTGAAGTATTACCGCAAGTTAGGGCTGAGTTTCTTTTACTGGGCATTTGGGGGGCTTGTTTATGGTGGTCTCATTTCTGTGGTTCTGAGTTTCAACAATCCTCCAGGGCAACGCATTTTATCTATTAGCTTTACAGGCTTAGATGTTGTTACACTGTTTTGTGGAATGATTGTATTGGTTATTTCATACGTTATGAATGAAGCTCAAAAAATTGCTGATGAGCAAAGACACACCATCTAAGGCGCGAAGCATGAACATAGTTATTAACCTTGATGTAATGATGGCAAAACGCAAAATGCGTTTGAAGGAGCTGTCTGAACAGGTTGGCGTCAGTGAACAGAATCTATCGATTCTAAAAAATGGTAAGGCGAAAGCGATACGATTTAGTACGTTAGAGAAGATATGTGAAGTCTTAGAGTGCCAACCCGGGGACATCATCGTCTACCAAACGACTTAAAGAGGGTTTCTTGGGCTACAATCCGATGTTGCAGCCCAGCCTTAATGAGCGATACTATATGCCTCTTTTGTTCGCCAAGGTTTCATGATGTCAGACGAAGAATTAGCGCTAGAGTGGATGCGCCAACAAGCTCATAAAATCGACCCATATGTTGAGAACCCGAGTTTCGACGAATGCGCTGAGCTGCTTGAACCTGCTTTTAAGAAAGGTAAAACGATTGGTCAGCTAAAGTTTCTGTTAGGCGAAGCAGACCGAAGAGCAGGTGCGGCGGAACGTAAACACGCAGCGCTGAAATATGCGAAAGAAAAAAGTCCAAACGCAGGACAAATTTTACGATTGCAAAGTAAGCTTCAACAAGTTCAATTGGCGCTTAAGTTAGCAACGGGAGATAACAATATGACCATCTCTCAATTCTGTGCCGAATATGAAGTGAGCAAGCGAGATGGAAGTACTGCTTGGCATGAGAAATTAGTACAGCAGGGTAAGAAACGATAGCTTCAATGTAATTGATGCTGGTTTCAAAGCGAGCTCCACACTTTAATGATTCGAAAAGCCACTGATTTATCTAACGTTAAGATAAATCAGTGGCTTTTTTAGTTTTGGTCTTTCGAATAAAGTCAACTTTGTCATATAGCGTTACGTTTCGCGTGAGAATGAATGGTGTGAACATGGCTTTGGTTGTTATATTATAACAATATGTAAAGCCGTAAATGTTAACCATGAAATCTTACCTGTTATTTATCTATTCCTTTCTGCACATAGCGCCTCGCTTCATCAATCGTTTGTTGAATGCTCGCCTTAAAAGAGTAGCTTTCTCTTGTCTTGCATTGCTCTTTTTGGCTCCCAGCTTACAAGCTCACCCCCACTCCTGGATTGAAATGAAAACCCATATAAAAGGGGAGAGTGGGATGATCACCGGCCTGTCGATGGAGTGGTCGTTTGACGCCATGACCTCTATGTACATGCTGGATGGTGAAGACATAGCCGCAGAGAGTGAAGAAGAGACCTTTAAGAAACTTGCGTCATCAGTGATAGACAACATGATGTATGAGCATTACTTCACTTACTTTTATGATGGTGAAACGCCAATAAAATACGCCATAGCTGAGAACGCTAAGTTTAAGCGAGATAAAGCGAAACTTGTGATGACTTTCGATCTACCACTGTCTAAGCCTAAGGCGGTGACGAGAGATACGTTGCGCCTATTGATTTTTGACCCGAGCTACTTTGTTGATATGTCGTGGGACTCTCGGAGCGATGTCAGCTTGTCTCCTGACTTGGAAAGGCAGTGCTCACTGAATCTAGTTGAACCTAACCCAACCCCAGAACAGATGAGCTACGCAATGTCGCTATCGGTTGATGCCGATCCTGATAACACGTTAGGCCAGCTTTTTACTCAAACCATTAAACTTAATTGTGCCACAGTCACCGATTCTCAGTGATGTTGTTGGTTATAAATGAACAATCATAGGTTCTAATCCAATGCAGAAAAGTCAATTCAAAACGAACCACTGCCTGATCGGTGCCGGCGCAGCACTGCTTGTTATTGTTGGTCTCTACCAACTTTGGACAATGTGGCCGTCTTTGGTGTTATCAAGTATTCAGTGGCAAAGAGAAGTAAACGCCCAACTTGCTGATTTGCTCTATGAAGCAAAGTCTTCACCATGGGCTGCAGGGAGTTACTTAATTGGTTTTAGCTTTGTTTACGGTATGCTTCATTCACTGGGACCTGGACACGGCAAAGTGATTGTTTCGACCTATTTAGCAACACACCCCACAAAGGCTAAAGCGAGTTTGGTGCTTACTGTCGTTTCCGCATTACTGCAGGCATTGGTTGCGATTCTGCTGGTTAGTGTATTGATTTGGGGCTTCAACGCTTCAATGCGCGTCGTAAATGATAAAGCAAATATGTTTGTTTTATTGAGCTTTGCTTTGGTTGCTGCTGTTGGGGCTTTGATCTGTTGGAAAGCGCTGCGCAACATCTATCAAACTATGCGTAAACCTAAACTCAAAGTGAAAGCCATTACTGGCCTGGCGACGAGTGGACAGTCACCGTTAACAATGCAAGCACCAACCTTAAACTCTATCAGTATTCAAAAGCCGGTAACTCATACTCATCACGCAGACTGTGGATGTGGTCATCAGCATGTAGCAGATGCAGAAGCAATTAATAAAGCTTCAACCTTGCGAGAATATGCCGGAATTATCGTTACTATCGGCGTAAGACCGTGTACTGGTGCGGTTATGGTACTGCTATTTGCCAATGTTGTTGGTATGTATTGGATGGGCGTATTGAGTGCGTTGGCGATGGCTGTCGGTACCGCGTTGACCACTTCGCTGATCGCCATAATGACGCTTACTGGAAAACACTTAGTAAAACGTTATCTATCGGCAGGTAATAAAAACGCTAACGAAACATGGAAAGTTGCCGGCCATTACTTGCAGCTGTTTGGTGGAATGCTACTAATCGTTATCGGAACTCTACTTCTAAATGGACAAGAGAGCGGAATGTCGCCTGTCTTTACGATGTAACTTTTGGTTTATATCGTCAGGCTAATGGTGCTGTGAGGCAGGTTTAGCCATTTAGCATATTGGTACTTTAGACAAAAGAGTGTTGTCATTTTGTGCCTTGTTCCAATTTCATGCTTGTTCAATAGTGTCGATCTGCGTTAACCAACGCTTATCTTTACAAGGAATGATCATGATTTTGAGTATCAATAAATACGTTATCGCCGCAGCTATCTCGTCGTTTACGATGTTTGCCCATGCCAATACAGCGCCTAGTTGTAATAATAAGCAAGTCTGCAAACTTGGAATGGCGGCTGAGGAAGCATTTTTTGAAGGCTGGGCGACAGGCGACTGGGATATGTTTAGAGACATGCTGAAAAAAGATGACCTGACTTTTCAGTTTCCAGATGGCCCTTTCAAAGGTAGAGCCTTGGGCAAAGAAGGTTATAACAACATCAACCTATGGATTGACCACCATATTGAAATGAAGAATCGCATTCATGAAAGTGTGCGTAATCAGAGGTTTGGTATTGATGACTGGTACTATTTTGCTGATGAAGCCAAAGGTCACTTCTACGGCAAAGATTATGTTGGCAGTCATATGATCGGCTTTCGATTTGAAAACGACAAGATCGTTGAATACAGAGAGTATGTCGGCGACCTCACTGATTGGAAGTAGCTGATTTCAGCGATTGAATAAAAAAGGATTGGTATGACTACCAATCCTTTTTTTTTGCCATGATCAATAAGAACGATTGAAATATTGCTTCTCGGACATTTGGGTGGCCAACCTTAGAACAAGTAACTTGCCTTCGTCACAGGAGGGGCAATTTGCCTAGATAAATTCTTGAGTTTTCTCCGTTTTGTTATACCCCCGTCTTTTGAAACCGCTCAATACGTCTAACACTAAAGTTGTTGGAACCTCCATATAAGTAATCCATAAACTTACTTGTGTTGGCGGAACGCCCAGTCTCGTTTTTACCAATAAATGCAAGCATATTGCTTTTAGGATCAAAACGAATCTTTTGGAAAACAAAATGCACCATATGGATGTTCGAAGGTTAGCATCGTCTATGCGTAATTGTAATGTATAGGATGTAAATAATTCATTTTACTCATATATTTAATTCCATAATATTCACGGGGTTATATGCTGTTTGGTATTTGACTTGTTGTCGATGCATCTAGTTTCTACAACTATCAAATTCGTAATTGACACAGTTTTTATATCAAACCCTATCGTGCAACGTGCGCACTGAGGATGCTTTGATATGAGAATTAATCTGTTTAAAGGAAACAATCTATGACTGATTTAAATGAAGGCATCGTCTTGCAATCAGGAGCCGCGCTGCACAACCGCATCGTAATGGCTCCAATGACGATCCAATCGGCCTACTTTGATGGTGGCGTTACTCAAGAGATGATCGACTACTACGCAGCGCGATCTGGCGATGCGGGTGCGGTGATTGTTGAAAGTGCATTTGTAGAAAACTATGGCCGAGCATTCCCTGGCGCTTTGGGCATCGATACTGACAGCAAAGTTGCGGGTTTAACTAAGCTTGCCAATGCGATTAAAGCCCAAGGTTCTAAAGCAATTTTGCAAATTTACCATGCTGGTCGCATGGCAAATCCTGAATTTAATGGCGGTCATCAGCCTATTTCGGCAAGTCCGATTGCAGCATTGCGTGATAACGCAGAAACGCCGCTAGAGATGACCCATGAACAGATCGAGGCGATGATCGAGCGTTTTGGCGACGCCGTTAATCGAGCCATTTTGGCAGGCTTTGATGGGGTTGAAATTCACGGTGCTAACACTTACCTAATTCAGCAGTTTTTCTCCCCTCACTCAAACCGCAGAAGCGATAAATGGGGTGGTGATATTGAAAAGCGTACGACGTTTCCACTTGCTGTTCTAGAGAAAACCAAACAAGTGGTTAAATCGCATGACCGAGCAGATTTCATTATTGGTTATCGTTTCTCACCTGAAGAGATCGAACAGCCAGGTATCCGCTTTGATGACACCATGTACTTGCTCGATAAACTAGCAACTCGCGGCTTGGATTATCTCCATTTTTCAATGGGTAGCTGGCTGCGCAACTCTATTGTTACGCCAGAAGATCTGGAACCATTGATCGATAAGTATCGTAAACTTCAATCTGAAAACTTGGCGAAAGTCCCTGTGATTGGTGTTGGCGGTATTGCACAACGTAGCGATGCGGATAAAGCACTGGCACAAGGCTATGACCTTACTGCGGTAGGTAAAGGTTTCTTGGTTGAACCGACTTGGGCAAGCAAAGCACTCAAAGATGAAGCATGTGCAGAATTTGCTGACATTGCTCAGCAACAATCATTGACGATCCCAACACCGCTATGGGAAATCATGGATTACATGATCATCGATAGTGCGGCTGAAGCTCTTAAGCACCAACGCATTAAAGAGCTGCAAAATGTGCCTATCAGATTTAATCCAGGCGAATACACCGCTTATGGCCGTGGCCACAATGATGATTTACCGGTAAAAGTCACCTTCTCTGAAGATAAAATCCTAGAAATTGTGGTTGATTCATCTAAAGAGTCTGACGGTATTGCTAACCCAGCATTTGAGCGCATCCCTCAACAGATTCTAGGTGGCCAGACATTGAATATTGATGTCATCTCAGGGGCGACCGTAAGTAGTCAGGCGGTACTTGATGGCGTATCGAATGCGGTTGACCTCGCGGGTGGTAGTTCTGAAGCATTACGTTGCAAAGCTCGAGAAGCAGTCAAATGGTCTTCTAAAACCATCGAAGAAACCGTGGACATCGTCGTTGTCGGTGGTGGTGGTGCTGGCCTAAGTGCGACACTGACTGCGCTCGATAAAGGCAAGTCCGTCATTTTGCTAGAAAAATTCCCTGCAATTGGTGGCAACACCGTGCGTACTGGTGGTTGGGTTAATGCCGCGGAGCCAGAATGGCAAGGTGATTTCGCGGCACTACCGGGCGAAAAAGAGACATTAATGCAGTTGGCAAACACGCCAGAATCTGAATTTGTTGATGAATACCTCGCTGACTTTAGAACGCTTAAATCTCAGCTCGATAATTACTTCACTGATTTAGAAGCGGGTAATAAGTACCTATTTGACTCTGTTGAGCTACACCGCATTCAAACATACTTAGGTGGTAAACGTACTGACCTAAATGGTGATGCGATCCACGGCCAATACGATCTGGTTGAGACGTTGACTTCTCGTGCAATGGAGTCAATTGATTGGTTGAGTGAAAAAGGGATCGATTTTGACCGCAGCGTGGTTGAAATACCTGTGGGGGCTTTATGGCGTCGTGCTCACAAACCCAAACGACCAAAAGGCGTTGAGTTTGTTGATAAGCTGTCAAAACGTATTGAAGAGAAAAGTGGTCGCATCATTACAGATACTCGAGCAACTGATCTGATTGTTGAAGAAGATAAAGTTGTGGGTATCAAAGCAGTTCAAGCTGATGGTACCGAGCTGATTCTACATGTGAACAACGGTGTTGTGCTTGCGTCTGGGGGCTTTGGTGCCAACACGCAAATGATTAAGAAGTACAACACATACTGGAAAGAGATCGCAGACGATATTAAGACCACAAATTCTCCAGCTCTGGTTGGTGATGGTCTTGAAATCGGCGAAAAAGCTGGTGCTGAACTGGTTGGTATGGGGTTCATACAATTGATGCCAGTCGGTGACCCGAAATCGGGTGCATTGTTGACGGGGCTAATTGTACCGCCAGAGAACTTTGTATTCGTTAACCAACAAGGTAACCGTTTTATTGATGAGTGTGGCAGCCGTGACGTATTGTCTGAAGCATTCTTTGATAATGGTGGTCTGGTTTATATGATTGCAGATGAGAGTATTCGTCAAACCGCTGCTAATACCTCGGATGAAACCATTGAACGTGAAATCAAAGAGGGCATCATCATCCAAGCAGATACCCTTGAAGAACTTGCGGAGAAAATTGATGTGCCTGCCGATACTCTGACCACGACTATCGCTCAGTATAACAATTACGTAGAGCAAGGCAGCGATCCGGAGTTCAATAAGAGTGCATTTGGTTTGAAAGTGGAAAACGCGCCTTTTTACGCTACACCACGTAAGCCTTCCGTTCACCATACAATGGGTGGCTTAAAAATAGATACTCAAGCTCGCGTAATTGGGAAAGATGGTCAAATCATCAAAGGTTTGTATGCCGCAGGTGAGGTCGCTGGTGGTATCCATGCAGGAAACCGTCTTGGTGGCAACGCACTTATTGACATCTTTACCTACGGTCGTATTGCTGGCAAAAGTGCATCTGAGCTTTTGTAACTAGTATTAGCTCAGAGGTTGAGAGGGGAGTGTTTACTTCCCTCTTTTTGCGCTTTAAGCGAGAGTATAATGATGAAAAACTACCGTGCAAAATTCGAAATGATGGGTACTATTATTGACTTAGTCGTCAACCATCCCAATGGTGATCAACTGATCCGAGAAGCTTACCTCCAGCTCATGGATTACACCGAGAGATTTTCTGCAAACAGCACAGACTCAGAGTTAACGCGTGTCAATAATAATGCTGGTATTGCTCCTGTAGCTGTAAACTCTGATCTATTTGAGCTGATTAAGTTAGCGAAACTTCATAGTGAAACTCTGAATAATCCATTTAACGTTGCTATTGGCCCTCTAGTTAAAGCGTGGCGAATTGGTTTTAAAGGCGCCAAACTCCCTTCTCAGCATGAAATCAAGACCAAACTCGCACTGGTTGATCCCACGAATATTATCCTTGATGAGCAACAACATTCGGTGTTTCTAAACCAATCAGGAATGGAGATCGATTTAGGTGCAATCGCCAAAGGTTATTTTGCTGACAGAGTGAAACAGAAATTGATTGATGCCAATGTAGAAAGTGGCTTTATTAGTTTGGGGGGCAACGTACTGACTATTGGTCAGTCACCAAAAAACAGTAATGGGTCTTGGAATGTCGGTATTCAAAATCCGTTTTCTAACCGAGGTGAAGTTATTCGAGTTGTACCATTACAGGGGATGTCGATGGTGACATCAGGAATCAACGAGCGTTTTTTTGAACTTGATGGCAAGCGTTATCACCACCTACTGGATGAAAAAACTGGCTACCCTATTGCTACTGATATTGCCAGCCTAACGATTATCTGTTCAGAATCCGTTGATGGTGAAATTTGGAGCACGGCAGGTTTTCTCTCATCAGCCTTAGAATCAATTGATTACCTCAATACAATTAAAGGTATTGAAGCTGTAATTATATCTGATAAAAGAGAAGTGATAATGACTAATGGATTAATCGATTTACCTAAAAATTCGACAATATTGCTTATCAATTAGAGTTAAATCAATAAATTTCATATCAATATAATATTAAAAAGTGGTGTTTATGAGAGAGTTTAAAATAAGGATTTTGGGAACAATAGGTGCGATCATTTCAATTATTGTTGTTACGCTTATAGCGATCAGTTTTTTTTCATTTAAAACCGAGAGTATCGAGCTGAATAAGAAAATTCTTCAAGAGAAAAATGCTACGATTGAGGAAAACTTATCCCAAAAGGTTGAAGGTTACAGAAGTGTTTTATCTGGAGTTAAAGCAAGTAAGTTTGATATATCGAAAAACAAACTAACCGACGAGGTGATAGTGCAACTAGAGATGCTTTATCGAACTCAGGCTCGCTTTATTGAAGGGTCATATATTATAAATGTCCAAGGAGAGATTTACGATAGAAATGGTGATAAATTAAATATCAACGTAAAAGACCTGGGACGTTCTTATTATCACGCTATTTTTAATGAAGGTGAAAATTTTTACTTTTCCTCTCCGTTTATATCAGCTGTAACAAATAAAGAAGTTGTTACAATGGCATATAAAATCGACGATGATGTTGCTGTTATTACGACTGTTTATTTGGATTCGTTTCTTGAGTCTTTTGCAACGCGTGATGATATATTTTTGTATTCAGAAGATGGAACGATATTAATCGCCCCTTTTCTAGAGTTGCGTGGAAAGAACATATATGAGGAGCGCCCGATTTATAAAGACTTCAGAGCAAGCAACCCTGAGTTGCATTACAATGCCGATATAAATGGTAACGAAATCGCGTTTACTGCTTTTTGGACAAAACTTGATGTCACTGGTTGGCAGTTTGTTAGTTTTATTCAAGACTCTCAGATTGAAAAGGGTGCAGACGATCAGTTTATAGTTTCAACTTTTGTAGGGCTTGTGAGTTTATTGGGTGCAATAGCTATTTTGCTCATAACAATTAAAAAATTGGTGCTCAAACCTGTTGGCGGGGCTCCAAGCGATATTGCAAATCTGATGCAACAAATGGCTAAGGGTGACTTTAGCCAGAAGATTAATCAAACAGGAAGTGAAACCGGTATTTATTTGTCATTGATCCAACTTTCTAACCAACTTTCAGAGTTAATCAAAAACACACATGCTGTTTCCGAAAATGTTTCATCTGCTTCGGAAGAGCTGAACGTCATTATGAAAGAAACAAAATTTAATGCGCAGGAAGAGTTGTCTCAAGTTGAACAAATTTCCACCGCAATCAATGAGTTATCTTCAACTTCTCTGGAGGTAAGCCAACAAGCCATTGCAGCAGAAGAGGAAGCAAAGAAGGCTAAAGATAATGTTGAATCTGGTAAAGAAACACTAGAAAAAAATATTGCCTTGACAAGTTCTATTGATACTTCCATAAATGAAAGTGCGAATATTGTTAATGAACTTCGACAGTTCGCTATGGATATTGGTTCGGTTATAGATGTTATTAACTCTATATCCGAGCAAACAAACTTACTTGCATTGAACGCCGCAATTGAAGCTGCAAGAGCGGGTGAATACGGTCGTGGTTTTGCAGTAGTTGCCGACGAAGTCAGAAGTTTGGCTTCTAAGACACAGGATTCAACAATTAGTATTCAAGAAATTATTGAAAAACTGCAAAAACAATCAGAGATAGCACAGAATAATATGGTTCATAATGTTGAACTTATTGAACAATCAGTTCAGCTTGCGGACAACGTGAAGGCCTCGTTTGAACGAATCGAATCGTCAGCTGAATCTATTTCTGACATCAACGCGATGGTTGCGACAGCATCTCAAGAACAATTTAGCGTTACTGAAGACATATCAAAGAATACAACTGCAGCATTTGATTTAGTACAACAAAATGTTTCTGGTGTTAATGAAACACTTCAAGCATCTGCTGAATTGGCTAAGCTGGCTGAAACACAAAAGAGTGAGTTGGGATTTTTTAAGGTTTAATGTTATCGAGTCGTTTGGAAACATACGTACGAAAACAGATATTTTAGCGTTTATACTTTCAAACATCGTTAAAAAAGGATGCTTGGATGCATCCTTTCTATCATGTGCGTAATATTGCTTATTCCATTAACATCACACTTTGAAATAAGCGACTTCTTGCTTGAGCTGAGAAGCCAATTCATTCAATGCATTGGTCGCATTATCATTACTCTGCATATGTTCAATTGACTCGCTAGACATTTGTGAAATATCGCCCATCGCGTTTGAGATATCGCCTACAACCGTTACCTGACTTGACGTTGCCAATGCGACTTCTTTAACTTTCTTGAGAGAGTCATTGGCTTGCTGCTCGATATTTTGAAGTAATTCTGAAGCACTTTGAGTCTGCGCTTTACCGTTTTCAACTTGAGGCTGCGTCGTATTCATGGCGGCGACTGACGCTGCTGTTTCGGTTTGAACTTCGTTAATCATAGTCGCGATCTGAGAGGTAGCATCACCGGTTCTTTGAGCCAAACTACGCACTTCATCGGCTACAACAGCAAAGCCTCTGCCTGATTCACCAGCACGGGCAGCTTCGATAGCGGCATTCAGCGCCAGCAAGTTGGTTTGATCAGAGATTTCACTGATTACGTTGACAATACTGCCAATTTGCTTCGTTCTGTCTTCTAGACGCTCTATTTGTTCCACTGTTGTGTTAACCGTTGCGGAGATCTTCTCCATCTCGAGTGCAGCCTCGTTCACTACTTGACGACCTTGAAGTGCAAACTCTACTGTCATCTCTGAGTTATCTTCTGTATGAGTCGCGATAGAGGATACCTGATCGATACTGTGGCGCAGTTCGTCCAACTTTTGAGCCGTTTCTCGCGTTAATCTCGCTTGGTGAGTCGCAGATTCTAGTACTTGAGAAGAGCCTTGTGAGACATCCTCGATTTTACCTGCAAGACTATTTGAAGCCCCGATAATGTTCTTGACGATGCTGGTTATCTTTTGGTTCATATCAGAGAGTGAATCAAGAATACTGCCGTGATAATCGTTGGATGCGACATTCGTGAGATCCCCTTGTGCCATTTGCTTAATTGCCGATTGCGCAACAAATGGTTCTCCCCCCAATGATTTTCTGAAGCTGCGCTCAATGAGAACTCCAATAACGACAGAAACAATGAGAGAGATAAGGGTAAGAATTAGCATGAGGTTTTGGAAACCGCCAGCGACCATTCTTGCTTCAGGTGTGAGTTTTTGGTTCTCCGCTTCTTGGTAATCAATAAACTCATTGATGGTATCTAGCCATGTAATAAATGCCGGCCTGACTTGATCAAGGACGACATCCGTTACTGGCTGCATGTCCTTTTTGGCGGTCAAGATTTCTTCAACTAAAGGAAGAGTGTGTTTTTGGATTTCATCTATTCGAGCAAGAATATCACGCTCTTTGCTAGAGAATGGAGCTCCACTGGCTAACATTCTCTCCATATTTTGCTCGGATTCGGTATAGAAACTCTCAAGCTCACGAATCGTTTTTTCGAACGACATGACTTCTTGTACGTTTCTTGCGATTGCAACATCACGAATGGCAATGGCTCTGTCATGAACACTGCCGCGGTAGTTAATGGCATACCTCTGTTTAACTGAATTTATGTCAGTAATTTCAGCAAGCGTTTTGTCGATGGAGTTAACCTTTTGGATCCCCAAAATTGTCAGCAGAGTCATTAGAGCTAATATGGCCCCAAAGCCAAAAGCTAGGCGATTCCGCACAGTCATCTTTGATAAGTAGTTCACGCTACACCTCATTTATAACCCTCAGAGAAGTAGAGGGTGGCTTGTAGTTTTTTTTTTTGGTGATGCATGTTAACACTATTACAACATTCGCTGCATCTAACTTAAACGGGCTACCATATTTGAGAGATTTGTTTATTTGTAATTTTTAGCAAAGATTTTTTATCCCATTTTTGCTTTGTTCGAGAAGTTAACAATAATAGATTATCCAAACTTTGCCTTAATAAAGCTAATGTGAAAAGCTACTCTCTTGTAAGCAAAATAACGTGGAGTTGTACGACTTTAGTTCGAAAGAAAAAAGAAAAGTTTATTCGAATATGAGATCTAAAATCTCGGCAAAGTGGTGAGTTACTTTGTAAACCGAAAATACAACAGAGGGTGGTTTATAACGGTCAATGATGAGTAATGCGGTTGTTTTTTGAACGAATGTTCACTGTTGCTGTAAAGGTAACAAGAAATGCTACATTTACATCTATGTATCAACATGCGTCATGTCTATTTTTTTGATTGTAAGTATTTATATTATCAATGTTATTTTGTAAAGTGCATACTCAGCTTGGGGGTGATTTATCATCCTCGAAAAAAGTGAAGGAGCATGCTCCTTCGCTTTTTTTAACTAAACTCAATAATGGAGTTATCAATGAGTTATAGATGGGCACTTTTTCGTCATAATTATTCACTTATAGGCGCTGCTTTCGAACTGTTTATTGTAGCACTATGCATTTTTTCATTGGCGTTACCTCTAGTATCTGAAAGCTTACTTACCTTACAAATCTCATCAGCTTTACTGCTCTTCTGTTTTGTCTTGATGTTTACTTTCGCTCGAAGTGACAAGTTACGCAGTTCGATGCATTGATCCAATGAAACTGCACTTAGTTCGTACCGAAATCACACCTTTATACCGGCGCGGTTTTGCTTGCCGCGCGCCATATAATCACCATCTTTCCCATACCTGTAATTATTCATGATTTGCTAATCTAGCAAGTTTCTGACGCCCAATAGTCATTAGTCACGTTGTTTTTCCTCTTCAGGGCTAACGACTATTCCCATCAGAAAATTTTGTTTATCAGCAAATTAGCTTCGGTCTGCTCAATGCCCTCGATAGAGCGTATTCGGCCTAGCACGCCACCCAACATTGAAAGGTTTGGGCTGCGCAGATTGGCTATCAGGTCCCACTTTCCATTCGTGTGATACACGCTTAATACCTCAGGAAAACTCTGCAGGTTCTTAAGTACATTGTTCTCATCTTTTGCTGCTACACAAATACTGATAATCGCTTCTACCTGACTCTGCTCAGTATCTTCACTAAGTTTGACGGTATAGCCGAGGATCACGCCTAACTTCTCCAGCTTGTTGATCCGGTTTTGTACTGTAGCGCGTGATACCTTGAGCTGCTTGGCGAGATTAACTACTGGCATACGTGCGTCTTTTCTTAGCAGAGCGATCAACTCGCGGTCCTTGTCGTCTAGGTTGCTCACACTTTCTCCTGAATAGTTTTTAATGACATATTGATAAATGAAGATAACAAAATGCCAGTTTTAGATAAATATTTGTACACTTTTCTGTCTTTTTGTTGGCTCAAGTCGCGTCTAGACTATTTCCATTCGCAGTATGCATTTGAATAATATGAGATTGAGGAGCTGTTGGATGACACTATTTTTGGATGTACAGGCGCTAGGTCGCCTAGTGAATGCGCAAGGTGCCGATACTTTCATGGCTGATTTACTTGGATATATGGAACAAGATTTCTGTCGTTGGCCAGAGTTTGATAAGTCGGCTCGAACCGCAGCGCACAGCGAGGTTGGGGTTATCGAATTAATGCCAGTCGCAGACCATAATCTATATGGCTTTAAATATGTGAATGGTCATCCATCCAACCCAAATCAAGGCCTCTCGACGGTAATGGCGTTTGGTGCATTGTCGGAGGTGGCGACTGGCTATCCGCGCCTGTTAACCGAACTGACTATCTCGACGGCTCTACGTACAGCGGTCACTTCTGTAATGGCGGCTAAGGCATTGGCAAGAAAAGATAGCCAGTCGATGGGGATGATTGGCTGCGGCGCGCAAAGCGAGTTTCAGGCCATCGCATTTCATGCCATTCTAGGCATTAAAGAGCTACGAATCTTCGACATCGATTCCGATGCGATGGATAAGCTAGCTGCGCATCTTGAGGCTTACCCTGATCTAAAGGTGATCAAAGCGGACAGCGCAAAGTCGTGCGTGCGCGGTGCTGATATTGTCACAACGGTGACCGCGGATAAGGCGTATGCAACTATCTTGACGCCTGATATGGTTGAGCCGGGCATGCATATCAATGGCGTGGGCGGGGATTGTCCGGGTAAAACCGAGTTGCATCTTGATGTGTTACTTGGTGGCAAAATCTTTATAGAGCATGAGCCGCAAACTCGTGTTGAAGGGGATATCCAACAGTTGCCAGATCAGCACCCTGTTTACCCACTATGGGAAGTGATTGCGGGTAAGAGCATTGGACGAGAAAGTGAACAGCAAGTCACCATCTTTGATTCGGTTGGCTTTGCCCTCGAAGACCTTTCAGTGCTGCGTTATATTTACGACCTTGCTACTCAGCTCGGCTTTGGTGAGACAATAGAATTAGTGCCACGTATGAGTAATCCTAAAGATCTGTTTGGTCTGATGAAAGCGACGCAATAACTCGTAACCTGGCGTATTTAGATTGGCGCTGTTGTTGGCGGGTTAAAGTGCCATAGAAAGAAAATGCCCATTAGCACTAACGGCTAATGGGCGTTGAAAACTTGCTTATTTCCGAGTGAAAGAATTACTCGTAGTCAGAAGCGTATGTGTCTTCGTAAGAGTGCGAGTAGAATTCAAATAAGTTACCAAACGGGTCTTCTAGGTAAACCATTTGTGCTTGCTTAGAATCGTCTTCTGGGTGGTAGCGCATGATGTCCATACGTACTTTACCGCCAAACTCTTCAACTCGCTTGATTGCCGATTCAAACTGCTCTTTTGGTAGCTGCAAACAGAAGTGGAAGATACCTAGACGAGAGAAGTCAACGTTATGACGCTCTTCACGGTCAACCATCTCGAATAGCTCAATGCCAATACCATCTGATGTTACTAGGTGAGCAATGTTGAAACCTTTGAAACCTTCACCAAACACAGCAATACACATACGACCAATTGCTGACTCACGCTCTTCCATCACTTTAGTGTTGTTCATTACAACGCGAAGACCTAGCGCTTTCGTGTAGAACTCTACCGCTTTGTCCATATCGCCAACCATGATTCCAACGTGATTCATTTTCATATTCTGCTCCAAAATCTGTCTAGATAAATTGTCTTGTTTTCAGCGTTTCGCTTCGATGGAGAGAATAATAGGATGTTAGGTTGATTAAATGAAATTATCATAATTTATATTAATAATAATTTTTTGTTATTATCGTGATTGGAGAAATAGTTCAATAAATCTTGTTCGAAAAATTCGAATTAATGCATCAAAACTGTCGGATTCTTTCTGTTGGCAGTGCCACCTAGACTGTTTACCAACAGCTGAGGGTAAACAGTTAATCGACCTCATATTAAACGAACAACTTTAAGGACAAGACGATGAAAGCATTAATTCAAAAACTCGCACAATCAAACGCTGGCTTTGGTGCATTGGCACTTCGAGTACCAGTTGGCATTATCTTTATGGCACACGGCGCTCAGAAACTGTTTGGCTGGTTTGGTGGTTATGGCCTTGAGGGCACTGGACAATGGATGGCATCAATTGGTCTTGGCCCTGGAGTGTTGATGGCCTTGTTAGCGGGAAGCGCAGAGTTTTTCGGTGGTCTGTTTATTCTTCTTGGGTTACTTACACGCCCAGCCGCGGCTTCGCTAGCGGTAACGATGTTAGTTGCTATTTTTGCGGTTCATTTTGAAAACGGCCTTTTCATGTCAAACAATGGCTACGAGTTTGGTTTAGCGCTACTAGCCGCGAGTGTGTCTTTGGCGTTCTCAGGAGCAGGAAAAGCAGCGATTGACGAAACTATAGCTAAAAAGCTGGCTTAAACCGCTAGCTGAAGGGGGGAATCATTATGATCACACTACGTCATGCAAACGATCGAGGAACAGCAAATTTCGGTTGGTTAGATAGCAAACATACATTCTCATTTGGTCACTACTACGATCCGAAACACATGGGGTTTTCGGCATTGCGTGTGATCAATGATGACCTAGTCAAGCCGGGCGCGGGCTTCGATACTCATGGACACCGTGACATGGAGATCATTAGTTACGTCCTAGAGGGTGTGATTGAGCACAAAGATAGCGAAGGTAATGTACAAACGCTACCTGCTGGAGAGTTCCAACTCATGTCTGCCGGGAGTGGTATTTATCACAGTGAGTACAACGGTTCTCAGAGTGAGGACTTAAAATTCCTACAAATTTGGATACAACCAAATACTGTTGGCAGTAAGCCGGGTTACCAACAGAAAGATTTCGGTACCAACACTGGCCTTACGGCGATAGCGACACCCGATGGTCGTAATGGCACCCTGCACATAAAACAAGATGCTACATTGCACCAGCTTATCCTAGAACCTGGGCAGAGTATTGAGTTACCGATTATTAATGACCGGAATGTGTATGTTCATCAGGTCACTGGGCAGCTATTGGTTGATGACGTACTTCTCGATGCAGGAGACGGCGCTAAAGTTGAAGCTCAGAACCAGTTAAATTTTGCTAACCAATCAAGCGAGTCAGTAACGGCACTGGTGTTTGATCTGCCATAACGAAGAAGAAATGAAGCGGCCTATTTAAATTAGGTCGCTTTTTGCTTTTCTAGGCGACATAAGTCCTTAACTTCCTGTTTGCTCGATCGCTTTCTTGAGTTTATCTAGCATCAGTAGTTGCTGAGTTTCTTCATCATGCAAATTACAGGTCGCGCATTTATTCTTACCATCCAATTTATACTTCAAGCAGCAGGTTTCTCTGCGGGTATAGATCTTTTGGAAGCCATTGAACGTCACTTTCTTGATTTCGTTTAGCTCACCACCTTTCGGTAACACTTTGTTGTATAGATTGTGCTGCCACTGAGAAACAACAGTTTCATCTATCAGATGTGTCTTCTCATCAAGAGGCTGGTTTGCAAGCTTTGAGAAGCTGATGTTACAGGCATAAAGGATGTTGCCCCAAAACACTCGCGGGTTTACTTTGTGCTTCTTAAACTTATCCGACAATGAAGCAGAAAGCGCGAGAATGGTTTCCACCAACTTATCGTCAAGCGCTTCCTGTGAAGCCATTTTTTCCCCACAATCATCCAAGCTGAAGCAAGGTGTCGAATCTAAGATTTCGACCTTGTCGATGCGGTGGTCATCAGCAACTGAAATATAGATATTGTCCAAAGAGAGTCTTGGTACACGGTTGAACACCACACGCATAGCGACCAGTGAAGAGAACAGAATCGCATTAAACGTTTTGTGCCATACCGGTGTGCTGAATGGCAATTTTGCCTCTAGTGACTCCGCGTAAGCATGCAGTGTTTCAGAAAACTCGGTCTCAAACCAATCACGACCTTTGATTCCTACTGGGTGAGAAGTCACGGTTAAACGCAAGAATGGTTCGTGCTTATGCAAGATAGCTTGTTGCTGCTTAAGTGTTAGCGTATTGGCATCTTGTGGCAATTCAATCAGTGGTAGAAATTGTTGTTGTATTCTTTCCATTAGATCGCTTCCTCACGAACATACGATTTTGGGAGACAGTAGGTGAAGCCATTAATCACTTCCATTGTTCCATCGACTTTAAAGACCGATTTCAGGGTCTCATCGGTTAATACGTCAAGTGGCGCGCCTTGGTTGAGAATCTGGCCTTTTTTCATCAGTACTAATTCATCACAGAACTGCGCGGCTTGGCTCAATTCATGAAGTACATAAACGATGGTAAGCCCTCGTTCTTTATTCAACTTATCCAGAACCTCTAGAAGCTCTAGCTGGTGGCCGAGATCAAGATAGCTTGTAGGTTCATCAAGCAATAACCATTGCGCTTCTTGAGCCAAACACATTGCGAGCCAAACACGTTGTCGTTCGCCACCAGAGAGCGAGTTGACGTCACGCTTCTCGTAACCATGAAGACCAACTGAGGCAAGGGACTCCAAAATCACTTGCTGATCTCTTTCACTGTTACCTTGATACCATTTCTTATGAGCAACACGACCAAGCGCCACCAACTGTTCAACCAGCACGCCTTCAGGGGCTGTCGGGTGCTGGGGCAAGATCGCAATGTGCTTTGCTAGCTCTTTGAGTTTCCATTGATTCAGAGGCTTCCCTTTGAAATTCACATTGCCGGTTTTCGCTTTGATTGCACCGGTCAGTGTTTTCATTAAGGTACTCTTGCCACAGCCGTTAGGGCCAATGAATGCAGTGACCTTACCTTCTTTTAGGCGAATATTTACATCATTAAGGATCATCGTGTCGTTATAACCAGACGTTAACGACTGACCTTCTAACCCAGATAAGGTTTTTGGTTGGTTTGACAGAGTCATTATGAGTGCTTCCTTAACAAGAATAAGAAAAAGGGTACGCCGCACAGTGCCGTGATAACACCTGCTGGAATTTCGGTTGGATACAGCAAGTGACGTGCTAAGAAGTCAGATAGCGCCAAGAACGTAGAGCCTAAAATGAGTGTGGTAATGATGCTAGAAAGCGGATGGTTTCCACAAAGAAGACGAGCAACATGGGGTACAACTAAGCCAATAAAGCCTATTGGGCCAACGGCAGATACGGCTGGTACTGTAATCAACACCGTCCCAATTAGTAGACCCACTCGTAGCAGTGCGCCATTGATGCCAATGCCTCGTAGTACCGAGTCATCATAACGAACCCATTTCAGCGGGATATAAACCAGAGCGACAAACACGATGCAGCCCAAGAACCAAGGTAATAGGTAAGAGACTTGCTCCCAACCTCGACCGTACATGCCACCCGCCATCCATTGCAATGCGATGTCTGTTTTGCCCTGACCGATCGTAAAAATAAGCGCTGAACTTGCTGCGCTAAGAATCGCCGTAATAGCAACACCGGTTAACAAGGTTAGGCTTGCATTGCCCAGCCGACTCGCAATCAATACTGGAATGGCACTTAGCAATCCGCCAGCCATAGCAAACAGAAGCAGTGCTTTCTCGACCGATATCTCCCATCCAAACCATGAGGGCAGAAGAATGGCACAAACCGCACCAAGTGATGCACCGGCATTCACGCCTAGAATGCCGCTGTCAGCAAGTGGGTTCTTGAGCGTGGTTTGAAGAAGGTAACCAGAAATTGCCAGCATCATGCCCGCCATTAACGCGAGTAAAAAGCGTGGCAATGTGAGTGACCAAAATGGATGGTAGGTTCCTTGGGCGATGAATAGAGCACCTGACTGGCGTAGCTCTTCGCTTTGTAAGATAAAAGCTATTGGCGCAAGAATTAGGGCGACCATTACTGGGATTAAACTACGACGTATCATGAGTGTCCCTTTAGCTTTTTGATGATCAGAGTCAGAAACCATGGTGCGCCAATGAGTGCGGTAATCACGCCAATAGGAATTTCTAATGGCATGAGTAGAGTACGCGCTAATAAATCTGCCGCTGTAACAAGTGCTGAGCCAATCAAGCATGCACCACCAAGCCCTAAACCCATCATTCGTGCAACATGCGGGGCAACCAATCCAACAAAACCGACAGGGCCAAAGGCACCAACTGAAACCGCAGTCAGGACCACTGAGATGATTCCAAACACAAGGCGATATTGGTTAATCGCAATGCCAAGCCCGCGAGCGACGGTGTCATCAAGCAGCAAGTAAGCGCGCTGACGATGGGTGATAGCCAGAAGGACAAATAATGGGATGACAGTGTAAACAAGCGGAGTGAATACCTCCCAGTTTGCACCGGCATTACTGCCAGTTAGCCAAAAGAACAGGGCTTCACTGTCTACTCGGTCTGAAAGAAGGATATAAGTCACCGCGGCTTGGCAAAAAGCACTCACCGAAATGCCAGCCAATGCAAGGCGAGCAGGGGTAACGCCGTTTTTCCAACTGATTGATAACGTAATCGCACCGCCAAGTAGGCCGCCGAGAACGCCCCAAAATAGCGGCGGTAACGGCAATAAAAACATAGTCGCGCATAATACGCTTAATGCGGCTCCCGACATAACACCAGTAAGGTTTGGTGAAGCCAGCGGATTGCGCACAATGTCTTGCATTAGGTACCCAGAAACTGCCAGAGCTGCGCCGCCAAATAAGGCGATAAGCGTTCTTGGTAATCGCAGTTCCCAAAAGACGAGCGCTTCTTTGCTTGAGCTAGTATCGGTAATAAAAGCGATAAGGTCGTTAAAGCTGAACTGGTAAATACCTGTGCTTAAAGAGAGTAAAACGATTACAACAAACGCAAACACAGTCGCAATGCACTTAATCGTGCCAAAAATTGAAGTTGTTGGATTAAGAGCAAGATTCATTCAACACCTCATATACACGCTCGGTTGTAGGTGCATCGAACAGCTCTGGATAGGCCTTATGTGCAATATCCATAGTCACCCAAATGCGAGAAATGGGTCCCTCGGGCTCTCGCCAGCTCATTGATACTTTGTAGACTCGGTTATTTTTAACCGCCTTGAGACTGTGCCAGATTTTTGAGTCTGTAAATTGAGGCTTGGCGGTTTCATAGATGAAGATGATGTCAGGGTCTAATTGTGCAAGCCATTCCAAACCTATTTGCCCGGAAAATGGCGTTTTGCTGGAGTAGGGAGAGGCTCCGCTAGCACTTTTTATATTTAGTTCTTCCATGAGAGACACTGCACCAAAGTGCGAGTAATAAGCTCGTGGAGTTACACCGGCGCTAGTCAGAAACAACCCTGATAGTTTTTTGTTTCCGATTTGATTTTGCAAATCAGAGATAAAATGATCAAAACATTGATTGAGTTTTTTCCCTTGTTCGGCTCTCCCGAGTGCATAGCTCGCTTTTTCTACCGCCGAGTAACCATCTTCTAATGTAATTAAGTCGAATCCATATGATGGGGCAATTTCTGTATATCTCTGATGGTAAGGCGCCAGCATTCGACTTAACCCAATGACGAGATCAGGTTGAGCGTTATATAGAGCCTCAAAACTGGTTCTTGAGCGATTCCCTAGTGTTGGGATGTCATCCAGAGTATCTAAATATTCAGGTTGTCCTTGAGGGAAGTCAGACAAAGCGACTGGCTTTTCACCGAGAGCAAGTAGCAGTTCAGCGCCAAAATTTGAAACACTTGCGACTCGTGGGAAGTGATTGTATTCAGCCTGTTTAATATGTTGACCTAAGTCATCGTTAGGGTTTGATAGAGCTGGCCAGGATTTGCAAATAAGTACCCCAAATAATATTGATTTTATGAATTTATCTGTGGATTTATTAATGTTCATGAGATGGTAAATGATAATTGTTGATATTTACATTATTTACATGCGTGCTAGACTACCACGCATTGGCAAAGCCCTCAATAACGTCGGTTTAATAAGCTTTGTGTAAAAATATCTTCGATTTATATAGGTAGTGGTATTCGATGAAATTTAAACAAAACAAGCTGCATTTTGCAGTGGCTAGTGTTCTTTCAGTGTCAACTTTCTCAGTTATTGCTCAAGAAAGCTCTGAAGTTAAAGAAATGGAAACTATTGTTGTTACGGCGAGCCGTAGTCAACAGACTTTAAATGACGTACCACGCTCGGTCACGGTGATCGACAAAGAGCAATTGTCGACTCAATTGAAACAAAGCCGCAGTATTAACGACGTGCTATCAACTCTTGTTCCAGGCATGGGAACATCTATTCACGGTAACTTAAGTAGTAAGGGTCAAAATCAGATTCGTGGTCGTCGTGTTCTGCTACTTATTGATGGTGTGGCTCAAAACAATGGTTTCCTGGACTTTGGTCAAGAGCTCTCGTCAATTGACCCAGAAAACGTGGAGCGAATCGAAGTTATTCGTGGTGGTTCTGCAGTGTACGGCCTTGGCGCGCAGGGCGGCATTATCAATGTTATTACCAAAATGCCTGAAGAAGGTGAGGTTGAATACCGCACAAAAGTTGGTACGAGCTTCCAAGAGTTTGGCAGTGACGCATTTACCTGGAATGTTTATCAAGAAGCTCAAGGTGGTGATGCGCAGGATCAGTGGCGCATGGGCTTAGGGTATGAGCAACGTGGCGGTAGTTACGGTGCAAACGGCGATCGCCTACCATCTATTAATAATGAAGACGATATGGATAACATTAATTTTAATGGTGTCTGGAATCGTAACATTGATGAAGATCGTTCGTTGACTCTTACTTTTGGTATTCGCAATATTACCGATAATGATGGTTGGTGTCCGACTGGCGCAGACCCTGATAATGGTGTTCCTGCTCAAGCTGTTCATTGTGGTGCCGGCTATGGTTATGACCACGAAGCCGCGAAAGCCGCAGGCGCTTCACCAAATGAGGTGACTCGTACCTTTGCGAACTACCAAGCTCGCTATCAAGACTTAGGTTTCTCTTTGGGCATGCTCGATGTAACGGGCTACTGGATGACGCAAGATACTGAAACTTATACGTTCGGTATGAAGGATTACACAGATCCTGCAGTACCAGTCGCTTACGGCCATAATGAAACTGACTTTGATCGCTATGGCATGAAAGTGAATGTAAGCAGTGATGTTGACTGGGCTTGGGTGACATGGGGTTTAGATTTAGAACAACAAAGCTTCAAACAGCCAAACAGTGTTGGTTATGTTAACAACACTCCAGATGTTGAACAATTTGCGATTGCACCATTTGCTCAATTTGTTAGTGACATTACCGCTGATACATCACTCTCTTACGGTTTACGTTACGAGTACGTTCGTTTGAGTGTCGATGATTTTATTGTTGGCAATACATACAATGGCACTGCTGGTAATGAGGTCGAAGGTGGCAACCCTTCTTTTGATGAATTCTTATTTAACATCGGAATTACCCACTACTTGACAGATAATCACCAACTATTTGCTTCTTATGCTCAAGGTATGTCGACCAATGAGGCTCTTCGTGATATTCGTGATGGCGGCAGCGCGACAAATCCGATTACTAGCGTAGACGGAGCGATTAAACCCATTGTTACAGATAACTACGAAGTGGGTGTTCGCGGTCTAGTTTCGGAAGCTGACTACTCATTAGCGGCGTTCTATAGTGAATCTGACCTTGGTGCAACGTTAAGCCAAACTGATGATGGTTCACTAGAAAGTACTCGTGCACCAGAAAAGGTGTGGGGTGCGGAAGCGACATTGGGCTATAACTTCACTCGAGGTCTTCGCAATGAGAGCACGGTATCTTGGCAAGAAGGTGAGCGTAAGCTGAATGAAAATAGTGGTTGGGAGCCGCTAGATGGCACTCGTATTTCACCTTTGAAAGTGACCTCTATGTTTATGTACGATGCTCATGAGTTGGGTCGCTATAACATGACCATCGTGTACTCTGGTTCTCGTGATGAATCAGACAAAATTACTTCGGGTGCCGATGCGCCAGTAGATAGTTTTGTTGTGGTTAACACCGGTATGGATTACGACTTACCATTTGGTACTGTTAGCTTTGCTATTGAGAATTTGCTTAACGAAGAGTACGTAACGCCATACGCACAAGCAGACGCTCACGCAAACCGTTACTACAATGCTCCTGGGCGTCGTTTCCACTTAAACTACGAAGTAAAGTACTAACGCTCTCGCGTTTAATCGACACAACAAACAGCCCCTTAACTGAATAGCTTGGGGCTGTTTTCGTTTAAAAAGGTTAGAGGATTACCATTCAACCTCTGAGCCATCGAATACTTTGAAACTACCAGACTCTTCGAACGGTAGGGACTCCGCAAGAGCGATAATCCCTGAGACACTCTCTTGAGGAGTGAACGTAGCATCTGTTCCACCCATGTCCGTTTGAACCCAACCAGGATGTACCGCGAGTGTTTTTACTCCGTACTCTGCAAGGTTTCTCGCTGCGGAGACTAGGATCTGATTGAGCGCAGCTTTAGACGTTCTGTAGCTATACATGTTGCCAGAACCGTTGTCGCCAATACTGGCCACTCGGCTGGAAATTCCTACGATGGTTTTTAGCTCGCTTGAAGCGACATTGTTTCTCAATGCTTGAATGATCAGTGCAGGGGCGACGGTGTTAACATTCAACACTTCTAGCCATTTGGATTGTGTCATTTCGCCAAGTGTTGAGCAGTTCTCTCCCAATACGCCAGCATTGAGAATTAAGTGGTCAATGGCTCTACCTTCGAGAGATTTACCCAACTGAATGATATCTTCTTCTGTTGTCACATCGAGTTTCATCAGTTCAACGTTGGCCGTGTGTGACAGCTCAACTAAAGTCTTAGCACTCTCTGGTGAACGACAGGTGGCAATAACATCCCATCCTTTGTTTAGATACTGTTGTACAAATTCCAGTCCTAGACCACGATTCGCGCCAGTAATTAAAACAGTCGACATTTCTTATCCTCGGTTGATTACTTTGATGTCGATTATTTTATTGGACCTCGATATCAACAGGCATAAAAGCAATAACTAAAGGCAGTATATTCGACAATGTCGAATGGATGAGGTAAACGAGTTAGACCGTCTTTACCTTGATCATTTACTTAGAAACAGCTTGGCGAAGTGCTCCAAACGAGAAAGGTTGAGTTCCTTAGCGTTACCACTGACTCCCGCTACAGCAACTAATTCGCCTTCTTGATATAAAGGAATTGCCAGACAGTGCAGATTTGGTTCAGCTTGCTCTAAGTCGAGTGCGAAGCCCCGCTTTTTGACCTCTTTTAACTCTGCCTCTAGTTGTGACGATATCTGCCCTTTGAGTCTTAGCTGACGAAGTAGAGACTCGTCGAACGTTAGGAATACCTTTCCTATTGCTGATGATATGAGCCCTTCTCGTTTACCACGGGGACTGCGAATGGTTAAAGGGTTGCTCTTTTCAACGGAATCGATGTACAGATACTCTTGCGCGCCACTTTGCACAGCGAGATAAGCAGTGTTATCTGTCATTTGTGCCATACGCTCAATTAAAGGATAGAAGTGTGAACGGATCGCTTCGTCTTTCTGTTCCAATGGCTTTGAAAGCTCTCTAAAGCGTAAACCTAAACTGTAACCCGCTTTGCTTTTGGTGACATAACCGAGCGAGTGTAGTGTCGCGAGTAAGCCATGCGCTGTGGTTTTGTTAAGTCCCACACGTACACTGATCTCTTGAAGGGATAACTCTGTTGAGCTGAGCGATAAAGCCTCAAGTATCAAGAAAGTTCGCTCTACTGACTGAATGTTGCGTGTATTACTCACGATATGATTTGTCCTTTCAGGTAGTTCTTCGCGATTTGCGCTATCGTAGCGATGATATCTGACTCTAATTCAGAGGCCTCAGAAGAGAGGTTATAAAACAAAACGCAATCTTGCCTAATCAACTCAGGTGCCTCAATGATACTCAGCTGTCTGATCTCCCCCTTATCAATGTAGGGTTGCATGTCAGCTTTTGTGGATACTGTCCAGCCTGATTGTTTTAGTTTCTCTATGAGCAGTGTTTTGCTAGAGACTATCTCGCTATGACAACTAACGTTAGTGTGCCGTAGCCCATTTGAACGATCATTTTCAGTGATAAGTTGAAGCTCAACACTTAGTTCTGCTATCGATAGAGGGCCATCGGGTAGAAAGGAGCTTTGTGATGTAAACAGACCCAGTTCACAAGTCCCCAAGTTGATGTTACCCACCCCTGAAGTAGGGTGGAGATTACCAAGCCCGGGCATGATCGCGATAAATGCGTCTCCGTGTTCGACACGTTTTAAGCTCTCATTTCGATCCTTCTGCAACCAATCAATCGCTATCTCGTTGTGCTTTTGTTTAACGCTACTATCAATGAGTGAGAGTAGTTGAACTGGCGTTGAAGAGTCATGGTAGATGCTGATTCGACTTAATTCGCCTTTGTAAGCTGAGAAGGCAATATTTTCAAATTCTAACGATTGACGAGCCAGCAAGCGAGCGCGAGGGTAAAGCCGATGAGCAATACTTGTAGGCTGTGCTTTCTTACCTTCAATAGTGAAAAGCTCAACCCCCATTAAATCTTCCAATGTATTAATACGCTCACGCACTGTAGAGCGAGCTTTGTTGAGTTGAACGCTCGCCGCGCTATAGCTCTGAAGTTCGTAAACAGTAGTGAAACAGGTAACTTGCTCAATCGAGATCATGAACTCACCTTTGTACGCTTAGGGCGTACATTATGGATTTATATGTTCGAAATTATCACGATATTCTTGCTGCGTACACAAAGACTATTCTTGGAGAGTTTGAATATGAAACCATCATTACTTACTGCCGTTATTGCGAGCACTTTCTCTATCGGAGCGGTTGCAGAAATCAAACCCATGTCGACAGTACCTGCAAAGCCTGCCGAGCAAGTGACATTGAGCAATTACACAGAGCATCCATATAATCATTGGTCGTTTCAAAATATGGGTATTCACCCGGTGGTGATGGTTCCGCGAGACGGTGCGATTAGTGAACTCCCACAGAATTTAAGGCCTGAAATTGTTGAGCATAAGTTTAAGTACGGCGAAACCGAATACACTTTTCGAGACGCGATGATCAATGACTTCACTGATGGGTATATCGTTATTAAAGATGGCAAAGTCCTACATGAGGAGTACTTTGGTGATTTTGGCCATAGAGACAAACACCTTTGGGCGTCGAGTACTAAATCTCTTGTTGGCCAAGCGCTGGGCTTATTAGTAGAGCAAGGTAAAGTCGATGTGAATGAGAAGGTGAGCAAATATGTAACCGAGCTTGCCGGCACTCACTTTGGTGAACAGTCACTGCGCACCGTTCTGAATATGACATCTGCGCTCAACTACCGTGAAGACTACGTCAACATCGCACCAGGCGAGGTGCATTATGAATATTTCCGCCGCTTAGGGTTTGTGCCCGGGTATGACTTGATGGCTATCGACCCAACCAAAGATGACACGCCGCGAGATTTACTCAGCTTCGCAGGTATGTTTGAACAGTCTGAAGATTTACCAATCAACAACACCTTTGAATATCACAGCCCAAATGTGGATGTTATCGGGTGGGTGATTGCGCGAGTATCGGGTCAGCCACTGAACAAATTCATCGCTGACAACATTTGGAACAAGCTGGGCACTGAGCATGATGCCTTCTTTATGGCTGACATCGGCTATAACCCAATCGCAACCGGTGGATTCAACACAACATTGCGCGACTTTGCCCGTGTGGGTTTGGCCATGGTCAACAATGGGCAATACAACGGCGAGCAAGTATTTTCCGAGAAGTGGGTGAAAGATTCGTTTAATGTTGATGAGCAAGATAGAAAAGCCACAAACAACAGTATCTACAAAAAGAAAGAGGGCGCAGTGTATGACTCTCATCTAGAGGGATACAAGAACTTCTTGTGGGTGCACGACTCTGAGAAAAATATCGCGACCTACCGAGGTGTATTTGGTCAGTTCCTTTACATCAACCAAGATAAAAATGTTGTTATAGCGACGTTCTCTTCTGCCAACAGTGCTTCCAATGCAGCAAGGGAGACTTCCAAGATTCGGCTGGATGCATTTGAGTCTTTGGCAAACTCTCTTTAATTAACCAACTGCATAAGGCGTTCAGAGGAGCGCCTTATTTCTATCAGATGAA